>CAJMST010000043.1 GCA_905216145.1 uncultured bacterium | reverse complement strand
CATTCTCGGCACCCAGACGCTTGGCGCAGCGGGCAGCGTCCATGGCGACATTGCCGCCGCCGACAACGGCAACGGACTTGCTCTTCATGATGGGCGTGCGGGAATCCTCCTTGTACGCCTTCATCAGGTTGACGCGGGTCAGGTACTCGTTGGCGGAGTAGACGCCGTTCAGGCTCTCGCCGGGGATGCCCATAAAGCGGGGCAGACCGGCGCCGGACGCGACATAGACGGCCTCAAAGCCGTAGTCGTTCATCAGCTCGTCGATGGTCAGCACCTTGCCGATGACCATGTTCGTCTCGATGTCCACGCCCAGCTCCTTCAGGCCCTCGACCTCGTGCTGGACGATGTCCTTGGGCAGACGGAACTCGGGGATGCCGTACATCAACACGCCGCCCGCAACGTGCAGGGCTTCGTAGACGGTGACCTTGTAGCCCAGCTTGGCCAGATCGCCCGCGACGGTCAGGCCGGACGGACCTGCGCCGATGACAGCGACCTTGTGGCCATTGGGCGCGGGGGCGGTGGGCTTGGTATGTACGTTGTTGCGGTACCAGTCGGCAACAAAGCGCTCGAGACGGCCAATGCCGACGGCCTCGCCCTTGATGCCGCGGACGCACTTGCCTTCGCACTGGTGCTCCTGCGGGCAGACACGGCCGCAGACGGCGGGCAGCGCGCTGGACTGGGCAATCACGTTGTAGGCGGCCTCAAAGTCGCCCTCGGCGACGTGCTTGATGAAGCCGGGAATATCAATTTCAACGGGGCAGCCGCTGCGGCAGGGGTGGTTCTTGCACTGCAGGCAGCGCTTGGCCTCGTTCACGGCCATCTCCTCGGTGTAGCCAAGGGCGACCTCTTTAAAGTTTTTGTTGCGGACGTTCGGCTCCTGGCTGGGCATGGGGCACTTTTTCGGGTCCATGTTCGGCATAATTACTGCACCTCCTGCTTCAGCAAATTGCACTCGGCCTCGCGGGCGTGTGCCTCAAAGGGCTTGTACATCGTGCCGCGGTGCATGGCCTCGTCAAAATCGACCTCAAAGCCGTCAAAATCAGGGCCGTCCACGCAGGCAAACTTGGTCTGGCCGCCGACGGTCAGGCGGCAGCCGCCGCACATACCGGTGCCATCGACCATGATGGGGTTCATCGACACAACGGTCTTGACGTTGTGGGGCTTGGTCGTCTTGACGACAAATTTCATCATAATGAGCGGTCCAATCGTGATGACCTCATCAAAGTTCGCACCGTCCACAATGCGCTGCTCCAGCGGCGCGGTGACAACGCCCTTCTCGCCGTAGGAGCCGTCATCGGTCATAATGATAAACTCATCGCAGCAGGCGCGGAACTCGTCCTCCAGAATGACCAGATCCTTGTTGCGGAAGCCGACAATGCCGGTGACCTTGGTGCCCTGCTCATGCAGTGCCTGGGCAATGGGCAGCGCAATGGCGCAGCCCACGCCGCCGCCGACGACGCAGACGTTTTTCAGGCCTTCGATCTCGGTTGCCTTGCCCAAGGGTCCCACAAAGTCATGCACGGCCTCGCCCTCTTTGAGGGA
>CAJMST010000042.1 GCA_905216145.1 uncultured bacterium | reverse complement strand
ATCCAAGGGTTATACCCTAAGAGCAAACCACCCCTTTTAGGGGTGGTTTTGATTTCACGTCACCTTGGTGCAAATGCGGCTCGCTCGCTGTCGTATACTCAGCCTGCGTCGTTATCATGGTCCATTAGGGACGGAGGAAAACAGATCATTTTCCTTGACTCGCGGAACTATATAACGACGCCGTTGCAATGATCGATTTCGTGTTGGATGATCTCGGCGGTGTAGCCCGAGAAGTTTTTGATGCGGTGAACGAAGTTCTCGTCCAAATACTCAACCTTAATGCGGCGATAGCGGGTACAGGGACGCTCGCCGATCAGCGAGAGGCATCCTTCGCTCGTCTGATAGGCATTGACCTGCTCAAGAATCTGAGGGTTGTACATCAGGAGTGTCCTGTTGCCGTCCTTTACGCAGATGATGCGTTTGCGCACGCCGATCATGTTGGCGGCGAGGCCCACGCACTCGCGCTCATGCTCGTGGAGCGTATCCAGGAGATCCTGCCCGGTCGCGGCATCGTCGGGTCCCGCGTCTTCGGAAGGCAGACGCAAAAAGAACTCGGATTTCATGATGGGCTTAATCATGGCGGGCTCCTCATGTCTTATGCTTTCGTGGACTTTTAATAATAGCGCGGAAGGAAAGCTGTGCGTCCGCGTTACAATCTTTCAACGTTGGACCATGTTGCCAGATTCGTCGTGTACGGCGTCTGGCGTAAGTCTAGGGCTCATTTTTCGCCCTGGACTGTTCCTCTGGGGCGATGCGACTGTCGTTCCAAGAGGAAGGAAATGCATGGGGAGCAAATCTCAGCAACAAGTTCAAGTAACGCCATCGGCCACTGCGGCGATTCTCGTCGTAATGTATATTGCAGCCTTTGTTGCCGCGTTTAACGAGAACATCATTAACGTGGCGTTGCACGACATTATGGCAGCCTTTTCGGTGAGTGCCACCACGGCGCAGTGGCTCGTCTCGGGCTACATGATCGTGACGTCGATCTTTACGGCCATCATGGCCTTCCTGTCCGGCCGTTTCTCGACGCGCAAGCTGTTGTTTTTCGCATGCGGATGTATGGTCGCCGGCGAAGCCCTGTGTCTGATCGCTCCGTCGTTTAGCGTTTTGCTGCCAAGTCGTATTTTGCAGGCTGCGGGATCGGGCATCCTGTTCCCGCTCATGATGAACGTGGTGCTGTCTTGCGCCCAGCGCGAGAAGCTCGGTCTGTATCTGAGCCTGGGCGGTGCCTGCATTACGCTGGGCCCGGCGTTTGGACCCGTGATCAGTGGTCTAATGTGCACGTTGTTTGGCTGGAGGGCGGTGTTCGTAGTGCCGCTGGTGGGCGGCATTGTGGTCGCTGCGGTGGGCGTAAAGCTTGTTCAGAATGTCGGAGAGCGTTCGAACACTACGCTTGATATTCTGTCGGTTATTTTGCTCGCCGCCGGTATTACGGCATTTGTGTATTCCGTAGGCGAGTTCTCGACCAATCTGATTGCCGGTATCGTGACGCTCTTCGCCGCCATTGTGCTGCTCGGCCTGTTTGCGGCCCGCCAGCTCAAGCTCGAGCATCCGGTGCTCAACGTGCGTCCCATGGCGAGCGTTCGTTTTTGGCCTGCGTGTTTGCTTGTGGTGGTGTCGATGATGACGACGTTCTCGATGAGCGTTTTGTTGCCGCTCTATTTTGAGGGCGCATACGGCATGACCGCACTTGTTGCGGGCCTGCTCATTTTGCCGGCAATTGCCTGCAACGCCGTGACCTCGATTGTGGGCGGACGCGTGATGGACGCCCGTGGCGCATGGCCGCTGCTGCCGGTCGGCTTTGCCCTGATTGCCGTGGGGCAGATTGCAATCTCGATGACGGCGGCAAGCATGAACATCGGCGTCGTCGTGGCGCTGACCGTTGTGGTGTATGCCGGAGTCGGTTTGGTGCTGAGCCCCTCGCAGACGGCCGGCTTGGAGACGCTACCCGCCGCTGAACATCCTCACGGAACGGCATTGCTCAACACGTGGAACATGATTGCCGCATCGTTTGGCCCGTCGCTGTTTATCGGTCTGCTCTCGAGTTCTGCTGCGACCGCCGGCGCCG
>CAJMST010000041.1 GCA_905216145.1 uncultured bacterium | reverse complement strand
TGACAGCGGATTGGGTCATATGAGCGAAAGCCCGCCAGAGCGAGCAAGGTGCCTTCAAGCAAAATGGCGCCGCAGGTTGAGCATAAGTCAGCGAGCGGGCCGCATTTGAGACAAGGTGACGTGAAACGAAAGGGCGCTGACCTTCTGGTCGCGCCCTTGAAGTTGAACGTCAGATTGTCCAAATGCGGCCCGCGCAGCGTCGAGCCGTTACGCGGTTTGGTAAAACCGCGTAACCCCTACGGCCGCTGGCCCATGCCACCCTCGAGGGTGACGGTCTCGCCGTTCATGTACTTAAAGTCGGGACCGCAGAGCTGAACGACCACGCGGCCGATTTCCTTCTCGACGTCGCCGTAGTGACCAGCCGGCGGCATGTGGACGTTGGCCTTGAACGCCTCGGGATAGGCATCCTGGAAGTTCTCGAGCGCAGCAGTCCAAGCAAGCGGACACACGATGTTGACGTTGATGCCGTCCTTGCCCCACTCGTTGGCGGCGACGCGGGTCAGGCCGCGGATGCCCTCCTTGGCGGCAGCATAGCTGCACTGGCCATAGTTGCCAAACAGGCCGGCGCCCGAAGCAAAGTTGACCACGGAGCCCTTGGTCTCCTTCAGGTGCGGATAGGCCTTCTGCATGTACAGGTAGGTGGCGTACAGGCCGGAGTAAATAGCCAGGTTAAACTGGTCCATGGTGTGGTCGGCGATGGTCACGCCCGAGGCACTGGCCTGAGCGTTGTTGACGACGGCGTCGATGCGACCGAACTCCTCGATGGCCTTGTCGATAACGTTCTGCACGACGGCCTCGTTGTCCTGGCCGGCGGAGACATCGGCCTGAACAGGGAGAACCTTGACGCCGTACTCAGCCTCAAGAGACTCCTTGGCAGCCTCGAGCTTAGCAACGTTACGACCGGTGATAACGAGGTTCGCGCCTTCCTTGGCAAAAGCGATATCGATGCCGTAGCCGATGGAGCCAGCAGAGCCGTCCTTAAGCGTGGCCTTGCCGCCACCGGTGACGATCACGGTCTTACCAGTGAAAAGTCCCATACGAAGTCCTTTCAAAATCGCGACGGGCACGCCCGCCGACTGCGCGCATCCAAAATAAACGCGCCAAAAGCTGATATGCAACTTTAGCTTCTTCAAGTGAGAAATAAAGCCCATGGCAGGCGAACGGCGCAACGTCTTTCGGCGAAGGGATTGTCAAGTACAAACTGGATAAAGTAGCCGAGTTTTTGCTATCGACGCGAGTCATCGAACACGTTTTGAAACTTTGCTGCGGGACGCGGGATGTCGGCGCGAGACTTTATCATAGGGTGACAAACAACGATGAGGAGCACATGCCTATGACAGACGAGCTGGATCCCCAGACTCAACAGCATATTGATGATTCAGCAGACGTCGCCGCAGATACTGACGCTGCGACCTGCAATGATACCGACGTCGACGACGCCACTCTGGATAACGGCGCTGCGACGGAAGTCCCTGCGGCCGAAGATGCCGGCGAGCAAAATGACGATTCGGCCGCTCAGGACGACGCCCCCGAAAAAGAAGCCGCCCCGCAAGCAGAAGGTCCCATCGAGGTGTCTTCGGAAGAAGAGCTCGATGCCGTCATGGACTCGATGATGGATGCCGTCAAAGCGATGAAAGACGCCGTGGCCGACGCCGATGTTGACGCCGAGGAAGAGGAGGCCGCCGAGGCCGCCTCGACCTTCGTGCCCGGCGAGACCCCCGTTGCCGACCAAGGCAGCACCCTGCCCTCGTTCCTGCAGCTCGAGCACCCCACCATTGGTGCCGATGCAGTTGACCCGCATGCAGCGGGCTTTTCCGTAGTCGAGGGCGGCGCCGGCAGCATCGCCACGTCACAGGTGCCCGATGCGGGCACGGAAAACGCCGCTCACCCGACCGCCCCACAAGCCCCCGCAGCCAGTCGCGATCTGGGAAGCGCCGTCTCAAACACCGCTAACGCCGTGGGCACTTTTATCGCCCAGGGCGCCTCGGCCATGCGCGAGATGAATGCCGCAAAGAAGGCACTCGCGGACGCCCGCGATCACATGGCCGAACTTGAGCAGCGCATCGCCGATCAAGGCGAGGAGCTCGAGACGCGTCAGGATATCGCAGGCCGCTACGACCAAATCGTCGCCGAGCAGCGCCAGACTATCGACACGGCACAAAAGGCCGCCGCGGCAGCAGAAATCGGCCGCGATACCCATGCTGCCAAGGCAACAGAGCTCAAAGCGCAGCTCGAACAAATGAAGGAAGAGGACGACGCCACCGAGCGGCGTCTCAAAGCCGCACTCGACGCGGTGGAGGCGCGCGAAGCCAGCTCGCGCGAGACCGGTAACCGCCTCGTTCGACGCCTCGAAGATTCCAAGCGCATCCGCGACAAGGTGCAGGCCGAGCGCGACGCCGGCGTTGCCGCAGCACAGCAAACCGTCGACGCCACGCGCGCTCAACTCGAAACGCTGCGCCACGAGTATGCCGAGCTGCAGCGCAATCCTTCGGCAAATCCCGCCAATTACACGGTGCGCACCAGCGAGCTTTCGATGCAGATCTCCGACACGGCCGATGCCCTGCGCAAAGCCGAGGAAGATGTCCCGCGCATCACCGCCGATCTTGAGCACTCGCTCGCGGCCGCCGAGCACGCCGTCGAGCAGGCGCAAGCCCCCATCGCCGACGCCAAGCGCGCCCATCAGACCGTGACGGCCGAGGCCGATGCCGCGCGCGACGAGCTGCAGACCGCAAAAGCCGCCGCCGCAACGCGCCAGCGCGAACTGCGCGAGAAGATCGCCGCCGAAGACAAGGCGCGTCGAGAGCAAGAGCAGGCTATCGCCAATGCCCAGGCGGACGTCGCGCATGCGCAGTCGATCATCGAGCAGGCGACCGAGGTGCACGATCATCCCGAGATTACCGAATCGCTCGCAGGCTCTCTGGTCCGCGATAAGGCCGAGTACGCCGAAACCGAGCGTGAAGTGGCTCAACTCGAAGCCGCCGAGAACGACGTGCGCGAGCGTACCCGCGACTCCCGCGTCAAATTCACCGGCGCCATCGTCTGCATTGTCGCCGTGATTCTGGTGATTATCCTGGTCTGGCTGTTCGCAAGCAAGTAAACCAGCTGCCAAAAAACACTCAACGCAGTTGCGGTGAGATAGTTCCTGTTTAGCCATCAAAAAGGCCAATTCAAGAACTATCTCACCGCAACTTATTTAGATCGATGCAAGGCAACCTATCCCTCTTGCACGAATCTCTTGACATAAGGAGTGTCCCCAAGTGCCGGCACAAAAGGAACGTCCCCAAGTGCCAAAACAACGGCAATGCCGATGTTTTGGCACCGACAGACACTATGACCCAATCCGAGGGCACTAAAAAGATAGGAGCCCC
>CAJMST010000040.1 GCA_905216145.1 uncultured bacterium | reverse complement strand
CATGCGGACTCCAATCTGGACCGGACTCGGTCCAACTTTTTGTCCGCACCCCCTCTTGAACAGACAACATTCAAGGAGTGTCCCCGGATGCCGGCACTTAGGGACGTTCCCAAAGTGCCGGCACATAAGGAACGTCCCTAAGTGCCGACTACAGCGGCAGGCCTTGGCCGAGCATGGCTATGGCGCTCATCAGGACCAGCATGCCGGCGGCGTAGGGCAGGACGGCGCCCAGGAGTTCGGCATCCTTACCGCGCACGAGCACGGCGGCAAGACCAATGGCGAGGGTCTGCGGCGAGATCATCTTACCGGCGGCGACGCCCAGGGCGTTCAACGCGACCATCCAGTAGTCGCTCACACCCAGCGCAGTGGCAGCCTGGCTCTGAATGGGGCCAAACAGCATGCCCGAGGACGTGCCCGAGCCGGTCACGAACGCACCAACCGCACCGATCCACGGAGCCAGAATCGGGTACAGCCCACCGGCGACGGCGATGCAGAACGCGCTGATCGAAGAGATCATGCCCGCATAGCCCATCACCTTGGCACAGCCCAGCACCGAAAGCATCGTGATCACCGTCGGCATCATCTGCTTCACAGTCGCGGCCAGCACCTCGCCCATCATGCGTGGCGAAGCACCCTGAATGGCACCGCCGACAAACGCGGCCAGGAAGATCCAGACGCCTGGCGTGTTGATCCACGAAAACGTAAGCGTACCGGGGTTCTCGCCGCAATACACCTGCACGTGGCTTGCAAAGGGCGCAAGCGCGGCATGCACGGCGGGCACCAGGTTGGACGTACCCAGCAGCAGTACAAAAATCAGAATGAAGCACGACCAGGCCGAAAGCGCCGACTTAACGGTGAGCTGTTCGCCGGCCTCGATATTCATATGGAAGCGTGCGTCCAGATGCCCCGACTTCTCGGCACGCATGGCAAGCGCAGCTGTCAGCGCGAGCGAAACGATGGATCCTACGACCACGGCCAGCTCGGGGCCCACAAACATGGCAACGACCAGAGCCGCGCCGACAAACGACACGCCGGAGAGCAACGCCACGCCGGCAACACCGTGCAGACGCTCGCCCACACTCGCGGCATTGCCCTGGTCATCGGCAACACGGCCCGCAACCAGCACAATAAATAGCGGCATCACCACAAAGAACGGTGCGAGCTGCACCAGCTGAACGGTCGCTAGGTGAAGGGAATCCAAACCCACCAGGTCGGCAACGGACACCGTGGGGATGCCGATGGAGCCGTAGGGCGTGGGCACGCCGTTGGCCAGCAGGCAGATGAGCACGGCAGGCACGGCCTCAAAGCCCAGGCCCGCGAGCATGCCGGCGGGAATGGCGACAGCGGTACCGAAGCCGGCCATGCCCTCCATAAAGCCACCGAAGCACCAAGCCACGAGCAGCGCCAGCAGACGGCGGTCGCTGCTGATGGAGGTGATCATGCTGCCGATCACGTCCATGGCGCCCGTACGAACGCACAGGTTATACGTGAACACCGCGGCGATGATCACCAGGACGATGGGCCACAGAGCCATCAAAAAACCTTCGAGCGAGGCGGTCGCGATCTGCGCTGCCGGCAGGTGCCACCATGCGAAGGCAAGCAAGCACGAAAGGACAAACGATCCGATAGCGGCCTTCCAAGCTGGCCATTTAAAGCACAGCAGCATCACGACCAGCCAAATAATCGGCACAAGAGCCAGTAAGAATGCGGCGACGTCCATAGGTAGAAGCTCCTTGGTACCGCGTGGGCGGCATCGGGGGTGTCACAAAACTTCAACAGGATACCGCACGTTTACCGACAAATTACAGCCGCCCGCCGAAATTATTGAACAATCCGTTCAAAAACACGAACGAACACCGTCGCGTCTATACTAAAGCGCAGCAATAGAAAGGACTCCGCTTTGAGCATCACGCCCCTCGATAGCATTCGCCGCGCCATCGCCCGCCGCAACGGCGTCTCCAACCCCGCTGCATCGAGAGACGGCGCCGCGAAGGCCCAGGGCGGACGCATCGAGAACGGCCTGTTCCCCGCCTCCCACACGGCCGAAGAGCTCGCACGCATCCAGGAGCTGAGCCAGCGCAACGCCGGCGGTCCCGACAGCAGCCAGGCCACGCGCCGTCGCCGCGAACGCGGTCGCGAGCCCGGTCCCATCCACCGTATGGTCAACGCCTGGTGGAACCGCCTACTCGGCGCCGTTTACGGCGGCGGCTTCTCCATGCAGGAAGCCGAATACGAGGAGCACGCCACCAGTCGCGACTATCTTTGGAACACTCTCGGCACCGCCGTGTGGGGCATGGCGTTTCCGCTGCTCACCATCGTGTCCACGCAGCTTGTGGGCGCCGAGGAAGCCGGTAAGTTCTCCATCGCCTTTGTCACCGGCACGCTCATCATGATCGCGTGCAACTACGGCGTGCGCAATTTTCAGGTCTCGGACATCGACGAGAAGACCTCCTTTGCCTCCTACCAGCTCAATCGCTGGCTTTGCGGAGCGCTCGCCCTAGGCTGCGGCCTCATGTACAGCAGCGCCCGCGGCTACGACGCGCAGATGGCCACGATCGGCCTGGGCGTCTACCTGTATAAGGTGATCGACGGCGTGGCGGACGTGTACGAGGGCCGCCTGCAGCAGGCCGATAAACTTTACCTGGCCGGCATGAGCCAAACGCTACGCTCCGTCGGCGTCATCGTGATCTTTAGCGTGGCGCTGTTCCTTACGCGCAGCATGCCCATCGCGGCCATGGCCATGGGTGTCACCGCCATCGCCTCGCTCGTGCTGGTCACCGCCCCGCTCGCCCTGCTCGAAACCGAAAAATCGCGCCGCGTGAGCCTGCGCGAAGTCGGCCGTCTCTTTGCGCAATGCGCCCCGCTCTTTGGTGCGCTCTTTTTGTTCAACCTTATCGAGAGCATGCCCAAGTTTGTGATGGAAGGCGCGCTGGCTTACAAATATCAGCTGTACTTTAATGCCCTGTTCTTTCCGGCGCAGGCTATTTTGCTGAGCATCGGATTTGTCTATAAACCGCAGCTTTTGCGTCTGTCGAGCATTTGGGCGAACCCACGCAAACGCCGCCGTTTTGACTTGATTATTATTGCCGTTATGGCACTGATCGTGGCCATCACCGGCGTGTGCGCCGCATTTATGGCAGGTCCCGGCATTCCCCTCATGAGCTTTATGTACGGTCTCAACTTTGAGCGCTACCGCACATTGGCGCTGCTGATGGTCGTCGCCGGCGGCGTAACCGCGGCCATCGATTTTATCTACGCCATTATCACGGTCCTGCGCCACGCTGGAGACGTCACCAAGATCTACCTGATCTGCTTTGCCGTGAGCGTGGTGCTCCCGGTGATCCTGATCAACCTGCTTGGCCTGATGGGTGCCGTCGTAAGCTACCTGGCTATCATGGCCCTACTGCTGGTGCTGTTGATTGTCGAATACGCCCACATCCGCCAGCGCATAGAACGAGCCCGCAACCCGTACGGCGCCTAATTAGCTGCCCCCGGTCACCGGAATTTGCGATGGAATCACCCCGGCTGGGGTCTCGTTGCGGACAATATGCATCACGCAAAACTAAGTGAGTAGACTTTTACCGAATCCCTGACCACACCGACAAAGCACAAGTCTGTGACCTGCACTGATAATTGTTCTCGGGGGAAGCGGGCACTGCGGGGCGCGGCAACGG
>CAJMST010000039.1 GCA_905216145.1 uncultured bacterium | reverse complement strand
CGCCATACCCGCCCCGGCGCTGGCGCCGCCAACGCCCGAAGCCGCCCGCACGGCTTCCGAGCGCTTCAGCGCCACGCGGATCCGTGCGAACAGCTCCTCGATTGCAAACGGCTTGGTCAAGTAGTCGTCGGCGCCGGCATCGAGCCCGGCAACCTTGTCCATCACGGCATCGCGCGCGGTGACCATAATCACCGGCACATCCTTGTGCTTGCGGACACGCCGCAAGACCTCCATGCCGTTGAGCTGCGGCAACAGCACATCGAGCAGAATCAAATCGTAGTCGCGCTCCAGCGCCAGGTCCACGGCGGTGCGGCCGTCGGCGGCGTGCTCCACCTGGTAGCCCTCGTGCTCCAGCTCGAGCGTCACAAAGCGGGCGATTTTCTCCTCGTCCTCTACGATCAGGATCCGTGCCATGTGTGCCCCCGTCTGCGATTACTTGTCGTCGTTGAGATTTTGCTTGATGTCGTCCGCGGCGTCGGCGGCGTGATCCATAAGGTTGTTGATGCTGCCGGGCACGTCGCCGTCGCTGTCGATGCGGTAGCGCATGCCAAAGAACAGGCCAATCAGCATCAGCCATATCGTGGCGCCCCAGGCAAATAACGCGACGATGGGGATCAGGATAGGGATGTTGAGGATGATCGCATCGCGGCGCGTGGCGATAAACTTGGTGTCCAGACTCAGGCGGAAGAGTTTTTTGAGGTACTCCCATACGCTGTCCATCTTTTTAGAGAAGTCGGTCTTTTCGCTCGACTTTTCGTAGGCTGCCTGCGCGGCGACCATCTCGGCAGAGGGCTCATTGACTGGCGTGGACTCGGTGGCGGCATGCGCCGATGTGGTCTGGGTCTTGCCCTGCGACTCAAGCCAAATGATGGCATCCAGGACGTTGCCGTTGGCGGCGTCGAGCGCGGCCTTGGCATCGGTGTAGCTCACGTTGCACTTGGTGCGGATGGTTTCAACTTTTTCAAGGTCGTCCATGACCTGTCCTTTCGTTCGATGGGCGCGACGCCGGGCGATCTGCCCGGGCGCGAGCGTTGCGTTCGGCGGCCTGCGTGACGCCGCCCCGCCCTTGGTCGAACTCTATAGTGCAGGTTATAGATTAAGCGATTCTTGAGCCAAGATTAATGTTAGATGAGTTTTTGCGCGGCGGTGGGGAAGTATTGGACCTCGATAGCGGGGGATGGGGTGCCGATGACAAGCCGGCGGCAGAAATGGGATAAGCAAGGCGAACGGATCATATGGATCAAAATCGCGTTGCAAAAGTATGAGTTTCACATATGGATGTTGTTGGGTGCGTGGGCCGCTGCGTGGCAGCCATGGAAGGATCTTAATATTACTAGGGCATGCGGCATTTGATGCCAGTCCTAATTGAAAGGCCAAGGGTAAATGGCTCCATGGGCAAGTGATTCTGTTTGCTAATGACCGAAAGCGCCGATCCGTCATGTTGATTAAGGTTTCTGTTTGCTTGCATGGTTCGCTAACTGCTAAAAGGTTGGCCGATTGACTGTTTATGGCATCGTTAGTCGTCGGTGTTTTATAACATTAATTTAAAATAGCCGCAGTGGCTGAATGAATATAGACAAAGGACTATCAATGGAGTGCAACTGGATTTACTTCCCATTAAACGGTCGTCCGCCGCAGCCGTTAATGGACGTTGTAAAAGCTGTAAATAAAAATATTGAGCAGATTCGTTCTGATAAAAACAGTGAGCACAGCGATAGTGTGCTCCGAATTTTGGCGTTCGATTTGAAGCGATTTGGTTTCAATGTTGAGGCGGGGAAAAAGAAAAACGAGAAACTATCGATGCCAGTGTTGTATGGGGAAAAAGGCTTAATTGATAAAGCTTTTGAGGTCGATGCCGTCCATAGGGACACTAACACGATAGTGGAGATTGAGGCCGGGCGCGCTGTCGCGAACAACCAGTTTCTGAAGGATTTTTTTGAAGCGTGCATGATACAGGATGCAGCATATCTTTGTGTAGTCGTTCGTAATGTGTACAAGAGTGGTAACAACTCAAGCAGAGACTACGAAAAGGTCGTAACTTTTTTCAAAACATTGTATGCAAGCGGGCGCATGCCTGTTCCGTTAAAAGGCATTATGGTTATCGGGTACTAACTGCAGTGGTTCTTTCGGTTTTGGAATAGTTCCGCGTGTAACTATTTGTGTGCCGGGCACATGGTGACTTGGGCAGCGGCTCGGACTCAGCGGATGCGAACAGCATGTATGCGGCAAGGTTTTCAAATTGTTTTAGAGGAAAATCTCTGCTGTTCAGTCAGCATTCGGCACCCTTCCCAACGCACGTATGATTAGCTTTTGAGACTGCTTTTGTTCTCTGATGGCGGCCGCAAGAGCCCTTCGACGTTCGATTTTGGCTTGCAGCTCATCAACCTCTGTAGCAGGCACATAGTCACTTTTGACCTTGTCGCCGACTCGATAGTTGAGATAGCAGTATTCGTGGCCCTTTATGTTTCGCATGCGGATGCTGCCCTTTGGAAGGAGACCGATTTCCTGCTCCATGAGGCCCAAGAGGCGGTTCGAGCGTGCATATTCCTCTTCTAGGACATCTTCTAAGACGGGCACGGAGCCTCCCTTCCGAGTAGTTACCCTACATTTTATCAAATTCAATAATTTGTAGGGTAACTCAAACGTGTCCGCACGGCATGGGACACTTAACCTGCCGTCCTGCTCTGCCGCGACGGCACGTACCTGAACAACGACCCTCTAAGGAGTTCGATATCGATGAGTGACAACACCAGGCGTCTCGCAAAGAGGTGCGTCAAGGACGCGGGGCCGTGTCTTGCGCTGTGCGTGGCCGGCGCAGCGGTCGTGCTGCTGGCTGTTCTGGGGCCATTCGACGTGCTCCGAAGTGCCAGTTCTCTGCACGTTTGCATGGCTCTTGCCGGCGCCATGATGACCGGCGGCGTGCTCGATCTGGTTTTTTGGGTGCTTGACCCGTTTGGATGGAAGAACGAAGGGTAAGCCCTAAGGGATGGAAGGGCTGGAACGGTTAGCTTAGTAATCGTGCAGAATGTGGGCTAGCGACTTGCAGGGAAGTGGTGATCCGATGACGGTCTATGTGACGGGTGACATTCACGGTGGGCTCGACATGCAAAAGCTTCGCGACTGGGATCTTGGGGATAGTCTGACGGGCGACGACTATCTGATTGTCGCGGGCGACTTTGGCTTTCCGTGGGATTTCTCTGCCGAGGAGTGCGCCGATATCGCCTGGCTGGAGTCGCGCCCCTATACCGTGCTGTTCGTCGACGGCAACCACGAGCGTTTCGATCACTGGGCGGAGCGCCCCATGGAGTTGTGGCACGGTGGGCTGACGCAGCGCCTGTCGGATACCTCTCCCATACGGCGCCTGACGCGTGGCGAGGTTTTTGAACTCGACGGCTCAACGATCTTTACCATGGGCGGCGCCACGAGCGTGGATAAAGAATACCGCATTCCGTATTCCAGCTGGTGGCCGCAGGAACTGCCGGACGAGCGCAACTTTGAGGAGGCGCGGACAAAGCTCGACAGCGTGGGTTGGAAGGTCGACTACGTGATCACCCACACCTGCTCTACGCGCATGCTTTCGCCCACGTTCTATCCGGCGCCCGGCTGGAATTATCCCGATGTCGATCGACTCACCACGTTTTTCGACGAGCTGGAGGACCGCCTGGACTACAAGCGTTGGTACTACGGGCATTTTCATCGTGACACCAACCCGGCCGAGCGCCATACCGTGCTCTACGACTGCATCGTTCGCTTGGGTGACGAACTCCAGCCCTGGGATGTTGCGTAGAGGCGGGGTGGCTGGCTACTCGACCGTTACAGTGATGTTCTCGCGGTGCGCACGGATGACGTCCCAGCTAAAGTGCTCGACCAGCTGTTCGGCAGAGCGCGGCGTGGTGTCTGGCGCGATGCCTGTTTGCCCGGCGAGCCATCCCAACAGTGCCTCGGGCGTGCCAAAGCGGGTGCGGAGCTCGCCCAGGTCCAGGTCGCGGTCGCGCTTGGAAAGGCGGCGGCCGTCCGGTGACATGAGCAGCGGAATGTGCGCGTAGCGCGGTGTGGGAAGTCCCAGCAGATGCTGCAGATAGATTTGGCGCGGCGTGGAGCCCAGCAGGTCGCATCCGCGCACGACCTCGGTGACGCCCATGGCGGCGTCGTCGACCACCACGGCTAGCTGGTAGGCAAACACGCCGTCACTGCGGCGCACCAAAAAGTCACCGCACTCGGTGGCGAGTGCTTCGCATTGGGCACCATACGTGCGGTCCACGAATTCGACCACATCGTCTGCGAGGTCGTCGACGGTGGGCACGCGCAGACGCGTGGCCGGGGCGCGCAGGGCACTGCGGCGGGCGACCTCTTCGGCCGAAAGGCCTCGGCAGGCGCCACGGTAGATGGGCGTGCCGTCGCTGGCGTGCGGCGCGCTCGCGGTGTGGAGCTCGGCGCGCGTGCAAAAACAGGGGTAGGTGAGGCCGGCGTCTTGTAGCTGGTGCAAGGCGCTCTCGTACAAGTCCAGACGATCGTGCTGGTAGTAGGGGCCTTCGTCCCACTCAAGCCCCAGCCAAGCCAGGTCGTCAATCAATTGAGCGGCAAGTTCCGGGCGCTTACAGCGATCGTCCAGGTCCTCGATGCGCAACACGATGCTGCCGCCCTGGCTGCGGGCCGAAAGCCACGCGCACAGGCAGCTGAACACGTTGCCCAGGTGCATGCGGCCCGAGGGCGACGGGGCAAAACGGCCCACGACGGGCGCGGGGGCGGAGGCGGGTGGCGTCGCTGGCGCGTCCGCGGTAGGCGTTGCTATGTTGCGTGCTTTGATATCCATGCGGACGAGTATAGCGCGGGGCGCGGTGGGGAAGGCGTCGCTGTGGTCCACAAGTTGTCGAGGCCCCGCATTGCGTATGGCGGGCTGCAGACTCGGTTTTGATTCCTGTCCATCAACTCGGCACCTTAGACGACAGAAACCCCGGCAGCTCTTCGCAACTGCCGGGGTTTCCGCGGAAAAGGGGGACATGATCCTCGAGCGAACGGCAAAGGGGCAAACCGTTTTCGCTCAACTGCTTTATGCCCCTCGGCTGGCGGCTCAATCAGCGCGTGCCGCGGCAACACAAAGCCGCTACACCTGTGACGGAGCTATGAAGTGGTATCTATTGCCGGCGCAGGCCATGCCAAGGGTGTCCCTAATGACTAGTCATTTAAGAACGTCCCCAATGACTAGCTACCGGGGTGCGGGCGTGACTTTCATCCCGTTTGACGCTCCGGTCGCCTAGATGTTCGTCATGTGTGCCCGCAAACGTGGGACAATGGCGATGTTGGTTTTACAGACAAAGGATGTGCCTATGAACGCCCCCGTTGCCAATGCCTGTCGGCAGCGCCGCCCGTTTGCGCGATTTGCTTCCATTTGCGCGCTCGTCGCGTGCGCGCTGCTGCTGTTGCCCGCCGTTGCACGTGCCGACGGGTATTCCATGACCCAAACCTACATCAGTGCCACGGTCGAGGCCGATGGATCGCTGACCGTTGTCGAGGGACGCCAGTTCGATTTCGATGACGACATCAACGGCGTGTTTTGGGAGATCAATACGGGCTCCAACCAGCAGAGCGGCACGGCGGGCGTCGACGTGCTGAGTGTCGAGGAAGAGGACACCGCGTTTAACAAAGTCGATAGCGCGAACAAGGGCGACTCTGGCGTCTACACGGTCGAGCAGACCGGTGACGGCGTAAGGATTAAGGTGTTCAGCCCTCACGAGAGCGGCGACAGCGCAATCTACTACGTGAGCTACACCATGACCGGTGCGGTTATGAACTGGGCCGATACCGCCGAGCTCTACTGGAAGTTCGTGGGTGACGGCTGGTCTGCGGATTCCGATGACGTCGAGATGGAAGTGTGCTTCGCGAATGCCGCTGCCGGGACGGCGGCCGTCAAGGGCGTTAACTTCCGCGCATGGGGCCATGGTCCGCTGACGGGCGACGTGTCGCTCGATGAGGACGAGCCCATGGTCACCTATACCATTCCCTGCGTGCACCAGGGCGAATTCGCCGAGGCACGTATCGCCTTCCCTAGCGACTGGGTGCCGCAGCTTGCCGCCTCGGGCGAAGAGCGCATGTCAACGATCCTGAGCGAAGAGAAGGAATGGGCCGACGAAGCTAACGCCCGCCGTGAGCACGCGCGTGCGGTTGCCAGCGCGATTGCCGTGGTGTGTGTTGTCGTGGCGGTTGCCTATACCGGTGTGATCGTGATGCTCAAGCTGCGCAGGCCCAAGCCCAAGCCGCTCTTCCAGGACGAGTACTTCCGCGATGTGCCCTCGGCCGACCATCCCGCGGTGCTTGCAGCTCTTATGAGCTGGAACGACGTGCCCGATCAGGCATATATCGCCACACTGATGAAGCTGACCGACGACCGCGTGATCAAGCTGGAAGAAGCGACCGAGACCAAGAAGAAGGGTCTGCTCCGTCGCGAAAAAGAGGAGCAGACGTATCGCATCACAGTGACCGATGAGGCTTGGAAGGCTGCCAAGAAGGACGGCATCGATCGCGATGTGCTCAAGGTCTTTTTCGCCGGCGTTAAGCCCGATAAGGACGGAGCCCGTTCGCGCACGTTTAGCGAGCTGGAGGAGTACGCTAGCGAGCGCACTGTGTCCGTTGGCGACAAGCTCGAGGACTATCAGACTACGGTCAAGGGCAAGCTGGAAGGGCGCGAGCTTATCGCATCGGACGGTAGCGTCGCTCTGGTTGCCGGTTTGGTTCTCGGCGTCATTATTGTCTTTAGCATTTTGGGCTCTCTGTTCTATACCGACTTTGCGGAGGCCAACGTCGTTGCTGCTGCGATTTCGATCCCCGTCACGATCGTGGGCTTCGTCCTGAGCTGCACCTTCCGCCGCTACACGCCGGAGGGCGCCGAGGTGGCGGCCCGCTGCAAGGCGCTCAAGCATTGGCTCGAGGACTTTACGCGCCTGAAGGAGGCCGTCCCCAGTGACCTGATCTTGTGGAACAAGCTACTGGTGATGGGCGTTGCTCTGGGCGTTTCGAAAGAAGTGCTGCGACAGCTGGCCGAGGCCGTGCCTGCGGACCTGCGCAACAGCGACGATTTCTACGACAACTACCCCTGCTACTGGTGGTATTACCATCACTACGGCAACGAGTCGCCGCTCGATTCGTTCAACGATGTGTATCACGAGACCATCCGCGAGCTGGCTTCGAGTTCCGATAGCTCGAGCGGCGGCGGTGGCGGCGGCTTCTCGGGCGGCGGAGGCGGCGGCGTCGGCGGAGGCGGCGGCGGAACGTTCTAGCGAGCGCTTGCTTTGGGGTGGATCTTTCTGGGCGGTTGCCAGGGAAGATTCATCCCATTTTTGTGCATCGAAACGGGCCATACTTTCCGCTGCGGACCTTCGCGCAAGGGGCAGTGGGCAAAAAATGCCAAATATGAGTACTGTTGCCTAGATTGTCACATTTGTTTGTACTAAATAATGGACTCCTAACGATATTATTTCTCGTTAGGAGTCCATTTTATTGTACATTTGGGGAGATACGTTAGTTCATCCGACGCGCCGAGACGCCTAAGAGACCCGAAAAAGCCGAATTGCGCTGCTACTAAAAAGGTAACAGTACTCATTTTTGATGTTTTTTGACCACAGCTATTTGCAGACCCCCTATAGGGCGATGCCAACGAGGGCTTCGGCGGCCGTTTTGATCAAGACTGTCCCCAGCGACTAGTCATTTAAGAACGTCCCCAATGACTAGGTGTGGTTGCTGCCAAGGAGTGTCCCGGGGTGCCGGCATAGACGATATGAGCAGGACATAAAAACATTGAGAGCCCCTGCTGCATGAAAGACCG
>CAJMST010000038.1 GCA_905216145.1 uncultured bacterium | reverse complement strand
TGGAGAGAACGCTCCCGCAAACTGCCTCTTGACAACTTATAGGAGCGTCGGTTTTTACTTCGCGAAATTTGGCATGGTTGAGGGCGATCGGTTAAACGTAGTAGATAGCCCCATTTCGTAGCGGACGAATCAAGCCGAGGTGCAAAAAGGCCCCCGCCCCAGAAAAATCGTCGGCAAGGTAGCAAAATGCCCCGCGGGCAGGAGGTTGCTCGCGGGGCAAAGAAGAGGGGCTTATTTGTGGCGGACCGAGGGGCTCGGCATGGGGTTTCTGCCGCGGTCGCTCTTAAGGCGTTACAGCTCGACGAGCTGGCCGGTCTCGGCGGCCTCCTTGATGGCGTTAAGAAGCGTGAGCGTCTTAACGTTGTCGGCGGGGGTCACGACGGGCTCGACCTCGCGGCGGACAACCTTCACAAAGTGCTTGAGCTGCATCTTGTGCGGCAGCGCCGGGTCGACGGCCGGAATCTCCATCTGCAGCGGCTTGTGCCAGTTGGAGGCACCGTCGTAGGAGAACTGGTGCAGGCGGGGCAGCGAAAGGGCGCCCTTAGTGCCGCCGATAAAGTAGGCATCGGCGTCGAAGGGGCGGTACTGCGGATCCTCGCGAGCGGTGGCCTCCCAGTTCCAGGGGCTGGCGGTGGCGTCGGAGATGGTCATGCTCGCGAGCGCGCCATCGGCAAAACGGACGTTGACCACGGCGGAGTCCTCGGTCTCAAAACCGCGGGCGGCGCTGGACTGCATGCTCTGGACGGCAACGGGCTCGCCCAGCAGGTAACGGAGCAGGTCGACGTCGTGCACCAGGTTGACCAGGATCGGGCCGGCACCCTTCTTGCGGCGCCACTCGACGTCGAAGTACTCGTCATTCTTATAGATCATGTAGTGGAAGCTCGATACGGTGAGCTTGCCCAGCTCGCCGGACTTGATGATCTCCTTGGCTTTGTTGACGAAGGGATTGTGGCGACGGTGCTGGCCCACGAGCACGGGCACGCCGGCGGTCTCGGCCTCGGCGGCGAAGGCCTGGGCATCCTCAAGATCGTTGGAGATCGGCTTTTCGACCAGCGGCACGATGTTGCGCTTCACAGCCTCGCGAGCAACGCCCAGGTGCAGGTCGTTGGGGGTGGCGATAATGACGGCCTCGGGCTTGACCTCGTCCATCATCTGGGCGGGATCGGTGTAAAACGGCACGCCGGCGGCCTCGGCCGTGGCGCGGGCGCCCTCAAAGGCGTCGGCGATGGCGACGAGCTCGGCCTCGGGCTCCTCGGTGACAAAGCGGATGTGGTTGCGGCCCATGGCGCCGGCGCCGATAACGGCAATGCGGACGGGGTTGAGCTCAGACATTTCGACTCCTTAATACTGGTGGCCGGTGGAATGCGACAAAGGGGCTGTCCCTTTGTCGCATCGGTAAAACTAGGCGGACTTCTTCTTGCTGTCGGAGACCATCATGTAGACGGTGAGCACGACGGCGATGGCGGCGATCACAATGGCGCCGTAGAAGGACTGCTGGTAGGCGGCGCTGCCGGCCTCGGCGTGATACAGCACGGCGGTGATGGGCTGGCTGATCCAGGTGGAAGCGGCATAGCCCAAAAACATGATGCCGTAGTTGACGCCGATGTTGCTGGTGCCAAAGGCGCCACCGGTGAGCGGCGGGTAGATGACGAGCAGGGCGCCAAAGCTAAAGCCGAGCAGGGCGAGTGCCACAAAGAACATGCTCTGCGTAAAGCTCATCGACATGATGACGAGTGCGACGATGGTGACGACAAGGCTGATGAGCAGCGACTTATAGGCGCCGAGCTTGTCGATGATCTGGCCAAAGGACAGACGGCCAACCAGGTTGGCGCAGGTGTTGACGGAGACCACTACACCGCCGAGGGCGACGGCCGCGGCGCTCGTGGGGTCGGCGAAAAGCTGGACGGCGGCGATGGAGGCAACCTTGCCCACGAGCAGGGTGCCCGCGGTGGCGGCAAAGGCGAAGGTGACGATGAGGACCCAGAAGCGCGGGGTCTTGACCATCTCGCCTGGGGTGAGGTCGCCGAAGGTGCCGGCATGCGCGCCGCCCTTGGGGGCCTCGAAGCCCTCGGGCAGCCAGCCGGCCTCGGGGGCCTTCAGGAACAGGGCGGAGGCGGCGATCGTCACAAAGAAGATGACGCCGAGTGCCTTGAGGGCGCCAAAGATGCCCAGGCTCGGGATGAGCAGCGAGGCGAGCACCGGGGACAGCACGGCGGGGCCGGCGGTCGAAGCGGCCAGGGTGATGCCGGAGGCGAGGCCCTTCTTGTCAATGAACCACTTTTGGCCGGTGGTGAGCGCCGGGTTGTAGCCCAGACCGTTGCCGATGGCGGCGACGAGCGAGAACCACAGGTAGAACTGCCACGGCTCGGTGACGGTGCCGGACATGAACCAGCCCAGGCCGTAGCACACGGCGGCAGCGATCACGACGTTGCGCGGACCGATCTTGTCGGAGATGCGGCCGGCGAAGATGCCCGTCACGGCCATGATGGTCTGGAAGACCGGGAACGCCCAGGTAAGGGCGCTCGACCACTCGGGGTAGACGGCGAGCAGGTTCTTGCTCACGACGGAATACAGCGCGATGGAGCTGATGAAGAACATGGTGACGCACGCGGCGGAAAGCACGACGGCGCGACCCTTGTTGGAGTTGGTGGAAGCCATTGGACTCTTTCTAATCGATACGGGGGAGGAGCGGGCGTGTCCGCGGGACCTCCCTGCCAGGTTGGTTTACTGGTCGGTCGGCTTGGCGACACCGGACTCATCGGACCAAAGCTCGACACCCTTGTTCTTAAGGTAGTTGTCGGCATAGGCGCGACGGCCGCCGGGCTTGGCGGTGAGGTCGCCCATCATGTTGGAGAAGCCGCCGTCGACCTTGATGGCGTCGCCGGTGGTAAAGTCCGAGCGCGTGGACGCCAGGAACATGACGGCGTTGGCGATATCGCTGACCTCGCCGATGCGGCGCGTGGCGATCAGACGGCTGCGGCTCTTTTCGACCTCGGGGTCGGCGTAGAAGTTGGCCGACATCGGGGTCTTAACGAAGCAGGGCTCGACGCAGTTGGAGCGGACGCCGTAGGGGCCCCACTCGGCGGCGAGCATCTTGGACATCATGTTGACGCCGGCCTTGGTGGAGCTGTACACGCCCGAGAACGTCTCGGGGGAGTGGCTGGCGACGGTCGAGATGTGCACCAGGCGGCCCTGGCCGGCCTTGATCATCTCGCGACCAAAGCGCTGCGAGGTGATGAAGTAACCGGTGAGGTTGACGTTGAGCACCTGCTCCCAGTCGCTCAGCGGCAGGTCTTCCATAGCTGCGAAGCGCAGGATGCCGGCGGTGTTGACGAGAACGTCGACGCGACCGAAGTCGGCGATGGTGGCATCGACGGCGGCCTGAACCTCGGTTTCATCGGTAGCGTTCATCTTGTAGCCCTCGGCGTGGATGCCAAACTCGGCGGCGAGGTCGGCGGCTGCGGCCTTGACCTTCTCCTCGTCCAGGTCGAGCAGGACGACGTTGGCGCCGTTGCGGGCGAACTCGCGGCAAATCTCGGCGCCCATACCGCCGAGTGCGCCGGTTACGGCGCAGACATCGCCCTCGAGCTTAAGCCAATTGCTCATAGGAACTTCCCTTCTTGTGCCTCCCGGTGGGTCGCTCCCATTAACCGACCCACGTGGTTTTCGCTGGTTATCGTATGCTTTGCATTTGCGCAGGTGAATTGCATATTTGTTAGAATGGCGTTAACCGTAGGTTTACACTGTGCGATGCAGTTTATTTTCAATTGAGCGCGTGACCTGCGAAAACAACCCCCTGTGGCACCATGCGGTCACGGGCGCGAAAACGGGAGATTGACGTGTACGATCGACGACTTGAGGCCATATCGGCCGCCGCGGAGCTGGGAAGCTTCTCGCGTGCGGCGGCAAAGCTGCGCGTGTCGACGCCGGCGCTCGTCAAGCAGGTATCGGGTTTTGAGGCGGAGTTCGGTATTACGCTGTTCGAGCGCTCGCACTCGGGCGTCAAGGTGACGCCGGCGGGTGCTCTGCTGGTGGACGATGCGCGTTCAATCATGCGGCAGTCCGAGGACGCGCTGCGCCGCGCCCGACGCGCGGCGGGCGATGGCGGTGCCGTGCGTCTGGGTGTGTCGATGATGTGCCCGGGGCGCCAGACGCTGTCGATGTGGTCGGGCATCCACGATCTGGAACCGTCGTTGCGATTTGAGATCGTGCCGGTAAGCGACCTCTATGACGAGCGCGAATCCGTCATGCGCAGCTTGGGCCGCGAGGTCGATGTGGTGCAGTCGAGTTTTTCGACCCCGCGCTGGGGTGACACTTGCCAAAAGCTCCGCATCGTCAACGTGCCGTTTTATATCGACCTGCCGCGCACGAGTCCGCTGGCGCGCAAGAATCGCATTACGGTCGCCGACTTGGAGGGCATGCGCCTGCGCGTGCTCCGTCACGGCAACGATGCCATGGACAGCCTGCGTATCGACCTGTTAGCCGACGGCGGCGTGGACGTGATCGATGTGGATAGCTTCGACTTTGCGCTCTTTAACGAGGCGGAGGAAAAGGGCGACGCGGTGCTCACCTGCGGCGCGTGGTCGGGGGTACACCCGGCCTTTGTGGGCGTACCGTTCCTGTGCGGCCGCGAGGTGCCGGTCTTTCTGCACTACCCGCTCGAGCCAACCCTCCAAGTACAAAAATTCGTCAACGCCATGGCCCAACTCCTCAACTAGCTCATTTGGGACAGGGCTTTTTTGACTACTTACAAAACGAGGCCCTGGCCAAACGGCCAGGGCCTCGCAAACTTTTATTCCGTTCTAAATGACGGGCTGATCGCGCGCAGGAGGGCGCCCCGGGGGCGGGCGGGGTATTTCCTCCGCGCGCAGTTTCGCAGCGAAGCGAGAATGTTTGAGCACGGAGGAATTACCCCGCCCGCCCCCGGGGCGCCCTCCGTCAGTAACCGGTCCTACTCGAGCTCAAATGCACCCGTGTAGAGCTGATAGTAGTATCCGCGCTTGGCGATCAGCTCGTCGTGGTTGCCGCGCTCGATGATGCGGCCGTGGTCAAGGCAGATGATCGCATCGGAGTTACGCACGGTGGAGAGGCGGTGCGCGATGACAAACGTCGTGCGGCCCTCCATGAGCTTGTCCATGCCTGCCTGCACGATAGCCTCGGTGCGGGTATCGATGCTCGACGTTGCTTCGTCCAGAATCATCGCCGGCGGATCGGCGACGGCGGCGCGCGCGATCGAGATCAGCTGGCGCTGGCCCTGCGACAGCTGCGCGCCGTTGCCGGTGAGCATGGTGTCGTAACCGTCGGGCAGGCGGGTGATAAAGTCGTCCGCTCCCGCGAGCTTGGCCGCCTTGATGCACTCCTCGTCGGTGGCGTCCAGGTTGCCGTAGCGGATGTTGTCCATCACGGTGCCGGTGAACAGGTTCACGTCCTGCAGCACCACGCCCAGCGAGCGACGCAGGTCGGACTTGCGAATCTTGTTGACGTTGATGCCGTCGTAGCGGATCTTGCCGTCGGCAATGTCGTAGAAGCGGTTGATGAGGTTGGTGATGGTCGTCTTACCGGCACCGGTGGCACCGACAAACGCGACCTTCTGGCCCGGCTTGGCGTATACGGACACGCCGTGCAGCACCTCGTGGTCGGGCGTGTAGCCAAAGTCCACGTTATCCATGACCAGGTCGCCACGCAGCGGCACGTACTCGATCTCGCCGGTCGCGCGGTGCGGGTGCTTCCAGGCCCACATGCCGGTGCGGTGGTCGGCTTCCTCGAGCTGCCAAGTCTCGGGGTTCACCTGTGCGTTGACAAGCGTCACGTAGCCCTCGTCGGCCTCGGGCTCCTCGTCGAGCAGCTCAAAGATACGCTCGGCGCCGGCAAGGCCCATGACCACGGCGTTGATCTGCTGCGAGATCTGGCCGATCTGGCCGCAGAACTGCTTGGTCATGTTGAGGAACGGCACCACGACGGCGATGGAGAGCGCCATGCCCGAGAGGCTCAGGTTGGGCACGCCCAGCGCCAGGAAGATGCCGCCGGTCAGCGCGACCAGCACGTAGAGCAAGTCGCCCAGGTTCCCGAGGATCGGCATGAGGATGTTGGCGTACATGTTGGCCTTCTGCGAGACCTCGAAGAGCTTCTCGTTGCGCTCGTCAAAATCGGCCTCGACGGCTGCCTCGTGGCAGAACGCCTTGACGACCTTCTGGCCGTTCATGACCTCCTCGATATGGCCCTCGACCACGCCGAGCTCGGTCTGCTGCGCGATAAAGAAGCGCGCGGAGTTGGAGCCGAGCAGCTTGGTCATAAAGGTCATAAAGGCGACGCCGGCGATGATGACCAGGCACATCCACATGCTGTAGTACAGCATGATGAAGAACACGGTGACGATGACGATGATCGTCATGAGCAGGTTGGGCAGCGACTGGCTGATCATCTGACGCAGCGTGTCGATGTCGTTGGTGTAGTGGCTCATGATGTCGCCGCGCTGGTGCGTGTCGAAGTAGCGAATCGGCAGGTCCTGCATGCGGTTGAACATCTTTTCGCGCAGCTTCTCGAGCGAGCCCTGCGTGATGACGGCCATGGCGCGGTTCCAGAAGAGCGAGGAGGCGACGCCCACGGCGTAGATGCAGCCGAGGGTGGTCACGAGCTTCAGAATCTTGGGCTGCGCGGCCGTCCAGTCGCCCGACTGCCACGATTCGCTAATGACCTGCAGCGCGCTCTGGAGAAACGTCGCGCCGATGGAGTTGATGATGGCGCAGAGCACAACGCCGGCGACGACGAGGGGCAAAAGCACCGGGTAGAAGCCAAAGAGCATCTTGATCAGGCGCGTCATGGTGCCGCCCTTGCGGTTGCGCGCGCGCTCGGCGGTAGCGGCCTTACTCATGTGCCTCGCCTCCTTCCTGGGTCTGAGCTTGCGGTGCGGATGCCTCGGTGTCGGCTGCGGCGGTCTCGCCCGCGTCCTCGCCTTCGGCACTCATCTTATTTTGCGAGGTAAAGGTCTCGCGGTAGATCTCGCTCGTCTTGAGCAGCTCATCGTGGTTGCCGATGTCCTTGATGCGGCCGCCCTCCATGACGATGATGCGGTCGGCGTCCTGCACGGAGCTGATGCGCTGGGCGATGATGAGCTTGGTCGTGTTGGGCAGGTAGCTCGCCAGGCCCTCGCGGATCTTGGCGTCGGTCTTGGTGTCGACGGCGCTCGTGGAGTCGTCCAGGATCAAGATCTTGGGGCGACGCAGCAGGGCACGCGCGATGCACAGGCGCTGCTTCTGGCCGCCGGAAACGTTGGAGCCGCCCTGCTCGATCCAGGTGTCGTAGCCCTTGGGGAAGCCGTCGACAAACTCGTCGGCGCAGGCCAGATGTGCGGCCTCGCGGACTTCCTCGTCGGTGGCGTTCGGGTCGCCCCAGCGCAGGTTCTCGGCGATGGTGCCGCTAAACAGCACGTTTTTCTGCAGGACCATGGCTACCTGGTGGCGCAGCGCGTCCAGGTCGTAGTCGCGCACGTCCACGCCGCCGACGCGCACGGTGCCCTCCGTGACATCGTACAGACGGGCGATCAGGTTCACGAGCGTCGACTTGGCCGAGCCGGTGCCACCGATAATGCCGATGGTCTCGCCGTTCTTAATATGCAGGTCGATATCGTCGAGCGCCTGGCGGCGGGCATGCTCGGAATACTTAAAGCTCACGTGATCGAAGTCGATGGAGCCGTCGGCAACCTCGTGCACGGGCTCGGTCGGGTTGGCGATCGTGGGCTCGGCGGCCAGCACCTCGGTAATGCGGTGCGCCGACTCGTCTGCCATGGTTACCATGACAAAGATCATCGACAGCTGCATCAGGCTCATCAGAATCTGGAAGCCGTAGGTAAAGATGGAGGAGAGCTGACCCACGTCGAACAGGGTGCCCTGGCTCGTGATGATGAGCTTGGAGCCTAGGTAGATGATGACGACGAACGCGCCGTTGACGCAGATGTTCATCATGGGGTTGTTGAAGGCGAGCAGCTTCTCGGCGCGGGTGAAGTCCATCTGGACATCGCGCGCGGCGGTGGCGAACTTCTCCTTCTCGTAGTCCTGGCGCACGTAGCTCTTGACCACGCGCATGCCGGTGACGTTTTCCTCGACCGACTCGTTGAGCGCGTCGTACTTGCGGAACACGCGGGCAAAGATCGGGCGCACCTTATAGATGATAAAGAACAGGCCAAAGCCCAGCAGCGGAATGATGACCAGGTAGACCATGGCGACGCTGCCGCCCATGGCGTATGCCATGGTAAAGGCAAAGACCAGCACCAGCGGCGAGCGCACGGCGATGCGGATGAGCATCATAAAGGCCTGCTGCACGTTGTTGATGTCGGTGGTGAGGCGCGTGACGAGCGAGGAGCTCGAGAACTCGTCGATGTTGGCGAAGCTGAACGTCTGGATCTTGTAGAACAGGTCGCGACGCAGGTTCTTGGCAAAGCCGCAGCTGGCATGGCTGCAGGTGATGCCCGCGGCGGCGCCAAAGGCGAGTGACGTCAGCGCGATGAGTACGAGAAGGCCGGCGGTGGGCAGCATCTCGGTAACGGCAGTGCCGTCCTTGATGGCGTCGATCATGTCGGCGGTGATAAACGGGATCATCATCTGGCAGATTACCTCGCCAAGCACCAGCAGCGGCGTGGCGATCGTGACCTTCATGTAATCGCGGATGCTGCCCATAAGGGTTTTAATCATCCAGTTCCTCCCAGGTTACGCGGATTTTCTCGAGCATCTCGGCGAGCTGTTCACGCTCGTCGTGGTTGAGGGCACTAAAGGCCTGCTCTCTAAAGCGGATGCGGGCGGCTTGGTCGATGCGGGCCTTCTCCCAGCCGATCTCGGTCAGGCGAATGGTGAGCTGCCGGCGATCTTTTGGATTGCGGCTGCGCTCGATGATGCCGGCGCACTCGAGCTTGGACAAGATTTCGGAAAGCGACCCCGGCTTGAGGTCGAAGTGCATGCCGAGTTCCTGCTGCGACATCTCGCCGTTTTCCTGCTTGGCAAGCAGGCAGACGATGGGCGCCTTGCCGGACACGCCGCCGCCGTGAAAGTGCATGTAGTGGCCGCAAAAGCCTAGGCCGCTCAGGATGCGCTTGGCGAGCTTGTCTTCGCCGTTAACTGCTTCGGGCACGTCTGCCGGTTGCGACGGGTCGCCGCCGGGCTCGTGCGGACGAAGGTTAAGGGGTTCATCGCACATGAATTCGTATCGCTCCTTTCTTTAGTTAGGTAGTGGGATTGTTTTGTGCCTAACTAATCTAGGAGTGCCACACAAGAATGTCAAGGTACCAAACTTATTTAGTTACGGCGCCGCAAAACATCGGGGTAGTCGTTGGGGACGTTCTTAAACGACTAGTCGTTGGGGACGTTCTTGTTTGACTAGTCATTTAAGAACGTCCCCAATGACTAACTTCAAAACTATGCCGGATTACGGGGCTGAACTGCGGATTGTCGACCATACCGAAATTGGTAAAAAGAAAACCGACGCTCCTATAAGTTGTCAAGAGGCAGTTTGCGGGAGCGTTCTCTCCA
>CAJMST010000037.1 GCA_905216145.1 uncultured bacterium | reverse complement strand
ATCCAAGGGTTATACCCTAAGAGCAAACCACCCCTTTTAGGGGTGGTTTTGATTTGTCCCATGGTATGGCGGCTATGAGCGCGTCTCCATCTTGGCATGGCACTTGGGGCAGGTGACGCGGATCTTGCCTTTGCCCTTGGGAACGGAGAGCATCTGGCCGCAGTTGGGGCACTTAAGATAGGCCGTGGTCTTGCGGCCCTTCCACATCTTCTTGGCTGTGCGCTTGGCACGTTCAAAGTCTTCCATGCTAGTACCGGCTGCGCGCGAGGCGTTGGCCGCTGTAGCTCCGCCGCCCAAGCTAGCTACAAACTTGCCCAAGCCGGGTACGTTTGCAGTCGCGGCGACAAAGGCCTCGTTCTCCTTGTGACGTGCGTCGATATTTTTGGACAGGCCGCGCAGCACGCCAATCACGATTACGGCGATGGCAATCCAGCTGAGCCACTGGATGCGGGCTATCGATCCGATCATCGCGATGACGATGCCGGCAAAACCCATCACGATGGTGAGTTCATCGGCACCATTGCGACCCTTCATAAAATCATTCATGCAAATTGCCTTTCGTTCGATATGCTGCACGCCTTTATACCCGATTTAGAGCAAGGGGGACAGGTTAATCTGCACCAATGTGGTGCAAACATACCTGTCCCCGGAATACCAAGACGGTGCAAACGTACCTGTCCCCAATGCCCCAATTACTTGGAGAGTTTGTCGACGACGCGTTCGATTTCGGCGAGTTTGGCGGCTTTGAGGTCTTCGTCGCCCGATTCGATTGCCGAAGTCACGCAGCCCTCGATATGCGCCTTGAGCACGTCGGCGTTAATGCGCGCGAGGAGCGCCTGTGTGGCCATGAGCTGCGTGGAGATATCGACGCAGTAGCGGTCCTCCTCGACCATCCGCAGGATGCCGTCGATCTGACCGCGTGCCGTCTTGAGCATGCGGGTCACCGATTTATGGTCTGCCATCATGGCGGGTCCTCGTTTCTGGTCGATCTTCCGGATGCCCCCCTGTCAGTTGCGGTGAAATACGGACTGTTTAAGGGCCTAGGGCGGCTCAACAGCCCGTATTTCACCGCAACTTCTGAGGGGGCAGGTGGCGCCTGCTACGCGGCGGTTACGGACAGGGCATGGAATTTCTCGCCGGCGCCCTCGACGGCGGCGGCGAGCTGCTCGGCGGTTACGGTGTCGGCGCACTCCACCTGGACAGTCTGGGTCTCGTGATCGGCGTCGGCATCGGTCACGCCGACCACGTTGAGCAACGCGGTCTCGACGGTGGCATCGCAATGGCCGCACATAAGGCCGGAAGTCTTAATTGTGAAACGCATGGGTATTCCTCTCTGTTGTGTCGGCTTTCCCAGGCACCCGACCTTGACCTTCAAGCCGTCGCTCGCGTACCAAAGTACGCGTCGCTCCTCTTTCAGGTCAATCTTGGGCACTTGGAAAACCCGTTCTAAATGGACTTAATGGTGAGCCTATTTTGCCACTTTAGGCTTAAAGGATTTCAAACGCAGGGCATTGGACACGACGCACACGCTCGACAGGCTCATGGCCGCGGCGCCAAACATCGGCGAGAGTTGCCATCCGGTGAGCGGGGAGAACACGCCCGCCGCCAGCGGAATGCCGATGCCGTTGTAGAACAGTGCCCAGAACAGGTCCTGCTTGATGTTGCGGATCGTGGCGCGCGAAAGCTCGATGGCGCGGGCGACGTCCATGAGGTCGCTGCGCATGAGCACCACATCTGCCCCTTCTTTGGCGATGTCGGCGCCGGTGCCGATGGCAAGGCCCACGTCGGCGCGCGCCAGGGCGGGGGAGTCATTGATGCCGTCGCCCACCATGGCGACCTTGCCGCCCGCATCCTGCAGTTCGCGCACGTGGCGTTCCTTGTCGGCGGGGAGAACGTCGGCGATGACCTGTTCGCTGCTCAGCCCCACGCGGCGGGCGATCGCTTCGGCGGTGACGCGGTTGTCGCCGGTGAGCATGCGCACGTCGACGCCAAGCGAGCGCAGTGCGGCGATGGCCCCGGCGCTCGTCTCCTTGACCTCGTCAGCCACGGCAACGGTGCCGGCAAGCTCGCCGTTCTTGGCAAAGAACAGCGGCGTCTTGCCCTCGGCGGCAAATTGCTCGGCAAGGCCGGCGGGAACCTTCGCGCCCAGCTCGTTCATCAGGCGCACGTTGCCGGCTGCGATGACATTCTGCCCCTCGCGCGCCGTGACGCCGCGACCGGGCACGGCGGCAAAGTCCTCGACCATGCGCGCCACGATTCCGCGCGCCTCGCACTCGGCCATAATCGCCTCTGCCAGCGGGTGCTCGCTCGGGCACTCGAGCGCGGCAGCGAGCTTCAGTAACGCCTTTTCACTCATAGCGGGCGAGCCGTCGGCGCGCGCGGCAAGCACAATGTCGGTCACAGCCGGTTTGCCGCGGGTGACGGTGCCGGTCTTATCGAGTACCACGGTGCCCACGTTGCGCAGATTCTCCAGCGCCTCGGCGCTCTTAAACAGAATGCCCATCTCGGCGCCCTTGCCGGTGCCAACCATAATGGCGACGGGCGTGGCCAGACCCAGCGCACACGGGCAGCTGATCACCAACACGGCCACGGCGGAGGTGAGTGCCTCGTTCACGCTGCCGGTCAGCGCCATCCACGCCACGAAGGTCACGGCCGAGATCGCAAACACCACGGGCACAAACACGCCGGCGACCTTGTCGGCCAGGCGGGCGATAGGCGCCTTGGTGGCGTTGGCGTCCTCGACGAGCTGGATGATCTTGGCAAGCGACGTGTCGGCGCCCACGCGTGTGGCACGGAAGGTAAACGATCCGGTGCGGTTGACCGTGGCGGCGTTGACGGTGTCGCCGGCGGTCTTTTCTACGGGGATGGACTCGCCGGTGAGCGCGCTCTCGTCCACGGCCGACGCGCCCTCGAGCACCACGCCGTCGACAGGGATGGACTCGCCGGGGCGCACACGCAGCACCTGGCCGGGAAGGATGCTGTCGACGTCCACGGTGGTTTCGGTGCCGTCATCGGCAACGACGGTCGCGGTCTTGGGCGCCAGGTCGATGAGCGCCTCGATGGCGCCGCCGGTTTTGGACTTGCTGCGCGTCTCGAGGTATTTGCCCACGGTGACGAGCGACAGGATCGTGCCCGCGCTCTCAAAATACAGATTGTCCATGCCCGTCATCATTGCCTCGTGGACCTGGCCCGCGGCTAGCTGGTCGGTCATGATGAACATGGCGTAGAACGACCAGACGATGGAGGCGGTGGCGCCCACGGCGATGAGGGCGTCCATGGTGGGCGCGCCGTGCGCGAGCGATTTAAACCCATTGATAAAGTACGCGTCGTTGACGTAGACGATGGGGATGAGCAGGACGAGCTCGGTGAGCGCGAGCGTCATGCTGTGGGTGTGGTCGGTGAAGATGCCGGGCAGCGGCCAGCCGAGCATGTGCCCCATGCCTATGTAGAACAGTGGGATGAGGAATACGATCGAGACGATGAGGCGGGTGCGCATGGCAGAGGCGGCGGCCTCCAACTTTTTGGTCGGCGACTCCATATGGGCGGCGCCGGACCTGGCTTGCGCACTTCCGCTTTGGACAGCGTCGGTGCCCGTGCTGATGGGCGAGGCCGAGTAGCCCGCGCGGTCGACAGCGGTGCAGATGTCGTCGGGGGAGACCTGCGCAGGGTCGTAGTCCACCAGCATAGAGCCGGCGAGCAGATTGACCGCGACGCTTTGGACGCCGTCGAGTTTGCTCACGGCACGGTCCACGTGCGCCTGGCAGGCGGCGCACGTCATGCCGCCCACATCGAATTTATCTTGAGCCATGGCTTCTCCTTTCCGTGATTCGGTGTTGGAATTGTTAACCTGCCGATACTATACACCAATACCCCCTGGGGGTGTCCAGTGGAGATTGAAATGTATGTCATTCTGTTAATTGGCCGAGGTGATAGCCTGGTCGGCGGACCGTAGCCGGTCTAATGTCTCAATCTGTAACAACTAGACCCGTTTTTATCGAGTAACTGTTACAAATCTAGACATTACATCGAGCCACAACTTAACGTCTCAATCTGTAACATCTGAGGACCGTTTTGCCTGCTAGATGTTACAGATCGAGACAAACCATTAGAGGGTAACCTGAACATCTCGATTTGTAACAGTAAGACCGATATTTGGGTCCTAGTTGTTACAGATTGAGATGTTGTCTCGGGGGGGGGGTGGGGTTTGTCTCGTTCTGTAACATCTAGACCTGTATCTGCCGAGCTGGTGTTACAGATCGAGACAATTGCCGGGGAGGGGCCCCGCCGCGGCAAGGCGCCCGCTCCCTAGATGCAGAATCCGGGGATCACACAGGTTAGCTTGTTTGGCTTTTCCGCAGGCGTTGCGTACGTAAAGACGTCGCCGTCGTGCCCCACGCGGTTCATATAGAGCGTGCCTTCGCTCTCCGATGTGTCGGGGCTCACCGTGCGCTCCCACCAACAGGTGTCCTTGCCCTTCCACTGGCGGACCATCGTCTCGTTCGTGGAATACGGGCTCACCTTGAGCTCGCGGAAGAGCTGATACTCCTTGCCCTCGCCGTTGTAGATGTCTGCCAGGTAGTGATAGTCCTCGGTAAACGAATCGGGCGGTTGCGTACCGCACAGCTCGACCATGGCGGGCAGCCAAAGGGTTGCGGGCAACTCGCTCAGGCATGATGCGCTTCTGGCGGCGCCAACGTTATTCGAGATCTTTTTGACAGATTTAATGAGTGCGCGCAACTCGTTGGGCAGCAGCTTAAGGCCGTCGCCGTTGAGCCATTCCCGCAGCTCGCAATCTGCCCAGCCGGCGCTCGGCGGTTCAGCCGCAGCGTTGCGCTCGGCAATACCCGCATCGAACATAAACGTCAGTCCGGCCTTGCCCGTCCCGTCCAGAAGCTCATCGTGGCGGATGCCCACAAGCTGCGCGCCAACCTGCAGCCCGTTGGTGAGCGTGACACGCTTGGTACACGGATAGGGGATATGCCCATCGGCATCGAGCAGGTGATAGCGCTTGGCAATCTCGCGTGCCTCGCTACGGGTCTCGGTGGCCTTAATCTTGAGCGAAATCTCCTGCAGCTGATCCCAGGTGTAGTCATCAAGTGAACCGCGGATGCCGTCAAGGTAGTCGGGGATGCCAAAGCCATGGGTCGCCGCCCCAATGACGCTGAGCCCCGCAACGGCTGCAACGACGCCACCGATAATAAAGCGGCGGCGGGTCATGGCATCGTGCCGGGCCTGCTCCAGGATCTCTCTCGCGCGCTCGCCGGCGACGTCGACCTTAAGGTGTGTACCGGAGTCGATGTCGATTGCGGCGTCACTGCCCGCGCCTTCGCGGCCCTCGGATTCGGCATCGGTGAGGTATGCCGAGAGCACCTCGAGCATCTGCTGCTCGGTGGGACGATCGCACTGCTCGACTGAGAGACCCTTCATGATGATTTGGACGAGCGCTTCATCGCCCTCGCAGCGCGGCTCGAGCGGTGCCGGCTTGGTCTTGGTCTTTACGAGATAGAACGAGCCGGTTGCAGCGGCGTCCGTCGACTCAAAGTCAAACGGCTTACGACCGCTGTAGAGCTGGTACAGAATGCTCGAAAGCGCATAGACGTCGATTGCCGGCGAACGGCGAAGGGCCGCGATGCCTTCAATATCCTGCGTGAGCATCTCGGGCGCGGCGTATGCGGGCGTGGCAAAGCGCCAGATGTCGGCGCGCCGGGTAATCGTGTCGTCGCCGAGGGCCATGGTCGCGGAGCCCATGTCGATGAGGCAGGGGTCAAAGGAGCAATCGGCAATCTGCTGCTCGAGCGTTCGGCTGGTGGTGCGGAACATAATATTGGCAGGCGACAGGTCGCGATGGACGACCGGATTCACGAGGCCTTGGGTCATCAAGAGCGCACGAAGCACGGCGTTTCCGACGGCGGCGACCATCTGGGTGGTCAGCCCGCCCGAGGCGTCGTGAGGAAGCAGGGGCAGCGCCTGCTTGAGTGAGGTGCCCTCGACCCACTCCATGAGGATGAGCGGGTCATCCTCGCACGATCCGTAGCCATAGACGCGCGGAAATCCGCGCAGGTTCGAGACGGTACACAGATGACGGTACTCCTCAAACAGCGCAGCGGTGTTGGCCAGGTGCGCGGCCGATTGCTCGGCGGAGCGGTCGGGGGCTTGGCCAGAGAGAATGACGTTGTCCTTGAGCAGCTTGACGGCAAAGACCTCGCCGCTCGTGTTGGTCGCGCGCAGCACGTGCCCGATGTTGCCGTTGTTGCGGTGGGCCGTCTGGAGAATAAGTGTCATAAACCGGCGTTTGGCGTCGTCCTCGGCGCTGGGGTCGACCGCCACGGCGGTATCGAACGTATCGAGACGGACGAGTTTGTCGCCATAGGCGCTATCGGTAGTATCCATGGCGTTCCTTTGTCTGGCATGGGTTGCCGCACGTATACGCGAGCAGTGCGGATATCGGTAAAGTACCATGATAGTCGCACTGCCCACGTATACCGCTGAGCATTGTCGTTTACGACGCAGAAGGCAGAAGACATAAGACGGACGGCGACCGTCTTTCGATCGCCGTCCGCGCTAGTCCACAATGACAAGGAATGTCGTGTAGAGACCCAGATGGAGCCTGTCGCTGTTAGCGATTTCCACGGGGGGATAGACTTTGCCTGGCTCGCGTTGGTCGCGCGGCGGCTCAATCACAATATCGCCGTCGCCCGCGCCCGATTCGAGCACTGTGCCGTTGGTCGATCCAAGGCCCTGGGCGTACCAGTGCTCACCCTCAAGCCAAATGCGAAGATGTTCGCGCGATGCGTCGGCGCCCACATCGGTAATGCTGGGCGAGGTTTTGGGCAAAGAACCAATCACGGTGCCGCGCGGATCGCGTGTGAGGGGATGGATTTGCATGTCGGCGCAGTTGTCGGCATGGGTTCTGAGCAGACCGAGGTTGGGAGCGACGGTGTGCGGCTGCTCCAGGCTGCTCATAAAGCCACGTCCGACGGTAGTTTCGGTGGTGCCAAAGTGCCCGCCCGTCTTGCTGTCGCAAAAGCGCTCGACGGTGGCCACGCCCTGAACGGGATCGGCGAGCGCCCCCGTTGCCACAAAGAGCATAAGGTAAAGCGTGCTTTTCTCGCGCACGGCATTGCCGTCAAAGTTGTCGATGCGATTGAGGGCATTTGCATATAGGCGGCTGTCCAGCTTGTAGCTGGCGAGAGCCGACATCATTTCGTTGGCGGCCGGACCGCGATAGTGCTCGGCGATTGTCTGATAGGCGGACTCGCCACCGCCGAGCTTGCTGCAGATTGCCGCGGAAAGGTTGAGCGTGGTGACGGTAAAGTCGCTGTAGATGGCGGGCGCGCACTGGTCAGGCTTACGATGGACGATGTAACGGGTGAGATACGAGCGGTTGGAAGAGCATTTCTCGAGCAGGGTACTGCCGAGATAAGAGTTTCCATTGATGAGCATTCGGGCGATCTCGAGATGTTTAAGACCGCCGAACGAGCGAATATCGTTATAGAGGACCGAGCAAGGCGTCTCTGCTGCCACGGATACCTCCTTTGATTGCTTCCTAGCCAATATGGCGATAGGAATTAATGGCTCCCGGTGGGCGATGTATTAAATGGCTGCGCAATATATAGCGTAACCAAAGCAACATTATAGGCCACATGTTCGAAATTGCAGGAAGAGCGAGAGATTTTGGTTGGACTGAACGGAAATCCCCCTCTGTCTTGTTCTGTAACATTTGGACCCGGTTTTGCCCTGCATCTGTTACAGATTGACACAATCGGCCAGGCCCACCTCGTCCGCCTCGTCATCTGTGGTTTACGTGGGGGCATGCGAAGCACGGGTATACTAACCGCGGCGAATCTGCTCCATCGCTTAGAGCTGCTGCGTCTGGACGGCGCGTGATAGGGCTGCCAAAGCGATCGCCAGCGTGCTGAGCAACGTCCTCTCTGTGCGCACCTGTTTTTGTATGTATTAGCGCACTACCAAGCACGTCCGCGCGGCCGCATGCCGTGCTCATAACGCGTGCAGATAAGGAACAACAACATATGCGTAATTCTGTATCCGACGTCACCGACGCCGAGATCCTGGACGAGGCCCGCGAGGCCATGACCCAGGCTGCCTTCGATGCCGCCGATGAGGCCAATGCTGCCCAGGCCGTCGAGTCCGCTACCGAGAGCCTGCCCGCCTTTGACGAGCTGGGACTTTCGGACGAGATGCTTCGTGCTATCGAGAACCTGGGCTACACGGCGCCGACGCCCGTGCAGGCCGGCTCGATCCCCGTGGTGCTCGAGGGTCGCGACCTGCTTGCCGCCGCTCAAACCGGCACCGGCAAGACGGCCGCCTTCTTGCTGCCGACCATGAACAATCTGGAGCATATCGCTCCGCCCAAATCCGTGCGCGAGCGTGGCGGCCGCAACCGCCGTCGCGGTGCCAAGAAGCCCGAGGGCAACGGCTGTGGCCCCGTGATGCTCGTCATCACCCCCACGCGCGAGCTCGCCCAGCAGATCGACGAGGTCGCTAGCAAGATCGCCGACGTCACCGGCCATGTCGCCGTGACCGTCGTGGGTGGCGTGAGCTACAAGCCGCAGACCGCGGCACTCAAGTACGGCTGCGATATCCTGGTCGCCACGCCGGGCCGTCTGGTCGACCTGATCGAGCAGGGCGCCTGCCACCTGAACGAGGTCAAGGTGCTGGTTCTCGACGAGGCCGATCGCATGCTCGACATGGGCTTTTTGCCCGCCGTTCGCCGCATTGTGCGCGAGACTCCGGCCGAGCGCCAGACGCTGCTGTTCTCGGCGACCCTCGACGAGGAGGCCGTGGGCGAGATCACCGACCTGGTGAGCGACCCGGCCCGCGTGGAGATCGCGCCCGCCACGTCGACCGCCGACACCGTCGACCAGTTTGTGTTCCCGGTGTCCATCGAGGCCAAGAACAACCTGCTGCCCGAGTTCCTCAAAAAGGAGGGCCCGGAGCGCACGATCGTCTTTATGCGCACCAAGCACCGTGCCGACAGCTGCTGCCGTCGTCTGGAGCGCAGGGGTATCAAGGCCGCCGCGATTCACGGCAACCGCAGCCAGGCCCAGCGCGAGCGTGCCCTTTCGGCCTTCCGCGACGGTACCGTCGACGTGCTGGTGGCAACCGACGTGCTTGCCCGCGGCATCGACATTAGCGACGTGCGCTACGTCGTGAACTTTGACGTGCCGGCCGAGCCGACCGACTACATCCACCGTATTGGCCGTACGGGCCGCGCCGGCGAGCTGGGCTGGGCCATTACGTTTGTGACCGAGCAGGACGTGGACGAGTTCTACGAGATTGAGAAGCTCATGGACAAGACCGCCGACATCTACGAGGCCGGCGACCTGCATGTGGGTCCCAACCCGCCTGCGGTTGATCCCGAGCGCGACCCTTCGGCCTTTAAGGTGAAGAAGAAGACCAAGCGCGGCAAGTCCAAGAGCAAGAAGAAGCTTGAGCAGGCACGTCGCGACGGCAAGCGCAACGGCGATGACTATGGCGATGTGGCCGGTCGCTCCAACCGCGGTCGCGACGAGCGTCGCGGCGACGGCGAGCGTCCGAGCCGTCCCAAGCGCGGCGGCAAGACCCGCGTGCGCGAGGGCGTTCAGGCTCGCGTGGACGAGGCCGTGGAGAGCGTGGCCCGCGAGGTGGCTGCCGAGGAACGCGGCGGTGCTGGTGCCATCGAGCAAGCCCCGCGCGGCAACCGTGCCGAGCGTCGTGCCAAGCAGTTCCAGGGCGAGGCGCATCGCCGTCGCCGCGAGGACGAGGACCGCGGTGGTCGTCGCCGTGTTGAGCGCGAGGACGAGGGCCGTGGCTCGCGTGGCGGCAAGCGTGGCTCGGGCGATCGTCGTCGTTCCGGTCGCAATGACGAGCGCGGTGGCCGTGACGAGCGTCGCGGCGGCGAGGGTCGCGGTGAGCGTG
>CAJMST010000036.1 GCA_905216145.1 uncultured bacterium | reverse complement strand
GGCCATTGTGGCTCTTGACAGCGGATTGGGTCATATGAGCGAAAGCCCGCCAGAGAGAGCAAGGTGCCATGAAACAAGGTGGCATTGATCTTTTGATCATGCCACCGAAGTTGAAAGGCAGATTGCCGCTCTGGCGGGCTTGCAGCGTCGACTGGTTACGCGGTTTGGTAAAACCGCGTAACCTTAAAGCTCTAATTCATTCAAACGGAGGATCGCAACAATATAGATCTTGAGCGCCTGTTTAAGCTGTTCCTCGTTGGCGCACTCGTTGGGGCCGTGCATCTGGCCGCCCCATGCGGGCAGCTCCAGGCCGGTCTCCTCGGGGCCAAACGACACGGCGCGGGCAAAGTTGCGCGCATACGTTCCGCCGCCCATGGCAAAGGGCTCAGCATGCTTGCCCGTAAACTCGTTATAGGTATCAATAAGCGCCTTCACGGCCGGATCGTCGGCAGACACCGAGAACGGCACCTTAGCGCGACCCAGCTGGCACGTCACGCCAAAACGGCCCACGAGCGGGTCGAGCTGCTCGCGGATGGTATCGGCACTGGTGCTATCGGGGAAGCGCACGTCGATGACCTGCTCAATATGGCCATCCGCCACGCGGATGACGCCAGCGTTGCAGGTAAGCGGGCCAAACGCCGGACTCGTCGCATCGATACCCAGGCCGCGACCATAGGCATCCGCATGCACAAAGGCCAGGAACTTGACGAACTCGTGCTCGGCAGGCGTCAGCAGGCGCTCATCGCGTGCACCAAACGCGTCCTCGGCCTCGCGCAGATACGCCACGATCAGGCCGACGGCGTTGATGGTGCCCTCAGGCATCGAAGCGTGGCCGCCAATACCGTGGGCGAAAATCTGCGCATGCCCGTTATCAAGCGCCGTGATCTCCAGGCGGTCGACGTTCTCAACGGGCGCCGGCAGCTCATCGGCGGCAATCGCAAGCTCGCAGATGGACTGCGACGGAATGGCATTGCTCGCCTCGGAGCCGCTCCACGACACGATGCGCCCGCCGTCGATCTTGGGGCTCACGAACGTCGCCCCAAACTGGCCCTTCTCGGCATTGCAGACCGGGAACTCGGCATCGGGCGTAAACAAAAAGTCGGGGTCTGCGTGGTTCTCCAGATAATGGTGAACGTCGGACATGCCCACTTCCTCATCGCAGCCCAGCAGTGCGCGAAAGGTATAGCGCGGCACAATGCCGTGCTTGAGCAGGTAGGCACCGGCGTAGAGCGACAACACCGCCGGACCCTTGTCATCAATCACGCCACGGCCGAGCAGCCATCCCTCGCGACGCTCCATCGCAAACGGGTCGGTGTTCCAGCCGGGGCCGGCGGGCACCACGTCCACGTGGCAGATGGTCGCGAGCTGCTTGTCGCCGCGACCCGGGATATCGGCAATGCCCACATAGCCCTCGTCGTCGCTCGTCTGGTAGCCGAGCTTTTGCGCAATGCCGAGCGCGCAATCGAGCGCATCACGAACCGGGCGGCCAAACGGCGCGCTAGGCTCCGCATCGGCAGCAACGGCTACGGACGGATAACTCACCAGCTGCTCGATATCGGCGACGACATCCTCCCAGACCTCGTCGACATACTCGGCAACGCTCTGCTCCACCTGATTCATGGACGACCTCCTTACCAATAAGGGGCAAGCGTACCGCCCCTCACATCAAGTCCTTAGATAGCGAAAAGTTTAGCAAGCTCGGCCACCGAATGCACCACCGCATCGGCGCCCGCGGCCTCATGCTCCCCCGGCGCCGCCGCGCCCGAATAGATGCCGATGCACGGCACGCCCATCGCGTGCGCGCCCTCCACATCGTTAAAGCGGTCGCCGATCATCACGGCATCGTCGGCCGTCGCGCCGAGCGCTGCCAGGGCGTCGCGGACCGAATCGGCCTTGATCTCGCGACCCTGCGGCGGATTCATGCCAACCACCGCCTCAAACTGAGAAAGCCCGAGCTCATGCACCATGTCAATACACTTCGCCTCCATGCGCGACGTCGCCACGGCCATGCGCTTGCCCTGGGCGGCCAACCCATCCAGCAGCTCGGGAATCCCGTCGAACACGGGGTACTCTTCCGGCCCCAGCTCATCAAAAAAGACACGGTACTCGTCGGCCACCACAAGCGACTCCTCGCGCGAGAAGCCGTAAAAGTCGTGGAAGCTCTTCCACAGGGGCGGCCCGATCATGCGACGCAGGTCACCCATCTGCGCCTCCGAAAACCCGCGCGCGGCCAACGTCTTGCGCGTCGAGGTCATCACCGCCCGACCCGTATCGGCCACCGTGCCGTCAAAATCGAACAGCACAATCGGCCGCCTGTATATCGCCAATGCCTCCATCGGCATCCCTCTTCCCCAGTTGATGATTTCCACACCGACACTTCAAACTGTTGACTATTCAACAATTGAACCTAGCAATGTAGAGCAACTCCACTATACTTGTCGCACTTTGCTCTCAGAAGGCGGCGCGCAAGCGCCCCAACGAAAGGTGCAATTATGTCTTTTGCCATCATAACCGACTCCACGTCGGACATCTCCCCCGCCCGCGCTCAAGAGCTCGGCATTTACGTGATTCCGCTGCATGTGATTATCGAAGGCGAGGACCTGCTCGACCAGGTGCAGATTACCGCCGAGGAATACGTCGCCCGCATGGCCGGCTCCGAGCAGCTGCCACACACCTCGCAGCCGAGCGCCGGCGAGTTCAAGGCACTCTTTGACCGCGTGCGCGCCGACGGCCACGATAGCGCCATCTTTATCTCGCTGTGCAGCGAGTGGTCCGCCTGCTATGCCAACGCCAGCCTGACGGCCGAAACGCACGAGCTCGACGTGCGCTGCATCGACTCGCGCACCGGCTCGGGCGCCGAGGGCCTGCTGGTGGAGTACGCGCTGGCCATGCGCGAGGACGGCCGCAGCCTGGACGAGACCGAGGCGCAGATCCGCGCGACGCTGCCCGACGCCCACCTGCTGCTGATTCCCCGCACGCTCGAGAACCTCGTTAAGAACGGCCGCGCGCCCAAGCTCGCCGGCCAGCTCACGCAGATGCTCAACATTCGCCTGGCCGTTTCGCCGGAGTGGCAGTCGGGCGAGATCAAGGCCATCAAGAAGGGCCGCGGAGCCAAGCGCATCGTTGCGAACACCATGGCCGATTGCCTCGAGTTTTTGACCGAGCACCCGGGCTCAAGCGTTCGCGTGCTCACGACCGGTGCTGCCGAGGAGCAGGAACTTGTCAACGAGGCGCTCGCGGGCCAGGATTACGTAGACGTCGGCACCGGCCCCATCGGCTGCACCATCGCCACCCACGTAGGCGTCGACGCCATCGCCATCAGCTACTGCCCCCGCTACCAGCCAACTCACTAGGGACGCCCACATCAGTTGCGGTGGAATAGGGACTGTTTTTGGCTTATTAGCCGCCAATCAATCCCTATTCCACCGCAACTTAGAAGCAGTTCATTTGGGACGGGGCTAAAAAGACTGGTATCAAACGTTTCAGACCAGTCTTTTAGCCCCGTCCCATTTTACCTACCCTATATCAGCCCGCTCAGGGCGATGTCGACGGCTTCGTTGAGATCGTCGGTGATGTGGACAAGGTCTGGATCGAGTGGGCTGATCATGCCGGCATCCATCACCGGGCCGTTGAGCCAGTCGAACAGGCCCCTCGCGGTACCCACTGGACAAAAAATGGCAAATATGAGTACCGCCACCAAATTAGTAGCAGCAAAATCTCGCCGGAATTGATCATTTCGATCAATTCCACGTCTTGCCAAGGCTCAAAATTCCGTGTTTAGTGGGTTAGATATATAGAATAATGTGGAATTGGTATTCTATTCTTACCAAATGTTATGAGACTACATTAACAACAGTACTCATATTTGACGTTATTTGACCACGGAGTCATTCGAGGACCCCTCCCCACGCCGCCAACACGCCCCATAGCCGCCAAAACACCTTTAACAACAGCCGCCGCACGTTTTGGCACCGGCTAATTGCCACTCACGGATCGGTACCCCACTATTACCGAACCAAAATCGAAGTCGCATATCTCATAAAGCTGAAATGACGTACCCTCATCCCAATGAACGCTGACAAGAATGGCATTCAAATGAGCAACGCCGTGCATCAATACGCCCTTTTCGGGAACGCCTTATTCAAACTCAATAAAACGGTTGTCCACGCTTCAGATCCGCGTAAGCAGATCGTAATCTGTAGCAACGGTCCAGACATCCGTTACGCAACACTCGAAGAATGGGACAAAGCCGGCAAATCTTTCGGCGAACGTGCACAGACCGAGGGCATCGTTACCAGCGCGAGCCCAGCGCGCGACAAACTCGAGCTCTTTCGCAATCTTTTTACCGGCCGCAAAGATGTGCACGCTCACGGGTATCGCAGAAAAGACGGGGGCATCGGCTATACACCCGCCTGCGCAAATGAGTGGAAGCCAGGCATTTGCCCCAAAGCAAACCATCACAGAATTAAATGCGCTGAATGTCGCAGCCGCACATTCCTTGAGCTGAACGATGCCGCCATTATCGCCCATTTCAAAGGCAGCGACGACAGGCTCCGGGACGTCATAGGTCAATATGTTCTCGACAAAGACTGCAACACAAATGTCCTTGTCATTGATTTTGACAAAGCCGATTGGAAAGAAGCGACAAACGCTATCAGGCTTGTCGTAAAAAACCATGGAATTAACGCTGCGGTCGAGCGATCAAGGTCAGGCAACGGCGCGCATATCTGGTTTTTCTTCCTAGAACCTATAAACGCAAAGACAGCACGAGATTTCGGTAGCTGCCTTATCGCCGAAGCAGCGGCACTCAACAAGACAATCACCTTCGAAGCCTTTGACCGAATGATACCCGCGCAGTCCACCATTCCTGAAGGCGGCTTTGGAAATCTCATTGCGCTGCCCTTTCAGGGAAAAGCGCAGCGGGAAGGAAACAGCGTATTTGTTGACGAACGATTCGAGCCCTTTCCCGACCAATGGCTTTACCTTTCGCAAATCCAACTAATCTCGCGTGCGACGGTGGATCGTCTGATCGAGGACACCAAAAACAAACCGCTTGGAATAGCAACAGCTGCAGCGACAAACAAAACCAGGCGCAATGTCCAAAAGCCACGAAAGCGGCTCCCGCTCACGCCACGAGACTTCCCCTCGAACCTGCTCGTCACACAAGCCGATATGCTCTACATCCCCGAAAAGTCTCTGAGCCCGGCAGCTCAAATGGAAATCCGCAGGCTTGCGACATTTGCCAACCCGGAGTTCTTCCGTGCGCAATCTATGCATCAATCAGTATTCGGCAAACCGCGACTCATAGACCTCAGCGAACTTAGAGATGGCCGCGTCGCGATTCCCAGAGGCTGCAAAGCCCAACTTGAGCAGCTGATTCAAGAAGCCCACGTTACTGCCCATTATTCAGACGAACGTAGCACAGGCAATCCAATTGAGATGGCATTCAAAGGGACCCTTCATCCCGAACAGCAAATTGCCGCCGACCAGATGCTTGAATACGAAGACGGAATCATGTCTGCGCCAACGGGCTTCGGTAAAACCGTCATCGGAGCTTATCTTATTGCCGCCGTTGGTCTTCCAGCGCTCGTCATTGTTCCAAAGACCGCGCTCATAGCCCAATGGAAATCGCAGCTCGAACGATTTCTCGACATTACGGACACCAGAGAGCCGGTCCGAACGCCAAAAGGACGAATCAGCAAAAAGCAACCTCCCCTTATTGGACAAATCGGAGGGGGCAAAACCGCCGTCAGCGGCCTTATCGACGTCGCTTCCTTTCAGTCGCTATCTGGCAAAGACTCCCAAACCGGGGAGCCGATAGTTAAGAACCTTGTTCGTAATTACGGCCTCATTATCTGCGACGAATGCCACCATGCTGCCGCGCCACAGCTCGAGCTCGTCCTCAAGTCCGCTCCAGCCAAATATATATATGGCCTCTCCGCGACACCCGAGCGCTCCGACGGACTCACGCGGGCGCTCTCGATGCTCTGCGGCCCGCTTCGCTATGTCATCGATCCAAAAACGCAGGCAATTCAGCAGGGCATCCAGCGCATCGTTCGACCGAGATTTACCGGCATTCGGCTATCCGCCTACGAGCCGGATGCAAGCTTCAATCAGATTCTCGATATGCTGTGTGCACATGCGGCAAGAAACGAATTGATTGTCGATGACGCCCTCGAAGCAGCGTCAAACGGTCGACATCCGCTCATACTATCCAAAAGGAAAAAGCATGCTGAGGAACTGTTCAGGTTGCTTAATGATCGCAGACACGAGCCCATACTCTTAACCGGAGAAATCGGCGCCAAAGAAAGAAAAGCGATACTGAACAGTCTTCCCGGCTTTGAGCATGAACATCGAATCATCGTCGCCACCGAAAGCCTTCTGAGCGAGGGCTTCGATCTGTCCTACCTTGACACCCTTTTCATTGCCACGCCGATATCTTGGGACGGCAGCGTAACGCAGCAGGTGGGCAGACTGCATAGAAGCCACGAGGGCAAGCAACAGGTTGAGATATTCGACTACATTGACCTGTCGATACCCATGCTCGCCCGCATGTACCAGAAAAGACTCAAGACGTACGCCAAGTTGGGGTACGAAATTTATTCAGCAGAGGACAGCGAGCAACCCGATTACAACATTCTCATAGAGCCGGCAAACGCTATTGAGGCATTAATTAAAGACATCACCGGTGCCACAAAGAGTGCCTTCATAGCCGCATCCTACGCATCCGCCGCATGCCTCACGAAACTCACCACCACACTCGCAGGCGCAGCCGCCCGTGGGATTACCCTTGAGGTTTATGTTGCCTCACCTCCGCGCGATGACGCGAAAGCGATTTTTGCCGAGATGAACGTCGACTATTCCGTCAAGGCCAAAGGGCGGCTGTGCGCGGCCGTGATTGACGAGGAAACTGTCTGGTACGGGACTATCCCGCTGCTGGCATTCCCCAAGAAAGAAGACCGCAGCATCCGTTTCAAAAGCAACGAAGTCGCCGCTGAGTTTTTGAGCGAAATCCAGCAATGAGGAGAACCGGGGGCCGCAGCAGCGAACGGGGCGCCCACATCAGTTGCGGTGAAATAGGGACTGTTTTTGGCCAATCGACCGCAAATCAGTCCCTATTCCACCGCAACTTGGAAATCGGCGATCAGCCCAGCGGACCCTGAAACAGTTCCTCATGCGAGCCCATTCTCACCAGCCTAATCACTGGGTTAGTCTTATGGGGAAGATAAAGAACGACCACATCGACCAAGCCATCGGATAGGTGGAAATCGATGTGGCCGTTGTAGTTTCCGCCCGGGTTTGAGAGCTCGTGGGCGCCATACTCCGCCGGAAGTGACCCATGAGCCACAAGCTCTGCAACCGCCGCTTTAAACTCACTTTTTAGCTGCGGATGCATGCGCATCGTTCGTTTGTAGTCCGCCTTAAATTGAGCCTCGACTTTAATCTCGAACATCGCTATTCCTCATCGAGGAATGACATAAGCTCATCAGCGTTATTGAATGACGGGCTATCGTCCGGCAAAATCCCCAACTCATGAGCCTCGGCGATCACCATGGCACGCCTCGTCGCCTCGTTGGGCATCTCCGCCCTTCCTACAATCTCAAAAGGAATCTTTCGCTGATTTACCAGCTGCCGAACGGCAAGATTGAGATAGGAATTGAGGCTGAGGCCGACCGAATCCAAGAACTCAGTCGCCTGCTCCTTGAGCCCCTCTTCGAGGCGAACCGTCGTAGGCTTAACCGTTGCAGTAGACATACGCGACCTCCTTGCCCTCGTCTTTTGCATCAGTATACCCAATATAAATGGCAACCTGACGTTAGATAGCATCAGATTGCCATGCATATTCATGTCGCGGTAGACACGATTGCTCTACATCAACCCGCTGAGCGCAATGTCAACGGCCTCGTTGAGGTCGTCGGTAATGTGTACCAGATCCGGGTCGAGCGGGCTAATCATACTGGCGCTCATTACCGGGCCGTTAAGCCAGTCGAACAGGCCCTGCCAGTACTCGGTGCCCACCAGCACAAGCGGCATGCGCTTGACCTTGTGCGTTTGCACCAGCGTGAGCACCTCGAACATCTCGTCGAGTGTGCCAAACCCGCCGGGAAAAACAATAGCGCCCGAGCTGTATTTGACGAACATGGTCTTGCGCACAAAGAAGTAACGGAAGTCCATACCAAGGTTCACGTATTTGTTGAGCCCCTGCTCGTGCGGCAATTCAATGCCCAGGCCAACTGACTTGCCGTTGACACTCGCCGCTCCCCTGTTGGCCGCTTCCATGATGCCGGGGCCGCCACCGGTGATAACCGCCACGCCGCGCTGAGCAATCTTACGGCCGACGGTGCGCGCCGCCTTGTAGGCCGGGTCCGTCTTGGGCGTGCGGGCGCTGCCGAAGATGGTCACTGCGGGTCCGAGCTCGGCCAGCGCGCCAAAACCATCGACAAACTCGGCCTGGATGCGCAGCACGCGCCACGGATCGGCATGCAGCCAGTCGGTCGACTCCTCGGGCGCCAGCAGGTTGGCGTAGGTGTTGTCCTTAGGAATCATGGGGCCGCGCATGACCACGGGGCCGCGGCGGTACGTCTCGTCGTAGGCAGGCTCGCCCTCGACGTTCTCATTCTTAATCATGGGTACTCCTATCGAGAAAAAGAAAAGCGGGCGGGGTCGACGCCATGCGCCAAACACCCGCCCGAACATCAACTATTCGGTATGGTACCCACGATGCATCAAGTGCTTGCAAGCTATCGGTCAGCGGTCGCGCAGCCGGTGTCAGCAAATGTGACGAGCGGTTGCCGCTCAGCCTTTGCCATTGCCCACGCTCTGCAAGCGTGTCTGTCGCCCTTAGTAATCCACCGCCGCAGGGCTGTTCATCCAGTCGCTCGCAAACGCGCCGTAGCGGCCCTCGATAATGGCCTGGCGGGCACGCTGCATAAGGTTGAGCAGGTAGTAGATGTTGTGCATCGAAAGCAGAATGCCGCCGAGCATCTCCTTCTGCGTGACCATGTGACGGATGAGCGCGCGGCTGTAGCCGCCCGTGCACACCGGGCAGGTGCAGGTGGGGTCGATGGGGCCGTCGTCGTGCGCAAAGCGCGCGTTGCGGAAGTTAAGGCGACCCTCGCTGGAGAACGCCGTACCCATGCGGCCCGTACGCGTCGGCAGCACGCAGTCGAACATGTCGATACCCACGCCCACACCGCGCACGAGGGTGGTGGGGTTGCCGACGCCCATCAGGTAGCGCGGCTTGTGCTTGGGCATGTACTCGCTTACGAGCGGTGCCAGGGTCTCGAACATGGTCTCGTGGTCCTCGCCCACCGAGTAGCCGCCAATGCCGTAACCGGGGAAGTCGCCGCACTCCTCCAGATGGCGCAGCGAGCGCAGGCGCAGATCTAGGTGCATGCCGCCCTGAACAATGCCAAAGAGCGCCTGGTCGTCGCGGTTATGCGCCTTATAGCAGCGCTCGGCCCACATACTCGACAGCTCAACGGCGCGCTCAACGTAGGCGCGCGTGGCGGGATAGCCCGGGCACTGGTCCAGCTGCATGCAGATGTCGGAGCCGAGCTTCATGGCGATCTCCATGTTGTCCTCGGGTGTCCAGAACACGTGGCGGCCGTCGTAATCGTTGACGATAAAGCGCACGCCCTCGTCAGTGAGCTTGACGGCATCGTTGTGACTGAAGACCTGGAAACCGCCCGAGTCGGTGAGGATAGGGCCGTGCCAGTTCATAAACTTGTGCAGGCCGCCCAGCTCGGCGATGGTGTCCTCGCCGGGACGCATGGACAGGTGATAGGTATTGGCAAGCACGATCTGGGCGCCGAGCTGTTTGACGGTCTCGGTAGGAATGCCCTTGACGTTTGCCTTGGTGCCCACGGGCATGAAGATCGGTGTCTCGATGTCGCCGTGCGGGGTGTGCAGCACGCCGGCACGCGCATGCGTCGTCGGGTCCTCGGCGATCAGGTCGAATTTAAAAAGGCTCTGGTCCATAAACTGGAACTCCTTGGTTGCGGTTCATACGCAAACCATTATACGGGCAACCCGCAAAGAGCACCGACTCGACAGAAACTGGTGCAAAGGAAACCTGCCCCTTGCGACAACGGATCATTTCCGACAGCCACAGCAACGCCGATGCTATGGCACCGACAGACACTATGACCCAATCCGAGGGCACTAAAAAGATAGGAGCCCC
>CAJMST010000035.1 GCA_905216145.1 uncultured bacterium | reverse complement strand
GGCCAGGCCCGATTTTGCCTCTTGACAATGTCCTGCTCATATTAAAAGGAACGTCCCTAACTGCCGGCTAGAGGGCACCGAAGAGAATGGCGTAGGTAGTGGATTCGCCGAGCTTGAGCTCGTCGCCGGGATTGAGTTGGGCGGAACGGCCGGGCTCGACCTGAATGCAGACGCGCGTGGCCCCGTTTACCACCACGGTTCCGTTGGTGGACGACAAGTCCTCGACGTGCCAGATATTTTGAGCATCGCACCAGATATGGGCATGGCGGGCCGAGACATCGTCGCCGACGTCGGTAATATCGCCCTCGCCAGTGGCCAGCGCGCCAATCTCAACACCCCGCTCACTCGGCTGAATCCAGCGCGGGGCGCTCACGACAAAACTGTTTTGCACGCGCAGCAAGCCCAAGGGGTGCGCCGGGGCGGGTTCGCGCTCGCCTGCGGTCATCGACATGCCAAGCGAACGCGGCGTGGAGGTGCCTCCGCCACAGGTCGCGTGCGCGTAGTCGATGGCATAGTTCACCGAGGACCGCACATCCGCCGAACAACCGACGGCGACAAACAGCACCAGCACGGCCTCGGCGCGCTCGGCGGGCATGAGTTCCGCCGCCTGGGACAGGCGATCGAGCGCGTTGCGATAGAGATTCGTGTCCTGGTGGCACTCTTCGAGCGCGCGTACCATCGGTTCACCTGCAGGACCGCACACCATATTGATCACAGCCGTGGAGTCCATGGGATTTCGCTGGCGCAGGGCCAGTTGCGACATAATACGCGCAGCCGAGGTACCGTATTCGGCAAAGTAGCGCTGCTGAAGCGTGCCGACCGGCGCGCGAACGATAAAGCGGGAAACCCAAGAGCGATCGGCGGCCCGGCTCTGCGGGCTGCGGCCGTCAGCAAGCGGACGGGACGAAAGCACCAAGCCGCACAGCTCGATATGGCTCAGATGCGCTGCGCGCTTAAAGATGTCAAACATGGCCCCGCATGGGGTGAGCTCAACTTGAGATGCCATGACCTAGGCCTCCTTGGTCGTAGAAATAGAATCGGACGATACTTCGACAGGTCCGCCAAAAGTACGGGCAGCTGCGGCTCCACCGGCAAGCGGAGTCGCCATCTGGGCTTTTGTGCGTCGCGGTGCCGAAACGGGAAGTTCAAAGGCAAAGCCCATCGCAAGCAAAAACCACGTAAGCGTATAGGTTGCAACCAGAGCGGCAACAAGGCCGCCCATCACGGCGCGTTGGGAAAATACGCTACATGCAGCCACAACCAGTACCGGAACCTCGCAGGCAGAAAGCGCAAGCACACCCTGCAGGAAGCCCGAGCGCCGATCGCGCGCAAGTGCCCCCGCGACAACGCCGGCTATGCCTGGCAGCGCCAACGCCAGTGCGGCAATAATACCCGGTAGCGACCCAGACCACACGAGCGATCCCAAAGTCGCCGTCACGCGAGCGCCCGACGCCAGCAGCGCGGCCGAAACCACGACCACAGCCCAAACCACGCCACAGACGACCGTCGCGCCGACCATCAGCACGCGACGAACCGCGCGGCCAGACGCATCCATGGGGCACGGCGTGAGCGGCTCGCCGCGGAGCGAACGACCGACATTTTGCGCATAGTGGTCAGAAAACGCCGAGAGCGCCGCCTCGACCGCCGCCGGCTCGGGACGATCTTTTTGATGGCTGGACAGACAGGCCATCACCACGTCGAACAGCTGGGCATCGACAAACGCCAGCGCATCGCGTAGCTCTTCGGAATCCGGCTCAAGCCCTAGCTGCTGGGCCTGCTCGGCCGCGGCGAGCGCCACATCGGGCTCACGACGAAGCAGCTGAGTCAAATCGCAACCGGGCGCATGGGCGCCAATGGGATAGTCGGGCCGCGTGTCCATCTTGAGACGGTAGGGGCTCGCGATGTCGCGCGTCTTTTTGCGCGAACCCGAGGCGCCCGAAGTGCTCGGCGCGGCTTCGTATGGCGCGACGCCGGCAATGAGCTCGTAAACCGTGCTTGCCGCGGCATAGACGTCGATCGCCGGCGACATACGCAAAGCGCGCAGGTCGGGAATATCGTCGGTGAGCATCTCGGGCGGGGCATAGGCAACCGTCGCGCGACGCAGCGTGGCATAACGCTCGGTAAAGGATGCCTTGCCGCCGGTACCGGCCACGGCCGACGCAGGCTCAAGCGCCAGCGATGAGCCAAAGTCGATCAGGCACAGGTCAAAGGTGCCCTCGGCAAGCTGCCGGTCAAGCGGTAGACGCGCCGTGCGCACCATAATATTAGCGGGCGAGATATCGCGATGGACAAAGCCCTCGCCCACCAGGCTCATACGGCAGAGCAGATCGAACAGGTCGCGACCCAGACGCGCCGCCACAAGCGGCGACAGGCGTCCGGCATCGTCCACGGCAAGTCGCGAACGCAAGCGGGCAAGCGTCTCGCCCTCGACCCATTCCATGACAATTGCAGGCACACTGTCAACCTCGCCCCAGCCATAGAGGCGGGGAAAGCCCTTGAGGCCCGAAAGGGCGCGATGGCATTCGTATTCCTCGCGAAACGCTGCCTTGAACTTGGCGACCAGCGCCTCGTGAGCGGCATCGTCGTCGAACTCATCGCGCGCCGGCAAGATGAGCTGCTTGAGTGCCACGGCCTCGCCTTGGGCGTTGACGGCACGCGTCACGCGGCCGATACCGCCACGGCGCATGGTGGCATCGTCGGCAAACAGCATCGTAAAACGACGCAGATAGGCAGGCAGTTCGTCCTGACCGAGCGCAATGGCCGGCTCAAACCCGTCGACACGCGCAAGGCGCAGGCCGACCATGGGATCGCGACCGAGCGATTGTGGTGTGGTGGATGCAAGATCGGTCATCATAGGGCAAGCGCCGCCACGTTATTGTTGAAGTTACCGAGCGCGACGTCATCATCGCCGTAATGGCCGACCCATTGACATAGGTTGGTATAACAGCCCCACAGATTGGCATACTGCTGATACCACTTAGATTCGGTCGAGAACCTTTGTCGACCGAACTCAGCACGGATGGCAAACATGTCATTCGCCAGGCTGTCGCACGGTCTGGGATCTCCCGTAGAGTTATAGGTCGAGACCACGTCATTGGCACGAGAAACATAGCCGTCGAGCATGTTGTACTTGGTCACAAGCCAACTGTGAATGCTCTCTTCTTCAGCAGCGGAAAGGCCACCGGAGTTTGCATCGTTGTCAGTGTTGCCGCCCGTCGAGCCGCCGTTTCCAGACCCTCCGGTAGAGGAACCCGACCCAGAGCCGCCGCCCGAACTCGATGAATCCGAGCCGGAGCCAGAAGTATCCGAGCTACCGGGCTTTCCGGACTGCTGGGCGTCCTGCTCCTTCTGCTGCTCGACTTTATTCACCGTTGCCGCCACGCTATTGTTGGACAACCGATCGATGATCTTGGTGTTGGTGAGCACGATGGTTTTGCCATTGGCAAGCGTGACTTCGTTGTCCGGGGCCTCGGCGCCGTCCGCATCGTCGGTGCCAAACACAATATGCGCGACCACACTTGCCCAAGCATATCCAGTCGTGGTACCCAGATCACTTTTGACCTCATGCCCCACACGCGGTTCGCGTGCGGCATGCGCCTGCATCATGGACGGCACGGTCATGCCATAGGCAGAAACGCCAGCCATGACCAGCACCAGCGAGCACGACAGCAGCACGTACGCCCGCGGCGCCAAGCCCAGTCGGCGTCGCATGCGCACCGCGGCGCCGCGCTTTGTCTGAGTGCCACCGGGCCGCATGCGTTCTCCTCCAAGAAAAACACGCCGCTCAGAAGCGGCGCATTCATTCAAATCCATATTTGAGTGTATCAGCGAACCTAAAAGGTTGCGCAACGAATGGGCAAATTAAGGATGCGAGCGGAAGCATCCATGCGATAAGCGGATACGAAGCATCTTTGTTGCACAACAAACTCACAGTCGCACGGGGAAATTATGACTACCCCGTGCATCGCGAGGAAAACATACGGCAGGAGCAGGCTCGCCACCTAAATCGCGCGACGGGCCTCGATGGCGCGGCCAAGCGTAAGCTCGTCGGCATACTCCAAGTCGCCGCCCACGGGAAGGCCGCTTGCCAGACGCGACACCTCGACGCCCAACGGCTTGATGGTACGGGCCAGATAGCTCGCCGTGGTCTCGCCCTCGATGTTGGGGTTGGTGGCGATGATGACCTCATGGATATCCTCGTGGCCCAGACGCGCCAGCAGCTCGCGGATGTGCAGCTGCTCAGGGCCAATCTTGTCCATGGGGCTGATCACGCCGCCCAGCACATGGTACAGGCCGTGGTAGCTGCCCGTGCGCTCGATCGCCTGGACGTCGCGCGGCTCGCCCACCACGCAAATACGAGTGGTATCGCGCATCGGGTCCTGGCAGATGGAGCACTCGTCGGCCGTGGCGTAGTTAAAGCAACGGCTGCAAAAGTGGACCTCCTGCTTGACCTCCAGGATGGCCTCGGCCAGGCGGCGGGCCTCCTCGGCATCGGCCTCGAGCAGGTAATAGGCGATGCGCTGGGCCGACTTGGGACCAATGCCCGGCAGACGACCCAGTTCATCGAGCAGTTTTTGCAGACTGTGATTCGCACTCATATATATGCGTGTCTTAGAACGGCATGCCCGGAATGTTGAGGCCGCCGGTGATGGCGCCCATCTGCTTGTTGGCGAGCTCGTTGACGCCGCGGACGGCCTCGTTGACGGCAGCCATGATCATGTCCTGCAGCATATCGACGTCCTCGGGATCGAGGGCATCGGGGTCAATAGTGAGGTTGACGAGCTCCATCTCGCCGTTAACGGTCACCTTGACCATGCCGCCGCCGGCAGAGGCGTCGACGGTCTGGGACTTGAGGTTCTCCTGCGCGGCGGCAAGCTGCTCCTGCATCTTGCGAGCCTGCTTCATCATCTGCTGCATGTTCATACCGGCCATGATGGCTCCTTTACGTGCGGCCGCGCGACAAGCTGCAAGGGCAGCCGGAGCACGGCAGGACTTTCAAACTCAAAAATCGTACCACGGCGCGGGGCAAGCAAGCGGGGCGGACACACTACCTCAGTCGATATACATGTCCTGGAGCGTGATGCGCCCCCAAGATTATGCAAGGTCGAATTATGCAAGGTTGCATAATATCGCACACTCAATCTAGTAGAGCCGAATCCGGCATTTCATGTGCGCCACTAAATAGCTAAATGCCGAACCGCTGCTCGAGGCGGCGCACATGGCGGCAGGGTATAATTTGATTGCCATAGATAGTAATTTGGAGGTGCCCCATGAATGCCCCCAACGCGCTCCAAAACATCCGCTCAAAACACCCCGTTGCATATGTGGTTCTCTATCTCTTTGTCGGCTGGGCATTGCTGGTTGTCATCACCCATGCCATAGCTTTTGGAGCAGAACTGCTGATAGCCAGCTCGGACCAGCCCGTCGTCAAATGGGAGACGACCGATGAGTGCACCGACGGAACCCGAACCGTCTACTACAACAGCCCGTCCCTCTATCAAGAGTTCAAGGTCAAGATAAAGGACTTCAAGATTGTCGATGCCGAGCTAGGCGTTTATTTGGCAATCGGAGCAACCATTAACGCCGAGCAAGTCGAGTACACGGACAGCCATGCGACGTATCGTATCGACCTCAGCATCCTAGGCCGACCGTCACGCACCTGTCTGCTCAAATGCGACATACGCGGCACCACACTACACATGTCCGAAATACAGATGCGCCCGGACAAGGGGTCCTCTTCTTGAGCAGTATACCCGCCTGCGCAGCTACTCCACCGGCTTGAAGATGGTGGCCTGGCCAAAGACGCTGCGGATGAGGGCCTTGGCCTCGTCCTCGGTCTGCGGGATGCTCGGGGCTGCGCCCTGATGGCCGAAGGGGCTGCCAGCACCGGGATTGGATTCCCAGGGAGCGGCGGGGACGTCGTCGTTTGCAGAGGCTGCGGGTGCCACAGCAGCGTCCTTGGTCGCGGGCGTCGCACCCGGCACGTCGAACGGAGGCAGATCGTCCCCGCTCGCATCGCCGGCGAAGCCGCCGACCATAGCGTCGTCGTAGGGCACCTGCTCGGATTCCCACGGCGCGACAGGCTGAGCCTTGGGAGCGGACGCGCGCTCGGGCGCTCGGGGCGCGGGCTCGGTCGGGAGCTTACCCGTGGCAGGAGCGCCGGCGGGGTTGTCGGAGCGTAGCCAGGGGGCTTTGCCCAGGTCAGACGACTTGGGCGCGGGCGAGACGGGCTTGGGCGCGGGCGAGACGGGCTTGGGCGCGGGTGTCGGAGCAGCCGGTTTGGGCACTGCGGGCTTAGGCGCCGACGGGGTCGATGCCGCTACCGGCGCCGCTTGCTGCTGCGGCGCGCTGGCGCTCGAGGATACAGGGGCCGCCGAGGACACGGGTTGCGGGTCCGCAGATGCCGCAGCCCGTGCAGATGGAGAATGCTCCTCATGTTGAGGAGCCGGCGTGCCACCCCCATCCAGGACATAGTCGACGGTACGACGACCGAAGACCGCGCAGACCGTCGGCAGGACCACCGACTGCGTATCGGCGCGACCGAGCATCTTAATGGCAAAAGTCGAACCCGCGGGGAACGAGACCGTGAGCTTGGAGCCGTCGTCGGCCGTGGCGCGGGCGTTGAGCAAAAGCCCTGCGTAGGAAGCCTGACGCGCCTTGACGCGCTCGACGACCTCGGCCCATTTGCGCTGGAGTTCGCCGGCATCCTCGACCGCGGAGGTCTCGGCGGCGCCGGCGGCAGCAACCTGGGCGGCATTGTTGGGCTGGGGCTTAGGTGCCGGAGCGGTGGCAGGCGCGGGGGCCGCAACGGGCTGAGGCGTCGGAGCCGGCGCAGGCTGAGATGCCGGCGCGGCAGGCTTGGGGGTCGACGCGGGCGCAGACTGGGTCGCCGGAGCGGCAGCACCACGGTCCCAAGGCATACCGCCCTGGCGCGCGGACGTAGCAGCGGGGGCAGCGGATGCCGCCGGAGCGGCAGCACGGGCGCCCGAAATGAGCGTCGGCTGCTGGGCAGCAGCGGGTACGGATGCTGCAGGCGCGGCGGCCTGAGCAGCCGCCACGCTCGCCGGCACGGCGGCATTGGCAACCATGGCCTCCAGGCGTGCCACGCGCTCGGCCAATGCCTCAATCGTTAAATCGGCCTCGGGACGCGCCAGACGCGTGCAGGCGATCTCGAGCACCAGGCGCACGTCGCTCGCGCCCCTCATCTCCAGTGCGGCATCGTCGAGCACCGTCAGCACACGGGCCAGGCGGTCGGCAGGACGCTCGCCAAAGGCAGCGGCCTCGGCAGCAAGCGCCTCGGCCTGCTCGGAGCCGCCCTCAAACAGCTCGGCACGGGCACCGGCAACGCAGGCAACGTACACGTCACGCACATGCGCCACCAGGTCGCGCGTCAGCTCCAGCAGGTCGTTTCCTTCCTCGACCTGCGTACGAATCAGTCCATAGAGCTCGGCAACATCGCGATCGGCAATGGCGCGGGAAAACTCGCCCAAAATCTGGTCCGAAACCTCACCTAAAAGCGAGCGGGCGTCGTCCGCATGCACAGAACCGTTGCCAAAGACGCTCAGCTGCTCCAGCGTGGACAACGCGTCGCGCATGCCGCCCTTGGCATGGCGCGCCACGATAGCCAGCGCCTCATCGTCGTAATCGAAGCCCTCCTGCTCGCACACGTATGCCAGGCGACGCTCGATATCCTCGTTGCCGATGCGGTGGAAATCGAAGCGCTGGCAGCGCGAGAGGATGGTCTCCAGAATCTTTTGCGGGTCGGTGGTGCACAACACAAAGATCACGTGCGCCGGCGGCTCCTCAAGCGTCTTGAGCAGCGCGTTGAACGCCGCCGTCGTGAGCATGTGGACCTCGTCGATGATATAGATCTTGTACTTGCCGCGCACCGGGGCAAAGTTGACGGAGTTGATGATCTCCTCGCGCACGTTGTCCACGCCGGTACGGCTTGCGGCATCGAGCTCGTAGACATCCGGGTGGTTGCCCTCGGCAATGAGCTCGCACTCCTCGCAAGTACCGTCGGGCATGCAGCCGCTTGCACCCTCGGCGCGCGTCGCCTCGGCATTGCGGCACAGCAGCGCCTTGGCCAGAATGCGCGCCATGGTGGTCTTGCCCGTGCCGCGTGGTCCGCAGAACAGGTAGGCGTGGGACAGGCGTCCCTCGGTGATGGCGTGCTCGAGCGTCGAGACGATATGCTGCTGGCCCACCACGGAGTCGAAGGTGAGCGGGCGATACTTTCGGTACAACGATTCCATGGGTGCTCCCCCGGGTATACTGAGTCTTGTTGCCGCGGCGGCCATGCGGTCGCACGGCATACTGCATTCCATAATAACCCGTACGGCGAGCCCGCCGCGATAGGAGTCTAAAGAGCATGGCAGACGCAGAGAGCAACCTCGTTCCCTCCGAAGCAGCCGACCAGGTCGAGGTCGCGCTCGAGAAGCAAGCCGCAGCCGACGACGGCATCCTGTACCTCAACGAGTATCAGTACGAAAACGACCTGGTCACCGACTTCGCCCGTCTGGTCGCCTCGCCCAGGCGTCGCGGCTCGCTGTATGTCGCCGCGGCAATTGCCGCGCTCATCGGCATCGGCATGCTGGTGGCCGGCGGCAACTGGATCAAGTTTGGCGTCGTGCTGATCGTATTCGGCGCCTTTTTGGCCTGGTGGAGCAAAAACCTGCACCACACCCTCGCCCGCGACTTTATCGACGCCGTTGAGGCCGACGAGTCAATGGGTGGCCGCTATCGCCGCGTCGCCGCCAACGAGGACGGCCTGATGGTTTGGGGCAAGAGCGGCAAGTCACAGTTCTTCCCGTTTGACAAGCTCGACCACGTACTCGACGGCGAGCGCATCTTTGTGGCCATGTTCGCCGACCAGGGCGTGACGATCCCCAAGGACACCTTCGTCCGTGGCGATGCCGAGCAGTTCGGCCCCTTCCTCAAGGCCCGCATCAACAAAAAACTCCGCATCGAGACCAAGAAGAAGAAAATGAAGGCCGAGAAGGCCGCCGCCGAGGCCAAGCAGGGCGACAAGCCCCAGGAGACCAAGGGCAAGCAGCGCAAGCAGAAGAAGAACAAGAAGAAGCGCTAGGCCGGACGCAAGGTCCAGACCCCAGACGGAGCTTAAATTGAATGTCGCCCACCTGCGCGTGCTACACTAGCAGCATCTATGCCACCGCGAACGGCTCGGCTCAGCGCCCGCCACTCGCAAACGAACTTTAAACGCACGAGGGTTGGCCATGCCGCTTTTCTCGCAACATACCGCCCGGTTCTCGCCGGACGTTCCTTTGGAGGGCACCAGCTCTCGCGAGCTGCTCAAGCGGTACCAGCCGCTCGAGACACTTGCGACCGGCGGTTTTGGCTCCATCGAGATCTGCCGCGACACGCATCTGCGCCGCCGCGTCGCCATTAAGCGCATCCCCCTTATCAACGGTGCCGGCATGCCCGCCAGCGACATCATGGATGTCCTGCGCGAGGCGCACACTGCCGCTATGCTTCAACATCCCAACATCGTGCAGGTCATCGACTTTACGCACGACACAGCCTATGCCTACCTGGTTATGGAATATGTCGATGGCATGTCGCTGGCCGAGTTTTTGCACCGCGTGGACGGCCACTCACTTACCTTTGACGAGGCCGCGGCCATTGCCGATGCCCTGGGCCAGGCGCTCACCTTCGCCCATAGTAATGGCGTACTCCACCTGGACATTAAGCCCGCCAACGTGCTCATCGACCACTCGGGCAATGTAAAGCTCACCGACTTTGGCATGGCGCGACTGTCGTCCGCCGGTGGCTTTGGCGGCTCGCGCGGCGGCACCATCGGCTACATGCCGCCCGAGCAGCTCGATATCGAGACCGGCACGGTCGACGAACGCGCTGATGTCTTTGCCCTTGCCTGCGTTATCTATGAGGGCTTGTGCGGCAGCGCACCCTTTATGGCGGCCACGCCCGCCGACTCGCTCGACCGCATCATCGGCGGCGCCACCTATCCCAGCGAGCTGATACCACACTTTCCCCCGGGAGCCGAGATCGCGCTCATGAGCGCGATCTCCCCCATGCCGCAGGACCGCCCCAACAGCATCGAGGCATTTTGCGACCAGCTCCTTGCCGGTCTGGGCAGCGTGCGCGAAGGCCGTCGCAGCCTGGAGCAAATGGTTGGCGAGCTTTCGGATGACGAGCAGGAGCTCGACGATATCGAGCCGTCGCACTACGAGGACGACGCCATCGAGGTCGACCCCGCACTCGGCTGGGCGGGCACGCGCTGGAGCCATGCGCGCGACTACACCATGCGCACTATCTCGGCGCTAACGTGCGGCACCTTTAGCTTTTTGCTGATGCAAACGGCCGGGGTCGCGGCGCTTCCCGGCCTGGTCATTGCGGCTATCGCGATCGGAGCGGCGGCTGGCCTGGCCCCCCAGATTGGCTCGGCCATCTCGGCTGTGGGCTTTTTGGTGCTCATGGCCAACGCCACCATGCAGGCGCAGGGCATCCTGTCAATGCTGCCCGTCGCGGTGATCTTTGCCGCCGCCATGTCCGGTTGGTGGATCGCCTGGGGTCGTACCGAGGCTGCCGCGAGCGCCGCGCTCACCTGTGCACTCGCGCTTGGCTGTCTGACCGGCAATACCTTCCTGGCAGCTGGGGTCGCCGCCAGCGTCGCGTCATTTTGGCTCGGCCCGGCAAGCGCCGCCGCGGCAACGGGCATGGGCGCGCTTTTTGCCCGTCTGGCCACGGTCGCGCTTTCAGCCGGAGGCGTGCTGGGGCTCGGTAACGTTGCCGCAGCGCTGGGAGACCCGCTCCTTTGTGCTGCCTTTGTGCTGGTCGCGGCAACTGCCGCAGCGTCATCCGCGCTGCTCAATGCCCATGCCAAGCGTGCCGATCAGGGCTCAAACCTTGCCGCAATCGCCGCCATCGCTGTCACCGGCATCGGCTGCGCAGCGGCGTCCTGTCTTGCACACCATATGGAAATTGCCAGCCTTGCAGCCGCGGTCGTCGCCAAGGCGGCGGTTGCGGGAACCCTATCCTCTATAATCGTTGGGATATGCCTATATTTGCTCGGATACCAAAGAACCTATACGGAGAGTGATCTTTCGTGAACTTCCTGAACATCTTCGAGGACCACGTGGCCGGCATCTTCGGTGCCACCCGTGCCCCGTTCTCCTTTAAGAAGCTTGCCAAGCAGGCCGCTCGCGACATGGAGGATCAGACTCTGGTGATTAACGGCGTCAACACGGCGCCGGCACTCTATACCATCCTTATCGCCGCCGACGACGATCCCATGCTCGCCCCGTTCTACCCCGAGCTTTCGCGCGAGGTCCGCGAGTTTGTGAAGGCGCAGGCCGAAAAGCGCCGCTATGTCTTTGTCGGCGAACCCCTCGTGCGCTTTATGATCGATCCGCAGCTGCGCGCCGGCAAGTTCTCGGTCTTTGCCGAGAACGTCGATGCCCCCACGCTCGGCCGCCTGTACGAAGAAGAGCGCGCCTATCAAAACGGCCTGGGCCAGAACAACTCCGCGGCAAGCCGTGCCGCCAGCGCCCCGCGCGCCGGCCAGCAGCAGTTTGCTGCCCCGCAGCAGCAGCGCCCCGCCGCCATGCCCCAGCAGCAG
>CAJMST010000034.1 GCA_905216145.1 uncultured bacterium | reverse complement strand
GGGGGCGGGCACCGGAGCCGGCTGCGGGGCGGCCTGCTGCTGTGCCTGGCCGGCGGCGAACAGCTGGCTGGCATTCATGCCGCCCATGCCGCCTGCCATGCCCATGCCCATAAAGCCCGCCATCGCGCCGTTGGGGTTGGCGGCTGCCGCGCGCATTGCGTCGCTCTGGGCGCTGGCAATGTTGGCTGCCGCCATAGTGGGATCGCGCATGACCGCGGCTTTCTGCAGGTCCTTGATCATCTGCTCGTCCTCTTGCGAGGCGGCGATGGAGTTGACGCCAAAGCTCACGATTTCGACGCCACGCAGGTCACGCCAGTCGGCAGAGAGGACCTCGTTGAGCGCACGGGCGAGCTCGGTGGTGTGGCCGGGGATGGCGCTGTAGCGGATGCCCATCTCCGAAATCTTGGCAAAGGCGGGCTGCAGGGCGGTGAGCAGCTCGGACTTAAGCTGGCTGTCGATCTTGTCGCGCGTATAGCTATCGGTCACGTTGCCGCACACGTTGGTGTAGAACAGCAGCGGGTTGGTGATGCGATACGAATACTCGCCGTTGCAGCGCACGGAGATGTCGACGTCCAGGCCAATGTTGTTATCGACCACGCGGAAGGGCACGGGCGAGGCGGTGCCGTACTTGTTGCCGATGATCTCCTTGGTGTTGATGAAGTAGACGCGCTGGTCTTTGCCCGCGTCGCCGCCAAAGGTAAAGCGGCTGCCGATATTGGCGAAGGTCTCCTTGATGGAGTCGCCCAGGTTGCCGCTAAAGACGCTCGGCTCGCTGCCGGAATCGAAGACGAACTCACCGGGCTCCAGCGCGACTTCGATGATCTTGCCGTTTTGCACCACGAGCATGCCCTGGCCGTCGTTGACGGCGATGACCGAGCCGTTGGAGATGACGTTGTCCTCGCCGCGCGTGTTGGAGCTGCGGCCACCGGTGCGTTTGCTGCCCTTGCAGGCCAAGACGTCAGCAGGCATCGATTCGCAATAGATAAATTCCTTCCACTGGTCGGCCATGACGCCGCCGGCAGCTCCCAATCCAGCTTTCAAGAGTCCCATGGTAATCTTCCTTTCTCGTCAAAGGCCGGGTGGTATTGGTTGGATTGCTTAGTCGTCCTTGTCGTCTTTCATGACAACGGTGGTCTCGGTGTGGCTGAAGGTGTCGTGCTTCTCGGTCAGGTCGAGCTCGCCACAATACTCATCGGCGCAGGTTGCTTCGTTGGCCGTCTTGAGCTGGCCTACCAGCAGCACGTCTCCGATAATCACGATGATCAGCGGCGCGATGACGTTGATGAGGATGCCCTTGATATCAAAGGCGAGGTAATCCGGATCGAAGGCGTATTCCCCCATAAAGAGAATCTGGGAGAGGATAAATCCGATCATAAAGAACAGCACCGAGGCGATGGCGAGCTTGGGCTTGGAGCAGGGGAGCTCGCCGACCAAGCGGCCGGTCTGACCGTTCATGGCAAACAGGTAGCTCTTGCCGTTCCACGAGGTGGAGAGCATCCAGACGGGGAACAGGGCGTAGTCGCTGTCTTCCCAGGTGTAGTCGAGCTGCTTGCTTTCGACCGTGGCATCGTCGTATTCGTCGACGACGGTCTCGCGCAGGGCCGAGATTGTGCTTTCTTCCATACGGCGCTCGGCGCGCGCCTTGCAGGTCTCGCAGTCCTCGTCGTAACGGTTGGCGATGTAGCCGGGCATATATGCGACCGAGAACGGACGCAGTGCGTCGTAGTCAAATGGCTCGATGGCGTCCATGTGGCCGTCGGGCATCTTGGATGATCCGTCGACGGGCACGCGCTTAAACGAGATATTGCCCTTGCGATAGGCATCGTAGTGGTCGGTGGTCGTGACGGTGCGGTCGGATTCCTCGGTCACGGTCTCGTTGGTCGCGTCAAAGTATACTTCGCCGTCAACGCGGGCGCCGTAGAGCCAAAACGGCACGTAGACGCCTTGGACCTCGTCGATGTGGTTGCCGGTGACAAAGCTCTTGGGCAGCAGGATCTTGCCCTTGTAGTGCTCCTTGAGTGCGGTCATGACATCGTCGCGTCCGAGTTTAAACGGAATCACCAGGTCGGGCGAGAAGTCGCCCGAGAGCTGACCGGGCGCCACGGCGGAGTTGCCGCAGTACGGGCAGGTGGTGACGGCGACGGTGCCGTCGGACACGAGCTCGGCGCCGCACGACGAGCAGATGTAGCCGGCGTTTTGGGCAAGCTCCTGCACCGCGTCGTCGGCGACGGGCTTGGGCGTTGCGGCTGCCGCATCGGCTTTGGCGTCGGCCTTGTCCTGGCGCTCGCGATAGAGGGCCTCGACTTCTTCGACTTCAAAGCGCGAGTCGCAGTAGTCGCAGACGAGCTTTTGCTCGGCGCTTGCAAAATGCAAGGGGCCGCCGCAGGCAGGGCACTGATAGTTAACGCTCTCGAAGGCCATGATCGGTCCTTTCGCTGCCGGAGGCTATGCGCCGATGGCGCCGCCGCAGTATTCGCAGCGCCCGCTGGCATCGGGAATGGTGGTGGCTCCGCAGAAGGGGCAGGTCACCGCGGTCTTGGGGGCCTTGGCGGCCACGACGCTGTCGCGTGTCTCCTGACGCAACTGCACCAGCGCATCGCGGACTTCGGTTGCCTGGCGCTTGGCCTCGCGGTATTCGATGGAACCGCGCTGATCGATGGTGGAGTCGTTCACGCGCAGGTTTATCTCGGTAAAGTACGGCGTATTGACGTGGATGGTCAGGTTAAAGTCGTAATCCAGGTCATAGCGCGGCGGATTGTAGCTCTCGCGTTCGCCGTCGTTGGTCTCGCGATAGATCTCGGTGCGCTGCTCGTCGATATCCATATCGCAGCCGAGTACCTGCGAGAACTCGATGATGTCGGGATTGGCGTCGCGCCAGCGGCTCTGCGAAGTGATGATCAGCAGGCCCGCGTCTTCATCGAGCATAATATTGGTGCGCCCGGCAGAAAGCGTGCGCGTGGGGTTGAACGAAGACAGGCGCTCGGCATTGGCCTCGCGATAGGCGAGCTGCTCGCGGATATCGTCTGCAGTGCTGGAGCGATAGCCGCCAAAGAAGGGGGAGAGCTTGCCGACGCACTCTTTGCATAGGTAACCTTCGTTGATCTTGGTTTTCCCCAAAAGTCCCAGCTCAGTACCGCAGATCGCGCACTCTTTCTTCTCGAACATCTTGTCAAAGAAGCCCATGGCTGCCTCCCATCAACAGGTAGCGTGTGTCACTTTTGATGATGGGGGAGTGCGCGATCCTTCGCGATACCCAGACGGCTCAAGGAGTCTCCACAACTGGGACACATGGCCCATTTTTGACTAGTCATTGGGGACGTTCTTAAACGACTAGTCGCGGGGGACACTCTTCGGCCACTCATTGGGGACGTACTTAAATGAGTGGTAGTTGGAGACACTCCTGGCCGAGCTAGAGATCGCGCGCGTCCCTTCTGGTCCATGCGGCTCAAAATCGCGGCGTGATGTGGACGGCTGGGGTCGAATTGGCAGCATTTCGAGCTTGGCTTCGATATTGAGACTGGTTCTTTATTAAAATAGATTTCCAGACAATTGAGCGGCTGGGGGTTAACCATGAGGGGCATGGGAGACACAATCGCATATTTGCGTCGGGGCATTCGGGAGATTATATGCCTGGCGCTGTTCTTCTTCACGTTTTTGGCGTGCGAGTATCTTCTTGATGTGCGCATGGCCGAGTTCGTGTCTCCGAACGAGGTCGTTATTTATGAGAGCCTTGTCATCGGCGCGAGCGTGATTGGCTTTTTCGTGCGCCCATTTCTGTACTATCGCCTTCCCCAGACGATCGATGCGACGAGCGATATTACAGGCGTGCTGTTGGTATCGGCGTTGCTGCTGATGATTACGGCAGTGCGGTTTGAGGTAGTAATTGCCGGCGGCCTGGTGGCGTGCTGCGCCCTGGGCTATTGCGGATCGACCGCCCATGCCAATCTTGCGCGGCGTTTTGCGCAGACGCCCTGCCTGGCGCGCGCCGCCGCACTTTCCTATGCCATGGGCGTTCTGGTACAGGTGATCAACCACATGGTGATGCCTGTCGGTATTCCCCAGCAGGCTGTTCTGGTCGTCTGTGCAATCGCGCAGGTGGCGTTGCTCCACGGTGCCCGACGCGCCAAGCTGCGCGACGAGTCCGACCCCAACTTTGAACCCAGTGCTGCCGGGCTTTCGGTAGATGCTCTGGAATATGGCGCCAAGTGGCATGACGATCCCGAGGCAAAGGCGGCATTCCGTCGCGCCGTAGTTCGCCTGACCGTGGCGACGGCGTATCTTTCCAGCGTATTCGCCGCTCTCAACGCGGGCTTCACGACCTTGCATGCTGTCGGAGCCGTCGATTTGGGCGATTGGCCGCGCCTGCTGCTTGTCGTGAGCTCGTTGGTCGCTGGCGCACTATTTGACCTGCACGGCCGCTCGTATATGAATATCGGCATGACATGTGCCGCCATACTGTCCACGCTTTCGTTCTTTGTGCTCATCGTCGATGGCAATGGCGGCAACGAGCTTGCTGCCACGATCATCTTTTATCTGGGCTCGGGCTTTTTCGTGGTGTTCTTTACCACAAAATATGCCGCCGTCTCGCTCTATGCGCGCTGGTCATATTTTTGGCCGTGCATGGGTCGCGTCGTCAACAACGTGTGCTCGATGCTCGTGACGGCGCCGGCGGTGGCGATCATCTCGAGTCAAAACGTGCTGGCTGCGGTCGGTGCGGCGCTCGTGATGTTTGTGGGCATTGCGATTACGCTGCTGGGGCAGTTGGGGCAACGAGCCGATGATGCCGTGATGCAGGATGGCCTGCCGCTTGCCACCGACGATCTTGGTGGGGATCTTGCGCCCACATGCTCCGACTCCGAGCCCGTGGAAGCAGCGGAGCTCACGTCCGATGAACGCCTTGATGCCTTCGTCGCCACCTTTGGGCTTACAGAGCGCGAGCGCGATATTCTTGAGGTCTTGGTCGTTTCGGACCAGAGCGTTCAGGACATCGCCACAACGCTCTTTCTTTCGCGCTCCACGCTCTATCGCCACATTTCCTCGATCAACAAAAAGGCCGGTACCGCCTCGCGCGTGGCCCTCATCAACTTCTTCTGGTCCTGGACGCCCAAGGACTAGCTAATCCTCCAATAAGTTGCGGTGGAATAGTCCCTAAATTAAAGTCACGGGGCTTTAAACAGGAACTATTCCACCGCAATTGCTGAGGGGATAGATTGCGGCGGCGACAGAGGCAACGGCAGCGGCAGAGGCGTCGGCAGCTGTGGTAGCGGTAACGGCAGCTGGCAGGGTGTTTTCCGTCTACTTGCTACAGCAGCTCGCCGTGGCGTGCAATGTAGCGGCGCTTTGCCAGCTGGGTGAGCGCGATGTAGGCGGTGACGATGCCGGCGAGCAGCGCGAAAAAGCTTGCGGGCAGCGCCATGAGGCCCAGCGCATCGGCGATGGGGCTTGCCGGCAGCCAGGTGACGAGCGCCAGGCCCAGCACGGTAAGAACGCACAATGAGGGCGCGGCGTGGTCGCGCGGGCTCGGCAGATGCGGGGAGCGCAGCATGTGGACCACGAGTGTCTGCGACCACATGGACTCGACAAACCAGCCGCTCTGGAAGAGCGCAGCAAAGGTCGCCATACCCGCGACGTCGCCCGCGGCGGCAAGCTCGGGCCAGCTTGAGTCCACGGCGGCGGGGCACACGACAAAGAAGAGCGCGGCGAAGGTCACGATGTCAAACAGCGAGCTCACGGGGCCCAGCTCGAGCATAAAGCCCTTGATGGACGCGGCGTCCCAGGCACGCGGGCGGGCAGTCCAGGCGTCATCGACGGTGTCCCACGGCAGCGCGATGCACACGATCTCGTAGACCAGCGACAGCAGTACCAGCTGCAGGGCGCTCATGGGCAAAAACGGCAAGAACAGGCTCGCGACGGTCACGGATAGCACATTGCCAAAGTTGGAGCTCACCGTGGTCTTGAGGTACTTGAGCAGGTTGCCGTAAGTGCGGCGGCCTTCGATGATGCCGCGCTCGAGCACGCCCAGGTCCTTCTGAAGCAAGATGATATCGGCGGATTCCTTGGCAATATCGACGGCCGAATCGACCGAGATGCCGCAATCGCTCGCACGCATGGCGGCGGCGTCGTTGATGCCGTCGCCCATAAAGCCCACGGTGTGGCCGAGCATCTCGCGCATGACACGTACCAGGCGCGCCTTCTGCAGCGGCGAGAGCTTGGCGAAGAGGTTGGTTTTCTCGGCGCGCTCGGCAAGTTCGGCGTCATCGAGCGCATCGATCTCGGAGCCGAGCAAGACGTTGCTCGCATCGATACCAATCTGCTCGCAGACGGTGGCGGCGACGCGGTCGTTGTCGCCGGTTAGGACCTTGACCGCCACGCCCTTGGCCTCGAGGGTGGCGACGGCGCCCGCGGCACTTGCTTTGGGCGGATCGAGGAAGGCCAAAAAGCCCATCAGCACCATGTCGCACTCGTCGGCGATTCCAAACTCGCCCACGCAGCGCGGATTGGTCTTCTGCGCCACGGCAATTACGCGTAGGCCCTCGGCGTTAAGTCCGGCGACCTGCTTGCGAATCTGGGCGAGCTTCTCGTCGGTGAGCGGCTGAGCGATGCCATCGATCTCGACGAAGGAGCAGATCTCGAGCATTTCCTCGGCAGCGCCCTTGGTAACCATCTGGGTTTTGCCTTGGGCGTCGGCGACAACTACGCTCAGGCGGCGGCGCGAGAAATCGAAGGGAACCTCGTCGACCTTGGTATAGCGGTCGCGCAGACTCTGGCCCAGCATAGAATCGGGCATAACGGTCGAGGGCGTCACATCGGCACGGTCGATTACGGCCAGGTCGATAAGGTTTTTGAGGCCGGTCTGGAAGAAGCTGTTCAAAAACGCATGGCGCAGCACACGTGCGTCTTCGTTGCCGTCGGTGCTGAGATAGCGCTCGAGCACGATGCGGTCTTCGGTGAGGGTGCCGGTTTTGTCGCAGCACAGGACGTCCATCGCGCCAAGGTTTTGAATCGCCGGCAGCTCCTTGACGATAACCTGGCGACGGGCGAGGTCCTTGGCGCCCTGCGACAGGCTCGTGGTCACGATGACGGGAAGCATCTGCGGCGTGATGCCCACGGCCACGCTCGTGGCGAACAGCAGCGCGTCGATGACGTTGCCCTTGGTGGTGGCGTTGACGGCAAAGACGGCCGGCGCCATAACGAGCATGAGGCGTACGAGCAACATGGAGACGCTCGAGACGCCGCGATCAAACGCGCTCTTTTCGCCGCGCCCGTTGAGCATCTTGGCGATGCCGCCCAGGTAGGTGTCCGAGCCGGTGGCAACGACAAGCGCCATGGCGGTGCCGTTTTGCACGGAGGTGCCGGTAAAGACGATGTTCTTGCAGGCAGAGAGTGGCAGTGCGGAGCCGTCGGCGCTCTCGACGACGGTGACGGCGGTGGTCTTCTCGACGGCCTCGCTCTCGCCGGTGAGTGCGGACTCGATCACAAACAGGTCGCGCGCGGTGATGATGCGGGCATCTGCCGGCACCATATCGCCGGCAGAGAGGCGGATCACATCGCCGGGGACGAGCTCGTCAAAGGGGATCTCGACGCGCTCGCCGTCGCGCAGGGCGGTGCAAGTGTTGGAGACCAGGTCCTTGAGGGCCTCTGCCGCATTGCCGCTGCGGGCTTCCTGGATAAACTTCATACCGCCCGATACCAGCAGCATGATGCCGATGACGATGACCGTGGAGGGGTCGCGCTGCGGCTCGGGCACGGCGAGCACGTCGATGTAGAGCGAGACCAGCGCGAGCGCGGCGAGGATGCCGGCGAAGGGATCGATGAAGGCGTCGGCGATGCGGCGGGCGAGCGTCTTGGTCGGTGTCTCGATGGTGTTGGGGCCGGAGGCGTCCAGGCGCTCGGTTGCCTGCTCGGCGGTGAGGCCGTTTGCCGTGGCGTCAAGCAGTACGAGGGCGTCCTCGGCACTATGGGTGGCGGCGAATATGGTGTTCTTGGACAGGCCGGTATGAGCGGCAGGGCGCGTCGTGCGGCGGCGCTTGGAGATGGCTTCGAGTACCGTGACGGTTTTGAGCATCAGCATAGGGTCCTCCTTGTTGAAGGGAGTTAGCGTACGTGTCGAATTTGCTTCAAAAAACCTAGATGTCGCTCACGTCAAGCTCTTGAGCTCACAAAGGGTGCAGCGCGCCTTTGTGGTGGTTTTGGCGATCTGCCGGTGGCGTTTATACGTGTGCGGAGTCCTCGCGGCGTGCCGAGGGCGACATGCAGGTTTTTCGACTAGGACTGCCTTCCATGGCACACCTCCTAAAGGCTGAGCGCAGCGCGCTTTGGGTATCTCGTACCCCTTTTTAATCCGCCCGTATTCTTGATGAGGGGGTTTGCCATGTCAACCCCATTGTTCGGAAAACCATTCCCCCTGACAAAGCCTTTACAGAATGCCGTGGCTCCAAAGCACGCCCACATCGACGCCTCGCCTGCGCTAAACTGAAGAGCACGTACGCAATTACGAGAGGAGCCCGCATGGAGGCTTACAAGCAAGAGTTCATCAAGTTCATGGTCGAGTCCGACGTTCTTAAGTTCGGCAGCTTTACGCTCAAGAGCGGCCGTCAGTCCCCGTTTTTTATGAACGCCGGCGCTTACGTGACGGGCTATCAGCTCAAGAAGCTGGGCGAGTATTACGCCCAGGCCATCCACGATAACTTTGGCGACGACTTTGATGTGCTGTTTGGGCCGGCCTACAAGGGTATTCCGCTGGCCGTCGTGACCGCCATTGCCTACCACGAGCTGTACGGCAAGGAGGTCAAGTACTGCTGCGACCGCAAGGAGGCCAAGGACCACGGCGCCGATAAGGGCAACCTGCTGGGTTATGAGCCCAAGGACGGCGACCGTGTGGTCATGGTCGAGGACGTCACCACCAGCGGTAAGTCCATCGACGAGACCTATCCCAAGGTCAAGGCTGCTGCCGATGTCGAGATCAAGGGTCTCATCGTGTCCCTCAACCGCATGGAGGTCGGCAAGGGTGGCGTGACCACCGCGCAGAAGGAGATTGAGGCCAAGTACGGTTTCCCCGTCGCGAGCATCGTCTCCATGGCTGAGGTCGTCGAGACCCTCTACAACCACGAGATCGACGGCAAGGTTGTCATCGACGACGAGCTCAAGACCGCCATCGACGCCTACTACGAGCAGTACGGAGCACGTTAGTTACGGCGTTTTACCAAACGCCGTAACTGCTCGACGCTGCGCGGGCCGCATTTGGACAATCTGACGTTCAACTTCAAGGGCGCGACCAGAAGGTCAGCGCCCTTTCGTTTCACGTCACCTTGTCTCAAATGCGACCCGCTCGCTGTCCGTTCTCTACCTGCGGCGTCGTCTTGCTCCGAATGCGGCTCGCTCGCTGTCGTTGCCGAAACATCGGCGTTGCCGGACTAGTCATTGGGGACGTTCATAAATGACTACTCAGGAATGAGCGTGGATAATCTCCCGGTTTTGGCCTGTGTGCGGGCTCAAAGTGGGAGATTATCCACGCTCGCTTTAATTTGCCTGGGCTGCGGTGCCTATCTAATCGGCTCGGCGTCTTCCCTGAGAATCGTAAGATACTCTTCATACCCGTACTGCCGGTATCTCTGTCTTGACTCGTCGAGCGGACGGAGGATACCCAATTCTTCAAATGATTTGACGAGCGAGCTCGCGGTACTCCTGCCGATATCGAGTTGGGCAGCGATGAATGCGGTGTCGACGATGGGGTGCTCTTCAAGAATGCCCAACAGCCTTTGCCCGTTTGCAGCAGTCCTTCCGAGATTTTCGGTAATGGTTGCTGTGGAACGGTTATGGAGGTCAACAAGGTTTTTTAAAGACCCTACCGAGTCCTTCGCACTTTCGAGAAGACTGTTGCAGAAAAACTCTATCCATTCCTCGTAAGTGCCTCTCTCCCTTACGGATGTGAGTTGCCAGTAGTACTCGCTTCGATTTTTCTTGAACTGGAACGATGGATAGAGCAAGCAAGAATGAAGAACGCCATCATTGATGAGCATAAGTGTAATGAGAAGCCTGCCCAGGCGACCGTTTCCGTCTAGGAATGGATGGGCAGTTTCAAATTGGTAATGGACGAGCGCCGCCCGCACAATCGGATCCATTTCGACTTGAGGCTCATTGATAAAGCGTTCGAGGTCCTGGAGCGTGTTACTCAAATCTTCAATGTTTGGAGGGACAAACGATGCGGTTGCAATGGTGCAGCCTGAGGGGCCAATCCAGTTTTGTGAGGAGCGCAGCTCGCCTGGATTCTTCTCCGTTCCGCGCGCTCCGTCCAGCAGGACCGCATGAACTTGCCTAAGAAGTCTCGTGCACAAGGGCATCTTTTTGAGCAGTTCTACGCCGCGGTCGACAGCACGGACGTAATTCACGACGTCTGCGACATCTTTATGATGGAGTTGTGTTTGCGATGGACTAAGTAGGTCGTCAAACGTGCACCGGGTTCCCTCAATTTGCGAAGAAAGGAGTGCTTCTTTGCGCACGTACATTGTCAGATACATGTCGGCGTTGGGAACAAAGTAGAGCATGCCTTCAAGCTCTCCAAGCTTTCGTGAGCATGCGGAAAGCGTACGATAGGTTTCCTCGGTGAGGTTTAGCTGCCTCAATGATTGCAAGGGCGTTGGAAAAAACGAATAGTAAGCCAATTTCCCCGATAGATTATTGCGGAGCGTTCCCTGGCCGTTCTCCTCGATTTGCATCGCGCCCTCCATATCTTTAGTGCCGGAAACTCGTTATTAGGCTAATCATATCAATTCTAATAACGAGTTTAAGGAGTAAATAGTTATTAGAATTGATGTAAACAATCTAATGATGAGAAGTCGTTATTACTTGACCATGGAGCTCGGCTTGGTACAAAAAAAAAGGGGGGGGGGTTATCCAAAATGAGAGCGGATAATCTCCCGTTTTGGCTCGGTGACGGCCTCAAAGTGGGAGATTATCCACGTTCGCTAGTTAAGCGTCCAAAAATCCACACTCGCCAAACCTGCCAAAAAGGGACGGGTTTATTTTGGCACGTTTCGGTCGGTGTCAGGAAGTGTTAGGGACAAGGCGGCGGCAGGACTCGAGAGCGAAAAGAAGTATCGGGTTTGGTGCACCCGCTTCTGCCCGTCCCGTGCGCAGACGATACTCGGCTTATCGACCCGCAATGCAAAGGAGATGCTCGTCCCACGAGCACTACCGGGAAGGGCTCGCGATTCGAGTCCCCACCTTAGCATTTGAACCATTTGGCACTATAATCACCATAGGCATGCGCATAACGTTGCGCTTAATCAAAAGGAGAAAACGTATGGGTCTGTTTGACATGTTCAAGAAGAAGGCTGAGCCCGCGGCAGCTGCTGCTCCGGCCTCCATCTCTGCTTCTGCCGGTGCCGACGTGCTGTGCTCGCCCGTCAAGGGCAAGGTCATCAAGATGGCCGACGTGCCCGATCCCGTCTTTGGTGGCGAGGTTCTGGGCAAGGGCTGCGCCGTGTGGCCCGAGGACGACCTGGTCTACGCTCCCTGCGACGGCAAGGTGACCGTCACCATGGGTCACGCCGTGGGCCTGCAGTCCGATAGCGGCATCGAGGTTCTGGTGCACGTTGGCGTCGATACTGTCAACATGAACGGCGACGGCTTCGAGGGCTTCGTCAAGGCCGACGACGTCGTGAAGGCCGGCCAGCCCTTGCTCAAGATCGACCGCGCCAAGATCGCTGCCGCCGGTTACAAGGACTGCGTCGTCGTGGCCGTGTCCAACACCGCCGAGTTTGCCGATGTCGAGCTCGCCGTCGAGGCCGAGTCTGCCGTCGCCGCCGGTGACGCCATCGTTAAGGTCGTCCGCAAGTAAATTGCGGCATCCAAAGGATGTGCAAGGGTGGTCGGGTTTTCCGGCCACCTTTTTTATTGCACCGCGGGAAAGCGTTTTATTGCACGTTGGGCGGGCTTGCAAACCGTTCGGACGCTAAAACGAACCGACCGTGCCTTCGCGTTGCCGAGGGTGTTCATAAGCGGATAGTATGGGCTTACTTATTACAACGTGCGCCGCGTCTGGGAAGCGCAGTGCCGCTCATTGGGAGGAACAACATGAAAAAGAAGCTGCTGCTTGCACCCCTCATGGCCGTCTTGGTTGCATGTGTGGTCGTGCTTTCCGGCTGTGGAGGTCCTTCGGTTGAGGAGCTCATCACCGAGGATCTTACGACTCAGTTTGACGAGGTCAAGAACGGTGGCGACGACTTCCTCTCTGGTCTGGAGGAGGCTTCGGGCGACGAGTTCGAGCAGCTGGGTATCGATCCCAAGGAGTATGCCAAGACCTATCTCGAGGGCTTTGACTACAAGATCGGCGACGTGACGGTCGACGAAGACAAGGGTGTCGCGACCGCCGAGGTCTCCATCACCTGCAAGTCTATGAACAAGATCGTCGAGGACTTCTCCACCCAGTATCAGGAGAAGGTCGCTGCGCTTGACACGGTTCCTTCCGATGACGAGCTGTACAAGATGGCCGGTCAGGTTATGGTCGATGTGACCAAGGCCACCGAGCCCAGGAAGACCACGGTTATCTTCAAGTACACCTGCAACGACGATGGCGAGTGGTCTGCCGACGACTCCGTCAACTCCGAGATGATGGATGCAATGCTGAGCTAGTTCGTTGCGGCGTTTTACCAAACGCCGCAACTGCTCGACGCTGCAAGCCCGCCAGAGCGGCAATCTGCCTTTCAACTTCGGCGGCAT
>CAJMST010000033.1 GCA_905216145.1 uncultured bacterium | reverse complement strand
GAGGAGACGCCTGGGGCTGGCAGTCTAGGTGGTACGAAAAATTGTCCGCACCCCCGGAACGTCCCCAAGTGCCGGGTTTCCGCAGCCTGCAATGCTCCTCATGAACAGCCGCCTCAATAACAAAAGCCCCCGCGGCCGAAGCGGACCGCGGGGGCAACAGACCTGCAAGAGTTAACTCAAGTCCTCGCCATTTGATGCAATGACCTTTTGGTACCAGCAGAAGCTGTCCTTTCGGTAGCGATCGAACGTGCCTTTGCCCATATCATCGGCATCAACATAAACAAAGCCATAGCGCTTCTTCATCTGCCCCGTCGAGGCCGACACCAAATCGATACAGCCCCACGGCGTGTATCCCATCAGGTCAACACCGTCCTCGACAATTGCATCGCGCAGCGCAAGAATATGCCTTCGCAGGTAATCAATATGATACGCATCGTGGACTTTGCCGTCTTCCAGCGCATCGAGTCCGCCCACACCGTTCTCGGCGATAAAGAGCGGAAGATGGTAACGATCGTGGTAGCCGGCAAGCGTCACGCGCAAACCCAGCGCATCGATCTGCCACTTCCAGGCAGTCTCTTTATCCTTGAGGTACGGATTGCGCAACGTCGGGAACACGTTGCCCTCCGCCTTCTCGGCGATCACCTGATCATCGGCGCACACCAAGCGCGAGCAATAGTACGAGAACGAGATGAAGTCGACCGTATGCTCTGCCAGATACTCCGTATCGCCCGGCTCAAAGGGCACGTGAACACCCTCTTTCTCGAGTGCACGCAGCTTCCAAGCAGGATAGGCGCCCGCAGCCATCACGTCTGTGTAGAAGTAGCGGCCGCGGTCCTCCTCATACGCAAGCCATACGTCCTCGGGCGCACAACGGTACGGATAGGTCGCACCGGCAGCGACCATGCAACCCACCTTGTTTGCGGGATCGATCTTGTGCAGAATCTCGACAGCGCGAGCGCTCGCCATAAACATATGGTGCGAGAACGCCGCGGTCACGGCTGCACGGTCACGCTCATCCTCGAGCGTGACACCCGCGTTGAGATAGGACAGCGCCACGCTGTTGATCTCGTTGAACGTAAGCCAATAACGCACGAGGCCCTGGTACGCGCGTCCGACGGTCTCGACGTAGTGCGCATACCGCTCGATCATCTCTCGGCTTTGCCAGCCACCATAGCGCTCGACCAGAGCCAACGGATAGTCGTAGTGCGACAGCGTCACAAGCGGCTCGATTCCATGCTCGCGCAGCGCCTCGAATACCTGACGGTAAAACTCCAAGCCCTCGCCGTTGGGCTCGGTCTCCATCCCTGTGGGAAAAATACGGCTCCAGCAAATTGAAAGACGCAGGCACTTAAAGCCCATCTCGGCAAAGAGCTCGACATCCTCGTGCCAATGATGGAAGAAGTCGTTGCCCCAGCGGCATGGATACAGCCTGTCCGGATCGTCCACGGGCTTTTGCCTGCCAAACATTACATCCCAGCGGTCGGAACCCTGTGGGATCAGGTCGGAGTGCGACATGCCGCGGCCGCCCTCGTTCCAGCCCCCTTCGGCCTGGTTGGCGGCGAGGGCACCACCCCACAAAAAGCCCTCGGGCATACCGGCGGCAGACGTTCTGTCAAAGTAACTCATGCTACTCAGCATCCTCGGCAGAAGCTGCCGCGGCGTTCTCCTGCTCCTGAGCCAGGAGCTGGTTATCGTACACCTTAAAGAACGGGTACCAGACCACAGCCATGACCACGATCAAAACGATCGTAAACACCCAGATGCGCGGGTCGAGGCACTGGACAAAGCCCTGAACGAAGATGGGGAACGTGCCGCTCACCAAGATGTAGAAGTTAGAGACAAGACCCAGTGAGACCGCACCCCAATACAGCAGGGCCGAGATCATGCCGCCTAGCACAAACGGAATCATGAGGATCGGGTTGAAGATGATGGGCGCGCCGAAGATCGCGGGCTCGGAGATACGGAAGAAGCTCGGCACGATCGATGCCCTGCCAAATGCCTTGAGCTGCTGCGACTTTGCCCTAAACGCGCAGAGCGCCACAAAAGAGAACGTATTACCCGTGCCGCCGATGAGGTTGATGGCCAACGACATGAGCGCCGGGTGGAACTCAAGCGGCTGCCCGGCAGCATAGAGCGAGGCGTTGGCGGCAAAGGCGGCAAGCGTGACCGGGGCGGTGATGGGCATTACGATCATGTTGCCGTGGACGCCAAAGCACCAAAACAGCAGCGTCATGAAGCAGATAAGCAGTGCGCCGGGCACAGAGTCAACTGCGACGGAAAGCGGGGCAGCGAGCAGCTTCTCGATAACCGAGGGGATGGACAGCGCGGGATCGATCATCTGGATCAGCAGGTTGCCGCCAAAGAAGATGAGGATGTTGGCGAGCATAGGTACGATGGCGCCAAAGGTTTCGGACAAAAACGGCGGCACGCCATCGGGCATCTTGATGGTGATGCCCTTGGTCTGGCAGAAGCGCGTGACCTCGACGGAGACCAAGGCAACGATGATGGCGGTAAACAGGCCCTGCGCACCCAGATAGGTGCAGGGGACCGCCTGGAGCACGGACTCGTCAGCAAGCTGGTAGTAGGACGACGGCGCCGCGGCGATCAGGAACATCACCAGCGAGGTCATGCCGGCGTTAAGCTTGGGCATCTTGTAGGTGCCCGCCAGGTTATAGGCGATTGCGAACGTCACGATCACCGACAGTATGCCCATCGTCATGTTGAAGGGAATGAGCAGCGTGAGCTTATTGGCCGTGGCAAAATCGAGCCAAGGGCCAAAGACGGACCAGAACCCGCCCTGCGCCACCAGGTCGGCCGTGACCGGCGGGTTGGCGAGGATCATAAAGACGGCAGATACCAAGATGAAGCTGATCGCGCTCATAAAGCCCTTTTGCATGGAGGCAAAGTGGCGCTCGGTGCCGCAGAAATTGGCGATAGGGGTCAGTTTTTCCTGAAGCAGGGTCATGAACTTCTCCATGGTTGCCTCCTAACCCAACAGCGACTGGGCGAGTGCCAGCACGTTGGCGGCGTTGCCCATGCCGTAGTCCTGTGCGGGGATGACCGCGGTCGGCTTACCGCTCCCCTGCTTGACGGTGTTGAGCTGGTAGGACACCTGCGGCCCCAAGAGCAGCACGTCATAATTGGCGCACGTCTCCTGATACTCGCCGATACCCACCGCATCGATATCGAGCTCGATGCCGTTTTGCTCCGCATATTTCTCGAGTTTCTTCATCAGAATGCTTGTAGACAGACCAGCTGCGCAAACAAGAAGGATCTTCATAAGGGATTCCCTTCGCATTGATTGGTTGGATAGTCACCGCACGCCGCTAGGCGTTCTTGGTTGCAGTGCGCTCATACAGGCAGATCAGCTCCTGCACGAGCTCCTGAGCAAGCATGGAGCACATGAGGTGGTCCTGAGCATGGACCAGCAACACATCCACCGACAGATGCTCGCCCGCTGCCTCAGTCGAAAGCAGCTGCGTTTGGATGTGGTGAGCCTTGATTCCCGCATCCTTTGACTGCTTCATGAGTTTGGCGGCGGCGTCAAAATCCCCCGCCTTTGCCTTTTCAAGGGCTTCGAAGGCAAGGCTGCGTGCCTCTCCCGCTGCAGCGACCAGCTGAAACGAAACCATCTCGGTTCCCTGATCGTCCATAACGGTCTCCTCTCCCGTGATGTTTGGTTTGTACTTGAATATTCGAAACGCCTATCTCCCGCCCGCAATCCTCGAGGTTTATTGCAGGTAGACTGACAGGGTCATCGACAAAAGAAGTCTTAAGCCGTATGCGCTTGCACAAGCGCCATCAGCTCATGCCAGGACCGGCGCTCGCGTAGGCGCTCGACCCCCTGGCGGTCCATAAAGATCTCGGCGAGCAGTGAGCTCAAGATCCGCGCCTCATCGCCGCCCGACCGGGCAAACGACACCATAAAGACGATATCGACCTCATGGCCGTATTCGTCCCAAAGAATGGGATGTTCGAGCAGGCCCACGGTAACAAAGGCCTCGGCGCTCAAGGGATGCATCCCATGGGGCATGGCTACCCCATTGCCAAACGAGGTGGCGCTCGCGCTCTCGCGCTCGGCGACCTCTTGGGCAAACTGGGCATCGACACGGCCGCTCTCGACGGCGCGCTCGGAGAGATATCGGAGAACGGCCTGCTTCGACGACGCCTCAACGCGGTTGAAGAACAGGGCACGGCTAAAGAAAGAGCTCACGGAGTCCGATTGCGCAGTGTCGTCGCTCAGCACCTTGCGGATAGCGTTGACATCGCTCGTCTCCAAGAAGAAATCGGCCTCGCGGACGGGCACGGGCAACTTGACGTTGAGCGGCACCGTTGTGAACACGTAGTCGATATGCGAAAAATCGAACGTTCCCACGCGGGCGACATCGCATGTCTCAATCGAATCGATATACATGCCAAACTGCTTGCGGTACTGGTGCTCGAGCATACGGGCGCTTCCCGCTCCCGAGGCGCACACGATCAGGATGCGTTTGCGACGCGGCTGGTCGGCTTGCTGCTCGAGGGCCAGGGCAAATGCCATGGCGATGTAGCCGAGCTCTTCATCAGAGGGCTGGCTGCCAAAATGACGCTCGAGTACCTGCGAGGTGCCAGCTGCCATCGAATAGGCCAACGGAAACCTCGTCTTGATATCGGACAGCATGGGGTTATCCATATGCATGTGATATTCAAGGCGATAGCCCAGAGGGCCGATATGCCGAGCAAGGTTCATGCGAAGTTCAAGATCGCCGCTAAAGTCAAACCTAAACTCATCGTTGACCGCACGTACCATCTCGGAAGCAATCTCCCACATCTCGTCCGAGATAACGGCAGAGCCCTTCTCGGGCACGCCCGTGCCCCTGCCGAGCAAATGGATTGCGATAAAGGCAACCTCTTCTCGGGGCATGCTCACGCCCAGGGCATCCTTGATGTTTGCAGCAATCTGGAAAGCCGCGGCGTATTCGCGCGTTCCCTCCAGTTTTTGAACGTCCGATTCTGCAGCTGGGACATAGCAGCCCTGCTCGATGCGGCCAAGAGCAATGTAAAGATGCATGATGAGATTGCGGGATGCCAGCGAGCTCACCGTGACGGGCGAGGCCGTCAGAGCATCGTCCACACATGCGGCGATGGCCCGCAGGCGCTCGGCGAGCTTTGCATCGTCGGTGTCGGGCAACACGGGCCTCACCAGCGAGGCCAGGCACAGGCGCCGCTGCGACTCCCCGCCCGCAACGCGGATTCCGTAGCGTGGGCGCTTTTCGAGCGTTAAGTCAAATTGGGCGAGTTTCTGCTCTACCAGACGCATGTCATTGGACAGAGTTCGCGCCGAAATGTAGAGTAAATCCGCATACTCCTCAATCGTCACCCACTGGGACCGCATGAGGAGGTCGTTAAGAAGGAAGGACACACGGCCGTCGCGCGTATCAGGAATGCCCGGATGGGCCAGAGCCGCACCGTCTAGCAAGCGAGCAAGCTCATCTGCACGTGCAACATCGATACGATACTGCCCCTTGCTGCCAACGATGCGTGCAACCCCTGCAAGGTTGTCGTTTGCGCGATGGATATAGTTTCTCACGGCGCGCTCGCTTACCTCGAGACGCTTGGCAAGTACCGCGACAGCGACAGGCTGAGCGTCCTCGATCATATTTACAAGCTGCTTGACGCGAGCATCCATGTCCTCCTCCTTTCCCTGCGTCTAGTCTAACGCGGTAAAGAATGACACTCCACGTCGCGCTCGTTCCGCCAACTCGGAACAGGTTGCGGGGAGTCCAGCTGAGCTATGGAGAGCCTGGGGAGAGGGCCCGAAGGCAATGCGTCGGTGTGGGATGCGCCTTCCCAGCCATTGGGCAGTCATTGGGGACAGACTTAAATGAGTAGTCGTTGGGGACGTTCTTGTTTGGCTAGTCGTTTAAGAACGTCCCCAATGACTAGGTGAATAGCAAAAGCCCCGCAGCCGGAGCGGACTGCGGGGCTCATGAAGAGAGGCTAGTTTGTGGGCGCTTTGCCTGGCGCCCACGAGAGAGGCAACAAAGTAGAGACTACTCGTGGATGCGGGTACCGGAGAGGCCAGCCATGGTCTCGGCGGCCTTGTCCAGGGCGCCGATGATGCAGGTGCGGCCCTTGCGGGAGCGGGCGAACTTGATGGCAGCGCGAACCTTGGGCTCCATGGAACCCTTGCCGAACTGGCCCTCGTCGGCCAGGCGCTCGGCCTCGTCGGCGGTGATGTCCTCGAGCTCCTCCTGGTTGGGCTTGCCGAAGTTGATGGCCACGTGCTCGACGGCGGTCAGCAGGAACAGGACGTCGGCGTCGCAGTCCTCGGCCAGCAGCTCGCCGCCCAGGTCCTTGTCGATGACGGCGGGAACGCCCTTGTAGCAGCCCTTGTTCTCGTAGTCGCGGACGACGGGGATGCCGCCGCCACCGCAGGCGATGACGATGAACTCGTTGTCGAGCAGGTTGAGGATGGAGTCAGCCTCGACGATCTTCTTGGGATCGGGGGAAGCGACGACGCGACGCCAGCCGCGGCCGGAATCCTCGACGAAGACCTTGGAGGGATCCTCGGCCATGAACTCCTTGGCCTGCTCCTCGGTGTAGAAGGGGCCGATGGGCTTGGTCGGGTTCTTGAACGCGGGATCGTCGGGATCGCACTCGATCTGGGTGACGACCGTGGCGGCGTGCCAACGCTTATAGCGCTTGTGCATCTCGCGGCCGATGCCCTGCTGCAGGTGATAGCCGATGTAGCCCTGGGACATGGCGCCGCACTCGGGCAGCGGCATCTCGGGGGTGCCGATGGCGTCGTGGGCGGCGGCGAAGGCGTTCTGGATCATGCCGACCTGCGGGCCGTTGCCGTGGGTGATGATGATCTCGTTGCCCTGCTCGATGAGGCCGAGGAGGGCGTGGGCGGTGTTGCTCACGGCCTCGATCTGCTCGACGGGGTTGTTGCCGAGGGCGTTGCCGCCAAGGGCGACGACAATACGATCGGGCTTGCCAAGAGGCTTAGACATTGCTGGAATCCTTTCTGTAAAAGGCCTACAACCCATTAATAACCCGCGTCCGTGCGATACGCGAGTTTATTAAGGTTTATATTCTCTTTATCGCTCATTTTATTCATTTTGAAAATAGCGGAACGGTGAACGGTCGTTTTTATCCGCTCAGCGTACAGAACTCCAGCTCAGACATATCTACGTAATTTACGTGCGACTTTATTTAAATGAAGCGAGGATTATGTCGGATTATACAAACTACATCTCTGCTAAACACAAAACGGACAGCGCAATATCTTACTCGCACTATACGAGATTCTATGCACTTATAAGTCGAGTATGCATCCCTGCAAAAACATGGGGCTTTTCATCCAACATAAGGGATAGCCGATCGCGCTTCACCCCGCGGCAAGCGACTGCGAGTTCGCAGTATGGAACTTTACCGTCGGCTTCTGCATGAACGCTGCCGACGCCCTTTCGCTCCTGCGCGCCCAAGCAGCCGAGAACGCTAACGGCGCCACTGCCAACCTGGCCACCCTCAACAACGGCGCCGCCAGCCTTTTCGCAAAGTACCGTGCTGGCTCGCTGGCTTTGAGGCCTAAGCGAGCTTTGCTATTTGCCAATTTTTGTATGATTTGGGTCAAATCTATCTGCCAATTTTTGTATGATTAGGGTCAAATCTATTTGCCAATTTTTGTCATTGAGGGGTTTTAATGCTACGCCGTAAGGTCACTGACAGGCTTTTGAGCTGGAAGAACAAATCCAATAAAGCGTTGCTTGTTACTGGCGCGCGTCAGATTGGCAAGAGCTATGCAATTCGCGCGTTTGGAAAGAGCAACTACGCTTCGTATTATGAGGTCAATCTGCTACTCGATGCCGAGGCAAGAGACGTACTTGTTGGCGCTAAGAACTCCATTGACTTCATCAACCGTGTGGCCCTTCTTGCGGATGCACCGCTTGTTGAAGGAGACACGCTTATCTTCGTCGATGAGATTCAGGAGTATCCGCAGATCGTTACACTTATGAAGGCGCTGGTCGAGGACGGACGCTTTAGCTATGTCTTCTCGGGGTCTATGCTTGGGACTGAGTTTAAGGGGATCTCTTCTTTTCCGGTGGGGTATGTCGAGCACATTGTTATGCGACCGATGGATTTTGAAGAGTTCTGTTGGGCAAACAGCATCAGCGAGAATGTGCTTGCAGACATTCGCAGCTGCCTTGTCGAGAGACGTCCCGTCGAAAACTATATTCATGAGGCGATGCTCAAAAACTTTAGAGCCTATATCGTTTGCGGCGGCATGCCAGAGGTCGTTCAGAACTATATCGATTCGGGCTATTCGCTCGTGAGAACGCGTGAGCTTCAAATTCAGCTAGTCGATCAGTACAAAAGCGATATCTCTAAATATGCATCGACTCGAGCGTTTAACGTTCGCTCCATTTTCGAGCAAATTCCCGTTCAGCTTGAGGCGGAGTCCCATCGCTTTATCGTCTCGTCTCTAGGCGAGGGAGCTCGTCTTCAAAAATACGAGCAGGATTTCCTATGGCTGGTGAACGCAGGCGTTGGATTGATGGTCCCCCAGGTGACGGAGGCCCGGAGTCCTCTTAAGAGGACAGAGAAGGCAGCCGCCTTCAAACTATACGAGTCCGATACAGGAATGCTCGCATCGCGATATCCCGGTAGCACGGCACGCGCTGTATATCTAGATATGAAAACCCCCAACCTCGGCGGTCTCTATGAAAACGTGGTCGCGCAGGAGCTTGTTGCCCTCGGAGCAGATACGTGGTACTACCAAACACGTGAGGTCGGTGAAGTCGACTTTGTAATCGAAGGCGCCCGAGGACATGTTGTCCCAATCGAAGTCAAATCGGGCAAGAAAGTTCGAGCACATGCGGCCCTCGATCGCCTGATGAGTGTGGGCGAGTACAAGATTCCCGAGGCCGTTGTGCTGAGCCACGAAAACCTTAGCGAAGAGGGCAAGATCCTGTACGTTCCAATCTATATGACATTCTGCCTCGATGAGTTTATGGAAAAGGACGACCCCAACAACGATTTCTCATTTGCACCCATATCTCTCTAGATCATCTGAACCAACAACCAAGCCCCCTCCATAACCAAAGTAACGCGTGGTTTCGCGGCGTTGCCGCGAAACAGCGACCGGGACAAAAGGCCCCACCAACCACGTCCTTCATTCAGTCCCACAATCCGAGGACGTAGTCGTAGCAGGATCTGAGGGCTAACCTTCGCGGGCACTCCGCAGGACGAAAGAACCCCCGCCGCACGTAGTGCGCAGCGGGGGTTCTTTCATGTCCGAGGACGTCCGCGAAGGTCAGTCCTCAGATCCTGCGGTGGGAGACCTAGGCCTCGTTGTACACCGTCTTGAGCTTCAGCAGGTGAGCGTAGCGGTCCATAGCGGCCTGCTCGTTCTCCTTGAAGAGCTCCTCGGCGCGCTCGGGGAAGGAACGCGTCAGCGAAGCGTAACGGGCCTCGTTCATCAGGAACTCCTGATAACCGCCCGCGGGCTCCTTGGAATCGAGCGAGAACTTCTTGCCGGCAGCAGCCTCGGGGTTGAAGCGGAAGAGGTTCCAGTAACCGCACTCGACAGCCTTCTTCATCTCGGCCTGGCAGTTCTGCATGCCACCCTTCTTGATGGAGTGCATCTCGCAGGGGCTGTAGCCGATGATGAGGGACGGACCGTCGTAGGCCTCGGCCTCGTGGATGGCCTTGAGGGTCTGAGCCGGGTTGGCGCCCATGGCGACCTGCGCCACGTAGACGTAGCCGTAGCTCATGGCGATCTCGGCCAGGGACTTCTTCTTGGTCACCTTACCGGCAGCGGCGAACTGAGCGACCTGACCCAGGTTCGAGGCCTTGGAGGCCTGACCGCCGGTGTTGGAGTAGACCTCGGTGTCGAAGACGAAGACGTTGACGTTGTGGCCGGAAGCCAGGACGTGGTCCAGGCCACCGAAGCCGATGTCGTAGGCCCAGCCGTCGCCGCCGAAGATCCAGAAGGACTTCTTGGTGAGGTAAGCCTTGTCGGCGAGGATCGCCTTGGAGGCGTCGCAGCCGCACTTCTCGAGCTCGGCAACGTAGGCGGCGGCAGCGGTCTTAGAGGCCTCGGCGTCGTTGACGGAGTCGATCCAAGCCTGACCGGCGGCCTTGAGCTCGTCGGACGGACCGTCAGCGGCGATGATCTCCTGCGTAGCAGCGATCAGCTTCTTCTGAACGGCCTCGTAGCCAACGGCCATGCCCAGACCGTGCTCGGCATTGTCCTCGAACAGGGAGTTGTTCCACGCCGGGCCGTGACCGTCCTTGTCCTTGCAGTAAGGAGCGGTGGCAGCGGGGTTGCCCCAAATGGAGGAGCAGCCGGTGGCGTTGGAAATGAACATGCGGTCGCCGGCGACCTGGGTCACCAGACGTGCATAGGCGGTCTCGGCGCAGCCGGCGCAGGAGCCGGAGAACTCCAGGTAGGGCTGCTTAAACTGGCTGCCCTTGACGTTGGCCGCGATGAGCTCCTTCTTCTCGGAGACGTTCTCGACCATGTAGTCCCAAACGGGCTGCTGGTCCATCTCCTGCTCGGTGGGAACCATCTCGAGGGCGCCCTTGGGGCAAACCTTGACGCAGTTGGTGCAACCCATGCAGTCGAGCGGGGACACAGCCATGGTGAACTTCATGCCCTTGGCCTTGGGGCCCATGGCGTCGAGCGTGCGGGTAGCCTCGGGCGCGGCGGCAGCCTCGTCCTCGGTCATCGCGAACGGACGGATGGTGGCATGCGGACACACATAGGCGCACTGGTTGCACTGGATGCACTTGGTCTCGTCCCAGTGGGGAACGACCACGGCGACGCCGCGCTTCTCGTATGCGGAGGCGCCCAGCTCAAACTGGCCGTCGGCGCAATCGACGAAGGCGGAAACAGGCAGGCTGTCGCCGTCCATGCGATCGATGGGCTCGAGCAGGTTCTTGACCTGCTGGGCGATAGCGGACTTGGTCTCCTCGGAGAGCTCGACGGGAGCGGCATCCTCGGCGGTAGCCCAGTCGGCCGGAACCTCGAACTTACGGAAGGCGGTAGCGCCGGCATCGATGGCCTTGTGGTTGGCGTCGACGATAGCCTGGCCCTTCTTCATGTAGGACTTGGTAGCCGCGTCCTTCATGTACTGCAGGGCATCCTCGGCGGGCAGGACCTTGGCCAGCGCGAAGAAGGCGGACTGGAGCACCGTGTTGGTGCGCTTGCCCATGCCGACCTTAGCGGCCAGGTCGATAGCGTCGATCAGGTAGACGTTGACGTTGTTGTTCGCGATGTAGCGCTTGGCCACGGCGGGCATGTGCTCGGCGAACTCCTCGTCGCTCCACTGGCAGTTGACCAGGAAGGTGCCGCCCGGCTTGACGTCGCGGACCATCTTGAAGCCCTTAACGATGTAGCTGGGGTTATGGCAGGCGACAAAGTCGGCCTTGGTCACGTAGTACGGCGAGCGAATCGGGGAATCACCAAAGCGCAGGTGCGAGACGGTGACGCCGCCGGTCTTCTTGGAGTCGTACTGGAAGTAGGCCTGGACGTACTTGTCGGTGTGGTCGCCGATGATCTTGATCGAGTTCTTGTTGGCGCCGACGGTACCGTCGCCACCCAGACCCCAGAACTTGCACTCGATGGTGCCGGGGGCTGCGGTGTTGGGCGCATCCTCGGCCTCGGGCAGGCTCAGGTTGGTCACGTCATCGACAATGCCGATGGTGAACTCGCGCTTGGGCTCGTCCTTCTTGAGCTCCTCGAAGACAGCGAACGCGGACGCGGGAGGCGTGTCCTTGCTGCCCAGGCCGTAACGGCCGCCGACGACCTTGATGCCCGTCTTGCCGGCCTCGTAGAGAGCGGAGACGACGTCCTGGTAGAGCGGCTCGCCGATGGAACCCGGCTCCTTGGTGCGGTCCATGACGGCAATCTTCTTGACGGTCTCGGGGAGAACGTCGACAAAGTGCTTGATGGAGAACGGACGGAACAGGCGAACCTTGACCAGGCCGACCTTCTCGCCGTGAGCGTTGAGGTAATCGATGACTTCCTCGAGCACGTCGCAGAAGGAGCCCATGCACACGACGACGCGATCGGCATCGGGAGCGCCGTAGTAGTTGAACAGGCCGTAATCGGTGCCGAGCTTCTCGTTGATCTTCTTCATGTAGCCCTCGACGACGGCGGGAAGCTCGTCGTAGACCTTGTTGCAGGCCTCGCGGTTCTGGAAGAAGATGTCGCCGTTCTCGTGGCTGCCGCGGGTGTGCGGGTGCTCAGGGTTGAGCGCGTGATCGCGGAAAGCCTGGACGGCGTCCATGTCGCACATCTCAGCTAGATCCTTGTAGTCCCACATGGCGACCTTCTGGATCTCGTGGCTGGTGCGGAAGCCGTCGAAGAAGTTAAGGAACGGGGTCTTACCCTCGATGGCGGCAAGGTGAGCCACCGGCGAGAGGTCCATGACCTCCTGGACGTTGCCCTCGGCGAGCATGGCGAAGCCGGTCTGACGACAGGCCATGACGTCGGAGTGATCGCCAAAAATGTTCAGGGCGTGGGAAGCGACGCAACGCGCGGAGACGTGGAAGACGCCCGGGAGCTGCTCGCCCGCGATCTTGTACATGTTCGGGATCATCAGGAGCAGACCCTGAGAAGCCGTGTAGGTGGTGGTCAGAGCACCGGCGCCCAGCGAACCGTGAACGGTACCGGCTGCACCTGCCTCGGACTCCATCTCGACGACCTTGACCGGGGTGCCGAAGATATTCTTGCGACCCTGGGCCGCCCACTGGTCGACATGGTCGGCCATCGGGCTGGACGGCGTAATGGGATAGATTCCCGCTACCTCGGTGTACGCATACGAAACATATGCGGCCGCCTCGTTGCCGTCCATAGACTTAAACTTACGCGCCATATACCCCTCTCCTCTCATATAGGTATACAGGCCCCGGCGATCGCCGGGATGTTGGCGTGATGGGATTTTCGCTGTTGCTTCCAATCATCTGGCAGGCAGGCTCAGCAGCAGGTACATGGCGTGGAGAGAAGGCATGCCGAGGCGAGGGCCAGCTGATGCGCCCCACAGACCCGACCGCCCGTCTTGCACATGACCGAGCGCCGCAAAGGCTGCATGCCGGATGCTCCCGGGCACGCCCCGGCGATGGGAAGCGCCCGCAACGAAAATCCGCATGCGGGTTTATTGTACCCCGCCGTCAAGTGTAATTTCGGCAAATATAGGCGGGCGGTAAAGGTTTACCTCGGGTGACCGCCAAGGGCCAAAATGGCCCCTCCATCCCCGGGCGACCGGCTCTGGCGCGCCAAGGAGTGTCCCCAAGTGCCGGCAGAGACGATATGAGCAGGACATAAAAACATTGAGAGCCCCTGCTGCAT
>CAJMST010000032.1 GCA_905216145.1 uncultured bacterium | reverse complement strand
AACCGCCCTGGCGCGAGCCGCCGCGAACCTCGTGGCCAACGCCGCCGAGCACGCGCGCTCGCGCGTGGCGGTCTCCTGCGACGTCGCGGGCGGACACCTCGTCATCGAGGTGTCCGACGACGGACCGGGCTTCTCTCCCGCCGCCCTCGAACGCGGCTGCGAGCGCCTCTTCACAGACGACTCCTCCCGCTCCTCGCGCGACGGAGGCCGCCACTACGGGCTCGGCCTCCACGCCGCCTCCGAGGCCGCGAGCGCCCACGGGGGCTCCGTCTCGCTCGCCAACAGCCCCTCGGGCGGCGCGGTGGCCACCATCGCGGTCCCCCTGTGCGGGGCCTGACGAATCAGGCCCCGCACACCGGCGTGGCTCGCACGGCAACGTAGCCCATAGACGGAACGATCAGAATGCTCGGCTTGTCAGGCGGTTTGCCCGTGATGTTGTAGCGCACCGTAGACGCTGATGGAGATGGCTGCGCGCGGGCACGAGCGCGCCGCCGCACCTCATGGCCTGTTTCTCGAGCATTTGGGGCGAGCGGCGTTCAAAAATGTGAAGCGGTTCCGCATGGCTCGGGATTGAGCCGGGGCGCGTCTTGGAGCGGGGTGGCAGTGCAAAGTATTGGTCTTTGGGCACGTTAGGGGCGATGTTGGAACGCAGCGGCACGGCGAAGTCCCTGCGCTTTCCGTGGAAACGCAGCCTCACCACCACGATGCAGGGGCGGTCGCGCTTAAGCATGAGCTCGCGGTTGCCCTCGACGAGGTCGAAGAAGTCCTGGAGGTGGATACGATCTTCATCGGCTACGCCCCCTTCATACGAAGCGGGGCCCGCATCGCTGCGGGCCCCTACAGGTGGGCGATATTCTACGCCTTGCGGCACCCCGTCGCCCACGGAGGTTAAACGTACACGTAAGCCGTACTCTGAAAGCCGCGGCTTCCGGCAAGTAGTTTATACCACGAAAGGTCACTTTCAATGCGCATAGCTCGCAAAATAACACTCGCTGGGCCGTCACCCCTGGCAGTTACCCTCCAATCTTCATTGGAGTCAGCAGGTCAATTCATATAGTTATGGGGGTGTATCCTAAAGGGAATCAAATTTATACCCCCATAACTAAGGAATTTTCTATTCCCACTCAATGACTAGAGCCCTGGTGTAATTGGCTGGATCACCGTTCCGGGAACCGGTATCGACCTACCTGCCCGCCAAGCTCCTTCTTCAGCTCCAGCCTAGTATCTGACTCGCGCTGTTATAAGCGAAAACCGAAGAGATGCATCTTAGCCAAGAAAAAAGGTTAGCCTTAACTTACTGTATGATTCGTGTGCTATAGTTAGATGGCTCTAACTGTTTGGGGGCGATGGCCATGCACGAACGCAAGGGCTTCTGGGACAAGAATGCCAGTCGGTACGACCGTTTCATGCGAAAGGACCGGGCGGCGTATGAGAAGATGTATGAGCTGATCAGGCCGGTGGTGAAAGCAAAAACCGTACTGGAGGTTGCCACCGGCACGGGGCTTATCGCAAAGAGCATCGTAAATGCGGCGGCGCACATCGAGGCTACGGACACTTCTGCAAAGATGATCCTTGAAGCAAAGCGAGACAATCAATCCGCAAAGCTGCACTTTTCCGTACAAGATATGTTCCGCCTGCCCTATGCACAGAAGTCCTTCGAAGTGGTGATCGCGTCCAACGCGCTTCACATAGTGCCGCATCCGGAAAAGGCCCTGCAAGAAATCAGGCGGGTGCTGAAGGACGACGGCGTACTCATCGCGCCAACCTTCACCCACGCGGGAAACTCGGTTTCCGGCAAGGCAAAAGCCCTTTTCATGAGTATGGCGGGATTCCCCCTCCACAGCAGGTGGACAAGCGAGGAATACCTACGTTTCCTGCGTCAAAACGGCTGGGCGGTGCAGAAAAGCGCGGTGCTGAAGGCCTCGTTCCCGTTGACCTATGCGGAATGCACGAAATCGGAGGGTCCAGATGTCGTTCTTTGAAAACACCCGCAAGCCCGTGGGCCTCGGCGGAAAACTTATGGTTGCCATGATGAATCTGGGCCACGGCCCTGTGGCGCGGTGGGGACTTCGATTTTTACGACTTGCGCCAAACGCCAAGGTGCTGGATTGCGGCTGCGGCGGCGGGGCGAACATAAAACGGCTGCTGGAAAAATGCCCGCATGGCGTCGTCAAGGGCATCGACTATTCGCCCGTCAGCGTGGAGAAGGCTAGAAAGCTCAACCGAGTTGCAATTCAGGAGGGGCGTTGCGCCGTTCTGCAAGGCAGTGTGGCGGATATGGTGTTTGAGGATAGCTACTTCGATGCTGCCACGGCCTTTGAGACCGTCTATTTTTGGCCCGATTTGCCCCGATGCTTCCGTGAGGTCTGGCGGACGCTGAAGCCAGGCGGGGCAATTCTTATCTGCAACGAGAGCAATGGCGATACGGACAAGGACGAGAGGTGGACGCAGATCATCGGCGGCATGACCATCTACAAGGACATTGAATTAAAGGCATGTCTGGAGCAGGCGGGTTTTCACGAGGTGCAGATACGCAAAAAGAAAAAGTGGCTCTGCGTCACGGCGCGGAAGTAAGGGCATCAAGCACGGGTATTTTTGCATCCATCCTGCACATGGCGATAGGCATGACGGTCATAGCGGCTGTGCTGGCGGCAATTATGACAGTTCTTATTCACTGAGGAAGAAACCTATGAAATGTAAAATTGAGAAAAACACCGTGCAGGAGACGCTGATCCTCCCGCTGTATTCCCGGAAGCTGTGTACGGAGCTGTACCCGAACCTTTACAGGGATGAAACAGCGGTTCGCCTGCTCGACCAGATCGACTACGACTTTTCAGAGGCAGAGAAAAACTCCCGCAGCCTGATGCAGCGCTTTGGTGCGCTGGAGGTGGCCATGCGGCAGGGTGATCTTGCTTTCGAGGTGCGGGATTACCTGAAAGGCCACCCCAATGCGGCGGTGGTCAATCTGGGCTGTGGGCTGGACAACACCGGCAGAACCTGCGACAACGGTAGATGCAAGATCTACAATCTGGACTTCCCGGATGTGATTGCCTTGCGGCAGCAGCTGCTGCCCGCCGAGGATCGAGAACAAAATATCCCCTGCGATCTGAAAAACACCGCATGGTTTGGCAAAATCGATGCCTCCGGCGGGGCGGTGTTCTTTGCCTCCGGGGTGTTCTATTACTTTCTGACCCAGCAGGTCCGGGAACTGGTGCGGGAGATGGCGGACGCTTTCCCCGGCGGTGTGCTGATCTTTGATGCTGCCAATCGGACGGCAGTAAAGATGATTGCAAAAACATGGCTTAAGACTGCAAAAATCAAGGATGTTGGGGCATATTTTGCGGTTTCGGATGCCGCCAAGGAAATCGGCGCGTGGGACAGCCGTCTGCAGGTCACAAGTCGCGGCTATATGCTGGGTTACAACGATTTGAGAGACCCTTCCGTCAGCGGCTTTTTCCGGTTTCTCGCAAGGGTCGGTGACAACGGGATGAAAATGCAAATCGTGAAAATAAGATTTTGAGAGGCAAAAATGCAAAAGACGAGCACTTCTTGCCGCCCAATTGGCAAGAAGCGCTCGTCTTTTCTTAACGCGTTGTATGGCGGAGAGAGCGCAAGTTACGCGAGCGCCCTTCTTGCCAGCTCGGCCGCGCCAAGGATTCCTTGGTCGCCGCCGCAGCCCGGGGCGCAGATGTAGCTCTCTATGTCCTTAAGCTCGGCGGTCTGGATGTAGCCACCCAGATATTCGAGGGTCTTCTTGCGGACGATGCCGTAGAGCTGCTCCTGGTGCATCACGCCGCCGCCGAGGACGATACGGCGAGGCGAGTACATGAGCACGAGGTTCGCGCACATCTGCCCCAGATAATCCCCCTCGAGTGCCCACACCTCAGCGTTGTCCGCGAGCTCGGCCGCGGGCTTTCCCCAGCGCGCGGCGATGGCGGGGCCGGAGGCGAGGCCCTCGAGACAGCTCGCGTGGCTCGGGCAGACGCAGCGTCCCTCCTCGGTGGGACGGGTCCTTACCAGCATGTGGCCGGCCTCGGGGTGCAGCATGCCGTGAAGGAGCCTGCCCGCGCACATGACGCCCGCGCCCACGCCGGTGCCGATGGTCACGTAGACGGCGTCCTCGAGCCCCTTGCAGCAGCCGAAGACTACTTCGCCGAGGCAGGCAACGTTCACGTCCGTGTCGTAGGCCACCGGAATCCCGAGGGCGTCGGCGAACGCGGCGCGAAGACCATAGCCTCGCCACGCGAGCTTGGGCGTCTGAAGGATGGAACCGTAGCGCTCATCGTTGGGGTCGACGCAGGTCGGGCCGAAGGCGCCGATGCCCAACGCGTTCACATCACGGGCGGTGAACCACTCGACCATTTGTGGGACGGTCTCGGCGGGCATAAGCGTCGGGGTCTCCATACGGTCGAGGACCTCGCCGTCGCCGGACACCACGGCACAGACCATCTTGGTCCCGCCGGCCTCGAGGGCGCCGAGCCTCATTTGCTTTTCGCTCATGTGATCCTCCTTACAAAGGGACGCCCGCAGTCATGGTCAACCGCGGGCGCCCATAACGTTGGCTTGTTTCGAGGCGACCCTACCTGGGCACGCGGTCCTGCCTTGCGGCAAACGGGGCGAGCACGGCGTGCGGCTCGCTTTGGTACCAGTAGGCGACGGTGGAGATGTCGTCCTCGCGCTCGTAGAGCTTGATGTCGTCGTTGCCGAGGTCCTGGAACGTCACGCGCAGGTCCTCCTTGAACGAGATCGGGTCGGGAAGGTGCCACCTGTAGAGGCCATGCCTGGGCAGCGCGTCGTCGTTGGTCGCGAGCATCGGGTTCGGGTTCGGCTTGCCCGCGCTGAAGCGGTCGCGCGTGGCGTCGCGCGTCGAGCGGTACGGGTAGCCGGCGAACAGCGTGTTGAAGCACTGCGCCTCGGGCAGCGCGTGGGGCGGCCTGTCGAGGAAGGCCCAGGCACCGCCGAAGTAGTCCTCGGCTCCCGTCGAGGTGACCGTGGGGAACTCCTCGTCGCCGTCGAGGAAGAACTTCATCTCGCCCTCGCCCCACCAATAGCGCTCCAGGGCGCACAGGGCCATGTAGGTGCCGACGTAGTAGCCCTTACCGCACACGCCGTCGAGCACGGTGTAGTCGACGCCCCTGCGGGTGCTGCGCTCGCGGTTAAAACGGGCGTGGAAGTACATGGCGTCGTCCGGCACGTCGGTGAGCGCGTAGTTGAACGTGTAGAAGATGTACTTAATGAACCCGGGGTGCTCGCTCGTAAGCGTGACCTTGGCGTGCTTCCTGAAAGGCATCTCGAAGTAGCAGTTCATGCCGCCCGTCGGGTTCACGCAGATGGGCATCGAGTTGACGATGGCGCGCTCACCGAAGCCGTTGCAGAAGAAGTCGCCGACAGGGCACTCGACCGAGGGGGTCTCCTCGTCGTCCCAGTAGAAGCGCAGCACGAGGTCGCGCATGACGAAGCTGCCGGCGGCGGTCTTGTCGGGGACGGTCATCCAGATGTGGCGGATGATGCCGGGGCCCTCGATGTCCGCGAGCGTGATGGTCTCGCCGGACTCAAGGGGCACGCAGCACGAGCCCTTGCGGCCGACGCCGAGGTGGCTGGCCGACATGGCGGCACGGCCCTTCTCGCCCGTGATGTTCTCGGGGGTGATGGCGCGGCTTTCCTCACCGCCGTGCATCCACACGTCCTTAAGGAACTCTCTCATCGTCGACCTCCTCTATTCGTCATCTTCGCACTCGGCGGAACTGGCACCGTTCACGTAGACGATCTGCTGGCGCGCCTCGTCGACGAGGGCGTCGAAGTCGAGTTTCTCGTCGGGGCGCGCGAGCGCGACCGTCATGGCGAGCGGGAGGTTGACACCCGCGATCACGTGGATCCGGTCGGAGGCGAAGCGGGAGAAGCGCTGGTTCACGCTGCCGCCGAGCGCGTCGGTGAGGACGACGACCTCGTCAGTGCCCGAAAGAGCCGCCTCGACCGCCGCGTCGAGCCCCTCGCCGTTGTCGTTCACGTAGGCGCACACGGCGTTGACGGCGTCGCTCTTACCCGTAAGGAACTCGAGGGTGTCCTTGAAGCCCTGGGCGAGAAGGGAATGGCTCGCCACAACTATCTTTCTCATTGATTCACCAATCTCTTGGGTCGAAGCTAAGCGAGGATGCCAGCGGCGGAGGCGACCATCGCGAGGACGATCACCACGAGGATGAGGACCGTCATGCTCGCGTTCTTCTTGGTAAGAAGGTAATACGCGCTTCCCGTGATGGCGGCGGGGATCATGGCAGGCAGGATCTTGTCGAGCAGCGGCTGAATCTCCATCGAGACGTCGCCGAAGCTGAAGCTAATCGGGCAGGTGACGCCGATGACCGAGGCGATGAGGCAGCCGACCACGGTGAGGCCGAGCACGGAGGCGGCGGCAGTGAGGTTGGGAAGCTTCTCGCTGAAGTCGGTGACGAGCTTCACGCCCTGCTTGTAGCCGAACTCGAGGGCGTGCATGCGGACCCAGAAGATGGCCAGGATGAGCGCGAACCAGATGCCGGCTCCCACGGGGTTGCCCTCGATGGCCATGTAGGCGGCGATGGAGCCCATGATGGTCGGGATCATGGTCATGAGCAGGGAGTCGCCGACGCCGGCGAGCGGTCCCATGGTGCCGATCTTCAGGTCTTGGACGGCGTCCGCCGCCGCGAGGCCGTCGCGTTCCTCCATGGCCACGCAGGCGCCAAGGATGATGGCGGCGAGCCAAGGCTGGGTATTGTAGTAGCGGAAGTGGTTGTTGAGCGCTTGCTTATAGTCCTCGTCGTTCGTGTAGATCTTCCTCAGGACCGGCGAGAGGGCGTAGGCGACTGAGGCGCCCTGCTGGGTCTGGTAGTTGAAGGTGCACACGCTCATGAGCCAGCGCCAGTTCGCGTTGCGCAAATCCTTCTTGGTGACCTTGTAGCCGGAGGGCTTGCCCTCGGCGACGGCGGTGATGTTCTCGTTTTCCATGGTTACTCATCCTCTCCGATGAAGGCGTCTGCGGAAGCGTGGGCGGCGAGCTCGGTGTCCCTCTCGGCACGCTGGTAGAACGCGATCGCGAGGGCAACGCCGACGATGGCGGCGCCGATGATGGGCACGTTCAGGAAGGCCGAGAGGAAGAAGCCGACGAGCAGGTACTGGAAGTACTTGCCGGTGGGCATGTAGCGGAGCAGCATGGCGATACCGATGGCCGGGAGCATCTTGCCGGCGAGGGTGAGGCCGGAGAGGAACCACTGAGGCATGACCTCGAGGAGCCAGTTGACGGCGGGCTGGCCGAGCGTCACGGAGACAAAGACGGGCAGGGCGGCGCACAGGCCGAAGAGCGCGGGGCAGACCCACAGGATGGCGTTCATCTGCTTGAACTTACCCTCGTTGCAGAACTTCTGGGACTTCTCGACGACGAAGCCGTTGAGGATCTTGACGATGACATCGAGCTGGATGCCGAGCATGCCGACCGGCAGGCCGATGGCGAGGCCCGTGTCCGCGCCCAGGGTCACGCCGTAGGCGGTGGCGATGATGGCCATCGTGCCGTAGTCGGGAATCGACGAGCCGCCGAAGCCCGCGACGCCGAGCTGCATGAGCTGGATGGTGCCGCCGATGACGAGGCCGGTCTGCCAGTCGCCCATGACGACGCCGGTGATAAGGCCCCAGAAGACGGCATAGTTGACGAAGATCATCGGGATGCCGTAGTAGTCCACGTGCTTGATGAAGGCCAGCAGGGTCAAAAGGACGACCTGCAGGATAGTGAAGTTGACCATGATCCCTCCTTAGATGAGGTCGGCGACGGAGACGGGCTTGTCGGCGGGCACGAACTGTGCCGTCACCTTGACGCCGCGGGCGATGAGCGCCTTGTAGCTCTGGACGTTCTCGGCGGAGGCATAGGCGCGCTGGGTGAGCTGGACGCCGCCCTCCTTGACGAGCGAGCCGCCGACGATCAGCGACGGGAGCTCGATGCCCGACTCGACCAGGTGAAGGATCGTCTCGGGCTCCTTGGCGATGACAAAGACCTTCTCGCGGTCGTACTTGCCCGCCGCGAAGTTCTTGAGCGCGGTCTGCTCGGAGATGATCGAGACGGCCATGCCCGCGGGGCGCGCCATCCTCATGGTGGACTTCAGGACCTCGTCGCCGGCGACCTTGTCGTCGATGACCATGACTCGGGTCGCGCCCGACACCGGGGCCCACTGCGTCACGATGATGCCGTGAAGCAGGCGATTGTCGATTCGTGCCATAACAACACTCATGTTTGCTCCTATCAAATGAAGTTTTACGTTCGGTACTGCCTCGGCGCTATCCGGATTCGCGCCGGGCAAGGGGTTATCGGATTATTGAGGACGCGCGGTCAGCTTGCGGCGGCGCGGGGAAGGTCACTCGTCGAGCAGGAGGTCCGAGGAGCCGAGGCGCTCTTCTCGCGCCGGGGCGGCGCTCACGCTTATGTAGTCGAAGACATATGCGATCTCGCTTACGGGAACCTCTACGCGATAGCGCGTCGAGATGCTCGAGAAGCTCTGCCTGAAGGACTCGATGAAATCGGCGCGTTCCTCCTCGAAGCGGTCCTGGCCAACGTAGGTCTCAATGGGGTTTCTGGTAACAAGGCGCTCGACGAGACAGCAGAGGTGAACGTAGAGCCCAATGATGGCGTTACTGCCGATCTTCTCGCCTGTCCTGCGCTGAAGCTCGTGCACGGCGCTCTCGATCTCATGGAATAGCCGCTCCGGGTCGAGGATGGTGATGGAGCGGATGACGTTCTGCAGCGTCATGTTCGAGAGCAGCTTCTCGTGGAAAGAAGAGAGCTCGGAAGCGTCAAGCCACCTGCCGAACACGGCATCAACCTTAGAGGCGGACGCCGTCGACATGATGTCCTCGAGGGCGACGAAGGGGACGGAGGCGACCCCGGGGTCTCCCGTGCCGATGACGGCGCAGACGCGGTGCTCGGAGAAAACGGCGTCATTCGACCCGTTCGCGACGAGCTGCTTGAAGGGCCTCGTGAGCAGGCGCGCGCCTATGGTGCGCGGGAGGCTCTGCGAGACGAGCTGGCGTATCCTCTCCGCGGCGTCGACCCCGGACTCGGAGCAGAAGACGATGGCGTCCTCACGGTTGATGCGCTCGATCACCTTGCAGTGCGTCACGCACGCGGCGGTCGCATCGCCAAGAACCTCGGCGATGGACTTGCCGCCGAGCAGCCCGACCCCGATCTCGAGCGCAAGACCGGTAGAGACGTTGTTCACCACGCCGATAGTGGAGTCGGTAACGTTCTCGAGGGCCTTATAGGCCTCCTCCAAGGAGCCCATGTCGACGAGGAACACGACCCCGGTGCAGTAGGAATGGCGGTCGACGAGGCGCTGGAGCGGACCGACGATGTCCTTCAGCTGCTGGTCGTAGGGCATGTCGACAGCCTCGTACACATGCATGCCGAGCATACGGTTCGCCGCGTCGGCGATGCTCGTCGCCGTTGAGTAGCCGTGGGACAAGATGACGCAGAGCGTCCGAAGGGCCTTCGCATCGCGAGACTCCGATGCGACGCACAGCGTCAGAAGCGTCTTCGTGAAGTGATCGAGCGAGATTCCCAGCGCCCCTTCCACGTCTGCGGCGACCTGATCGGAGACGCTCGAGGCAAACGGTAATTCGGAGGTCACGGCACCGAGGAGATGGGAGATTTGCTCCGCACAGGCAGACTTTCGCTTAGCCAGGCCGATGCCCGGCCACAACTGCAGGCAAATCTCCTGGGCCAGTAGAAAAGCGACCTTCCTCGAAAGCTCGATGCCATAAGAAGAGCCTGCGTCGGCAAGGACCGCGCCCACGATGCGCTCGAAGGCGCGCGACCTCGAGGAGGTAACGCCGCGGCCGAAGATCAAGTGATCCTCAACGCCGCGCACAGCAGAGACAGCTTGCGAGACGAGCTCGGAGACAGAGAGCTCCCCGGCGCAGAATCGCTCATCGAGAGAGCACAGGGCATCGAGCGCCTGCTCGACCGGCCCTGTGCTCTCGGCGGCATCCAGGGACGCGTCGATCAGAACGCCATCATCGGGCTGTTGATCGATCTGCGCGGAGGAGAGGAGCCCGCTGGGAAGAAGATACGGGCGAACGACGACGTAGTCGCCCTCGCGATTGAGGAACGCTTTGGCGCAGCAGTTCGTCACGCAGGCGCGCAAGCCGGCGATGTTATCGGAAAAGTCCGCGTTCACGAGGCAACGGTATGCGCCGCGGCTGATCTTCACATCAGAACCGATTCGGCACCCCTCGCTGCGCAGGAAGCTCAAGATGAGATCCTCGCGCTCCTCGGGGGTCCGCTCCTTGAGTGAGGGGACGCGGGCACAGATGGGCATTTTGCTGTAGGCCGAGGAAACCTTCAGGTCATCGGCGGAAAGCGTCGTCGAAAGAACGAGGCGAGCGCGCGGCGCATCCTGGGAGGCATCGAGTCCGAGGGCCGTCGCAAGGCAGTGCTCCATCGCAGAGGGAGAGAGTGCCTCGATGCCGTTGACAAAAACCACACCCCCGCGCGATTTCGCGATCGACTCGTCAAGAAGCCCGTTGAACGAGGCGGCGTCCGGGACCCCGGCGCAGTCGATGCGCACATAGGAGGAGTCGCGGGACAGCAAGCCCTGGTTCTTGCCGTACTCGTACACAAGACGAGAAAGGAAAGACTTGCCGACACCCACGCCGCCGCTCAAGAGGATGGGCAGGCCGAACGGAGGGTACTGAACCGCAGCCTTGCACTGCTCGACAACGGAGCTGAGGCTCAGGTCAAAGCCCACGGCACGCGCGAAGTCACGGTGATCGGCGATTCCCGTCGCCTGGATGAGGTCGGCGAGCGAGGCGTACTCGCTTGCAGAGAGCTTTACCTGAAAACGCTTCTGGAACGCGCGGCGATGAAAATAACGGACAGGCCTGCCCGCCACCTTAACCACAAGGCCGGCGCGAACAAGGTCGTTGAGGTACTGGCTCGCCAGACTCCTGGAGATGATGAGCGTCTCGGCGATGTCGGAGGTGGACAGACGGGCAAGGTCGTCGAGCGAGACGGCAGAGGTGAGGGCCTCGAGATGCTCGAGAATCCTGTCCCTCATGTCGACGGGCTTCTTTGCCAAGCTGTCCTGTGCGGTCTTGTCCATGACTTCTTACCTCCTTGTACAAGGAGTATAAGGGGAACACAGAGAACGGAAGGGGGCGCGTGGGGGAATCAACAGCCCCGAGGAGAAGTTCACCACTTGAGGGGCAGAAAACAACGGCCATTGAACATTCAGGGCCGACGCTCAACACTTCGGCTTGACACTTCGCTTTGGAAAGGGCCCTGCGCGATGGTGCAGCCCTCCATCTCGCAGCACGGGTCGCCGAAGGTCGCGAGGATGCGCTCCTTCTGTTCCGCGGGCGAGACGACTCGGTGGGCAAGGTCCTCTCAGAAGGGGTCGTCCGACGCCGCAAGACCTCGATGACCGACTACCGCCTCGAGCAAGTGGCGGATTGCCTCTGTACTATCGAACTTGCCTTGGTCAAGTACGAGGCCAAGGAGGACGGTGAGACGTACAACAAGTTCTTCGGAGGTATAGGCTCTTTCAAGAGGAACTGGCTCAAGCAAGCCCGCAGCAAGCGGATATAGCTGGTCTCGCGGTTTCGCAAGGAACGGTCAGTTCTCCTCTGGCGAGGAACCCCGGGCGACGTGCTTCGAGCAGCGGAAGCTGAAGCGCAAGCAGAAGCAGCGCGGGCAATGATCGGTGCCGATATGGGCCCAGACGTGAACAGTGCTACGTCCCCTGTTCACGGGGCGCGAAACCGCAAAGGTTGCACAGAGGTTGCAAAATAAGAAGCCCCCGACCTGTTTTCGCAGGTCAGAGGCTTGAAATCAACGAATATCGTTTATTCCCACTCGATGGCGTCGGTTCTGCCGTCCCGTCACTCCAGTTACACCCAGTTTTCGGCATCGACACAGAACGCGTGCCGCCGAATGACGCGATGTCGCGTTTCGTCGGCTTCGGGGACAAAAGCTGGGACAACCTCAAAAACTTTTTTCAAACTCAGGGCTTTGAGTTTTTGTTTTTGTCCCAAAGTGCGCGGCGGGTCGCCTTTGGAGGCTCGATGGCGCCGAAAACGCCCGTTTTGAAACTCAACCGCCCTTTTGCCCGCAAGCCGCCAGCTGCAATCGCAAGTGAATTAACGCGGGTGGCTTGCGCGCCATTTGCAAAACCCCAGGTCGCAGGTCTTCGCCATTCGTGAACAAAGTGAGTAGTCTCAGGTGGCTTGCTTATGAGTTGGCGAACGGGCCTTCAGGATTCAGGGCAAACATGCTGGTAGAATAGGATTCTCAAATCAATGACAGGAGACCGAGCATGGCCGAACCCCACGATAGGAAGCCGATCCTCACGATCGAGCAGCAGATAGAGCACCTCAAGCAGAAGGGCGTAGCCTTCGAACTGTGTTCCGAGGAAGAGGCCGCGGACTACCTGCGCGACAAGTGCAACTTCTTCAAGCTCGCATCCTACCGCAAACTCTTCTCGAAATACGAGGGAGGCCCGCGCGACGGCCGCTACGTAGACCTCGACTTCGGCCAGCTGCGCCTGCTCGCGGCGCTCGACCAGGAGCTGCGCCACGCCCTGCTCGGCATGACGCTCGACATCGAGCATTTCCAGAAGGTGACACTGCTTCGCGAGATGGAGGACCGTGGAGAGGACGGCTACGCCATCGTGGCCGACTACATGGCATCGCTTACCACTGCAAACAGGGAGTACCGCCTGCGCGAGCTCAAGATGAGCGGCCGCAGCCCCTACAGCTCGAGCCTCTACGCGAAGTACTCCGGCGACATGCCTGCCTGGGCCTTCCTTGAGCTCACCTCGTTCGGCACCCTCATCGATTTCGTGCGCTTCTGCGCCAGGCGATGGGGCGACAGGCGCCTCGAGGCCTCCCACTACGACCTCAAGCGCGTGAAGTCCGTCCGCAACTGCGCCGCGCACGGCTCGTGCCTGATCAACTGCTTCGCCGAGAGGGGCGCCGCCGGGGCTCGGCGTCCAGCGGCGTCTCCCGAAGGGTCGCCGCCGTGGGAATTCCCAAGGCGACCAGGAGGAAGTGGATGGGGAATACGGCCATGCAGGAGGTCGCGACCGTGCTCGTGGCGCACTCCGGCTTGGTACCCGAGGGCTCCTCGCACTCGCGCGCCGCATCCGAGCTCGCCGAGATGTTCGCCAGGGCCGACGGCGAAACCGAGGCGCTGCCCGACAAGGGGCCCGACGCCGCAGCTCGCTCCGCGCTCGAGTTCCTTCGCAGGTTGACAGAATCGCTCGGGTTGGTAGAATAGCCTGCAGATAGCAAAACCTTCACGGTTTTAGGGGCGGACTTGCGCAAGCGACTCTGCCCTATTTTTTTGCTCGCACATTCCTCTTCTCGACGAGCAATTCCGGGCTACCTAAAGGAGAACATGGATGAAGCTGTTTTTATGTTCGCACTTTTCAAGTGTAGGAAGTTTGATAAAA
>CAJMST010000031.1 GCA_905216145.1 uncultured bacterium | reverse complement strand
TGCCGCGCCCCGCAGTGCCCGCTTCCCCCGAGAACAATTATCAGTGCAGGTAGACAGCTTGTCGATTTTCGAAAAAGCCGGCTATGGTTGACCTCTGCGGCTTAAACGTAGTAGATAGGCCCTATTCGTGGCACAGCACTACTCCATCCCAAATTGGCACCCTGAGCCCTCGTGAGTTGCCAACAAGCTGTTCGCCCAGCGCTTTATCCGCGCGGCATTCGGAAAATAGCACCACCGTAAGAACCCGCAAACAGCGCTATACGTTGCTATATCTCACTATACTTTGCTATATCTTGCGATACTTTGCTATATCTTGCTTTATCTTGAGCAAAGGTGGCTCACATGCAAACAAACCCTTTTAAGCCCACAGCAGGTAAAACACCTCCCACGATTATCGGCCGCGAAGATGTACTTGAAGAATTCAGTGAAGGCCTCACCAACGGGCCTGGTGCCCCTGGGCGCCTAATGCGCATAGCCGGCGTCCGTGGAACGGGCAAGACGGTCCTCCTTGACGAGTGCTCACGTTTGGCGCAAAGCCGTGGCTGGACGGTCATAAAAGAGGTCGCAACCGAGGGACTTTGCCAGCGCATTCTCGAACAGCTGCAGCCCAAATTCCAGGCCAAACACGCCAGATTTGAGCCCACCGTAGCTGGCATATCCATCGGCAGCATAGATATTGAGCGAATCGGCCCATCGCTACGCGACGCCATGAGACAGACAATATCCAAGAATGGAAATGGCCTGCTCATCACTCTCGACGAAGTTCAAGACGCAGAGCTCGATGAGGTCCGAACGCTCTCCATTGCGATTCAGCAGGTTATCGGCGAAGACCTTGATATCGCCTTTGTTTTTGCTGGGCCGCCTTCGATGATTGAAAGCATCATCAACGGAAAGACACTTGCGTTTTTGCGCCGTGCCCTCCCCTTTGATCTGAAGGCTGTGGCAGTAACCGAAGTGTCGTACTCCCTCGAGGAAACCATTGAAGCGTCTGGCATGGAGTTGCAGCCAGGTATTGCCGGCCAACTTGCCGAGGCAACGCAAGGCTATCCTTTCATGATCCAACTCGTTGGATACTACGCATGGCAGTTGGCAAGACGTGCACACACAGCGATTATTGGAGAAGAAGAAGCCGAGCGTGGCATTGCAACGGCACGCGAACGCTTCTGCGCCATGGTGATTGAGCCCGCGCTGCAGCGCATTCCGCCCACGTGCATCGCTTATCTGCTGAGCATGGCGTCTTTGGGGCAGACGAGCTCGACCAGCATGGTTGCCGATGCCCTGAACAAAACGCCTCAACAGGTGAGCTCCGTCCGCAGCCGCCTGTTAAGAGAATCGATTATCGAGGCTCCTTCGTACGGCAAGGTCTCATTTGCCATCCCCTACATGCGCGACTACCTCTACGAGCACAAAGCCGAACTGGAAGTTGAACTGTAGAAACGACAACTGCCCTGCAAGATGAAAACCGTTTTCGTACGGATTTAAAGCAGACGTAAACGGTTTTCGTCTGCTTTACGTTCGGAAATAAGACGCAAATTGCACTTTCGTATGGTTTTACGCCAAACGCAACACGCTTTCGTCCGGCTACGCGTCCCCAATCTAGACGAAAAGAGCCCCGAGCTCGTATGAACTCGGGGCTCTTTGCGCCACGCATCTATGAGAGGAGAAATTCGATGCGTACGTGCGCTACTCCATGAAGCCGCCCTGGGATGGCGGCAACCTCGTCGTTGCCCGTCTGATGGGTGTGCTCAAGGCATCCGTTCCCCTCTTTATCGACGTAACGGGCAAAAAAGGCTCGTCGAGGAGACCATCCGCACCCACCGTGGCGTGGCCGATGCCATCGCCGCGCGCAACCCCACCGCAGCGCACGACGCGATGTATTTGCACCTGGTGTATAACCGCAACATGATTGCGGAGGGAGCAGAAGCAAAAGGCATTTAGGGCCCGACAATAATCTTTCTTTGGCAAAACGCAGGCGGCGGCTGCCCAACACACAGGGCAGCCGCCGCTTTTTGCAATCGATTGGTGCAAAGGGGTTGACTAGAGCTCGCAGGCAACCTTGTAGCCATCGCCGATGGCATCGCGGATGTTGCCGCACTTCTGGGCATCGCCCAGCACGTGGGTGGCAACACCGGCTGCAGCCAGGTCGTCGGCCAGCTTGGTATTGGGACGATAGCCCATGGCAAGCACCAGCGTATCGGCACCGGTGATGGTGTGGACCTCGCCGTCCTTTTCGTAGCTGATAGTGTCCTCGGTAATCTCGGTCACCTTGGCCTCGGTCAGCACGTGAACGCCCTTGGAGAGCATGCGCGTGATGAGCACCGCGCGACCGGCACCGCCCTCGTTGGCGGCGAGCGTCTTGGTCATCTCGATGACGGTGACATCGCGATTGGCCGGCGACAGGTCGTTGACCAGCGGGGCCAGGTAATCGGCCGTCTCGCAGCCAACGGTGCCGCCGCCCACGATGACGATCTTCTTGCCCGGGAAAGCCTTGCCACCCAGCAGGTCGTCAGCCGTCATAACCTGCTTAAAGCCCTGCATGAAAGCCGGAGCGATGGGCTCGGCGCCATAAGCCAGGACAACCTCGTAGCCCGCGTAGTCACGCTGAATGTCCTCGGCAGTAAGCTCGGTGCCAAATATGCACTTCACGCCCGCCTCGGCCAGACGACGGTACTGATACTTGATCACGCGGGTGAGCTCCTGCTTTGCCGGCGGAACGGCCGCGATGCGCATCTCGCCGCCCGGCTCATCCTGCTTGTCAACGAGCACCACGTTGTGGCCGCGCTTGGCGGCAATGTAGGCTGCCTCCATGCCCGCAGGACCAGCGCCCACAACGAGCACGTTCTTGGCCTCGGCGGCAGGCTCGTAGCCGGCCTCGTCGCGCTCCACGTCCGGGTTGACGGTACAGGAGATGCGCTTGCCGAACATAATGCCGTTCAGGCAGCGCAGGCAGCCGATGCAGGGGCGGATGTCGTCGGCGTTGCCGGAAGCGGCCTTATTGCAGAACTCGGCATCGCACAGATTGGCGCGGCCCATCATGCAGATATCGGCAGCACCGTCCTCGATCAGCTCCTCGGCAATCCATGCCTCGTTGATGCGGCCGACCGTGGCGACGGGAATGTTCACATGCTTCTTGATCTCACGCGAGCAGGCGGCATGCGAGGCCTGCTGCGTACCGGCGGCGGGAATCGCGGAGCCGCGCTTGATGGTAGTACCGCCCGACACGTGGATCATGTCGACGCCGGCTTTCTCCAGGCGACGCGAGACGTAGATCATGTCGTTGAGGGTCAGGCCGCCATCGGTGTACTCATCGCCCGAGATACGGACGTCGATGATGAAGTCCTTGCCGCAGCGCTCGCGAATCTCGGCGATGACCTCGAGCAAGAAGCGCATGCGGGCGTCGAGCGAGCCGCCGTACTCGTCGGTGCGTTTGTTATAGAGCGGAGTCAAAAAGCCGCCGAGCATACCGTGGGCGTGCGCCGCATGGACCTCGACGCCATCGACACCGGCCTTCTGCATACGCACGGCAGCGTCGCCAAACTGATGCGTGAGCTCGTGAATCTCATCGACCGTGATGGGGCGCGGCGCCTCGCGGGCATAGGACGGGCCCACAAAGGACGGAGCGATCAGGCGCGGCGTGCCCGGAATGTTAAAGGCCATGTAGGCGGGGTGGAAGAGCTGCGGCATGATCTTGCAGCCGTACTCGTGGACGGCTGCGGCGAGCTTTTCCCAGCCGGGGATAAACGTGTCGTCGTAGCAGCACATGTCACCCGGCAGATAGGTATAGGTGGGCTCGACCGTCACGACCTCGGTAATGATGAGGCCCACGCCGCCCTTGGCGCGGGCACGGTAATGATCGACCAAGTCGTCGGTCACATAGCCGTGATCGGCCAGGTTGGTGGACACCGGCGGCATAAAGACGCGGTTCTTGACCTCGGTCGTACCGACCTTGATCGGGCTAAAGAGCATCGGGTAGGCGGATGACTCCATACAGGCTTCCTTTCGTTTGAGCCGCTCGGCGGCAGTTGCTAACGTACCTATCGTATCAGTATCCGCCGCATTCGCACTCGCTCGCACTCCCCACCTTCAATCCCGACCCTCACAAAAAAGTTGCGGTGGAATACGGAGTAGATAAGACTTTTGACAGGCAAAACAGTCCGTATTCCACCGCAACTGATGGGCGGAGTGGAATTGAGGGCTCAGATAGTCAGTCATGCCCTCATCCGCCACTCCCTCACCTACAGTGCGCCGTCCAGCATAAGGTTCACCTTGAGCACGTTGACCGTGGGCTCGCCGAAGACGCCGAGGAAACGGCCCTTGGTGCACTGGGCGATGATCTCGCGCACCTCGCCTTCGCTCTTGCCCGTGGCCTTCGCCAGGCGCGGGACCTGGTACTCGGCGGCATCGGGGGAGATCTCCGGGTCGAGGCCTGAGCCGGAACACGTCACCAGGTCGACGGGCACAGCGTCCATATCGGCATCGGGGTTGGAGGCGCGAATCTTCTCGACGCGCGCGTCCACAAGCTGCCGGTACTCCTCACTCGCCGGGGACAAATTGGACGGGGTGCCGTAGGCCATGAGCCCACCGTCCTCCCCCTCGACGATAGTCACGTTCTGGATGCGGCCCCACATGTGGTCCTCATCCTCGAAGTTCTGGCCGATCAGCTCGGAGCCCACGATCTTGTCGTCGACCGTAATGAGCGATCCGTTCGCCTGGTACGGGAACGCAACCTGGGCGATGCCGGTCACGACGAGCGTATAGCCCAGGCCGCAGACAACGGTAAACAGCGCGAACACGCCCAGTGCGCGCGATGCAACACCTTTGAACATACAAACCTCCACTTACATAATGCCGCAGAACGCGAGCAGCATGTCGATGAGCTTGATGAATACGAACGGGGCAACGATGCCGCCCAGACCCCACACGAGCAGGTTGTGGGTCAGCAGCTGTCCGGACGGGACCTCGCGGTACTTAACGCCCTTCAGCGCGGCCGGGATCAGCGCGACGATAACGAGCGCGTTATAGATGATGGCCGAAAGAACCGCGGACAGCGGGCTTGCCAGACCAAGGATGTTGAGCGCGCCAAGGCCCGGGTAGATCGGCGAGAACAGGGCCGGGATGATAGCGAAGTACTTCGCCATGTCGTTGGCCACCGAGAAGGTCGTGAGCGAACCGCGGGTCATGAGCAGCTGCTTGCCGATACGCACGACCTCGATGAGCTTGGTGGGGCTGGAGTCGAGGTCGACCATGTTGCCGGCCTCCTTGGCAGCCTGGGTGCCCGTGTTCATGGCCACGGCGACGTCGGCCTGGGCCAGAGCGGGCGCGTCGTTGGTGCCGTCACCGGTCATGGCGACCAGGTGCCCCTCACGCTGGAACTCGCGGATCTTCTCGAGCTTGCCTTCAGGGGTGGCCTCGGCCAGGAAGTCGTCAACGCCGGCCTCGGCGGCGATTGCCGCGGCGGTGAGCGGGTTGTCGCCCGTCACCATGATGGTCTTGATGCCCATCTTGCGCAGGTCGGCGAACTTCTCCTTAACGCCGGACTTGATGATGTCCTTGAGGTACACAACGCCCAGCACGCGACAGTTCTTGGTCACGACCAGCGGGGTGCCGCCGGCCTTGGCGATGCGCTCGACGGCCTCGTCGCACTCCTGGGAGAACACGCCGCCAGCTGCCTCCACATAGGTGCGCACGGAATCGGCAGCGCCCTTGCGGATCTCATTGCCCTCGTAGTTCACACCGGACATGCGCGTTGCCGCGGTGAAGGGGATGAACTCCATACCCTTATCCTCGAGCGTGCGACCGCGCAGACCGAACTGCTCCTTGGCGAGCACGACGATGGAACGACCCTCGGGGGTCTCGTCGGCCAGCGAGGAAAGCTGGGCGGCATCGGCCAGCTCCGCGGGATCGACGCCATCGACCGGGATGAACTCGGCGGCTTGGCGGTTACCCAGGGTGATGGTGCCGGTCTTGTCGAGCATGAGGATGTCGACGTCGCCGGCGGCCTCGATGGCGCGGCCGGACATGGCCAGCACGTTGGCCTCGTTCAGACGGCTCATGCCGGCGATGCCGATGGCGGACAGAAGGGCGCCGATGGTAGTGGGAGCCAGGCACACGAGCAGTGCCACGAGCGTGGTCACGGCCGTGGGGTTGACCATGTCGTTAAGACCGGCCGAGAAGCAGGAGTAACAATACAGGGCCAGCGTGACCAGGATAAAGACGATGGAGAGGGCCACCAGGAAGATCTCCAGAGCGATCTCGTTAGGGGTCTTCTTGCGCGCGGCACCCTCGACCATCGCGATCATCTTGTCCAGGAAGCTCTGGCCGGGCTCACTGGAGATCTTGACGATGATCCAATCGGACAGCACCGCGGTACCGCCGGTAACGGCAGAGCGGTCGCCGCCGGCCTCGCGGACCACGGGGGCGGACTCACCGGTGATGGCGGACTCGTCAACGGAGGCAGCGCCCTCGATGACGTCGCCATCGCCGGGAATCTGCTCGCCGGCGCGTACGATCACCAGGTCGCCGCGCGTAAGCTCGGTGCCGGGAACGACGGTGAAGTGTTCCTTGTCCTTAACGGACTCGATGCGATGGGCCTCGACATCCTTCTTGGCCGCACGCAGGGAATCGGCCTGAGCCTTACCGCGGCCCTCGGCAAGCGCCTCGGCGAAGTTCGAGAACAGGTCGGTGAGCCACAGGATGACCGCGATGGCGACCACATAGTAGGTGGGCACACCCGCGTCCTGCACACCGAAGATGGAAGCGACGGCCAGGACGGAGGTCATGACGGCGGAAAGCCACACCAGGAACATGACCGGGTTTTGAATCTGGACGCGAGGATCCAGTTTGGCAAACGAGTCGCGGACCGCGCGGCCCATCATGTCTTTTTGCATAGCCATAAATCTGCGCCCTCCTTTACGCAATCATCTGGAAGAACTCGGCAACGGGGCCAAGCGCCAGAGCCGGGAAGAAACTCAGGGCACCGATCAGCAGAACGATGAACACGAGCAGGAATACGAACATGCCGTTGGTGGTAGACAGGGTACCGGCGCTCTCGGCGACCTTACCCTTCTTGGCCAGCGAGCCGGCGATAGCCAGCGTACCGATGATGGGCATGAAGCGGGCGAACAGCATCTCGAGGCCGAGCATGACGTTGATCCAGGGAATGTTGCAGTTCATGCCTGCAAACGCCGATCCGTTGTTGCCGCCGCATGAGGTGAAGGCATACAGCGCCTCGGAGAAGCCGTGCGCGCCACCATTGTTGAGCTGGTCGGCAAGACCGGGCACCATGCAGGCGATGGCCGAGCACACCAGAATGGCAAACGGAGTTGCCAAGCACAGGACAACTGCCCAGCGCATCTCGCCCGGCTCGATCTTCTTGCCCAGGAACTCAGGCGTGCGTCCGACCATGAGGCCGGCGATGAACACTGTGAGGATGGCGAAGCCGATCATGCCGTACAGGCCGCAGCCCACGCCGCCGAAGACGACCTCGCCCAGAGCAATCTGGAGCATCTGGATAAAACCGCCCAGCGGAGTGTAGGAGTCGTGCATGGAGTTAACCGAGCCGTTGGAAGCAGCCGTCGTGAAAGCGGACCAGGTAGAAGAGGAGGCGATACCGAAACGGCTCTCCTTGCCCTCCATGTTGCCGCCGGCCTGGCCGTCGGTCATCTCGATATTGACCGCTCCGCCATCGGCCAGCTGCGGGGTGCCCGCATGCTCGTTGACGGCAATGATGCCGGTGAAGATCACCAGCAGGATGAACATGGCGGCAAAGATGGCCTTGCCCTGCTTGGTGTTCTTGACGCCGATACCGAAGGTGAAGCAGCAGGCGGCCGGGATCAGCAGCAGGCTGGTCATCTCGATGATGTTGGTGAAGGCACTGGGGTTCTCATACGGATGAGCGGAGTTCACGCCGAAGAAGCCGCCGCCGTTGGTGCCGGACTGCTTGATGGCGACCTGAGGAGCCGCGGGACCCTGGGGCAGGAACTGCTCGGTGACCACGCGCGCGCCCTCGACAACCTTGCCGTCGACCTTGACCGTGTCGCCCTCGATCTGGGCGCCGTCGATGACGCTCCAGCCGCCGTCTGCATTAGGCTGGACAGCGACGGGCTCTACGAGCTCGGCCTTCTGAGCCGGCTGGAAGTTGGAGATGACGCCACCGGCAGCCAGGCAGATGCCGAACACGAGGTTCAGCGGGATGAGCACATACAGGACGGTGCGGGTGAGGTCGACCCAGAAGGAACCCAGACCCTGCTCCTTGACCTGACGGAAACCGCGGATGAGCGCGAACATGACCGCGATACCGGTGCCAGCGGACAAGAAGTTTTGCACGGTGAGGCCCATGAACTGCACAAGATAGGACAGGGTGGTCTCACCGGAATAGGACTGCCAGTTGGTGTTGGTTATGAAGGAAACAGCCGTATTGAACGACAGGTCCCATGACACACCCGGCAGGTGCTGGGGATTGCCTGGCAAGAAGGACTGAAGCGCTTGGAGTGCCACTAGAGCCACGAGGCCGATCCCCGAAAAGACCAGCACGCTCGCCAGATAGCGCCTACACCCCATCTGCTCTGCCGCGTCGATGCGAAGCAGACGATAGACGCCGCGCTCCACAGGAGCAATCACAGGCGACAGGAACGTATGCTCACCATCCATGATATGGGCCATGAACCGACCGAGCGGAAGGCCAGGACGACGAGCACGGCAAAGTACAAGATGTACTGAATCGCAGCGTCCATAGTTTACGAATCACTCCTCATCAGAATGTAGATGTAATAGATAAGAAGTCCAATGCAGACGACTCCGATGATGGGAATGAGGATGTTCATTTACCGCCCCTTTCACGCACGGCCCGATGTCTCGGACGCCTGCTCTCGCAAGCGTCTGGGGACAGTAAACGCTTCTAGGGATTAAAGAGGCGTGAGGGCCGGGGCTCACGACCTTAAGATGCCGTAAAGATGCAGGTAGAAAGCACTATTGCTGCTGCAGTGCGCCTATACTCGACCTCGCGAGCATACAGCGGCGTCCTCACCGCGTATGCACGCATGGACAACGCTTCAGAAAGGCTACGCTATGCAGCGCGACGCATCGGACACTCGCGTCAATCCAGACCTCATCCTCAAGGCAATTGAGAAAGACGAGGTCGCCGATGACGCTCGAACCAGCCGGGGACACCTCAAGATTTTCTTTGGCTACGCTGCTGGCACAGGCAAAACTTATGCGATGCTTCAAGCCGCCCACGCCGCCAAGCGGCGAGGTGTCGACGTCGTCGCGGGATACATCGAGCCGCACGAACGTCCGGCAACTGCCCATCTTGCACAAGGGCTTGAGAACGTGCCCTATAAACTCATCGAGTACAACGGCATTACGCTCAACGAGTTCGATCTAGATGCGGCTATCGAACGCGCCCCTCAGCTCATCCTCGTCGACGAGCTCGCCCATACGAATGCACCGGGGTCTCGCCACGACAAACGCTATCAAGACGTCGAGGAACTTCTACATGCGGGCATCGACGTCTATACGACCGTGAACGTTCAGCATATCGAGAGCCTAAACGACATGGTTGCATCCATCACCGGCGTTGTCGTGAGCGAACGAATCCCCGACCGTATCTTCGATGATGCCGACCAGGTCGAGCTCGTCGACATAGAGCCCGAAGACCTACTTGAGCGCCTTCGCGCCGGCCTCGTCTACCGTCCCGCACAAGCCGACCGAGCGCAACAGCATTTTTTTACCGTCGAGAACCTCACCGCACTCCGAGAAATCGCGCTGCGCCGCTGCGCCGATCGCACCGGCCGCCTCACAGACGCCGCACGCGTGCTGGGAAACCGTGACTACTACACCAGGGAGCGTATCTTAGTCTGCGTCTCCCCGGCGCCGACCAATCCCCGCATCGTCCGTGCCGCCGCACGCATGGCGAAAGCGTTTCGCAGCGAGCTCGTCGCCCTGTTCGTAGAGAGCCCGCGCACGCAAGCCATGAGCGATGATGAGCGCGCCAAGCTTGCAGCCAATATCGCCCTAGCCGAGCAGCTCGGAGCGCATATGGAAACCGTCTATGGCGACGACGTCGCGTTTCAGATCTCCGAGTTCGCGCGCCTGTCGGGTATTTCGAAGATCGTCATGGGGCGCACGGGCGAGCACAGCAGCGTCCGTCAGGCTCTCTTCGGCCGCAAATCTCTCGTAGAACAGCTCATAACATTCGCCCCGAACCTCGACATTTACATCATTCCAGACCAGTCGACTCCGCCCTCCCGGCCCAAAGGACGCCGCCGTGCGCTCGCCCCGCAGCCGCCCAGCAGCCGAGACGTGCTTCGCACGCTGGCCCTCTCTCTTGTCGCCACGGCGATCGGCACGGCTTTCCGCCATCTGGGATTTGCCGATTCCAGCATCATATCCCTCTATATCCTCACGGCCCTGCTGACCGCCGTCACCACGACGGGGCGTATCTGCACGATCGTATCGAGCGTGCTCTCTGTAGTGCTTTACAACTTCTGCTTCGTCACGCCTCTGTTTTCGCTCGCCAGCTATGACCGAAGCTATCTGGTCACGTTCGGCATCATGTTCGCTACCGCTATGGTCGCCGGCGAGTTAACTGTGCGCATCGCCGACAACGCACGTACCTCCGCCGAGAACGCATTCAAAACGCGCGTACTCCTCGAAACGAACCAGCTCTTGCAGCAAGCCCATAGCGCGGAGGAGTGCGCCCGCGTCGCCATGAACCAACTCATCAAACTGCTAAAACTCGACGTGGTCTTCTACACCGCCGAACACGGCACGCTCGGCAAGACGCTCTATGAGTCCGCTGGCACCGAAAACCGATCCGCGTCGCTGTTCACCGACTACGAGCGCGCCGTTGCAACCTGGACCTACACCAACAACAAGCGCGCAGGCGCAAGCACGCGGACCCTGCCTGAGGCGCGCTGTCTCTACCTCGCGGTTCGCACCGGCGACAAGGTATTCGGTGTCATCGGCATCGACCTGGAGGGGCGCGAGATCGAAGCCTTCGAGCATTCGATCGTCCTATCTATCGTGGGTGAATGCGCCTTGGCGCTCGAAAGCGACCGGGCGGCGCAAGAGCGCGAAGAGGCTGCGGTCTTGGCGAAAAACGAGCAGCTGCGCGCCAACCTTTTGCGCTCCATCGGCCACGATTTGAGGACACCCCTCACGGCTATATCCGGATCTGCGGCAATCCTTCGGAAGAGCGACGAGAAGCTCAGCCTCGAACAACGCTGCGATCTTGCCGATGCCATCTACGACGACTCCCTCTGGCTTATCGATACCGTGGAGAACCTCCTCGCCATCACACGCGTCGAGGACGGCACCATTCGCCTCAACTTAACATCCGAGCTTATCGACGAGGTCATCGAGGCCGCCCTCAGCCATGTCGCCCAAGCATCGCATGGACGCGCCGTCACCATCGAGCACACTGACGACATCCTGCTGGTACGCATCGACGTCCATCTCATCATGCAGGTGCTTACGAATCTCATCATGAACGCCTTCAAATACACGCCCGAGGACTCGACTGTCACCATCAGCGCACGTCGCGAGGGTGCGTTCGTCGTGGTGGACGTCGCAGACGATGGGCCGGGTGTGGCAGACTGCGACAAGCCTCATATCTTTGAGCGCTTCTTCACCTCAAGCGATACGCGGCCCGTGGATTCACGCCGAAGCATCGGCCTTGGGCTGTCGCTCTGCCGCTCCATCGTGGAGGCGCATGGCGGCGTCATCGAGGTTCGCGACAACCACCCCCATGGGGCCGTCTTCCGTTTTACCCTGCCCGCCGAGGAGATTGAGATTCATGAATAATGCCGCTAAGCCACGCATCCTCCTGGTCGAAGATGACCTGACCGTTCAAAACCTCGTTTCGACCGCGCTTGACCTCCACGGCTATGTCGTGAGCAAGGTTTGCAACGGCCAGGCCGCCATCATGGATGCGGTGTCGCACGGCCCCAGCCTCATCATGCTCGACCTCGGCCTTCCCGACATTGACGGTATCGAGGTCATCACGAAGATCCGAAGCTGGTCGGCAGTCCCCATTATCGTCATTTCGGCGCGCACCGAAGATTCCGACAAGATTGCAGCACTTGACGCAGGGGCAGACGACTACCTCACCAAGCCCTTTTCTGTGGATGAGTTGCTCGCGCGCGTCCGCGCGAATTTGAGGCGCTCCTCGATGGCGTCGAGCGAATCGACAGAAGCGAGCACGTTCGACAACGGTCCGCTGCATATCGACTACGCCGCGGGATACGCAACGAAAGACGGACGCGAGCTCTCGCTCACCCCGACCGAGTACAAATTGCTCGTCCTTCTGGCGAAAAACGTCGACAAGGTGCTCACCCACACCTTCATCACCAGCGAGATATGGGGCACGAGCTGGGACAGCGATCTGGCGAGTCTGCGCGTGTTCATGCGCACCCTGCGCAAGAAGATCGAGGCAGACCCCTCTCACCCCAAGATGATTCAGACGCACATGGGGGTCGGGTACCGCATGCAGCGTCTCTAGCCCACCCCACAAAAAGTTGCGGTGGAATACGGAGTGGATAAGGCCTTTGACAGCCAAAACAGTCCGTATTTCACCGCAACTGATGGGCGAGATGGAGTTAGAAGCCCAGGTAGGCAATCATACCTTCGACGGCGAGTTTGGCGCCGGCCGCGGCATGGACGACCGTGAGCGGGCCGTTGACCACATAGTTAACGATACCCCAAAAATACTCTTCGACTCGCCGTGCTCTCCCTCAAATGCACAAAGCGCCCCGCGAACGGATGCTCGCGAGGCGCTTAGATGTCTGGGCCTTACTTGATACCGCGGCCCAAGTCTTCGGCGATTTTGTCGACGCCTTTCAGCGCGGCGCACGTCTTTTTGTTGGAGCAATGCCCCGTGCAAACGCCACCCTGAGCGCAGTCGGCGCAGGTGCCCTTGCGGTAGATGCGCACGCATACCGCGACAAACGCAACGCCGATAACAGCCAGTACAACAATATCGATAGGTGCCATAGCAAGCCTCCTCTAGTTAACCACCACTTACTTTACCCCATCCTCCACCTACCAAAAAGGGACAGGTTTATTTTGGTCGGTTTTATCTGCGGAAACGCCACATCTCCCCCACCAAAAAGCCCGAGTGTCGCTGGGACACCCGGGCTCGTGAAAAGGGGCTAATCCTTATTCGGACTTAAGCGGAAACTGCGGCGGAAGCAGTGTTGGTCTCGTCCTCGTCGGTCCATGCATGTTTGGGCATGGGGCGGAAGATCTGGAAGAGCATCGCAACCAGCAGCACAATGGCCACAATCGTCCAGATACCAAATTGTCCAAGAACAAGCAAGTTGTAGAACTGGTTGATGAACAGGCCGATCACCCAAGCGAAGGCGCACTCGTAACCGATGGCGATCGCAGTCCACTTGCCGGAATCCATCTGGTTGCGGATGGTGCCAATGGCGGCAAAGCACGGAGCGCACAGCAGGTTGAAGGCGCCGAAGGCAACGCAAGCGCCCATGGTGGGGAACATGCCGGCAAACGCGGTCCACAGGCTCGGGTCGGTCTCGCCCGCGTCGGCGACGGACAGCAGCGAGCCGGCGGTGGCGACGACGTTCTCCTTGGCGACGAGGCCAGAGACAGTCAGCGCGGTGGCCTGCCAGGTGCTAAAGCCGAGCGGGGCGAAGATCCAAGCGACCAGGTTGCCCAGCATGGCAAGCACGGAGTAGTCCATAAACTCCTCGGGGATGCCGTCCATCGCAGGCAGGAAGCCAAAGGAACCGTTATAGCTACCAAAGTTGGAGAGGAACCAAACGACGACGGTGGACGCAAAGATGACCGTGCCGGCCTTCTTGATAAAGGCCCAGCAGCGCTCCCACACGTGCAGCGCCCAGGAACGGATCGCCGGGAAGTGGTAGGCAGGAAGCTCCATGACAAACGGGGTCGGACGGCCGGCGAAGAGCTTGGTCTTCTTGAGCATGAGGCCCGAGGCGATGACGGCAAAGACGCCCAGGAAGTAGAAAAGCGGGCTGATCCATGCGGCCGTGGTGGAAGAATCGCCAATGATGGAGCCCATGAGCAGGGCGATGATCGGCAGCTTGGCGCCGCAGGGGATGAACGTGGTGGTCATGACCGTCATGCGGCGGTCCTTCTCGTTCTCGATGGTCTTGGTGGCCATGACGCCGGGGACGCCGCAGCCTGAGGACACGAGCATGGGGATGAACGACTTACCGGACAGGCCAAAGCGGCGGAACACGCGGTCCATGATAAAGGCGACGCGGGCCATGTAGCCGCAGTCCTCCAGGAAGGACAGCATCACGAACAGCAGGAACATCTGCGGCACAAAGCCGAAGATGGCGCCCAGGCCGCCAACGATACCGTCGCAGACCAGCGAATCGACCAGGCCACCGTCCTCGGTGCCACCCGCCACGAGGGCGTCGTGCACCATGGTGGTGATACCCGGGACATAGGGGCCGTACTGTGCCGGGTCGACCGAGTCGGCGTCGTCACCCGCGGCCTCGACAGCCTCATCGTAAGCATCGCGGCCCTGACCGAGCACATACCAACCGTCGGTGCCAAAGAGCTGATCGTTGGTGAAGTCGGTCACCGTTCCGCCCAGGGTGGAAACGGCGATGTAGTACACGCAGAACATGATGACCACAAAGATCGGCAGGCCCAGGATACGGTTGGTAACCACACGGTCGATCTTCTCGGAGGTGCTCATCTTGGCCGGGGCCTTGGTGAGGCACTCGTCGATGATGTGCGCGATGACGCCGTAGCGCTCGCCGGTGATGATGGACTCAGCGTCATCGTCGCAGTCCTGCTCGCACTGAGCGACCAGCTCTTCGACGCGAGCGGCCTTCTCCTTGGTGAGGTTGATGAGCTTGCAGGCGTCCGCATCGCGCTCGAACAGCTTGACGGCATAGTAGCGGCGCTTGTTGGCGGGAACGCTTGCCGGCAGGTTGTTCTCGATGTGGCCCAGAACGTCCTCGATGGAGGAGTCGAACTTGTGCTCCGGCACCTGGCCCTTGGAAGCAGCGGACTGCTTAACCTGATCGAAGAGCTCCTTGATGCCCTTGTTCTTAAGGGCGGAGATCATCATGACCGGGCAGCCGAGCTTCTTGGAAAGCTTGGCGGTGTCGATCTTGTCGCCGTTCTTCTCGACCAGATCGGCCATGTTGAGGGCGACGACCACGGGAAGACCCGTCTCGATGACCTGAAGCGCCAGATACAGGTTGCGCTCAAGGTTGGTGGCGTCGACCACCTGGACGACGACATCGGGCTCACCGCTCATGAGGTAGTCACGCGAGCACTGCTCCTCGGGGCTGTAGGGGGAAAGCGAGTAGATGCCCGGGAGGTCCGTGATAGTGACGCTCTTGTCGCTTAGGAGCTTGGCTTCCTTTTTCTCAACCGTAACACCGGGCCAGTTACCAACGTAGCCGTTGGCGCCGGTGATCAGGTTGAAAAGCGTGGTCTTGCCGCAGTTGGGGTTACCCGCCAACGCGACATGGATCTGAGAATCCGCCATTCAATCCTTCTTCCTTGTGTGCCCGCGCTGCTTTCTCCGCACGGGCTGGATAATGTGCTTCAAAAATGCTGCTTTAAGTTAGAAAAACCTAACTCTATCTGCAAAAATATGCGCCGCGAGCCCTTACTGGACCTCGACGACGGCCGCCTCCTCCTTGCGGATGGAAAGCTCGTAGCCGCGTACGTTGATCTCGACCGGATCACCGAGCGGTGCAACCTTCACAACCTTGAACGAAGTGCCCTTGATGAGCCCCAGGTCCATAAGGTGGCGGCGAAGCGCGCCCTCACCGTGAAGCTTGACGATGGTGGAGCTCTCGCCCACCTTAACGTCACCCAACGTCTTCATTTACTTGTCCCCCTTTCAGTACTTGCAAAAATACCGTCGTCTAGGCGACGGTCATGATGTGCATGGCCACTTTGGAATCGATACCAAAGCGGGCACCCAGCACGGTAACGATGATGTTGGCGCCACTCGAGCTCACCACGTGGATTTCGTTGCCCTCGACAAAGCCGAGGTCCTTGAGGTGGTGCTTCATATCCTCATTGCCCTTTACACGAGACACGCGCACGGTTTCGCCCGCTTTTACCATCGAAAGCGGCATTGCCGGCATCTGCGGTCCGCAAGACATGAGTGGCTCCTAACGTCAGTTCGTCCTCAACATCGACGCGGTAAAAGTTAACCACGCCTATGTTCGCTATAGTAAACTAACACGTGGTTAACTTTTTGGAAAGGGTCCCCATTCAGATTTCGAAAAAGTTTCCTATACGAAACAAAAAGGCGCGGCAAAGGACCATCCTTTACCGCGCCCTATCATGCTTAGAGCGAGAGATTTCTGATCGATGTGACACAGGAGGCCTCATCCACGCCCGAAACGCGGAACACGATGTCCTCGCCACATTCGCCACAGAGTGCCATGAGCCCTATAACGTCGCGGCCATCGACATGACGATTGCCAATCGAAACCGACACGTCACTACGATGCTTGGCGATAATGTCATAAAGCAGCGCAACCGGGCGGGCATGTAGTCCCAACGGATCTTTAATCGTCTTTGTAAACTCGACCATGTCCCCTCCCACGACATCGCACATTCGGCCGGCAAACCCAGCCACGTGGTAGCTATTGTAGCGTTAGATGCCTGCCGAGGTGCCCCTCCGAACACCTCGTGGGCAAAAAGTGGCAAATATGAGTACTGCCACCAATTTAGTAGCAGCAAAATCGAGAGCAAATTGCCTAATTTGAGCGATTCGAAGAGGTTGAAAGCTGTCAAACGCCCTTTAAAGGGGGTTAGATAAATTGATTGTGAGCCCATTTTTGCTCAGAACAGGCCGAAAAATATGACACCTCTTTTGCAGCAGTACTCATATTTGGCGTTTTTTGCCCACGAGGCTCAAAAGCAGGCCACAAAATCAAAACCACCCCTAAAAGGGGTGGTTTGCTCTTAGGGTATAACCCTTGGAT
>CAJMST010000030.1 GCA_905216145.1 uncultured bacterium | reverse complement strand
TCTCCACCCGAGCATTGAATGAGGCTCCAACGCAAGTTGGGGCCTTTTTTCATATCTATCGATTTACGCCATGTGTTGACTGAGCAGCATCTTGGCGACATACCCATTGTTAATTACGAATATGAATGTTAATAACTTTACGTATCTGGATAGCAAACCTGGTCTGCAGCGCCAATAACAAAGAGGCCGGGCGTAATGCCCGGCCTCGAAATACTCTGGTGGGCCCTCCGGGATTCGAACCCAGAACCCAGGGATTATGAGTCCCCTGCGCTAACCGTTGCGCCAAGAGCCCTTATGAACGGTGAATGCAATTCTAGCAAAGGCAACTCAGGCCTAATTTCTTCGCTTCACGTCGTGAAATACTACCATGCACGAGCAAGTCGCACAACGCAAGATCAAGTTCGATGCTAAACAACAGCTAATCTAGGCCCGTCGCAGATAAGGAGTGTTTTATAAAAAGTTAAGGCCTTAAAATCAGGGCTTCAAGACATTTCAGCGTGAAATCAACCTGATGCCATTTCAAAACCATGCCCGTTTACTACGACGGATCGGCGACCTTCGACCACCGCGTGTTCTCAGTTTGCAAAACCGCAGGTAGAGAGTCCGACGGTTACACGAAAAGGCGTGCGTGGTCGAACATTACAGATACATCGTAGTAAACCGGCATAGTTCTGAGGCGCAGATGAGGGACGGTTCGCAATCGGACCCGATAATGGGACTGGCGACGCATAGGAAATCCGGTTGCGCGGAGAGGGTCGCGTTCCGCGCGCCAAGTCGGCCGGCGTAGGGGCCGTGCGGGGGCCAGGCGCTCCGCAGGCTGGCCCGGCCCCGCGCGACTCCGGCGCCCGCCCCCGGAAAGTTTTTCCAAAAATGTCCTTGCATCGGCGGGGGAGTTCCCGTATAGTACTTCTTCGCACGGGGGCGTAGCTCAGCTGGGAGAGCGCTTGACTGGCAGTCAAGAGGTCAGGGGTTCGATCCCCCTCGTCTCCACCCGAGCATTGAATGAGGCTCCAACGCAAGTTGGGGCCTTTTTTCATATAGGCACACAAGGTCAAAGGCGGCACCATGATCCTCCTGGTCGACAAGATCGAAAAAAGCTTCGGCGCGCGCGTCCTCTTTAGTGGCGCGTCCTTCCAGATCAACCCCGGCGAGCGTTTTGCGCTCGTGGGACCCAACGGCGCCGGCAAAACCACCATGCTCAAGATCATCATGGGCATCGACAGCCCCGACGCCGGCCAGGTCCAGTACGCCAAGGACTGCCAGGTGGGCTATCTAGAGCAAGAAACCAACCTGGAGCAAAAGGACACCACCATCCTCGCCGAGGTCATGGCCGCCGCCAAGGAAATTCGCCGCATGGGCGAGCGCGCCAACGAACTTCAGGCCCAGATCACCGAGCTCTCGGAACAGGGCAAGGACGTCAACGCGCTCCTTAACGAGTACGGCCAGGTCCAGGACCGCTTTGAGCACCTGGGCGGCTACGAGCTCGAGAGCAACGCCCGCAAAATCCTGTCCGGCTTGGGCTTTAAGGTCACTGACTTCGATCGCCCGTGCTCCGAGTTCTCGGGCGGCTGGCAGATGCGTATCGCGCTGGCAAAGCTCTTCCTACGTCATCCCGACCTGCTGCTTCTGGACGAACCCACCAACCACCTGGACCTCGAGAGCGTCCAGTGGCTGCGCGGCTTTATCGCCAACTACGACGGCGCCGTGCTCATCGTCAGCCACGACCGCGCCTTCATGGACGCCTGCGTCGACCACGTCGCCGCTCTCGAAAACCGTCGCGTTACCACCTACACCGGCAACTACAGCAGCTACCTCAAGCAGCGCGAGGACAACCTGGAGCAGATGCGCGCCAAGCGCGCTGCCCAGGAGCGCGACATCGCCCACATGCAGGTCTTCGTCGACAAGTTCCGCTACAAGCCCACCAAGGCCGCCCAGGCCCAGGAGCGCATCCGCAAGATCGAGCAGATCAAAAAGGAGCTCGTCATCCTGCCCGAGGGCCACAAGCACATCGACTTTAAGTTCCCCGACCCGCCGCGCTCCGGCGACATGGTCGTGGGGCTCGAGGGTGTATCCAAGTCCTACGGCGACAAGCACATCTACAGCGATATCGACCTCAAGCTCTACCGCGGCGAGCACGTAGCGCTCGTCGGCCCCAACGGCGCCGGCAAGTCCACCCTCATGAAGATCCTCGCCGGCTTGGAGCCGCCCACCACCGGCACCCGCGACCTGGGCACCAACGTGGGCGTGGCCTACTACGCCCAGCACGCGCTCGAGGGCATGACCGAGTCCAATACCGTCCTGCAAGAGATCGACACCGTTACGCCCAAGTGGACCGTGCCGCAGCAGCGAAGCCTGCTGGGCGCCTTCCTTTTTAGCGACAACGACGCAATCGAAAAGCAGGTTCGCGTCCTCTCCGGCGGCGAAAAGGCGCGTCTGGCGCTCGCCAAGATGCTCGTGGCGCCCGAGGCGCTCCTGTGTCTGGACGAGCCAACCAACCACTTGGACATCGACTCGGTGGACATGCTCGAGAACGCCCTGCAAAACTTCCCCGGCACCATCGTGCTGATCAGCCATGATGAGCACCTGGTACGCGCCGTGGCCAACCGCGTGATCGACATCCGCGATGGCAAGGTCACGGTCTATGACGGCGACTACGACTACTACCTCTACAAGCGCGAGGACCTCGCGGCCCGCGCCGCCGCCGAGGCGGCAGGGGAAAGCGCGCCTGCCGCGGCCAAGTCCACCAAAGTCAGCGCCGCCCAGGCCGACACCCCCGCCGCGGCGCCTAAGCCGGCCGAGGGCAAAAAGACCAAGGAGCAAAAGCGCGCCGAGGCCCAGGCCCGCGCTGCGCTCAACAAAAAGCTCAAGGGCGTGCGCAACCAGCTCAAGAAGATCGAGGCGGAGCTCGACAAAAAACGCGCCCGCTATGACGAGCTTATGGAATTGATGGCAAGCGAAGAGCTTTATGCCGATCAAGATAAGTTCAACGCCGCGCTCGGGGAATATAACGGCCTTAAGCAAGAGCTTCCCAAGCTCGAGGACGAATGGCTGGAGCTTTCCACCCAGATTGAAGAGGAGACCGCGCGTGAACTCTCGTAAGGCCGCTGCCGTGGCGATGAGCATCATCGCCATCGCCTGTCGCATCTGCGGCATCTTTATGAGCGCGATGACTGTGCTGCTGTGCTTTAGCGGCCTGACCGCCAAGCTGCAGATCGTGGGCTTTGTCGTTGAGCTTTCTCGCGCGCTGCCGAGCGCCATCGCCGGCTACGGCGTCATCACATCGCCCTTTGGCGGCGTGTTCCGCTTGGATTACGCCATCGTCGCCGTTATCCTGTTTGTGGCCGACTACCTGCTCACGCGCGCCTCGCACCGCGTCCGCTAGGGAATCGACATGTCCAGCAGCTACCTCATGAACCTGCTCGCCAGCGCCGTCGCCGTCATTGTTGGCATCGTAATCCACGAAAGCGCGCACGCCGCCACAGCCTGGGCGCTCGGCGACAAGACGGCCCGTTCGCGCGGACGCGTCTCGCTCAACCCGCTCAACCATATCGACCCGTTTGGCACCATCATCCTGCCGCTGCTCATGCTCGCAGCCGGCGGCCCGGTGTTCGCCTTTGCCAAGCCCGTGCCCGTCTACCTCAACAACCTCAAGCACCCCAAGCGCTACGAGGTCCTGGTGAGCGTGGCCGGCCCCGCGTCGAACATCGCACTCTCGTGTCTTGCTGCCGCCCTCATGCGCCTGACCTATGGCAGCCTCTACACCAGCATGTCATTTACTCTGGCGTCACAGATCATGAACTTCGGCGCCACGTTTATCGTGGTCAACTTGTCGCTCGCGTTCTTTAACCTCATCCCGATTCCGCCGCTCGATGGCTCGTCGATCATCGTGCCCTTCCTCAAGGGCAAGTCGCTCGCCAACTACTATCATCTGCAGCAATACGCCATGCCTATCCTCATCCTGGTGCTGTACCTGCTGCCCATGTGGACCGGCATCGATGTGATCGGCCGCTATTTCGACGTTACCGTGTATCCGTTCGCTGAGCAGCTGCTTAACTTCGCAATCGCCGGCATCTAAGGTAAACTTACAGGTCGACCGTGCAATACGGTCGTAACATGCACCCAAACCGCGCCGCGAAGGCGCCGTCAAAGGAGGTCGAAGATGTCGTATCGCGTGTCGACGCAGGTCTACAGCGGACCGTTCGACCTGCTGCTGCAGCTGGTAACCCGCCAAAAAGTAGATATCGGCGCCATCTCGATCAGCGAGGTGGCCGAGCAGTACCTTGCCGAGGCCGAGCGCATCGAGGCACTGGACCTGGACGTGGCGAGCGACTTTTTGCTGGTCGCGGCAACCCTTTTGGACATCAAGGCCGCCTCTCTGGTGCCGCAGGAGGCCCCGCGCAAAGTCGATGACGACGATGACGAGTTCGACGAAGACCTCGAGGAGCTCAGCACGCTCGACGGCGACGCCCTGCGCGAGGTCCTGATCCAGCGCCTGATTGCCTACAAGCAGTTTAAAGGTGCGGCTGCGGCCCTCGGTGCCCGCATGCAGGCCGAAAGCCGCATGCATCCGCGCGTGGCCGGCCCTGACCCCGAGTTCCTTGGGCTCATGCCCGACTACCTGGCCGGCATTACCCTGCGCGGCCTCGCCGTCATCTGCGCCGACCTGGACGGGAAGCGACAGACCTTCTTGCTGGAGGCCGAGCACGTGGCACCCCATCGCGTTCCGCTCGATCTGACGGTGGCCTCGGTCGACCGCTTTACTATGGCGCACCAAACCTGCACCTTCCGCGAGCTCTTGGACGGCGACGCCACCACCGAGCAGCTCGTCGTCACCTTCCTGGCCATGCTTGAGCTCGCCAAGCGCGGCTCGCTCACGCTGAGCCAGGACGAGATCTTCGGAACCATCTGCATCAACCGAGTCGAGGGAGCCGAGGCATACGTGCCCGGCGAGGGCCCCGAGCTCACCGAATAGGAGCCGCAACCATGTCAACCCTTTCCACGCTGGAGGCAAACAGCCTCAAAGGCGCCCTCGAGGCGCTGCTGCTGGTGTCGAGCGACCCCGTGAGCGCACCCGCGCTAGCAGGTGCGCTGGATATCGCTCCGGGCGAGTGCGCGTCGCTTTTGGCCGAGCTCAAAGTTGAGTATGAGGAGGCCAACCGCGGCTTTCAGCTGCGCGAGGTCGCCGGTGGCTGGCGCCTGTTTACACACCCCGCCTACCACGATGTGGTCGAGGCCTATGTGCTGAGCTGGGACACGCAAAAGCTGTCGCAGGCGGCGCTCGAGACCCTTGCCGTCATCGCCTACCACCAGCCCGTCACGCGCGAGGTGGTCAAGGGCATCCGCGGCGTCAATTCCGACGGCGTCATTGCGTCGCTCGTGGACAAGGGCCTGGTGCGTGAGCTCGGCCGCGACCCCGAGCGCGGTCAGGCCATCATCTACGGCACGACCAACGCCTTCTTGGAAAAGTTCGGCCTACGCTCCACCCGCGACCTGCCCGATCTAGAACAGTTTGCCCCCGACGAGCAGTCGCGCCAGTTTATCCGCGAGCGTCTGAGTGGCCGCAGCATTCAATCCACGCTCGAGGAGCAGGCCGAGGACCTGGACGAAGAGCGCGAACTGATCGATACCGATGTTGAGGACACCGATGGCGAGGAGCTGCTGGCCGCCGGTGACACCTCGGAGGACATGCATGACGAGGACTAACGAAGCAGAGGAGACGCGCATCGCAAGCGCCATGGGCAACGCAGTACCCGCAACCGACGCCCAGCCCGTCTATCCGCACACCATGCGCCTGCAGCGCTTTTTGGCGCGCGCGGGCGTGGCGAGCCGCCGCGGCTCGGAGGACCTGATGACAGCCGGCCGCGTGACGGTTAACGGCGAGGTCGCGACCGAACTGGGCACCAAGGTCGATGTCGACCGCGACCATATCGAGGTCGACGGTATGCCCGTCAAGCTCAACCAGGGTGCCGTGTACCTGATGCTCTACAAGCCGACCGGCTACCTCACCACCATGAGCGACCCGCAGGAGCGCCCTTGCGTGGCCGACCTGGTCCCGCGCGACCGCTTTCCGGGGCTCTTCCCGGTGGGCCGCCTGGATCGCGACACCACGGGCCTTTTACTCTTTACCACCGACGGCGACCTGTCGCAGGACCTGCTGCACCCCAGCAAGCACGTCTACAAGACCTACCAGGCGCTCGTGGACGGACAGCTGTCCGACCGCGATCTTACCCCGCTACGTCGCGGCATCGAGCTCGACGACGGCCTGTGCCAGCCGGCAATCTGCCGCGTCATCAACGCGCGCGAGGCAGAGACCGTGGCTCCGCAAGGCGTCAAGCCCGGCACCACCGCCGTGGAGGTCATCATCCGCGAGGGACGCAAGAATCAGGTTAAGCGCATGTTGAGCAAGATTCACCATCCGGTAATCCGTCTGCACCGCTGCAACTTTGCCGGCCTGGAGCTCGAGGGCGTGGCCAAGGGCTCGTGGCGCGAACTCACCGATCGCGAGGTGCAGATCCTTAAGGCCGGCGGCATCCCGCCCAAGCAGGCCAGCGCCATGCGCGGTGACAAGCCCCAGGAAACCCCCGCCAGCCGCACGCGTCACCACGGCAGCCACGGCTCCGCGCCCAAGCGCAACACCTACCGCGAGCGCTACACGGGCTAGGCAACCCGCCGCGCCCCAACGCCCGCGAACCATACCAGCACGTCAATCATCGAAAGGAAGCATTGCATGATCGTCGCCATCGACGGCCCCGCCGGTTCCGGCAAGTCCACCATCGCCAAGGAGATTGCCCGCCAGCTGGGCTTTAACAAGCTCGACACGGGCGCCATGTATCGCGCCGTCACCTTCGCTGCGCTCGACCGCGGCATCGACCTGGACGACGAGGCGGCCATCGACGCCCTTGCCGAGCAGATCGAGATCCGCTTTACCAACGGCACCGGCGAGGACACGCGCCTGACCATTGACGGCCAGGACGCTTCGGCCGCCATCCGCACCCCGCAGGTCGACGCCAACGTGTCCAAGGTCTCGGCCTATCCGGGCGTGCGCGCCGCCATGCTCATCCACCAGCGCCGTGCCGCAGAGGACCGCGATATCGTGGCCGAGGGTCGCGACATCGGAACCGTCGTGTTCCCTAACGCGCAGGTCAAGGTCTTCCTGACCGCCGACCCGCGTGAGCGCGCCCGCCGCCGCGTGCTGCAGCGTCACCAAAACGACGCCCAGCCGCTCAGCACAGCGCAGCTCGAGGCCGAGGTCGACGAGACCCTCGACGCCCTTAAGCAGCGCGACAAGCTTGACAGCAGCCGCGAGGTCGCCCCGCTCGTGCCCGCCGAGGACGCCGTGCACGTCGACTCCACCGCCCACACCATCGACGAGGTCGTCTCGATAATCGAGGACCTTATCAACCAAAGGAGGTAGCCCATGCGCCTGTTTCAGCAGACGCCCGAGGACTATTACAACGCCCCCTACGCCGAGTTCCCGGCGCTCATCCGCGGCACCGTCGTCGTAGTCATGGCCATCCTTTGGGCCTTCTCCAAGCTCATGTGGCGTTGGAAGGTCGAGGATGCCGATCTGCTATTTGAGCGCCAGGAAGGCCGCGGCAGCGTGGTCATCTGCAACCACACCTCGATGGCCGAGCTCTTGGCTGTGGAGACCGCGCTGTTCTTTGGGGGCCGCCGCATTCGTCCCATCTTTAAATCCGAGTTCGCCAAGAGCAAGATTGTGCGCTGGGCCTTTAGCCGCGTAGGCGGCATCCCCGTGGAGCGTGGTACTGCCGATATGAAGTGCCTGCGCGCCGCCCAGCATGCGCTGCAGCGCGGCGAGGACGTTCTGATCTTCCCCGAGGGCACGCGCATCCGCTCGCGCGAGATCAAGCCTGAGGTCCACGGCGGTTTTGCGCTCATCGCTCAGATGGGCAAGGCGCCTGTGAACCCGCTCGCCATCTGCGGCTGGTCCGACATCACGCCCGCGGGCAAAAAGATCATGCGTCCCAAGAAGTGCTGGATCCGCGCCGGCAAGGCCGTCTCGCTTTCCGACGCACCGGCCGGGCTTAAGCGCACGGAGCGCCTGGAATGGTTTGAGTCCGAGGCCATGAACCGCGTCTACGCCATGCGAGACGATCTATGCGCCGAGCATCCGGGCAGGTTCTAGCCATGAGCGAGAACGTGACGAACACCGCCGCGACTGCGTCCGACCAGGCAATCGCGCCTACCATCGAGATCGCCGCCCACGCCGGCACTTGCTACGGCGTACAGCGTGCGCTCGACATGGCGCTGGCCGCCGCGCCGCAGGCAGGGGAGAGCACTCAGGTCCATACCTTGGGTCCGCTCATCCATAACCCCATCGTGGTACGCGAGCTCGCCGACGCGGGCGTAGGCTTAGCCGAAACCCTGGACGACGCCACAACCGGCACCGTGATCATCCGCGCCCACGGCGTGGTGCCACAGGTCATCGATGCCGCTCGCGAGCGTGGCCTTAACGTCGTCGACGCCACCTGCCCTTACGTCAAGAAGGTCCATATGGCAGCCGAGCGCCTGGTGCGCGAGGGCTACCGCGTGGTGGTCGTAGGCGAGCCTGGTCACCCCGAGGTCGAGGGTATTCTGGGCCACGCCGGCAATGATGCGCAGGTCGTGAGCTGTGCCGCCGACGCCAACGCCTTGTCGCTCAAGGGCAAGGTGGGTCTGGTTGTGCAGACCACCCAGACCGCACAGAATCTCGCCGAGGTCGTGTCTGCCATCACCCCGCGCGTGCAGGAGCTGCGTGTGATCAACACCATCTGCGCAGCCACGAGTGAGCGTCAACAGGCAGCAGCCACACTTGCCAACCGCTGCGACTGCATGGTCGTCGTGGGCGGCAAGAACTCGGGCAACACCCGTCGCCTGGCGCAGATTTGCGCAGACGCCTGCGAGCGCACGTATCATATCGAGGAAGCTTCCGAGCTCCAGGCCGCGTGGTTTACCGACGCTCACCACATCGGCATCACCGCCGGAGCCTCCACCCCGCAAGAACACATCGAGCGCGCCGTCACGCGCATCAAGGAGCTTTGCTGCTAACCATGGACCAGACCGTACCCGCATACGCCGCCGAGGTGGCCGATTACGGGCGCAGCCGCGACCCCGAGCCGGGTGAGGGCGCGCTCGTTAAGAACGTGCGTCCCGAATCGCCCGCATGGGATGTGGGTATCGAGCCGGGCATGCGCGTGCTCACGGTCAACGGCGAGCAGCTTACCGACATGATCGTGTGGCTCTGGGAGGCAGACGACGACACGGTCGACCTCGAGGTTTTCGACCCGCGCGATGGCACCGTCACCCCCGTGGAGCTCGATCGATTTCCCGGAGAGGATTGGGGTCTGGAGTTCGACGGCCCCATCTTCGACGGCATGCGTACCTGTGTGAACGCCTGCGTGTTCTGCTTTATGACGATGCTCCCCAAGGGCGGTCGTTCCACGCTCTATATCCGCGATGACGACTACCGCCTGAGCTTTTTGCAGGGCAACTTCGTCACGCTCACGAACCTCACCGACGAGGACGTTCAAAACGTCATCCAACGCAACATGAGCCCCATGAACGTGTCCGTCCACGCCGTGAGCCCCGACGTCCGCCGCCGCATGATGGGCCGCAACGCCCAGCGCGGCATGGACGTGCTCGAGGCCATCATGGCTGCGGGCATCGAAATCCACGCGCAGATCGTGCTCTGCCCCGGCATGAACGACGGCGAGGAGCTCGAAAAGACCCTGCGCTACTGCGAGGAGCACGAGCAAATCACGAGCCTGGGTATCGTGCCACTCGGTTTTACCAAGCACCAGAACCGCTTTAGCTGGTCATACAGCGATAAACCCGAGCTGGCTCGCGAAACTATTGCCATGATCCGGCCCTATCAGGACCGCGCCTACGAGCGCTTTGGCCGCCACACCTTCCAGATGAGCGATGAGTTCTATCTGGACGCCGGCATTGAGCCGCCCGAGGCCGATTTCTACGACGGCTACCCGCAGTACTACGACGGCATCGGCATGATCCGGTCGTATCTGGACGAGACGGACGACGTCCTTGCCGCCGACGCCAAGCGCCTAGCGCGCGTCCGCGAGACCATCGCCGCCCGCGGCCAGCGCCTTCTGTGCCTCTCCGGCGCCAGCGCGCGCGACACCGTGGCGCGCTTTGTGGAGTCGCCGCATGGTCTCGGCGGCACCGTCACAGCCATCAAGAACCGCTACTTTGGCGGCAACGTGGACGTGAGCGGCCTCATCGTCGCGTGTGACATTCTGGAGCAGCTGCCCCAAGATCTGTCGGGGGTTATGCTCTTTGTGCCTAAGCTCATGTTCAACGCTGACGGCATGACGCTTGACGAGTATCATCGTGACGATTTACTCGCAAGCCTTAACCACCGCGGCGCCGAGGTTCATGTGGTGTCGACCATGCCGCATGAGCTGCTCGATACCCTGGAGCACATCCTTGGCATTGTGCCCGCAGACTCTAACACTTCCACTGACCCTACCCATTAAAGGAGAGCAGATGAAACCTATCGTCGCCGTCGTCGGACGCCCCAACGTGGGCAAGTCCACGCTCGTTAACCGCCTGGCCCAGACCTCGGACGCCATCGTCCACGAGTCCCGCGGCGTCACGCGCGACCGCTCGTACCACACGGCCGATTGGAACGGCCGCGAGTTCACCATCGTCGACACGGGCGGCATCGAGCCGCTCAAGAGCGATGACGTCTTTGCCACGTCCATTCGCGACCAGGCCCTCGCCGCCGCCGAGGAAGCCGCCGTCATCCTGTTTGTGGTCGACGGCCGCACCGGCGTCACCGAGGAGGACGAGTCGGTCGCTCGCATGCTCAAGCGCTGCGACAAGCCGGTCTTTCTGCTGGTGAACAAGCTCGACAACCCCGATCGCGAGAACGACAGCATCTGGGAGTTCTATTCGCTTGGCATCGGTGAGCCCACGCCGCTCTCGGCCCTGCATGGTCATGGCACGGGCGACCTGCTCGACGATATCGTGGCCCTGTTGCCCGAGGAGGAGGACGAGATCGCCGACGAGTTCCCCGATGCGCTGAACGTGGCTATCATCGGCCGCCCCAACGCCGGTAAGTCATCGCTGTTCAACCGCATTCTGGGCGCCGACCGCTCCATCGTGTCCAACATTGCCGGCACCACGCGCGACGCCATCGACACGGTCGTCGAGCGCAACGGCAAGCACTACCGCATGGTCGACACTGCGGGTATCCGTAAGAAGAGCACCGTGTACGAGAACATCGAGTACTATTCCATGGTCCGCGGCCTGCGCGCCATCGACCGTGCCGACGTGGCGCTGCTCGTCGTCGACGCCTCCGTGGGCGTTACCGAGCAGGACCAGAAGGTCATGGGTTTGGCCATCGAGCGCGGCTGCGCCATCGTGGTGCTGCTCAACAAGTGGGACCTGCTCGACGACGATCGCAAACGCGAGGCCTGCATGGAGACCATCGACCGCCGTCTGGGCGTTATGGCTCCCTGGGCCCAGTACCTACGCATCTCGGCCCTGACCGGCCGCAGCGTCGAGAAGATCTGGGCAATGGTAGACGCCGCCGAAAAGACGCGCTCGCAAAAGATCAGCACCTCGCGCCTCAACACGTTCCTCACCGACCTGCGTGAGTTCGGCCACACCGTGGTGGACGGCAAGCGCCGCCTGCGCATGCACTACGTGACCCAGACGGGCGTCAACCCGCCGACGTTCACGTTCTTCGTCAACCACAGCGACCTGGTCAACGACACCTACCAGCGCTACGTGGAGAACCGCATGCGCTCGACCTTCGACTTTGCCGGCACGCCCATTCGACTCTTCTTTAGGAAGAAGGAGCAAAAGGATGCATAATCCGATTCTGCTGACCGCCATCTGCGCCGTGGTATCGTTCTTTATCGGAGCGATTCCGTTTGGCCTGATCTTGGGCCGCGTGTTCAACCACACCGACATTCGCAAGGCGGGCTCCGGCAACATCGGCACCACCAACGCCCTGCGTGTGGCCGGCCCCAAGGTGGCCGCGCTCACGCTGCTGCTCGACTGCCTGAAGGGCGCCATCTGCGTCCTTATCGCGCGTCCGTTCATTGCGAGCGTGGGCTATGGCTTCCCTGTAAGCATCATGGCTCCGGGTGCCGCCGGCGATTGGATGCTCGGCGTCATTTGCCTGGCTGCCGTGTGGGGACACATCTTCTCGCCCTACCTCAACTTCCACGGCGGCAAGGGTATCGCCGTTGGTCTGGGTGTCATCCTCGCCTGGTACTGGCCTATTGGCCTGTCGCTGCTGGGCATGTTTATCGTGGCCGTCGCCATCACCAAGTTTGTGTCGGTGGGCTCACTCGCCGCTGCCATCGGTCTTCCCATCGCTGCTTGCGCGGTCTTTCCGTACAGCAGCCTGGGGCTCAAGTTCTGTATGGCGATGATCGGCATCGCCGTGGTGTGGGCCCATCGTGCGAACATCAAAAAGCTCATGACGGGTAAGGAGTCCAAGCTCTCGTTTACCAAGCGCGTCACCGAGCCCGACGATAAGTAGGAGAGAGTCATGAAAGTTGCGCTGATTGGCTCCGGCTCCTGGGGAACCGCCGTCGCCGGCCTTGCCGCCGCGCGAGCCGAGCGCGTGACCATGTGGGCCCACAGCGAGCAGACGGCCGCCGGCATTAACGCCGAGCACCGTAATCCTCGCTACCTAGTGGACTATGAACTGCCGACCAACGTTGTTGCCACGACGGATCTGACCCAGGCGCTCGACGGCGCCGAGGCCATCATCTTTGCCGTACCTTCGACGCACCTGCGCGACGTCTGCCACCAGGCGGCGCCGTTCATCGCGGACGAGACGCCAGTTCTGTGCCTCACCAAGGGCATCGAGCCCGAGTCCGGACTACTCATGAGCGAGGTCATCGCCAGCGAGATCGGCAACGAGTCGCGCGTGGCGGCGCTCTCGGGCCCCAACCATGCCGAGGAGATCTGCCGCGGCGGGCTCTCTGCCGCCGTCATCGCCAGCGAAGACCAGCAAGTGGGGGAGACCTTTAAGGAGCTGCTGCTTTCCACGGCCTTCCGCATCTACCTGTCGCAGGATATGACCGGCGTCGAGGTCTGCGGCGCCATGAAAAACGTCATCGCTATCGTATGCGGCATCTCTGCCGGCTCGGGTGCGGGTGATAACACGCTCGCCCTCATCATGACGCGCGGTCTGGCCGAGATCAGCCGCCTGGTGCACGCCCGCGGTGGCCAGGCCATGACTTGCATGGGGCTTGCCGGCATGGGCGACCTTATCGCCACCTGCACCTCCGAGCATTCGCGCAACCGCACCTTCGGCTTCGAGTTTGCCCACGGCGTTTCGCTCGACGAGTACCAGGCGCGCACGCATATGGTGGTCGAAGGTGCCGTCGCGGCACGAAGCGTCAGCGAGCTCGCCCGTTCACTGGGCGTAGACATTCCGCTCACCTTTGCCGTGGAGCAAACGCTCTACAACGGTGTTACTTTGGATAGGGCGCTCGAGATTCTCACCGATCGCGTCCCCTCTCAAGAGTTCTACGGACTCACCGACTAGCGCAGAAAGGCTACTACAATGGGTTCCATCAAAATCGCTCCATCCGTCCTCTCGGCCGACATGGCCAACCTCAAGGGCGAGCTCGACAAGATCGCCGGTGCCGACTACGTGCACTTCGACGTCATGGACGGTCACTTTACCGGCAACCTGACCTTTGGCGTCGATATCCTTAAGGCCGTCAAGCGCTCCACCGATGTGCCGGTCGACGCGCACCTGATGGTGTCGAACCCCGACGAGACGGTCGATTGGTACGCCGACGCCGGTGCCGACATGATCACCGTGCACTACGAGGCTTCGACGCACCTGCACCGCACGCTCACCCATCTGCAGCAACGCGGTGTCAAGGCCGGCGTGGTGCTCAACCCCGCCACCCCCGTGTGCGTACTCGAGAGCATCATCGACGTCGTCGATATGGTGTTGCTGATGAGCGTGAACCCTGGCTTTGGCGGCCAGAGCTTTATCCCGGGCACGCTGCCCAAGCTTCACGAGCTTACGGCCATGTGCGAGCGCCACGGCGTGTCGCCCCTGATCGAGGTCGATGGCGGTATCTCTTCCAAGAACATCGCCGAGGTCGTCAAGGCTGGCGCCAACGTACTCGTTGCCGGCTCCGCCGTATTTAAGTCCGAAGATCCCGCCGCCGAGGTTGCGCTGCTGCAGAAGCTGGGCAATGAGGCCGCACAGGAGGCATAAACCCTTATGACCGCAGGTCAAAACCGCATACCCGTGAATCTTGACTATGCCGCCTCGACGCCCATGCGCGCCGAGGCGCTCCTTGCGCAGCGCGAATATGACGACAGCGAGCTTGCCGGCGTCAACCCCAACTCGCTGCATTCGCTCGGCCGCAAGGCCGCCGCGCGCCTGGAGGTGGCACGTCGCGAGATTGCTCGCAGCTTTGGCGCGCGCGTTCGCCCGTCCGAGATCATCCTTACCAACGGCGGCACCGAGGCCAACCAGCTGGCGCTGCTCGGTCTTGCCGAGGGCGCTCGTCAGCGCGATCGAAAGCGCGATCGTGTCATCGTTTCGGCCATCGAGCACGATTCAATTCTGGACAACCTACCGCTGCTGCGCGCCGCCGGCTTTACCGTCGACCTGGTGCAGCCCTGCCGTGCAGGCTACATTGAGCCTGCCGCGCTTGTCGAACTGCTCGGCGACGACGTGGCGCTCGTGAGCATTATGGTCGCCAACAACGAAACCGGCGTGGTACAGCCCATCCGCGAGCTGGCCGCCGCCGCACATGCTGCCGGCGCTTTGTTTCACACCGATGCCATCCAGGGCTATTTGCACATTCCGCTCGATGTCACCGAACTGGGTGTCGATGCCATGACCGTTGCCGCGCACAAGATCGGTGGCCCCGTGGCATCCGGCGCGCTCTACCTTAAGAACCGCACGCCGCTGCGTCCGCGCATCTTTGGCGGTGGACAGGAAGCCGGCCGTCGCGCCGGTACACAGGATCTGCGCACGCAGCTGGCTTTTGCCGCTGCCGCTTCCGTGTTGCTGCCGAATGTGGGCCAGGAGCGTGCGACGCTGCAGGCCCTTTCCGACAAGCTCTACGCCACGCTTACGGCCCATCCTCGCATTCACGCCACGATGGGCGACTACGCGCAGGCCGATCGTCTGCCGGGTATGGTTTCGATCTACGTCGACGGCATGGACTCCGAGGAGCTCATCATCAAGCTCGACGCCGCCGGCTTTGAGGTTTCGGCCGGATCGGCTTGCTCGAGCGGCAACATGGATCCGAGCCACGTGCTCAGCGCCATGGGCATTGGTCGCGAGCAGGCGCTGGGCGCACTGCGCATCTCATTCGATGATCGCGTGAACTCTGCCGACCTGGACGACTTTGCCCAGGCACTGCTTTCGATCGTAGGTGCCGCATGATCGTCTCCGAGCTTGAACGTGCGCTGCTGGCGCGCTACCCCAAGGCGGACGCCGAGGGCTGGGATCATGTTGGGCTATCTGTGGGAGATCCCGCTGCCGAGATCCGCGGTGTTGCCTGCGCGCTCGACGCGACCGAGGCCAACGTGCGCCGCGCTCTCGAGGCCGGCGCTAACGTGCTGCTGACGCATCATCCCATCTATATCAAGGCGCCCGAGGCCTTTTGTCCGGCCGATTCCGCGCGTCCCCAGTGCAGCGCTGCACTATACGAGGCAGCTCGTTGTGGCGTGAGCATCATCTCGCTTCACACCAACCTGGACCGCTCGCACGAAGCGCGCGTTCGCCTGAGTGAGTTGCTGGGCGCTGAGCCCATGAGCTCGCTGGAGCATGTAAACGAGCCTGGGCTCACCGGTCTGGGCGCACTCGCGACCCTCCGCAACCCCTGCAGCCTGCGCGACCTTGCCGCACGCGCCGCCACGGCCTATGAAAGCGATCCGCGCGTGTGGGGCGACGCCGATCGCCCATGCCGCTCCATCGCCATTCTGGGCGGCTCCCTGGGAGATTTTGGTGAGCTTGCCATCGCCGCGGGCGCAGATGCTATTGCGACCGGAGAGGCCGGCTACCACGTGGCGCAGGACCTTGCCTTGCGTGGCCTAAGCGTGATTCTGCTCGGCCACGACCGCTCCGAGGAGCCGTTCGTTGATATATTGATGAACTCTGCAGTTGACGCCGGGGTCGACCCCCGTCATGCGATTAAAATACTGAACCCTTGCCAATGGTGGACTGTGACAAAAGGAGAGAACTTATGAGCGCCGGCGCTACGCTACTCAAGCTGCAACAGATCGATTTGGAGCTCGCCCGCAACAAGAGCGAACTTGCCAATATGCCGGAGCTCAAGGAGCTCGCCTCAAAGCGTAAGACCTATGTGAAGCTCAAGTCCGAGATGACCAAGCTCTACGCCCAGCGCAAGGACCTGGACATTGAGCTCGACGACCTCAACACCACCGAGATCCAGACCAACAACGCCATCGAGGCTGCAAAGAAGCGTCACGTCGACGGCTCTGATTACCGCGAGGTGCAGGACCTGGAGAATGAGCTTGCCACCCTGGCGAAGCGACTGGACAAGATCGAGCACACCCGCAAGGACGTCATCGTCGCCCATAAGGAAGCGCTCGACCGCGAGGCTCGCGCGCAGGCCATTATCGCTAAGTTCGAGGAGGGCGTGAAGGCAGATACCAAGGCCGCTCGTGCCAAGGCTGCCGATCTCCAGGCCCAGATTGACGCCGCTACCAAGGAGCGCACCGCGCTGGCTGCCACGCTGCCGACTGACGTGCTCACCGATTACGAGCGCCTGCTCAAGCAGTTCCGCGGCCTGGCCGTCGAGACCATTCAGGGCAACATCCCAACGGTCTGCCACACCGCGCTGCAGGCATCGTCCATGAGCGACCTCAACCACGACGGCAGCGAGATTACGCACTGCCCGTACTGCCACCGCCTGCTCGTGCTCCCCAGCAAGGAAGCTTAAACGATGGCGGCACCCAACAATTCAATGCAACTTGAGGGAAAAACGATCCTGCTGGGCATTACCGGCGGGATCGCCGCCTATAAGTCGTGCAATATCGTGCGCCTGCTGCAAAAGCGCGGCGCACGCGTCAAGGTCGTTATGAGCGAGCATGCCACCGAGTTTGTGGGGCCGCTCACCTTCCGCGCACTCACCAATGAGCCGGTCGCGGTGGGCCTGTTCGACGACCCCTCCGACCCCATCCACCATATTTCGCTGGCCCAGGAGCCCGACCTGGTGGTCGTGGCGCCCGCGACGGCCAATATCATCGCCAAGATGGCCAACGGCATTGCCGATGACCTCATCTCCACCACGCTGCTTGCCACGCCGCGACCCATCGTGATCGCACCCGCCATGAACAATGGCATGTGGAAGGCGCCGGCGACACAGGCCAATATGGCAACGCTGCGCGAGCGCGGGGTGCACGTGGTTGGCCCCGGTAGCGGTTACCTTGCCTGCGGCGACGTGGACACGGGACGCATGAGCGAGCCCGAGGACATCGTCGAAGCCATCTGCGAGGTGCTCAATCCCGCGCCCCAGGACCTTGCAGGCAAGCGCATCGTGATCACCGCCGGCCCCACGCACGAACCGATCGACCCCGTGCGCTTTATTGGCAACCGGTCGTCGGGCAAGATGGGCATCGCACTGGCAGGGGAGGCCGTACGCCGCGGCGCTGCGGTCACGCTCGTGCTGGGGCCGACGTCACTCGACGTGGGTCGCGGCGTGGAGTGCGTGCGCGTGCAGACCGCCGCAGAGATGCTGCAGGCGGCGCTGGGCGCCTTCCAGACGGCCGATGCGGCCATTTGCGCGGCCGCCGTCGCCGACTACACACCCGCTGCCCCTGCCGACCATAAACTCAAAAAGGCCAACGAACGCTTGGATCGCATCGAACTGGTCGAGACGGTCGATATTTTGGCCGAGCTTTCACGCCAAAAGGGCGAGCGCCGTGTGATCGGATTTGCAGCCGAGACCGATAACGTCGTGGAGTACGCTAAGCGCAAACTTGCCCGCAAGGGCTGCGATGCGATCATCGCCAACGATGTCTCGCGCGCCGATTCGGGCTTTGGAACAGACACCAACAAGGCCTGGATTGTGAGCACAGCGGGTACACAGGAACTTCCCGTACTAACAAAACCCCAGCTCGCAGATACAATTTTAGACTTGCTCAAAAATAATTAAAAAAGTTCTTGCACAAGTCCAAAGTTTCGGGTTAATATACTCCCTGTTGCGAGCGAGAGCAGAGCAACAAACAAAAGCTTCGGGACGTGGCGCAGCTTGGTAGCGCACTTGACTGGGGGTCAAGGGGTCGCTGGTTCGAATCCAGTCGTCCCGACCAGAAGTTTGCAGGTCAGGCACCTAGTGCCTGACCTTTTTGTTTTAAGCAATTGCTTAATTTTGATTAATCAACAGGGTGCCAAAAATCACCCTGCGCGATAATCGCCTTTTGCGGCTACTTGCGCGTTTTGCACACGCTTGGGCCGATTTATTAACGCGATATGAATCTACATACGCGTAGCTGGTATACAGTCGAGTACAGACTGTATTTATCGCGGCGATTTACACAGATATAGCGACTGTAACGAACAAGCGTGTCGCTGTATTTATTCCAGTAGCTCACTTGACCGGTGGACAAGTGAGCGATTGCAACGATATGCCAACCAGGATGGGCTCCATACGAGGACGCCGCAGGGGTAATGGCGGGGGAGTGCAGCAGGCGCTCTGAGAGCCGCTGTATGACCCCATGTCTCCTTAACTCGATAATTTGTGTTTCAAGCCACGAATCGGTCGAGCAATTGCCAAAAGAAAGGCCCATGCAGGATTGCACGGGCCTTACATCAGATCAAATTTGAGCTAGAAGCACCAAACGGGGCAGACGCAATACGAGTACCCCGCGTAGTCGGCGTACGTCGGGTCGCCGCTGCTGTCGACATTGAGGAAGTAGTAGGAGTTGCTCGGATTCACCGAGCGCTCCCACCAACTGCTGCCAATCTTCAGACAGGCATTAACAGAATAGTTCTCCGTCACCTTGCCTTTGAAGGCCTCGTACTGGGTGCCCTCGGAGGAAGTCCAGGGATAGGATGTTTTATCCCCAATTAGGTGTAAAACTCTGCTCGATGGCGGGCGGCGGCGTACA
>CAJMST010000029.1 GCA_905216145.1 uncultured bacterium | reverse complement strand
GGCGGCAAGCGCTTTGAAGAGCGCGGTAGCCGCGGCGGCGAGCGTCGCGAGGGTGCTCGCGGCAATGGCGGCCGCGGCGGCGCTAGTCGTTCTAACGAGTCGCGCGATCGTCGTGACCCGCGTGCCAGCCGCGATCGTCGCGATGACTGGCGCAACTACGACGATACCCGCGAGGAGCGTCGCGGCGGCTATCGTGGTGGTCGTGGCGGCAACCAGGCCGGCTCCCGTGGCGGCCGTGCCGGCGGTCGCGATAACCGTGGCAGCTACGGCAACAGCCGTGGCGGCAAGCGCGGTGGCAGCTCCCGTCGCCCCGGCGACGGCGGCGGCAAGCGCAAGTAACATACGCGTCGCGCTCTAAGTCGAGGCGACCAGAGGGCTCCGGGCATGTTTTTGCTCGGAGCCCTTTTTGGTGCAAGGGGGACAGGTTCATATGCACCAACGTCTTGAAGTTGCGGTGGAATACGGACTGTTTTGGCCTTTTGAGCGGCTTTTCAGTCCCTATTTCACCGCAACTCATGATTGGTGCAAACAAACCTGTCCACGATGCACCAGAGTGAGGAGTGTCCCCAAGTGCCGCATTGTGGGTAACGCGTTTTATCAAATATGGCATTTATCTGCGGTAATGTTCTATTTCACCGCCGAGGGTGACTTTTCATACCGCCTGCCGAACTGCGTGGAGACCTAACAACTTTTTAGGTCAGTGTTGTGCGTGTAGCAACTTCGCCCGGCCTCGCCTCCGGGCTGCCATGTGAGAGGGGATCTTATGGCTCGACTGCACGTAATGGAACGCAGCCACGCTCAGGCCGTCATGGACGACCTGCACGATGCGCTTGGACGCCGTCTGGCGGTGAGTTCGCTCGCCCCGTGCCCCGTTGAGTTTACGGCGGCGCTCGTCAACCTGTGCTCCACCCAGAGCTGCGGCAAGTGCACGCCCTGCCGTGTGGGCCTGAGCGCGCTGAGCGACCTGCTCGCCGATGTGCTCGAGGGCCGCGCCGACGAGTCCACGCTCAATCTGATTGAGCGCACCGCCCGCACCATCTATCTTTCGAGCGACTGCGCCATCGGTTACGAGGCCGGCGCCATGGCACTCACGGCCATTCGCGGTTTTCGCGACGATTTTGAGCACCACATCCGCGAGCACTCCTGTGGCTTTGACCGCGAGGCCCGCGTCCCGTGCGTCTCGGGCTGCCCGGCTCACGTCGACATTCCCGGCTACATTTCGCTGGTCGAGGCCGGCCGCTATGCCGATGCCGTCAAGGTCATCCGCAAGAACAACCCGCTGCCGCTCGTCTGCGGTTTGGTGTGCGAGCATCCCTGCGAGATGCACTGCCGTCGCGGCATGGTCGACGATCCCATGAACATCCTCGCCCTCAAGCGTTTTGCCGTTGAGCACAGTGACCTCAACGATTACAAGCCCAGCGTGGCCGACAACACCGGCAAGCGCATCGCCGTGATTGGCGGCGGTCCGGCCGGCCTTTCCTGCGCCTACTACCTGGCCGTGATGGGCCATAAGGTGACGATCTTTGAACAGCGTCATCACCTGGGTGGCATGCTGCGCTATGGCATTCCCAGCTACCGTCTGCCGCGCGAGCGCCTGCAGGCCGAGATCGACTGGATCTTGAGCGCCGGCATCGACGTGGAACTCGACCACTCCGTCAATGGCGAGGAGCTTGCCCGCCTGCGCGACGAGTTCGATGCCGTCTACCTAGCCATCGGTGCCCACAGCGATAAGAAGCTCGGCCTTCCGGGCGAAGAGGCGCTCGGCGTGGAGTCGGCCGTCAAGATGCTGCGCGCCATCGGCGACGATGAACTGCCCGACCTGAGCGGCCAGCGCGTGTGCGTCATCGGCGGCGGCAACGTGGCCATGGACGTGGCGCGCTCTGCCGTGCGCTGCGGTGCCGAAAAGGTGAGCATCGTCTACCGCCGTCGCATCTGCGACATGACGGCCCAGGATGCCGAGATTGCCGGCGCCCAGGCCGAGGGCTGCGAGGTGCTGGAGCTGACGGCTCCGCTCGCTATCGAGACGGGCGAGGAAGGTCGCGTGAGTGGCCTGCGCGTGCAGCCGCAGATTATCGGCGAGCCCCGTCGTGGGCGTCCGGCCCCGCGTGCCGCTGCCACGCCCGAGCAGGTCATTCCCTGCGAGCGCGTGTTCGTTGCCATTGGACAGGACATCGACTCCAAGCCATTTGAGGACATGGGCATCGCCTGCAAGTGGGGTCGCGTCGTCACCGATTCGGACGGCGCCGTGCCCAGTTTCGATGGCCTCTTTAGCGGCGGCGACTGCCAGACCGGCCCCGCCACCGTCATCCGTGCCATCAACGCCGGCCGCGTAGCTTCGGCAAATATCGACCGCTACCTGGGCTTCGACCACAAGATCAAGCTCGACGTGGAGCTGCCGACCGTGCAGTTTAAGGGTAAGCACGAGTGCGGCCGCTGCGAGCTGGGCGAGCGCGAAGCCGGCGAGCGCATCCACGATTGGAATCTGGTCGAGCAGGGCCTTACCGAGGAGGAGGCGCGCCAAGAGGCAAGCCGCTGCCTGCGTTGCGACCACTTTGGCTTTGGCGCGTTCCGTGGAGGGAGGAACCTGGAATGGTAGAGCTCAACAACCCCACTGTCAGCGACAACACCGAAAGCGGAGCACTCAACATGGTCAAGCTCACTATCGATAACTGCGAGGTCGTGGTGCCCGAGCACACCACGATCCTGGACGCAGCCAAGTCCGTCGGCATCCAGATTCCCACCCTGTGCTACCTACGCGATCTAAACGAGATTGGCGGTTGCCGCGTGTGCGTGGTCGAGGTTGAGGGCTGCGACCAGCTGGTTGCCGCCTGCAACAACTACGTGCTCGACGGCATGGTGGTCCACACCAACAGCCCCAAGGCCCGCGAGGCGCGTCGCACCAACGTGCAGCTGCTGCTGTCCCAACACGACTCGCGCTGCACGAGCTGCGTGCGCAGTGGTAACTGCAACCTGCAGACCATCGCCAACGACCTGGGCATCTTCTATCTGCCGTACGAGCAGCATCTGGCGCGCGAGGGCTGGGACTTCGATTTCCCCATCATCCGCGATAACGACAAGTGCATTAAATGCATGCGCTGCATCAAGGTGTGCGAGAGCGTGCAGGGCTTAGGTATTTGGGATCTGACCAACCGCGCCACGCATACCGCCGTGGGCACCCGCGGGCGTGCGCCGATCGACAAGACCGATTGCGTCGCGTGCGGTCAGTGCATCACGCATTGCCCGACGGGCGCCCTGCGCGAGCGTGACGATACCGAGACCGTGTTCGATGCTCTCGCCGATCCCGACAAGATCGTACTGGTGCAGATTGCGCCGGCCGTGCGTAGCGCCTGGGGCGAGGAGCTCGGCATTCCGCGCAAGGAGGCTACCGTCGAGCGCCTGGCCTGTGCGCTGCGCCGCGTGGGCTTTGAGTACGTGTTCGACACCGACTTCTCGGCCGATCTCACCATTATGGAGGAGGGCTCCGAGCTGCTCGAGCGCCTGGGTAAGGCCGCCAAGGACGAGGGCGACAGCCACGGCTGGCCCATGTTCACGAGCTGCTGCCCGGGCTGGGTGCGCTTTGTGAAGGCACGTTACCCCGAGTTTGTCGACAGCCTGTCCACGTCAAAGTCGCCGCAGCAGATGTTCGGCGCCATCGCCAAGACCTACTACGCCAAGGTGCTGGGCGTGGAGCCCGAGCGTCTGTTCGTGGTGTCCGTTATGCCGTGCACGGCCAAGAAGGCCGAGTGTGCGCTGCCGAGCATGATGGGCGAGGGCGGCGCGCCCGACGTGGACGTTGCGCTGACGGTGCGCGAGATGGCGCGCATGATCCGCGCGAGCCACGTGAGCGTTGACACGCTGGTTGAGGAGCCGCTCGATACGCCGCTGGGCTTTGGCACGGGCGCGGGTGTGATCTTTGGCGCCACGGGCGGTGTGATGGAGGCCGCCGTGCGCTCGGCATATTACCTGGTGACGGGTAAGAACCCGGATGCCGATTTCTTTACCGATGTGCGCGGACTCGATGGCTGGAAGGAGGCCGTGGCCGATATCGATGGCACCAAGGTGCGCGTTGCCGTGGCGCACGGGCTGGGCAACGCCGCCCGCCTACTCGATGCGATTCGCGACGGCCGTGTGAGCTATGACTTCGTCGAGGTTATGGCATGCCCGGGCGGCTGCGTCGGTGGCGGCGGTCAGCCTATCCGCGACGGTTGCGAGCTGGCAGCCGAGCGCGGCCAGGTACTGTGGGGCCTGGATGCGAAGGCGGACATTCGCTTCTCGCACGAGAATCCCGATGTCCAGGCGTGCTACCGCGAGTTCTTGGGCGAGCCGCTCTCGCCGCTGGCCGAGGAATTGCTGCATACCGACCATCACGCATGGACGATGCCTAACGAGGGGACGTGCTAGCGATGCGCGCGTTTGATTTTGAAATGTCGCGCCGGGGGTTTGCCTCGGCGCTCGCCGTGGGCGCCCTGTCACTTGCGCTCGCGGGCTGTGGCGGCGGGGCTGCCGGTGCCGGGTCCGCCGCGGGCTCGGCTGCCACGGACGGCGCCGGTGCTGCCGCAGAGCCGGTCGAGGTGCACGTCGCCTCGCTCAAGGGTCCGACGTCGATCGGTCTGGTGCAGTTTATGGACCAGGCAGCCGATGGCGAGACGGACAATGAGTTCGACTTTGCGATCAACACTGCCGCCGACGAGATTGTGCCCAAGGTCATTCAGGGCGATATCGATATCGCCCTGGTGCCCGCCAACGTGGCGAGCGTGCTCTACAACAAGACCGAGGGCGCGGTGCAGGTCATCGACATCAACACGCTGGGCGTGCTGAACATTGTGACGGGCGACGCGAGTGTGGCCTCGTTTGGCGATCTGGCGGGCCATACTGTCTATATGACGGGCAAGGGCGCCACGCCGGAGTACGTCATGAACTACCTGCTGGAGCGCGCGGGCTTGGCCGGTCAGGTGACGCTCGAGTTTAAGAGCGAGCCTACCGAGGTGCTCTCGGCTCTGCTTGCCGACCCGACTGCCGTGGGCGTGCTACCCGAGCCGTTCAAGACGGCGGCCATCGCCAAGAGCGAGGGCAAGCTGTCGGCACCGGTGAGCCTGACCGATGTGTGGGACGAGCTGGCAGGAGACACGGGCTCGCGCTTGCTGACGGGTGTGACCGTGGTGCGCCGTGCCTTTGCCGAGGAGCATCCCGAGGCCGTGGCGGAATTCCTGAGCTGCCATGCTGGGAGCGTTGAGGCCGTGAACGCGGCGCCGGCGGACTGGGCGCAGGCCGTGGTCGATGCGGGCATCGTGGATAACGCCAAGATCGCCGAGAAGGCGATTCCCGGGTGCATGCTTGTCTGCCAGACAGGGAAGGATATGAAGGCCGCGCTCGGTGGGTACCTGAAGGTGCTGGCCGATGCGGACGCGAGCGCCGTGGGCGGCAAGCTCCCGGCTGATGATTTCTACTACATGGAGTAACCCGTGCGTGCGTTTGCTCGACAAATGATTGAGCGTATGAAGGCGGTGGCGGCAGCAGGTGCCGTTGCCGCCTTTTGGCTTGCCGTGTGGGTCTTCGTGGCGGCGCTGGTGGCACAGCCGCTGATTTTGCCGGGTCCGGGTGCTGTTGTGGTGGCGTTGCTGCGGCTGGTATGCGATGCCGGCACGTGGGCGATTCTGGCGGGCTCGGGTGTGCGGATTCTAGGCGGTTTGGCGCTTGCCGCGGTGTGCGGTGGTTTGCTGGCCGGAATTTCGTCGCGCTCGCGGGCGTTTGCCCGCTTGGTGGCTCCGGCGCTTTCGTTTGTTAAGGCGACGCCGGTTGCCTGCGTGGTGGTCCTGCTGCTCATTTGGCTGGGGTCGGCGCGCGTAAGCATTGCGGCGGTCTTTTTGATGGCGCTGCCGGGAGTGTATTTTTCGCTGGTCGAGGGCTTGACGCAAGCGGATAAACCGCTGGAGCAGATGTTTCGTCTGCATGGCGTGCGGGGTTGGCGACTGTTTTGTGCCCACACCTGGCGCGAAGTCCTGCCGTTTGTGCTTTCGTGCGCCCGCGCCGTGATTGGCATGAGCTGGAAGGCCGGCGTGGCGGCGGAGCTGATCGGCATGGCGGTGGGCACCGTGGGTGAGCGCATCTATCAGGCAAAGCTTTTGATTGAGACGGCTGATTTGCTGGCCTGGACCGTGCTGGTTGTTATGGCTTCGTGGGCATGCGAGCGCGTGCTGGTGTGGCTGCTGCGGGCTTCGGGGCCTGCGGCGTGGCGTGCGGCGGTGCTGTCGCATGGACGCGGCTTGCGCGGGCGTGCGAGCGGTTCTGCTGGCGGCGGGGTTGCGGCGGAGCTTGCGCTTGCCGTGGGCGATCGCGCGCCCTGGGCGCCGGCGCTGGATGGTCTGGTGCTCAACGTGCCTGCGGGTGGGCGTATCTGTGTGATGGGCACCTCGGGCGTGGGCAAGTCGACGCTGCTTGCGCTGGCGGCGGGGGAGTGCGCGCCGTGCTCCATGGTGTTTCAGGATGTGCGCCTGGTAGAGGGCGCCTCGGCTTTGGATAACGTGCTGGTGTGCGCCGACGCGCGCGTGGACGCCTCGAGTGCCGCGGCCCTGTTGCGCCTGCTGGTGCCGGGGGTCGATGTGCATGCCCGCGTGGCCGAGCTCTCGGGTGGGCAGCGCCGTCGCGTCGAGATTGCCCGAGCCCTGCTGTGTCCGGGCGGCGCAGTGATTCTGGACGAGCCCTTTACCGGCCTGGATGCCGCCGCGCGCGATGCGACGGCCGAGGTCGTGCTCGACTTGCTCGACGGTCGTATGCTGTTGCTTGCCACGCACGATGTCGCCGACGCTCAGGCCCTCAATATCTCGGACATCATCACGCTCTAAATACTTACTCAGCAACAAAATGATCCGTTTTTTCTCCGTCCCCATGGGGCGGGTGTGGTATTCTATCTGCGGGGTAATACTTAAGAATACTAAGTAATACCAACGCCGTAAAAACAAACTCCAGATGCGGGCCAATCGGGTTGCCTTCACAGCCCGTCGCCCAGCCGCGTGGCCCGCATCTATCCGCACCACCGTCGTTTCAAAAAGGAAGCGCCATGGCAGAACACATGACCCCGGTTGTCGCGAAGGTCTTGCCCGAGGAAAAGGCAGCCTTCGCGGCGGCAACCCAGCTCGTGGGCACCACGCCGTCCAACGCCATCCGCATGTTCATCGCCGCCTTCAATCGCTGCGGCACCTTTCCGTTCGACATTTCGCCCAACGGGGCCTTTGGCAAAGACTGTCCCCAACAGCTAGTCGTTGAAGAACGTCCCCAATGACTAGTCGTTGGGAGGAGGTCGGCATGCTCAATGCGCTGGTTTGGGCGCTTGCCTGTTTTGGCGTCGTCGCTGCCGATATTGTCCTGAGCATGGTTTTGTTCTCCGTGCTGGACATCGTGTCGGCGCTGACGGGTTTCCCGATCGACAACCTCGATATTCAATGGTTTCAAGCCGTCGCTCAGACGGCGTCGTTTTTGATGGCGCTGCTATGGTGGCATTATTTGTGGCCGCGGTCGTTTATCGCGCGCTGGCAAGGTGAGCGTCCGCTTGGCGGGGGAGTGCGTAGCGCGTGGAAGCGCATTGCCTGCGTTATCGTGATCGGCTTGGCACTGCAGGTGGTCGTTGGCTACGTGACCGACGCCGTACTGTCATTGTTGCCCGAGGTCGCGGCCGATTACAGTGAACTTGTCGAGGAAACAGGCATGGGCGACACCAGCTATCTCGCCGTCCTGACTACGGTGCTCGGCGCTCCGTTTTGCGAGGAGCTGCTGGTGCGCGGCATCATTTTTGAGTTTTCGCTCCGAGCGTTTAACCCGCAGTGCCGCCCACTTTGGAAGCGCCGACGTCTCGTGCGACCGCAAGACAGCGCCATAGTGCCCTGGGCGGCCCCGAGTACCTGGGGCGTCGCCGCGGCAATCGTACTGCAGGCGGCGGTCTTCGGCTTTATGCACATGAACTGGGTGCAGGGCTGCTATGCGGGCGCTGCCGGCCTCATTTTTGGCTGGGTGCTCGTGACGACCGGAAAGCTCCGCTACACGATCCTGTTGCACTTTGCCTTTAATGCCGGCTCGTACCTCATGGGCCTGCTATGGTTTGTGCACACGCCGCTCGACGCGGTAGTCACGGTCGCTATTGCCGGCGTTATCCTCGTTGAGGCAATGCGCTCGCTGCGCCACGCGTGTGGGATGGACGCAGCGAGCGCACCACTGCACTAGTTGCGACGCCCGCCTCCGTTGGCACCCTGACGCCCCTGAGCTGCACGATTGCGCCCGGCGGTGTTTTGCGCACGCGACATGCCGCTGTGCCCCTTGCTGCCCTTAGGCCCCTTGCCGGCCCCGCCAGCGCCGCCATGCGGTTTGCCGCCCTTCTTGCCGGTGCCATGTCCACCGCCGGCAGATGTCTCGCCCGGGCGCGGCGGCACGGGGCGAATCAGGCAATGCTTGGTGTAGCCGATCAGATCGCGGCGGCCGGCCTTCTCCAGCGCCTCGCGCACCAGCTTGTAGTTCTCGGGCTTGCGATACTGGATGAGCGCGCGCTGCATGGCCTTTTCGTGCGGGTCGCGCGCCACGTAGATCGGCTGCATAGTGCGCGGGTCCACGCCGGTGTAGTACATGCACGTCGACATGGTGGACGGCGTGGGGTAGAAGTCCTGCACCTGCTCGGGCATGTAGCCCATGTCGCGCACGGCTTCGGCAAGGTCCACGGCTTCCTTCATGGTTGAGCCGGGGTGGCTCGAGATCAGATACGGCACCACATACTGCTTGAGTCCGTATTCGCGGTTCAAGCGCTCAAATTTGCGACAGAACGCATCGTAGACGGCGCGGCTCGGCTTGCCCATCACGGACAGCACCGCGTCGCTCACGTGCTCGGGCGCCACGCGCAGTTGGCCCGAGACATGGTGTTCCAGCAGCTCGCGCAAAAACTCGTCCGAGGCATCGGCCATGGTGTAGTCAAAACGGATGCCGCTGCGGACAAAGACCTTCTTGACGCCCGGCAGCTGGCGCAGGTCGCGCAGCAGCTGCGTGTAGCCGCTCTCGTCGACCACCATGTTCTTGCACACGCTCGGCCACAGGCAACGCTTGTTCTTGCACACGCCGTGCTTGAGCTGCTTGTCGCAGGCCGGGCGGCTAAAGTTTGCCGTCGGTCCGCCCACGTCGTTGATATAGCCCTTAAACTCCGGGTCGCGCGTGAGCAGCTCGGCCTCGCGCATGATCGAGTCGTGGCTGCGCATCTGCAGTACGCGACCCTGGTGGAAGGTGAGGGCGCAAAACGAGCACTCGCCAAAACAGCCGCGGTTGGAGCTAATGGAAAACTTGATCTCGGCAAAGGCCGGCACGCCGCCTGCTGCGTCGTAATCGGGATGCCAGTCGCGTGCGTAGGGGAGCTCGGCGACCTCGTCCATCTCATCGGTGGTGAGCGTCGCCGACGGCGGGTTTTGCACCACATAGACGCTGTTGGGGTAGGGCTCTACCAGACGATGTCCGGTGATAGGGTCCATATTCTGCTGCTGCACGTTAAAGCTGCGTGCGTAGTTGAGCTTGTCGGCGGTAAGGTCGTCCCAGCTGGGCAGCAGGTCGTAGTCGTATACCTCGTCGAGCGAGCCCGTGCGGTAAACGGTGCCGTTGATATAGGTGATCTGATCGACAGGCAGTCCCGCGTCGAGCGCGTCGGCGATCTCGACAATCGCGTGCTCGCCCATGCCGTAGATGAGGATGTCGGCGCCCGAGTCGAGCAGCACCGAGCGCTTGAGCTTGTCCTGCCAGTAGTCGTAGTGGGCCAGACGGCGCAGGCTCGCCTCGATGCCGCCGATGATGATAGGAGCGTCCTTGAACGTCTGGCGGATGAGGTTGCCGTAGACCGTGACGGCACGGTTGGGGCGGTGACCCTCCTCGCCACCGGGGGTATAGGCGTCGGTGTGGCGGCGATGCTTGGTCACCGAATAGTGGTTGACCATGGAGTCCATGTTGCCGGCACTGACCAAAAAGCCCAGGCGCGGCTCGCCGAGCACGGTGATGCTGGCGGGGTCGGTCCAGTCGGGCTGGCAGATGATGCCAACTTTGTAGCCGTGCGCGTCGAGGACGCGGCTGATGATAGCCATGCCAAAGCTGGGGTGGTCCACGTAGGCGTCGCCGCAGATGTAGACAAAGTCGCACTGGTCCCAACCGCGTGCATCCATGTCGGCGCGGCTGACGGGGAGGAACTTGTCGCGGCCCGGACGCCAGGGGCGGGCGGGTGCTGCCGGGGTATGAGTGGCGTGGCCACCCTGGGCCTTGCCGCCACGCTTTTGCTGCTGGCCGCGCTGGGCATGCTTGCCGTGCTGGTTGTGCTGAGCGTCCTGGGGCTTTTTTGCCACGATTCCTCCCGTTGTTAGTATGCTGCACGTAATTGTAACCAGTCTTTTTGGGACGGGGCTAAAAAGACTGGTGGAGTACACGAGGCGTCGGGCGTCGGCGCCGAGCCCGCCGTTTGTTTCCAGACTGTGTATCTGCGCGCTGGGGAAGCCGTCTCGCGCGCACGCCATGTTGTCAATGGGTTACAGTATGAACGGCGGCTATGTTTCCGCCAACGCACGAGAGAGTCGTCAACAAGGAGGATGCACGACGATGCAGCGTGCCAAACAGATATCGGAGTCTATTGAGCTGGGCATCATCTTGGCGCTCGCCGGTGGCTTTATGGACGTGTATTCGTACATTGGGCGCGACCATGTTTTCGCCAACGCACAGACGGGCAACATCCTGCTCGTGGGCGTGAGCATCTCGGAGGGCAATTGGGCACTTGCGGGGCGCTACTTTTTCCCTGTGGTGTCGTTTGCCGTGGGCATTATGCTTGCCGACCTGGTACACGAACGGTTTGGCAGCGTGATTCACTGGCGTCAGGTGACGGTGTTCTTTGAAGCCGTCATCTTGCTGGGCGTGAGCTTTATTCCCGGTGGCGGTTACAACCTGCTCGCCAACTGCCTCACCTCGTTTGCCTGCGGCATGCAAGTCGAGAGCTTCCGCAAGATTCATGGACACGGCATCGCCACGACTATGTGCATCGGCAACTTGCGCAACGCGCTGCAAAACGTGGACGATTACATCATCACCCACAGGCGCGGCTTTTTGGAAAACGGCTTGCTGTACTTTGGCGTGATCTTTACCTTTGTGTTTGGCGCCGTGTTGGGCAACTGGTGTATTGAGCGCATGGGCCTGCACGCCATCGTCGTGGCGAGCTTGCTGCTGTTTGTCGCGTTTGCCATCATGTTCATCGACCGCGAGCGCGACTTGCGCTTACGCTGGAAGGTTGCGGCCGAGGCTTGGAAAGAGGGCTGCCGAAAGTAACCGAATGCGGCAAAGGGGCTGTCCCTTTGCCGCATTATTTTTCATCATCTGTTGAAACGCTTTAACACTTTTGATGTTCTCACGTGTTTTTTGTTTCAAAAGCGTTAGGATGGGACTCATAGCGTGGGGCGTAATGGGTGCCCCGCACACGATGGGAGGCTATCAATGGCTAATCGTTTCGTTCTCAATACCATCTCTTATCATGGTTCCGGCGCCATCAAGGAGATCCCCGGTGAGCTCCAGCGTCGCGGCTACAAGAAGATCTTCGTCTGCTCCGACCCCGACCTGGTCAAGTTTGGCGTTACCGCCAAGGTGACCGACGAGCTCGACGCCGCCGGCATCGCTTGGAGCCTCTACTCCGAGATTAAGCCCAACCCCACCATCCAGAACGTCAAGGACGGCGTCGAGGCCTTCAAGGCCGCCGAGGCTGACGCTATCGTGACCATCGGTGGCGGTTCCTCCATGGACACCGCCAAGGCTATCGGCATCATCATCAACAACCCCGAGTTCGCCGATGTCCGCAGCCTCGAGGGCGTTGCTCCCACTAAGAACCACGCCGTGTTCACCATCGCCGTGCCGACGACCGCCGGTACCGCCGCCGAGGTGACCATCAACTACGTCATCACCGACCCCGAGAAGGTCCGCAAGTTTGTGTGCGTCGACACCAACGACGCCCCCGAGGTCGCCGTCGTCGACCCCGACATGATGGCTTCCATGCCCGCCGGCCTGACCGCTTCCACCGGCATGGACGCACTGACCCACGCCATTGAGGGCTACACCACCAAGGGCGCTTGGGAGCTCTCCGACATGTTCCACTTTGAGGCCATTAAGCTGATCAGCGAGAACCTGCGCGACTCCGTCACCGAGGCCAAGTCCGGCCAGCCCGGCTCCGGCCGTGAGGGCATGGCTCTTGGCCAGTATGTCGCCGGCATGGGCTTCTCCAACGTCGGCCTGGGCATCGACCACGCCATGGCTCACACCCTGTCCGCTCACTACGATACCCCGCACGGTGTCGCTTGCGCCATGCTGCTGCCGATCGCCATGGAGTTCAACAAGCCGGTTTGCGCCGAGCGTCTGGCCAAGGTTGCCGTCGCCATGGGTGTTGACACCACGGGCATGAGCACCGACGAGGCTGCCGACGCCGCTATCGCCGCCGTCAAGCAGCTTTCCGCCGACGTGAATATCCCGCACGTCTGCGAGGCCATGAAGGCTGACGAGATCGAGGTCTTGGCCAAGGACGCCATGGCCGACGCTTGCTTCCCGGGTAACCCGCGCGAGGCGACGCTCGACGACGTCATCGAGCTCTTCAAGAAGATCTGCCCGGCTGCCTAACTTGGCTCGGCGGGCCCCTGCCCGTTAGCCCCACAATCGTCCTCGGACATGTCGGAAGCCCCCGCTGCGCACTTCGTGCGGCGGGGGCTTCCTCCGTCCTGCGGAAAGATTGTGGGGCTAACGGGCAGGGGCCCGCCGGCTCGTTGTCGTGACGGGCAGGGGCCCGCCGGCTCGTTGTCGTGACGGGCACTGTTCCGGGGAGCTCGATGGGTCATCTCGCTAGGTAAAAAGATGGTACGCGGTGGTATTGTTGCTGTGGGTTTAATTCGATATGAAAGGGTGACTTTGGTGTCCCAGATGGATTCTACGCTTGGCTTTATTACTGATCAGCTTAAGGCGCTGACCTCTATTGCTTCGCCTACGGGGTATACCCGTGCGGCTACCGATTATCTGATGGAGACGCTTCGCGATATGGGCTTTGGGCCTGAGCGTTCCAATAAGGGCAATGTGCTCGTTGAGCTTGGTGGCGAGGGCGAGCCGCTCGTGTTGGCGAGCCATGTCGATACCTTGGGCGCTATGGTGCGCTCCATTAAGGACAATGGTCGCCTGCGCCCCACGACCCTTGGCGGGCATCAGTGGTCTACGGCTGATGGCGAGAACTGCACTGTCCACACACGCGACGGCAATGTCTATACGGGCGTGGTTCTCAACACCGAGCCCTCGGCGCATGTGGCCGATGAGCCGGTCAAGACCATCGAGAAGAACATGGAGATCTTGCTCGACGAGAATGTCGACAGCAAGGACGATGTGCTCGAGCTGGGCATTCAGACCGGTGACATCATCGCCATGGATCCGCGCACCACGGTGACGGAGAGTGGCTACATTAAGAGCCGCTTCTTGGACGACAAGCTGTCCGCGGCGATTCTGCTGGGCCTGGCGCGCGCTGTCGCTGCCGGCGAGGTGACGCTTTCGCGCAAGGTCTCCCTGCTCTTTACCGTGTACGAGGAGGTTGGCCACGGCGGCGCCTTTGTGCCGGCTGACACGCGCGAGATGATCAGCGTGGACATGGGCTGCGTGGGCGACGACCTGGGCTGCACCGAGCGCATGGTGTCGATCTGCGCCAAGGATTCGGGCGGTCCGTACAACTACGACCTGGTGACGACGCTGTCCAACATCGCGCGCGAGCTGGAGCTCGACTACGCCATCGACGTGTACCCGCATTACGGATCGGACGTCGAGGCCACGCTTTCTGCCGGCTATGACATTCGCCACGGCCTGATCGGCCCCGGCGTGTACGCGAGCCACAACTACGAGCGCAGCCACATCGACGGCGTGCGCAATACCTACGAGCTCGTCCGCGCCTACGTCCAGCGCTAACGATGCAGCGGCCTCGGCTGACACAGCAGTACCGACCGAGGCCGTCCTCTCTAAGTTGCGGTGAAATAGGGACTGTTTAAGCGTTTAAAACCGCCAAACAGTCCCTATTTCACCGCAACTTAGGGGGCAGTGCTGTTATCTCTGCACGTGCCGTAGCACCTCAACGGCGGCGCTTACCTCTATCGTGCGGCGCTCGAGACCGCGGCGGATGGCGTTGAGGCGATTGTCTGCCGTTGCCCATGCACTTTGTGAGAGGATTTCGACTGCCTCGTCGACGAACCCTTCGAGGCGTGATGCATCGAACCAATCGAGTGAGTCGGCAAATGCCAGCTGAGTGGAAGGGTCCGGCCCGAACGGTTTGGCGGCAAACCCAAACTCCCCGGTAACGAGCGCGGCGGCTGGCACGTTGTACCACAAGCAATTACCGCTATCGAACAGCGGTGCAGGCCGTATTTCCAGCGTGTCGACGTTGCGGATGATGCCGAAGTTTCGCCAGTGGCGGTCGCTGTTGGCCAGGAGGGCATCACAGACGATCATCTGCGACATGGATCTTCTCACGGCACCTTCGTCAGCCCCGTGTCTGCCGAGATATCGACAGTATCGATCGTATGTCGAGCTTCCTCGTTGGCCACCGAGTGCGTCCCTGATATAAGCGGCCGGCACGTATTCCTCGCGGCCATTAAGAAAGTCATCGCATAGGCATACGGGCCCGTCGAACATGCGCTCGACCGTATAGGGAACAAACTCACCTTTGGATAGCAGACGCCGATGTAGAGCTGTTGCAACCGCCTCGTTAAACGGTCGCTGATCGTCCATTCCACATCCTTTGACCAGGATACGAACGCCATTGCGGATCATCCAGGATTTGGGGAGCTCGCCCTCGGACGTATTGTCAGGATTTTTGAGTCCGATGCCCTCAAGCCAGCCTGAACGCTGCTCGGGTGCCGACCGTTCAAAATCGTTTTCGAAGTAATTGAGGTGCTGCCAATCGAGCTCGTCGCAGTCGACCGGCCTTAGCCAGTAGCAATCCGAAAGCGAAAAACCCAGGCATCGAACGGGTATTTCAATACCGCTGGCGATACCTGGGTCTCGATAGCGAGAAATCGTTGGCCTTAAGCTGCTGGCCTCGTTAAGTATTTACAATGTTAAATTTAGCATTTAAACAGAGCATAATACTTAACGAAGTTGCGGTGAAATAGGGACTGTTTAGCGGCCTGAAACGCTTAAACAGTCCCTATTTCACCGCAACTTATGAAGGGGATGGGACTACTTGATAGCTGCCGTAACGGTGCCGCCGCCGAGGACGATGTTGCCGCGGTAGACTACAACGGCTTGGCCGGGGGCGATGGCTCGTTGCGGCTCGTCAAAAGTTAGCAGCATTTGCCCGTCTTCGTCACGCGCAAGGGTCGCTGCTTGGTCCTTCTGACGGTAGCGGTATTTGGCACCTACGCGAATGCCGCCGGCATCCAGCTCGGTCTCCATGTGGTCGGCAGGGGCGCTCCAAATCCAGTCGTTGGCCGTGAGCGCCGTGGCGGTCAGGTCCTCGGCCTCGCCCAGATGCACGGTGTTGTTGACGGCGTCGACGCCTGTCACGTATACGGGATGCGCCATCGCTACGCCCAAGCCCTTGCGCTGGCCGATGGTATAGCGCAGCGCGCCGTTGTGGCTCCCTACCACGCTGCCGTCGCGCCATACGATGTCGCCCGGTGCAGCGGGATGTCCGCAGCGGCGCTCGATATAGCCCGCGTAGTCACCGTCTGGAATAAAGCAGATATCCTCACTTTCGGCCTTCTTGGCGTTGGTAAAGCCCTGCTCGGCGGCTATGCGGCGCACGTCGCGCTCTTTGTCTAGGCCTGCCAGCGGAAAGATCGTGTGCGCGAGGCGCTCTTGCGTAAGCGAATACAAAAAGTAGCTCTGGTCCTTTTTGGGATCCTCGCCGCGGTGCAGCTGCCACGTGCCATCGGGCGCCTGGCTTGTCTTGGCGTAGTGACCCGTGGCGATATAGTCGCAGCCCATGTCCAGCGCGGCGTCCAGCAGCGCGCCAAACTTAATGTGGCGGTTGCAGATAATGCACGGATTGGGCGTCAGCCCCTCCTGGTAGGCGGTCACAAAGCGTTCGATCACGCTACGGTCGAACGTCTGCTGCAGGTCGAGCACGTGGTGGGGGATGCCGATGCGCTCGGCGACGGCCTTCGCGTCGGCGATGTCGCGGTCGACCTTGCTCATGCCCGTGACAGGATCGGGCGCGGGGCAAGTGAGGCGCATGGTGGCGCCAACGCATTCGTAGCCCTGGCTTTTGAGCAGGTACGCGGTCACGCTGGAATCGACGCCGCCGCTCATGGCGACGAGCACGCGCTTGTTGTGCATGGGGAGGTTCTCCTTGGTGGCATGCGGCCAAAAAAGAAAAGCGGCGCGGGAGGCTGGTTCCGCGCCGCAGACATTGTAGCAAGTTCGGGTGCTTCGTGGGACGCCCTAACGAGATGGGCTCAGGCCGCCAGAAGAGAGGGGAGACCGGCGTGCCTTGGGCCTATCGACAAGAGACGGACCCTTAGTCCTGGAAGAGTGCCGTGGACAGGTAGCGCTCGCCGGTGTCGGCCAGCAGGGCCACGATGGTCTTGCCCTCGTTCTCGGGGCGCTTGGCCAGCTGCAGCGCGGCCCACACGGCGGCGCCGGACGAAATGCCCACGAGCACGCCCTCCTTGTTGCCCACGGCGCGACCGGTAGCAAAAGCGTCCTCGTTCTCGACGGGGATGATCTCGTCATAGACCTGGGTGTCGAGGACGTCGGGCACAAAGCCGGCGCCGATGCCCTGGATCTTATGCGGACCGGCCTGACCCTTGGAGAGCACCGGAGAGGTGGCGGGCTCGACAGCGACGACCTTGATCTCGGGGTTCTGCTCCTTGAGGAACTCACCCACGCCGGTCACGGTGCCGCCGGTGCCAACGCCGGCGACGAAGATGTCGACCTTGCCGTCGGTATCGTCCCAGATCTCGGGGCCGGTCGTGGCCTTGTGGATGGCGGGGTTCGCGGGGTTCACAAACTGACCGGCGATGATGCTGTTGGGGGTCTCCTTCTGCAGCTCCTCGGCCTTGGCGATAGCGCCCTTCATGCCCTTGGAGCCGTCGGTGAGTACGAGCTGCGCGCCGTACGCCTGCATGAGCTTGCGGCGCTCGACGGACATAGTCTCGGGCATGGTGATGATCACCTTGTAGCCGCGGGCGGCCGCCACGGAGGCAATGCCGACGCCGGTGTTGCCGCTCGTGGGCTCGATGATGGTGTAATCGCCGCCGCGCACGAGCTTGCCGGCCTTCTCGGCCTCGTCAATCATATTCTTGGCGACGCGGTCCTTAACGGAGCCGGCGGGGTTGAAGTACTCGAGCTTGACGAGCACGCGGGCCTTGAGGTCCTCGTCGGCCTCAAAGTGGGTGAGCTCCAGAAGCGGAGTGTGGCCGATAAGCTGATCGATGGACGTGTAAACCTTGCTCATGGTGAACCTCCAAAGTGTTCAAGTTGCTGGATACCGTGTGGTTTTACGGTGTGTCTAACAGCCAAACCCACAAACCTAATAGGTTGTTCGTTTAGCTGTTGGAAAGCATAGTAGACACTAAAGCCTACTAATGCAATAGGAAAAAGATATTTATTGCAAGATGATTAACCCGCTGGACCGGAACGAGTATTTTCAAAACCACTTTTTCGGATAGAATTTCTAGGACTAAAAGACCGAAAGGCAGCACTCTATATGTTGGTTTCTACTAAGGGCAGGTATGCCCTGCGCGTTATGGTCGACCTGGCCGAGCACCAGGCGACCGGTCGCATCCCGCTCAAGGAGATTGCGGCGCGTCAGGGTATTTCGGAGAAGTACCTCGAGAATATTCTGGCGACGCTCGTTCGCGCCAATATGCTCTCGGGCATGCGCGGCAAGGGCGGCGGCTATGTGCTCACGCGCCCGCCCGAGCAGTACACGGTAGGCGAGATCCTGCGCCTGACCGAGGGCAGCCTGGCACCGGTCGCCTGCCTTGATGGCGACTGCAAGGGCTGTTCGCGATCTGATGAGTGCCCCACGCTCGATGTGTGGAAGAACCTGGACAAGCTCATCAACGACTACCTCGACGGCGTGACACTTGACCAACTCGTCGCTCACAACGAGGGCTACGATTACGTGATCTAGGGCTCTAACAGAATGTGATGGCGCGGGCCGACCTGTGGTGGGTTGGCCCGCGCTTTATGTCTATTGGACTAATCGTTGGCGACGCCGTCGAGGATGCTGCGCATGATGGACACCAGGATGCTGCCCATAAAGGCCGAGCCAAAGCTGGCGATAGAAATGCCGGCGCCTAGGAGATTAACCGACAGGTAGCTGGCAAGCTCGAGCATAAAGCTGTTGACCACGAGCTGGAAAATGCCCAGCGTAATAATGGTGAGCGGCAGCGAAATGACCGTGAGGAACGGCTTTACGAGCGAGTCGACGATGTTGAGGAACAGCCCCACAAAGGCAAAGCAGACCCAGGCTTCGGCAAAACCGAAGGGTTGGATGCCGGGGACGAGGAACGTGGCGATTGCGATGGCGATCGAGGTGAAGAGCCAGTTAAGCATAAAGCGCATGGTGTGATCCCTTTCTGCGCAGACAGTGTGTCGCTTTGTTTGGACGCCCATTGTCGCAAATATTCGTGGAGCTTACGTGCGCATTTAGTTTCAAAACGGCGTTCGTCCTGAAAAACGCGCCGCTGGCAGAGAGTCTTGTCGCTTTAGTTTGGTGGTGTGCTACACTGCTACGGGCAAATGCCCCATGCATTGTTTTATTGCATAGAACGGGCGAACGATGCCCGATGTCAGTATCAACTTCGATGCCTTTTGGCGGGTTTGGCGGTGATCGATGAATATCGAGAACATGTTTGACAAGCCTGATGTCAAGCAGCTGGTCCACGCATTTAGTCTTTTGGACGACGAGAAGGATATTCAAGCGTTTTTGACCGATATCTGCACGCCGCGCGAGATTTGCGATCTTTCGCAGCGCCTGCAGGTCGCGCGTTATTTGGATGAGGGCGAGCCCTATGTTGAGGTTCAGGCCCGCACCGGTGCTTCGTCCACCACGGTGAGCCGCGTGTCCAAGGCGCTCAACGGCGAGTACGGCGGCTATCGTAAGATCCTCATCAAGCTGGAGGATGGCGAGTAGGCCAACGGCAAAAACGAATTGCACAGAACCGTCCCTTCGGGGGCGGTTTTTTTGGTGCAAAGGGATCAGGTCTGTCCCCGATGCACCAAAAGATGTTGGTGTGGGGCCATGTTGTCCGCGTGGGCGGGTAGGATGGATACATTGATTATTGCGAACAGTTTGAGTGGAGGATCATGCCTGTTCGAATCTATACCACCAATGCCGGCGCGGACCTGAGCGATGCCGAGGCGGCGCTGCTGAGCGACCTTGTTGCCCGCCATGGGCGCGCCGTATTGCTGGCGCCTACGTTTGCCGAGCTCGATCTGTGCCGCCACGATGCGGCGGTGGCCGGCGCCTCGCTGTGCGTTGATTACAAAACCCCCTCGTCGTGGCTCCGTTCGCTGTGGGAGCTGATGGGCGACGGCCGCAGCTTCGTCGACAACCTGCAGCGTCAGATGCTGTTCTCGGATATGGTTGCCCGTCGCGACGATGCCGACCTGCAGCCGCTTTCGCACAGCCAGGGTACGGTGCGCATGCTCGCGCGTATGGCCCGCGATGTGCTTCCGGGCGTGGCGGGGACGGGTGCAGAGCGCCGCTGTGGCAGCGTTTGCCAGCCCGAGCCCAAAAGCGATGCCGAGGCTCGTGTGTTCGAGCTGCTGCGCGCCTACGCGAGCGGCTTGGACCGCCGAGATCTGGTCGAGCCCTGCGAGGCGGCCGACATGATGGCCGGCGCCTTGGCCGACAATCTGCCCGCCTGCGCCCGCGCGGTGTTCGTGCGCGGCGTCACGTCGTTTGCGCATGGCCTGCTCGAGCTGCTGTCTGCCGTGGCGAATGGCGGGGGAGAGGTCGTCGTGCTGCTCGCCCGCGAACAGGCGGCAATGCGCGAGGAACTTGCTGCGGCCTTTGATGCCTGCGGCGTGCTGTTTGAGATTGCGCCGCTGGGGGAGGACACTGCTGCGTCTAAGACCGCCTCTAAGCCCGCCGCTCAGCCTGCCTTTATAGAGGTTGCCGGTCCTCATGCCCGCGCCTATGCCTAT
>CAJMST010000028.1 GCA_905216145.1 uncultured bacterium | reverse complement strand
GCCGTTGCCGCGCCCCGCAGTGCCCGCTTCCCCCGAGAACAATTATCAGTGCAGGAAAAACCTGCCAAAATAAACCTGTCCCTAAATGGCAGGTTTTACTGGAGAGTTGCGTCGATTGCCTTGACCAGGGCACTGCGCATGCCGGCATCCTCGAGCGCAACGACGCCCTTGATGGTGGCGCCACCGGGCGAGCATACGGCATCCTTCATCGCCGCAGGATGCTGACCAGTTGAAAGCTGCAACTTTGCCGTACCTAGCACCATCTGGCTCACAATGCGATAGGCATCGGCACGCGGGATACCGTGCTTGACCGCCGCATCGCCCAGGGCCTCGATTGCCATAGCGACAAATGCCGGAGCGCAACCACCCACCGTGCCGCCCACGAACAGCAGGCTCGTATCAAGCTCGACCACCGCACCGAGCTTGCCAAGCAGATCAAGCACCACGGCGCTCTGCTCATCACTAAGCGTGGAAGCCTTCTCGCAAGCGATGACGCCCTCGCCCACCGAAACCGGTGTGTTGGGCACCGTCGAGATATGCGCGACGCCCGGCAGGACCTGCTCCCACTTGGCACTGTCCCAGGTCCAGGCAACCGACAGAACGACCTTTTTGGCAAGAGCATCCTTGAGCGGGGCGAATACCTTCTCGATCATGTACGGTTTGACCGCAGCGACCACGATATCGGATGCGGCGACAACCTCGGCGGCATCGTGGCAGGCGACCATGCCGCGCGCCTCGCAGCGCTCAACCAGTGCGTCGTAGCGACCCGCGCAGGCGCACATGTCGCTCGCAGCTACACCGGCAGCGATCCAGCCATCGGCCATAGCGCTCGCCATATTGCCAAAACCGACAAATCCAATCTTCATATCTCATAGTCCTCTCAGACACGCTCTTCAAAACGAAAGCTATTGTCCCACGCCATTGTTTCGTATTGCCGACCTATTTGTGATACGGCTCGCCACGGCTGATCTTGCAGGCGCGGTAGATTTGCTCCAGCAGCACCACGCGCGCCAAGTTATGCGGCAAGGTAATGCGTCCAAAGCTGAGCATCTCGTCGGCGCGGGCGCGCACCTCATCGCTCACGCCGTCCGAACCGCCAATCACAAAGGCGATGTCGCTGCTGCCTCGCAGCATAAGATCGTCGAGCCTCGCCGAGAGCTCCTCACTCGAACGCTCCTTGCCCTCGATAGCCAGCAGGATCACATGCGCTCGAGACGGCAATGCAGCAAGAATTGCCGCCCCCTCCTTGTCGCGCGCGGCATCCACGCCGCCCGCCTTAGCCGGGTCGATATCGGCCACCTCGCGGATATCCACCTTGGCATAGGCGCCTAGGCGCTTGGTGTACTCAGCGCACGCGTCCTTCCAAAAGCGCTCTTTGAGCTTGCCAACACAAACGACGGTGTATTTCACGCGTGCCTACTCCTTTGACTCGTTCTGAACCTTACCGGCAGCCAGCATCTGCTCGAACATAGAGGCCGACTGCGAAAAGTCGCTCGGCAGCACGACCGTCGAGGTTTTACCCGTGCGAGCGAACTCCGTCATCATCTCGGACCACTGCGTAAACATGAACAGTTGGTTGGCCTCGTCATTGCCGACACCCGTCTCCTGGATGATCTCGAGCGAATCTTTGATACCCAGTGCAATGGCCTTGCGCTGGTTGGCGATGCCCTCGCCCGCCTTTTCCATAGCCTCGGCCTCGGCGGTCGCCTCGGTGACGCGCTTGATGCGGTCGGCCTCGGCGAGCTCCTGTGCCGCAGCGCGCTTGCGCTGGGCGGCGTTGATGTCGTTCATGGAGTTCTCGACCTCGGTCGGCAGTGCGATTTTGGTGATGAGCGTCGACACGAGGGTGAAGCCGTAGGCGGCCATCTGCTCGGAAACGGTAGCGTTGACGTCCTTGGCGATGTCATCCTTCTTGGCAAAGACCTCATCGAGTGTGTAGACGGGAATCGAAGAGCGCAGGGCGTCGGTGATGAAGTCACGCATCTGGTCGACGGGCTCCTGCAGCATGTAGTAGCTCTTGTAGATACCCGAATCTGCCGGGCCAGCACCCATGTCATAGCTCACGTGGTACTGAGCAGAGACCTCGAGGCCGATGGTCACATTATCCTGGGTCTTAACGTCGATACCAAAACCGTTTTTCATGGTGCGCAGACTCACCGTGGCGGCTTTGCGGTCGATCACGGGCACCTTCATGTGGAAGCCCGCGTTGACGATGCGGTTAAACTTGCCCAGACGCTCGATGATCACGGCATGCTGTTGTTCAACGACATAGCAGGCGTTGGGAAGCAGCAGCAGCAAAATGATGATGGGAATCAAAAGGCTCGTAAGGGCGGCAATGATACCGGACAACAGCATGGTCTCTCCTCTGATAGGCACACGTTGGCATTAGGATACCCGTCCAAGGAGATTGTGCATAACAAAAAAGCCCCCATTGCTGGGAGCTCTTTCATTTAATGGTGCGGGCGAAAGGACGTCCGCGTATCCGCTGCGCGGATCCGCACCGGCTTCGCCCGCCTGCCGGCGGACTCGCCAGCTCGCTAAAACGCTCCGCGTTTTCTTTACGCTCGCTCCTTCGCAGGTTCAAGTCCCTGCGATGGGCTCATAACAAAAAAGCTCCCATCGCTGGGAGCTCTTTCATTTAATGGTGCGGGCGAAAGGACTTGAACCTTCATGGGGTTGCCCCCATACGGACCTGAACCGTACGCGTCTGCCAATTCCGCCACGCCCGCGTGCAGGAATTAGAATAACGGAGCGCCACCGCGAACGCAAGAACTATTTTTGAAAAAGTTTGCAGGCATTTTCCCAAGCGGCTTGCGCGATTGTTTCGGCGTCCTCACCTGTGCGATCGACACGGTCGTTAACCAGCGCGTTTGCCGTAATGGAGATCATTGCGGGCTCGCATTCAAGACCGCGGATGGGCTCCGGAGCCATATACGGGCAATCCGTCTCGAACAAAATTCGATCGAGTGGGGTTGCCGCAAATGCCTCGCGCACGTCGTCGTTGCGCTTAAAGGTGGCCGCGCCACCATAGGCGATATAGCAGCCCAGCTCCACAAAGCGCTCCATCGTGGCGCGGTCCTCGCCAAAGCAGTGCAGTACGCAACCGGCCTGGGGCACGTCGACCTCGCGCAACACGTTGTAGGCGTCCACATGCGAGGTGCGCTCCTCGTCCGTATCCTCATGACGCAGATGCAGCTCTACCGGCACATTGCGGCGTACGGCGACCTCGAGTTGGCGCGCCATACAGTCGATCTGCACGTCGTGGGGCGCCGGCGCGATATCGTCGTCGTAATCCATGTGGTAGTCCAGACCGATCTCGCCGATACCGGCGCACAAAGGGTCATCGAGTGCGGCAACGACCTGTGCGTGAACGTCGTCGGTATAGTCCGGCGCGCCATACGGATGCACGCCGGCAAGATACTTGATCTGCGGGATATCCTGCATCGGCAGAATTTCGCGCACGAGCCAGTCGCTATAGTCCGTCACGCTGCGTTTGTCAGCGATGGGGTCGAACATCGTCACCAACAGGTCGACGCCCGCGGCTTTGGCGCGCACGAGCGTCTCGGGCACTTCTTTGCCCCAAAACGAAAGCAGATGCGCATGCGTGTCGGCAAGCGGTGCCAAGGGCACGGGGCAGGCGACCGTCTTCTTTTTCTTGGTAAACGTCACGCGTGCGGCATTAGGCATCATGGATTAGCTCCCGGGCCAGACGGACAAAGTCGGCAACATCAAGCGTCTCGGCGCGCGTGGTGGGTGCGATACCGCAAGCCTCAAAGGCGGCATCGAGCACGTCCTTGGCAAAGCCGTTGGCGCTCATGGAATTGCGGATGGTCTTGCGACGCTGGGCAAATGCAGCATCAATCACGCGGGCCACAAATTCGCGATCGAGTCCTTCGGGCACCACGCCGTCAACACGGTCGATACGCACGACAGCCGAGTCAACGTGCGGCGCCGGCATAAAGCAACGCGGCGGAACCTCAAAGCGACCCGTAACCTGCGCATACAGGCCCAGCTTTGCCGTGTAGCCACCATAGGTCTTGTTACCCGGCACTGCGGCAATACGATCGGCAACCTCCTTTTGAACCATGACGACGGCGCGCTTGAGTGCAGGCATCGTCTGGAAGAACTGCAGGATGATCGTCGCCGCCACGTTATAGGGCAGGTTCGCGACAAACACCGTCGGCTCACCGCCCGCAGCCTGCTCAATCTGCTCCGGACCCACCTTGAGCGCGTCGCCCATGATAAAGCGGAAGTTGGCGTAGTCGGCGGCGTGGGCATCGAGCACCGGCTCGAGCTCGGGGTCGGCCTCGATCGACGTGACACACGCCGCCTCCTGCAGCAGCGCAAGCGTGAGCGTACCAACGCCCGGGCCAACCTCGAGCACGCGCTCATCGCCCGTGAGCTCGGAAAGCTCGCAGATACGCTCGATCACATGATTGTCGATTAGAAAGTTCTGGCCCAGGCGATGCTTGGTCGCAAGGCCAAACTCCTCCAGCAGCTCCCTGGTGGCCGTGGGGTTTGCCAAAGGCGAAGTTGTCATGGTTGCCTCCTTAGCATGATGGCGGCGTCTTGAAACAAAAGGGCATGGACCGTGGCGGCCATGCCCTTACAGCTAAACAGCAAATTGCCGATATGGCGCTCGCGCGGTCTCTACGCCAGACGCGGGAACAGCGGATCGCCCTTCTCGACGGGCTGACCGCCGGCAAGCAGGCCCCAAGTACAAATGCCCTTGAGGTCGTCGCTCGCGGCCTCGCCCTCACAGGACAGGCGGCGCAGGGCCTCGACAGAAGTCTGGGGCATGAGCGGCATCAGCAGGTGAGCGGCAATGCGGATGGCCTCGAGCAGGTTGTAGATCACAAATGCCAGCTCGTCAGCCTTGGCCTCGTCCTTGGCAAGCGCCCAGGGCTCGGAGTCCTCGATGTAGTGGTTGGCGGCATGGATGAGCTCCATGACCTCATCCTTGGCTCCGCCGTAATCGAGCACGTCCATCTTGGCCATGTAGCGCTCGACCAGGCCATCGGCGATCTTTGCCAGCGGGTTGTCGAACGCATCGAACGACGCGGGCTTGGCGGGCGCGCAACCGTCAAAGTACTTGCCGCTCATGTTGAGCGAACGCGAGATAAGGTTGCCCCAGCTGTTGGCCAGGTCGGCGTTGTAGACCTGCTCCATGCGATCGAAGCTGATGGCACCGTCGGTGCCGGGGACGACGTCGGTCATGAAGTAGTAGCGATAGCCCTCGACGCCCAGCATGTCGATAACGTCCTGCGGAGCGATGGCGTTGCCGCGGCTCTTGGACATCTTCTCGGCCTTGCCGGTCTCGGCATTGCGCACGGTCAGGAAGCCGTGGGCAAAGACGTGCTCGGGCAGGGCCTCGCCGATGGCCATGAGCATGGCGGGCCAAATGACGCAGTGGAAGCGGATGATGTCCTTACCCACGATGTGGAACTGCGCGGGCCAGCGATAGGCCAGCTCGGCACGCGCCTCGTCGGTGTCGACACCGTAGCCGACGGCCGTCATATAGTTGAGCAGCGCATCGAACCACACGTAGGTCACGTGACCCTCGTCAAACGGGACCTGAATGCCCCAGTCAAAGCTCGTACGGCTCACGGAAAGGTCATTAAGGCCGCCCTCGACAAAGCTACGTACCTCGTTCATGCGGAACGCAGGCTCGACAAAGTCGGGGTGCTCGTCGTAAAGCTTGAGCAGCTTATCCTGGAAAGCGGAAAGCTTAAAGAAGTAGGACTCCTCCTGCACGCGCTCAAGCGGACGGTGGCAGTCGGGACACAGGTGCTGGCCGACGCTGCCGTACTCCTCGTCGCCCTTCTGGACCTGCGTATCGGTAAAGTAGGTCTCGTCAGGCACGCAATACCAGCCGTCGTAGCTGCCCTTATACAGGTAGCCGGACTCCTTCATGCGCTCCCACAGGTACTGCACGGCATGGTGCTGGCGCGGCTCGGTGGTGCGGATGAAGTCATCATTGGAAATCTCGAGCTTGCTCCAAAGCTCCTTGAAGTGCGGAGCCTGGCTATCGGTCCACTCCTGCGGCGTCATGTTGTGCTTGGCTGCGGCCTCGGCGACCTTCTCGCCGTGCTCGTCCATGCCGGTCAGGAACTTGACGTTATAGCCGGCGGAGCGACGATAGCGAGCCTGAACGTCGGCGATGATGGTGGAATAAGCCGTGCCCAGGTGCGGATCGGCGTTGACGTAGTAGATGGGCGTCGTGATAAAGAACGAAGGCTTGCTTTGATCCATGGGGTTTGTCCTCCAGAAAAACGTTGCATACAGGGGATGATTCTAGCGCAAGGGCTGGATATCCTCCATCTATTGCATATCGAGCACCATGGCATAGACATCGCGCTTGCGGCGCGAATACTTCTGAGACAGGCGCTTGGCCACCGCAGAGGCGGGCTCCCCCTCCTCGAGCGCGGCGCGGATATCCTCGCGCAGGGCCTCGTCGGGATCCGCTGCCGCGGCGCCAACCGGCACGATACCGGCCTCCTCATCCTCGCTCGGCGGCGCGATGACCAGCGCAATCTCGCCCTTTACCTCGCCGCGAGCACGCAGCTCCTCGGCAAGCTGAGCAGCGGGCCCGCGCAAGACCTCCTCGTGCAGCTTGGTGAGTTCGCGGCAGACGGCAACCTCACGCTGGGGAAAGACCTCCGCCACGGCCTCGAGCGTCGCCACGATGCGATGTGGAGACTCGTAGAAGATGAGCGCGCCGGGCACCACGGCAAGGCGCTGCAGTCGGCGCACGCGGTCGCCGTGCTTGCGACCCAAAAAGCCTTCGAAGAAGAAATGCTCGCAGGGAATGCCGGACGAAACAAGCGCCGTGACGCAAGCAGAGGGCCCGGGAATAACTTCGACGGGCACATCGGCCTCACGCGCCGCCTCAACTAGCGCCTGGCCGGGATCGGACACGCTCGGCATGCCGGCGTCCGAGGCAAAGGCGAGGGTCTCCCCCGCCAGCAGACGGTCGACTAGGCCGGCGGCGCGGCTGGCGATCACATTCTCGTCGCAACGGACAAGCGGCTTGGAAATGCCCAGGTGCATCAGCAGCTTTGACGTCACACGCGTGTCTTCGCAGCAGATGGCATCGGCGGCGGCAAACGCCTCGCCAACGCGCGGGGACAGGTCGCCCAGGTTGCCGATGGGCGTGCCGACCACATAGAGTTTGCCCGTATGGGCGCTGTTTTGCGTCATATCAACCTATTCAATCATGCCGCGCTCGAGCGTACCGAGCGCCGCGCGGGCGTCCCATGCTGCAATGCGCTTCTCGGTCTTCCACGTTTGGAAGAACCAACCGGCAGCCGGCGCAAACGAAGCCAGCTGATTGGCGATAAACACGCGCTCGTAGGCATTGCGGCCCTCGGGCGTAACCGACGAGTTGGCAAAGATCGCCGCGCCCGACCATTCGCCCACCAGCACGGGGAACCCAGTCGAAATCGCTTCTTTGAGCTCGCGCTTGTTGCGCGAAATCGCCGTCGTCAGCCCGCGGGGGCTCGTGATATCGAGCGCATGCTCGTCACGGTAATGGTACAGGTGAAGGTCCATGTAGACGTTCTTATACTTGGCGTCGCGCATAAAATGCTTCCACTCGCTGGGATGCCCCGACGACGAGAAGACGACGATCTTATCCTCGGGCATATATGAACGGACGAGCTCATAGGCATCGCGATAGAAGTTGCGCAGGTAGTGCGCCGGAATGCCATCCGTCATGGTGAAGAGGCTCTTGCGGACACTCATCTGCGGCGTATCCAGCAGCTCAATGCCCAGCAGGCTCTCGGCCTCGCCGTAGCGATCGGCCAGGCGCTCGAGCACGTCGAGCGCAACATGACGGCCGTTGGTGGACGAATGCCACTCGGCAACAGCCTCTGGCGTGGCGGGCGAATCATTGGAATCGCCCTGGCCACCGGGCACAGTTGCTAGATCAAGCAGCACGCGGATGTCGTACTTGGCAGCCCACTCAATCGCACGGTCAATGTAGTCGACAACCGAGATGTAGGACGCATCGGACTCCTGCGAGCCAAAGGCATACCAGGGCACCGGCAGACGCACGGCATTGAGACCGATCTGCGCCATGCGACGGAAATCGTCCTCGCTCACAAACGTCTCGTAATGACGGCGCATGCGCTCGTTATAGGCGGCGGTGCCCATGGCCTCCTGCAGCTCGGCCGCGTTGGATGCACCGGTCGCCGCGTATAGCGACGGGGTCACCCAAGGCTCGGGAATAAACCAGCCAGAGAGATTAACGCCGAGTATCCTCTCCATCACTGCCCCCTTCGGATCGTGCAGGCCGAGCCTGCATCGTATTGCATAGGAAAAGTATCGTTTTGAGTATACCCGCGCGTGCGGACAGACGACCGAACGGTCTGTAAAGTGGCGCAAAAGCGGGAGGAATATCTGGGCGGGCCCGAGATGGCGCGCCGAGATGTACATATGCGCCGGAAGTAGGCGGCCGAAAAGCGCATCCCGTTCTGAGCGCGGGATCTGGGACGCAGTTTCCGCCAAAGACCGCAAAAGGAAAGCACATCCCATTCTGACGCCGGATTCCGGGTCGCGCTTTCCCAAGCGGCCTCAAAGCGGAAAACGCATCCCACTCTGAAGCCAAATTCCGGGACGCAATTTCCGCAGAGCCCTCAATAAAAGAAAAGGACCCCTTTGCAGAGGTCCTAGTCAATTCAAGGTGGCGGGGAAGGGAATCGAACCCCTGACACGAGGATTTTCAGTCCTCTGCTCTACCAACTGAGCTACCCAGCCATTTGAGGTGTGCCTTGTTTCAAGGCTTGATTAGTATAACCAAGGACGCGTTCCGGTCAACCGAGAATTTTAAAAAAGTTTTTGGGCACAGCCTCGGTTCTATAAATCGGCACGTCAGAGGCATCAGCCGGCAGCAAGAAGTTTTTCACTCAGAGCCGCACGGGCAAACTCACTTGGCGTCATCCCCTCGGCAGCCGCCCGTCGACGAATGGCCTCCTTCATTCCCAGAGGAATCTTGACCGACAGCGTTGCCGTCCCCTCACCTGAGAGCGGGGGCCGTCCATGCACGATCCCACCAACGGTGTGTTCGCCATCCGGAAACTCTCCGCGCTCGTACGACTCGCACCACGCGTCAATCATTTCATCCGTTACAACCTGACCATTAGCGGCCGTATACGTCTTGCCCATCATCGACCCCTTTGCCGAGCCTGTTCAATCTCCTGCCAAAATTTCTTCTGGACTGGAGACAAGGCATGAATGATAAGCCACCCACGGACAAGCTCGACCGCGACAAGCTCCACGCTTCGTCCGTCTGAGAGCCATCCAATTGCAAGCCATCTCGGCGGCTCGTCCTTCGGCTCGCGACGAATGCACTCAGTAACCGCAAGCCAAGCGCTAAGCACCTGCTTTTCCGTCAGGTGCTTTTTAGCGTTGGGATGGATCTCAACATCCATGCATCTTCTCCTCCATCTTACCCAATTTCGTATGACGAAAGTCCACTGTCGCCAATTCTTAAGCCGGCACGCGTTGGAGAGCAGGAGTCGAAACAATGATTGAAGGACGCTCTAGTACGGCCCAGGCGCCGAGGCAGGAGCACATGCGCCAAGGACGAACGTTTTCGTAGCGCGCGAGGATATTGCCGTCGCGATCGATGAAGGCGATGTCGATGGGATAGGCCATAAAACACGTATGGACCGAAGAGCAGCGTGGAAACGCCATGACGAGCGACAGGCCGTTGGCGGCAACCGGACGCCGTCCCAGCATGCCGCGCAGGCGCACGACAAACGACTCCGCCACCACAAACTCGGCCGGCGTCCAACCCAGCCTATTGAGTGCCCGCGCGTAGGCGATGTAGGACGAGACCGCGGTCACATGACCACCCCCGGATGCCATGGATCGACCGTCACCGCGCGCTCGTGCGACAACGTTGTCGGCGCCCCCAGCGGAACGCCAGCGATGCTGAGAGAAGTCGGCCACGGCTCATAGTGCATGGTGCAGGTGTAGGTCCTAAACGTACCGGATAGGGAGAGCAGGCCACCATCTGATGCCTTCGCGCCTTGCTCGCTCGACACTTCGATCTGCAAGTCATAGCCTTCCATGGCATTCAGAATTTGAGTCTGGACCGTCGCCGAGGCATCGGCAGAGCTTTCGTCGCCCTCCCCCTCCGACGCCACGGCATGCGCTAGCACGATGTCGGGCACCACGCGGTCGAAGCGCGCGACAGCGCCGGCAAAGATCATGACGTTGTACACGATGAGTGCCAGCACCAGCAAAACGGGCGTAACCACTGCCATCTCCACCGTCGCTTGGGCGCGCTCCTCGCGCAGACGCATGCGGATACTCATTACGACCCACCGCCCAGAGCGCCAACCAGCGTGGCGACATCGACGGTGAGCGGGATGGAACCGCCGCCGGGCAGAGGAATCTCCGCAAGTGTGAACACCGTACCGCTAATGGTGCGTTCGACTTGATATTCCAACGCCTCGCAAAGCGCCTTGGGATCGGTCACGCCCAACGGAATACTTCGCAGTTTGTCTTGCGCTTGAGAGAGACCCGCAATGTCAGACCCCGGACTCTTAATGACGTTGGCAGAATCGGTCAGCACCGGCTTTCGCAGGCGCAAGTCGCACGGTTCCAAACCCAGCGCCGCCACGGACGCCGAAACGGTATCGCCGAGCCACGATGCGATGGAGCCCAACGCGCCGCTGCCCCCTCCTAGGCCTTTAATCATCTCGTCCATAAGTTCGTCGGCCGAACCTTGAATATCACCGTATCCTACGAGCAGCCGTCCCCAAACATCCATGACGCCGTCGAGCACGCCGGCAACGCCGCCCGAGCGTTCCTTCAATGTCGAGAAAAATCGCGAAAGCACGTTGTTTTGCGCCGTCGCGTCATCGGGCGCCAGCACCGCGGCAGAGATAGCACCGCGATCGCCAAGCCTGACTGCCGTGTTAAACGAGGAGTTAAGTTGATCGGGGCTGGTAATATCACCCGAAACTGCAAATGCGACCACGCCGTTGCGTCCAGGTGGGGCGATACGCGGGCGCTCGCCGGAAAGCGCTTTAATGGCCTGGTCAAACGCATTGCCTGCACGGTCGGCCTCGTCCTCGGTCTGACGCTCGAGCTCGAACTCCTTGTTGCGGCATTCGACGTAGTCTTCCAGGGCCTCTTTGAACTTATCGAAGTGGTACTCGAAGCCCCTTTCGACAGAAGTCGTTGCAATCGCAACGTACCCTAAAGACGACACACCGAAATGGCATTCGCTACACGTTTCGTGACCGTCAAAATCTGCGACGGATGCCAGCCCACCCGGCTTTCCTTTTTTGTAATTTGGACAGTCAGTCCCATAATGCAAATAGGTAACTTTATCTACTTCACTCGTGGGCCAACACGCATCGGTATAGAGTTCAGTCGCCCGCGCCTCATCTGGATTTCGCGGAAGGAAAGGGGTGTGGGCGGAAACTTTGCCGTCCTTTTCAGTTATATATGCCCGCTCGACTTCTTCGCTCGCATAAGCGAAGAACACCTTTCGTGCAGCAGAATCTGCCTGTTTTTCCGGACCCTCGCCAAGCGGTTTCTCATTTGCCAGGCGCTGGCGATAGTAGGCCTTCGCGCGATCGAGCGCCACTTGCGGTTCCCACGTAACGCTCGAAGCGTAATGTGGATTTTGAGCACCAGAGAGATCCGTTAGGCTTTTCGCACGCTCCCACATACACGAGTACTTGCCAATCGAACTCTCGTCCGACCCGCCACAATCCGCCAGCCAAGCGCGCTCTTTAGCCTTCGCCGTGTCCTCAGAAGCCTTCCGCAGCTCCTCGGCCGCACGCTCTAAATCATCTGATGTGTCTTTAATGGTATCGGTCGAGATCTCTGACCCTTTGAGCGCAGCGAAGTCCGACTCGGATGTCCTGGGCACGGCAAGCGCCGTACCGGTATAGGTCACGCTATCGGTATCCTGCGCCGACACCGCCTGCGTGGCACGCGCGGCGATCAGATACGGCAGAGCCGTCTCGATTTTCTGTAAGCCTTCCGATGCGCTTTTGGCAAACTTGTTGCGCGTTTTAATGATCTCAATCCCGGTGTCGACCATATTGCCGGCAACTGGTTCGGCACCCGGGATGAGGATGGCGACCAGGCCCGTCCCGATTGTGGCAAACCCCGCCAGCCCCAGACTCAAGATGCTCGCATCAACCACCGTGGCAGCCGTGTGATAGGACGACACTACGTTGGCACCCGCCAGCGCGCCGCTATCGGCCGCCACCTGGGTATCCCCGGCACGCGACATGCTCCATATCGCCGCGGTCGACGAAAACAACAACGTGAGCACCACTAGGATGACCACGGCAGAAGAAAGCGTGGTGTAGGCACCGTCTTCGATAAACAGGTCGACACCGGCACGGCCCATAAAGCCGCCTCGCTTGCGATGGCAGCTCGGACGGCGCGTCAAAACGCATCTAGACCAGAAACGCTTAATCCCATGCAGCAATCCACGAATCATAATCTCCCTCCAGCCATTCGGGACGCGATTGATACGAGACATCGACCTTGAGCTCAACGTAGCCGCCCTCGGCGGTACCACCCATAGCCCGCGCAAACGCACCGATCACAGGCAACGGCTTGACCTTGCCGGAAACGGACACGGCCGAGACGCCACCCGCACCGGCCCGGCCAAGCTCGATATCCCACGACAACGGCCCGCCGGCATGAAAGATCGAAACGTTGGGCACTGCGGCAAGCCGGCGGCGGGTGAACTCCTTAAGATCGTCGTCCTCCGCCGTCGTCGTGGTCATGAGCCGCGCGGTCTCGGCGGCGGCAGACTCCATGACCGCGCGCGTATAAAGCAGGCACACCGGTTGCAGTGCGAGAAGGATGAGCGTCAGAAACGTCGGCAGCAAAAAAGCGGCCTCGACCGTAGACTGCGCCCGGTCCTCACGCGCGATATCAATACAACGCGATGTCCTTAGCACCCGCAGCGGCGTCGATAACCGACGTCGAGGCAACGCCATGGGATGCCGCCCGCTCAACCAGCGCCGCCAAGCGCCCATCGGTGCCAGCACGCCAAAGCCCCGCGATCGCCAGCACGATCGATAACAGCGCCACCGTGACGATGGCGTATTCCACAGTCGCTTGGGCAACCTCTTCACGCAGAACGCCATGCATTTCACGATCCCTCCTTTGAGCTTATTGTTTGCGGGACCAAGCGCACGGCGCGCAGACGACACGAAGCATCGCCAGTATCCGCGGCAACCGTCACCATATCGACCCAGCCGCGCCCATCGCGCACGATGGCGCCCCATACGTTGCCCTTAATATCGAGATAGCCGCTCAGGGCGAGCTGGGACGTTGGCACCTCGCGGTAGGCGCGTAACATATCCGCCGCTGCCTCGGTCATCGGTCGGTCCTCGGACCATGCAAGCCGGACCGCAATCGCGTTGTCCTCAGGCAAATCCGTCGCAGTGCCAGACCGCTTGTCGAGCGTCCGCAGAAAGGTTTGCGCCGTGACAGCGACATCCGAATCGTCCGCATCTCGCATCTCATCTTTTTGAGACGCCACCGCCGAATCTGAGCCCGAATCGAAGGCGGCCCCAGGACGCTGCTGCCGCGCGGCGTTAAGCCCCCAAAGCACCGCCGCTATCGCCACGGTCAGGCAAGCAAACACCAGCAGCACCCCGATGGGGCGCTCGCCCTCTACAGGCTGTTGATGCCCTCGCTGATCGCATCCCATAGCTCTTTAACCTTGCCCTTAAATGCGACGATGGCGATAATCGCGATCACCACGAGCACGCCGACCAAGATGGCATACTCGGTGGTACCCTGTGCACTCTCCTCCTGCAGTAGCTCCTTGGCGCGTTGACGAACATGTGCCGCCCGGCAAAACGCCCAGCCCTGGACCTTGCCAGCAGCGTCAGTCATCGTGTTCATGTATTCCTCCCTACATCATCCCGCCTGCTCCCAGCAGCGGGCCCAATATGGACAGAAGCAACGCCGGCAAGATGAGCGTGCCGGTGGGAATCAGCAGCTTGACGGGCGCACGCTCGATCTCGCGCTCGACCGCAGCGCGATGAGCCGCACGGATCTCGCGACTTTGAGCGGCCAGCGTCTCGGCAAGTGGGGCACCCAGGGCGAGCGCCTGCCCCACCGTGATGGCAAAGGTCTCGAGCGCTCGCACGTCCAGGTCGCGCGCGGCGGCCAACAACTCGTCCTCACGCGTGCCCACGCCCACCTGCCACGCCATGCAGGCCCGCTCAAGGCGAAGAGCCAGCACTGACCGGCGGTTGGCGCAGAAAATCTCAAGCGCCGCATCAAACGAAAGACCGGCCGAAAGACCCAAGCGCACAACATCGATCATCTCGGACACTTCGCCGAGCGACACTCGCGCCGGGCCGCCCACTCCAACCGCGCCCTTCACTCGCGCGGTCAGGGCATCGACCACTGAGCGACCCGCGGCAGCGACCAGCACCGCCTCGCGCTTGCAGGCCCCTGCGATCTTGCGTGCATCCGCCCGATCCAAACCCGTCGCGACAAATACACTCAGGGCGCACAGGCAAGCCGCAACTGCAACCGGGGCGCTCATAGCTCCACCCGCATAATGCGTCGGATAACCACCAGGGCAACGGCATTGAGGGCAAGACCCAGCACCACAGCGCCCACGCCGGCAGGCGTCGCAAGACCGCGACGAAAATCTGCCGAAAGCAGCGCCAACACCGCGCACATGCCCGCCGGCATCGCCGCGACCATATGCGCAGACATGCGAGCCTGCGACGTCTTGACATCCAGGCGGCGCTTGAGCTCAATGCGCTCCCCCACCATGCTCGACGCCTCGGACAGTAAGTCGGCAAGCGGAGCACCGGTGCGCTGAGACACCTTAAGCGCCAAGGTCACAAGCGAAAGGCCGGGAGCGTCGATGCGCACGAGCAAGTCATCGAGCGCGTCGGTCGCCGAGATACCGCAATCGATCGCCGCCGCCACCCGCAAAAACTCGGTATGCACCGGTTCTTGCGCATGAGCGCCCACAAAGCGCATGCCCTGGGCCAGCGAATGTCCCGAGGCAAGCGACATGGAAAGTGCGGTAAACGCCTCGGGCATTGCCTCTTCTGCATCGTGTTGCTCGCGCCGGCTCTCAAAGCCATCCCGAGCGGCGCCAGCGGCAATCGGAGCAACAAGTCCCAAGGCAAACCCGAGGGGCGATAACGACACCATCGTTAGTAAAACGCAGCAGACACCGCTCGATAGCAGTAGAAACGCCAAACGCCCCGAAGCATCTTCGATCACGAGGCCAAGGCGATGCGCCGGAGCCAGCGATGTCCACGAACGGGCGATCTTTTTCAGCAGATCGTTTTCCACCAGCTCACGCGGCAGCCTCTCTGCCACCGTCTCGAGCGCCTGACGCGCCAGCTCCGCCGGCGGCACCTGCGGCACACGAGGTTCCGCCCCGCACGCCGTCGCAACAGAAAACCCTGCCAAACCCCCTACGACGAGGGGCACAGCGACCTCCATTCGTCCACCTCCTCTTGTGTGAGCGTCCCCGACCGCAGGCCTTCTGCGATAAACGGCGGCTCGCGGTCAAGCGTCCAGGTGCGCTCGGCGGCATCGAAAGTCACATAGCGCTCGAGCTCTACGCCGCCCGACGCGGCGCGACGCATCCCCGAATACGAGGAGACGAAACGCCTGCCATCGGCGTGGCGCTCGGACATCACGATGCCGTCGAGCGCCATGGCAATCTGCTCCTCGATGAGCTCGCTCGGCAGATCGATGCCATAACGTGCAAGCAATGTCAGACGCACCACGGTCTCCTGTTCTGAACCCGCATGAAGTGTGGTGAGCGACCCGTCGTGGCCCGTGTTCATGGCCTGCAACATGTCGCAGCACTCGGCACCACGCACCTCGCCCACCACGATGCGGTCGGGGCGCATGCGCAGGGCATTAGTTACTAGGTCGCGAATCGTCACCGCACCCTCACCCTCAATTGAAGCCTCGCGCGCCTCTAGGCGCACCACGTGCGGATGATGCGCAAACTTGAGCTCGGCAGAGTCCTCGATCGTCACGATGCGCTCGCCGGTGGAAATCTCGCATGACAACGCGTTGAGCAGGGTGGTCTTACCAGATCCCGTGCCTCCCGCAACCGCCAGGTCCTGTCGCAGCGACACCGCGCACGACAGCAGCTGCGCATACCAAAGCGGCAGCGACCCCAGCCCCACAAGCTCGTCCAGTGAGCAGATGCGGTCCGAGAACTTTCGGATGGTGAGAATCGGTCCGTCAATCGCCACAGGCGGAATCACCGCGTTGACGCGATAGCCCGTTTTGAGGCGGGCGTTGACGATGGGGCTGCGTTCGTCGATACGGCGGCCAAGTGGCGAGATGATGCGGTCGATAAGCACACGGATCTGCTCATCATCCTCAAACGCATGCTCGATGGGGTACAAGACGCCACCACGTTCAAAGAAAGCCGAGCGGCAGCCGTTGATCATGATCTCGGTAACGGTGTCGTCCTCGATGAGCGGCTGCAACGGCCCCAAGCCCACCACGTCATCCAAAATCTCGTCGATGATGGTCTCGCGCTCGGGCGTCGCGAGATCGGTCGGTTCCTCAACATTGAGCGCCGCCTCCACCGCGGGACGCAATTCCGAGCGGGCAAGTGCCGGATCGATATAGGCGCTGATACGCGCCACTTCGTCGTAACCCATGCGGTCCATCACGGCGCGCTTGGTGCGTCGTTTCACCGCGCGGCGACGCCCCGCATCTACAGGCGCTGCCGCCGCTGCAGCGCCGGCAGCCTTAATCCTCGTTTGCAGACTCATCGCTGATCACCCTCGCGCGACCAGGGAAGGCGGATACGCGGGCGCTCGGTACGCGTTGCACGGTCGGCGACCATATCGCTCCAAGGGCCGACGGCGCACCCCAGTTCCACGAGCATCTCGCGCGTAGCCTCGCGCACGCTGGTCGCAAAAGCGCTGGTCTGCCCCACTGCCTCGTCAGCGCGTCCAAACGCCATGAGCGCGGCGAGATCCTGCCCGCCATCGGCGATACGAATCTTGGAGCTCAACGCACAGGCAATCTCAAAGCGCATGGCGACGTCCTCGTCTGCCCCGCGCGCACCGAACCGGTTGAACACGGCGCTCATACGCGTGCGCGGCACACCTACTCGACTTGCCAGTTCAATGACGCGCGACGCCGATGTCGCGGACGACACCGCCGCATCGCCAACGACCAGGCAACGGTCGCTCGCCGCCACCGCAGCCGCCACGGCATCGCCCCAAAAGACCGAGGTATCGATAAAGACCACGTCGGATTCGCGACGCAGGACATCAAGCAATAGCTCCACCGGACGTGCCATGAGCTCGGCTTGCTCGGGTGCCGCGACGGGACCCCAGAGCGTAACGCCCGGCGCCACGCGCATCGATGTGGCTACGATATCCGGCTCGGTGAGCGCGCCCGCCGCCGACGGCTCGATAAGTGCCGCCATATCGCGCGGAGCATCGACGCCTAACAAGTCGTAAAGGTTTCCAAACATCAGGTCCAGGTCGAGCACGGCGGCACGCAAGCCCAACAGCGACGATGTGTGTGCCATGGTGGCAACGATCGTCGACTTGCCGCAACCGCCCGAACCCGAAATGGCGCAGATGACCGGAGCTCGATGCTGCGGAGCGGCAGCGTCTGCCGGCGGCATCGGAGGCGGCGGGGCGGGCGTCGGCGACAGCGTCCCCGTCTCCCCCGCCGCAACCACACGCTGCGTCCAAGCCGGCATGGCGGCTTGTTCGGTCTGCAAGGCAGGCTCGTTCTGTGCAATCTGCTCATGCTGCATCAGCGACAACTCGCCGCACCCGGCAAAGCCCTCAACTTCGTCGAGTTCATCCGCCAGATTCACGCCGTGCACGTATCCCATATCTACAGCCGGGGAGTCGCCAGCATGCTGTGCCGGCCCTCCAGCGTCATCGTATACAAGGGGGTTCCGGGGGCGCCGACCATGCTCGGCTTCCGCTTTTCCATAATCATCAACACGCGGGCCTCTTGTAGCGCGAGGCGCCCCGGGTTCCCTATCAACAAAAGCATCGGGCTCAATCGTCATGCGCCGATCGGAATCAACCGCTCCCTCGCCCGCGCGCCCGTTGCCGCATATACTGTGCGCAGCGATGACCTCGGTCGCCCCCGCGCGAAACAGTCCCTCGATATCCGACGGATCGAGCACTTCTATCAACACGACCACGCGACTCACGCGGCCTTCGGCCGTCAGGCGCGCAACAGTCTTGCGCACATCTTCGATATCAAACAGAGACGCCGCGATGATGGCAGCCCCGCGGCGCGACGGAAACGCCCGCGCCATGGAAACCAGCCCGTCCAGGTCACCCACGCGAAGCACCTGTGCACCCGCATCACGGCCCTCGACTTCCTGCTGCAACAGCCCGTAATCGCCGCACGCGCAGCACGCAAGCCAGATCGCCTTCATCACTCGTCGCCTCCGCTCTTTTTGCCGCGCGCCGTGGCGGGAATCGTCAAGCTGACCGTTCCCTTGCCCGATGCCCCCAGCAGTTCCTTGACGTCTTCGGGGTCAGCCGCCAGCGTCACCCATTCGATCTTGCCCTCGCGCGTGGCACCGGAATCTTCACTGGTATCGATCACGTACGCGCCGCACAGCCGATCGGTTACGCCGTCTTTTTGCACATACACATCCACGTAGCTGCCCACGCCCGTAGCACCGCCGACCGAGTGCTCGGCATCGACCGCCACCGAAACGGCGACCTTGCCCTTAGGCACCTCGAGCTTGTGGCTCTCGGCCTTGGTGTAGACATTGCAGATCACGGCGTTTTTGGGAATACGCGAAGTCGTCACGTCGCCGCGCACCTGGCGCAGCTCGGTCGCCGCGTCACGCGGCAGCAGACTTGTCAACCATTCCTGGGTTATGACATTGGTCTCATCGAGGGTCTCGCCCACATCGATATCGCGCGCCGCGACGCATACCTCGACGCGATCGCCACCGTACCTGGCCAAGGTCTCAGCCTGGACCTGTTCGGCTTGCGAGCGGATCGACGAGCCGTAAACCATACAGAGCAGAGCAGCGAGCACGCCCGCGACCAGACTGATGGCGATGCGCTTGCTCTTGTTCACGGCCGCTCCTCTCATGGCAGTGCCGGGCGAATGCCCGTACCACCATTGTCTGGGCGGTCAGAGTGCAAAGCGCCGCAATCGCGATCTTGGTTTTCGATGTCAAACCAATCGCTGACCAAAAGCTGACCAGCCCGTCAAGCTCGTGGCAAGGTTTTGGTCAGCACGTCAGCAAACTGCATGTTTCGAGGCTTTTCCGCAGCAAAAAAGCCGTCTCCCGAACAGTTGGGAGACGGCTGTCATAGGAAAAATCAATTACAGATGGACATCGGGATCGAGCATTTGAGCACTCACGCGCATGGATGACGCCAAGTTTTGGAACGTTTCCAGACGCAGACTGTCGATCTGCCCGGCGTCCTCGGCCTCGCGAACGGCGCAACCCGGCTCATGGGTATGTGTGCAATCGCCAAACCGGCACGCGCGCGATGCCTCGACAATCTCGGGGAAGGCGCGCGCCAGACCCCGCTCGTGACCCACGAGCGGTAGGCTGCGCAGGCCCGGGGCATCGGCGATCACACCGGCGTCGCCCGGCAGCGCCACCATCACGCGCGCGACGGTAGTGTGACGGCCCTGGTCGTCGCGTTCGCGCACACCGCCGGTCGCCAACGTATCGTGGCCCAGCAGTGCATTGAGCAGCGTCGACTTGCCGGCACCCGACTCGCCCAGAATCATGGCGCAGCTCCCGGCAGGCACGCAGACACGGACCTCGTCCAGGCCGCGGCCCTCGGCAGAGGACGTCACGATCACGCGCACGTCCGGACCCACCAGGCGGCGCACGCGGTCCAGATCGCGCTCGAGCTCCTCGGCATCGCAGCGGTCAGCTTTGGTGAGCACCACCACCGGCTCGGCATCGCAGTCGAGCGCCAACACCAGCGAGCGCGCCACGCGGTCGAGCAGCACCTCACCGGCACCGAGCGCCTGCACGATTAGCACGCTATCCACGTTGGAGCAGAGCACCTGACGCTCTCCGCGGGCACGGCCGCGCCAACGCTCAAAGCTCGTACGGCGCGGCAGCACGCACTCAATCACGCCCATATCGTGCCCGGGAGCGCGGCGCACCGCCACACGGTCGCCCACGGCAGGCAACAGGACCTCGTCCTCGCCGCGCGACTTGGCAAACCCCACGGCATGCTCGGCGCGGAAGGTATCGTTGGCAGTCGCCACCAGCGGAAACCCGCGATCCAAGCGCACCACGGCGCCAAGCTGCATCTGCTCGGGCTCCTCGGCATGTGCGCAAAAGTCGTCAAATGCTGCCTGCTGAGCTTCATCGACCGGCAGGTCATCGAACGCCGGAACATCCTGCAGCGCGTCGAGTCCCGGCACGTTTGCCAGCAGCTCCTCGGCAGATGCGGGGGCCTCGGTCGCGAGCTTCCGACGACGATCGCGCTTAGCCCGCGCCCCTGTCGTCTTTTTCTTCGCTTTAGCCTTAGCCTTGCCCACAAGCGCCTCCCAGCACCATAAATCACAACTGAGCAGGTATTTTAAATCAAAACCACCCCTAAAAGGGGTGGTTTGCTCTTAGGGTATAACCCTTGGAT
>CAJMST010000027.1 GCA_905216145.1 uncultured bacterium | reverse complement strand
CCATGCGGACTCCAATCTGGACCGGACTCGGTCCAACTTTTTGTCCGCACCCCCGTGTCCCTTGCGACTACTCATTTAAGAACGTCCCCAATGACTAGGTGCCATACTTGACTTTAACTCTGCTTTAACTGGTACCATCCTCTATGTCTGTAACGCCATATAGACCGAGGGGATAATCTATGACCGCAACTGCACCCGCTGCACCGGCGAAGGTGTACTTTACCAACCTGCGCACGCATGCTCGCGAGAGCCAGCTCGACAAGCTCAAGCGCCTTATTCGCCGCGCCGGCATCGAGCAGATTGACTTTGAGAACAAGTTCGTCGCCATCAAGATTCACTTTGGCGAGCTGGGCAACCTGAGTTTTTTGCGCCCCAACTACGCCCGCGCCGTCGCGGATGTCGTGAAGGAGCTGGGCGGCAAGCCCTTCCTCACCGACTGCAACACGCTCTATGTCGGCAGCCGCAAAAACGCGCTCGAGCACATCGACACCGCCTACCAGAACGGCTTTACCCCGTACGCCACGGGCTGCCAGGTCATCATCGCCGACGGTATTAAGGGCACCGATGAGGCACTCGTGCCAGTTGAGGGCGGCGAGTATGTGCACGAGGCCAAGATCGGCCAGGCGCTCATGGATGCCGATATCGTGATCAGCCTCACCCACTTTAAGGGTCATGAGCAGGCCGGCTTTGGCGGCGCCATGAAGAACCTGGGTATGGGTGGCGGCAGCCGCGCCGGCAAGATGGAGCAGCATGCCGCCGGCAAGCCGAACGTCGCGACCGAGCACTGCGTTGGCTGCCATGCCTGCGAAAAGATCTGCGCGCACGACGCTGTCTCGTTCAACGACACCCGCGAGCGCGAGCTTGCCAGCGGCGCTACTCGCACGGTGCACGTGGCCACCATCGACCACGATCGCTGCGTGGGCTGCGGACGCTGCATTGCGGCATGCAACCAGGACTGCATCAAGCCCGGCTATGACGCCGCGGCCGACGTGCTCAACTGCAAGATCGCCGAGTATACAAAGGCCGTTGTCGACGGCCGCCCGAGCTTCCACATCTCGCTTGCCATGGACATCAGTCCCAACTGCGACTGCCATCCCGAAAACGATACGCCTATCGTCAACGACATCGGCATGTTCGCGAGCTTCGACCCGGTCGCCATCGACCAGGCCTGCGCCGATGCCGTCATGGCATCCGAGCCGCTGCCCAACACCGAGCTCACCGATAGCGCGGCCAAGATGGAGCACAACCACGAGCATCTGGAGGGCGAGCAGGCCAAGGATCCCTTCTGCATCACGCATCCCGACACCGACTGGCGCACCTGCATCGCGCATGCCGAGAAGATCGGCCTGGGCACGAGCAAGTACGAGCTCATCGAGGTCAAGTAGCGTCTAGCTATTGGACAAATCAAGCGCTTTTGTAGCGCAGCGTTATCAAAAGCCGCCCGTGAGCACAGTGCCCACGGACGGCTTTTTGGAAGTGCTAGGGGGTCAGATAGACCAGTAAACCGTACTATTTGCCTAAAAATACTCGTCGAGGAAGTTGTCGACCGTGTTCCAGTAAAGCTCTGGGTCAACTTGCGCGCTCTTGGCGTGGGTGGCGCCATGGATAGTGAGCTTTTGCTTGACCTTGCTGGCGCACGCGTCGTAGTTTTGGTCGAGCATGCTGTACGGTACAAAGGTGTCCTGGTCGCCGTGGATAAACAGCATGGGAACCGTCGCATGTTTGAGTTGCTCCACACTGCTCGCCTTATGAAAGTCGTAGCCCGCGCGCACGTTGCACACCAAGTTTGCTACATCGAGCAAGGGAAAGCTGGGCAGGCCGAACACGTCCTTGAGCTGCAGAGAAAACTCGTCCCAAACACTTGTATAACCGCAGTCCTCGATAATGCATTTTACGTTTGCGGGCAGAGATTCCCCCGCGACGTTCATGGCGGTTGCCGCACCCATCGACTCGCCAAAGACCAGGATGCGCGCCTCGGGGTCAGCCTGAACGATTTGCTCGATCCATGCGACGATGTCGAGGCGCTCGGGCCAGCCCATGCCGATATAGTCGCCGCCGGAGCGCTCGTGGGCGCGGGCGGCGGGTGCGAGTACGTTCATGCCGCGGTCGTGGAATCGCTTGACGTATCGGGCCATATCGATGGGCTCGTTGGTATATCCATGCAGGCAGACGGCGTAGTCGTGCGTGCTCTCCGACGCAGCAAAATACCAGGCGGCAAGCTCGGTTCCGTCATCTGCGGTGAGGCTGCTGCTCTCGCGATTCTCTTTAAACCACGCCCGCGCCTCGGTTTCCTCGGCATCCGGCTGCTCACCTTTTTTGTCGTCTTTGCCATCCTGCATCATCTTCATGGCGTACGGCGCTTGGGGATTCAGGGCAAAGTCGAACAAGAAGTTGCCGGCAAACCCCAACAGCGCGACAACGAGCACCAGCGCAACGACGCCGGCTATCTTGAGCTTTCGATGGGAACGTGCGTTTTGAGACATAAGAAGCTTTCCTATAAGATGTTAATACATCAACATTTAATGCAAGCGCATTATGGACGTTCGCCGTTGATGCGTCAACGGGCAAAGAATGGGTAAACAAAGGGTCACGTATGGTGCAAATTTCGCACGTACCTAGACGCTTTGATATAGTGTTGAGAACTCTTTACGTTGGAGGATGTAACCGGCATGTCCGATTCGAGCGACAGTTCTAAGCCGCGACCCAAGACCGCGGCCGTTCCACACTACACGGTGGGCGAGGAGATCATGAACTCCGTCACCCATGGTGTCGGCTGCCTGCTGGGTATCGCGGGCCTGGTGCTCCTGATCGTATTCGCTGCCCTGCGCGGCGGAGGCCCGGCCCACATGGCCGCGGCGATTGTCTATGGTGTCAGCATTATTCTCGAATACCTAGCCTCCACGCTCTACCACGCGATTCAGCCCGCGCGCGCCAAGCGCGTGTTTCGCATCATCGACCACAGCTGCATCTACCTGCTCATAGCCGGCAGCTATACGCCGTTTTGCCTTATCACGCTCGCAAACGACGGCGGCCCTGCGCTGTTCTTTGCCGTATGGGCCATCGCCATTATCGGCATCGCCCTCGAGTGCTTCCTACGCGAGCGTCAACCGCACTGGGTAAGCGGCCTGGTCTACCTGCTGATGGGCTGGCTCGTTGTCTTTAAGCTGCCCGAACTTGTGGCGCTGCTCAACCCCGTGGCACTTGCCCTGCTCGCCGTCGGCGGCGTGTGCTACACCGCGGGCGTGCCGTTCTATATCGCCAAAAACGTGCGCTACCTGCACAGCGTGTTCCACCTGTGGGTGCTCGCCGGCAGTATCTTCCAGTTCATGGCGGTGATCCTCTTCGTAATCTAGCGACCACGCCTGCGCGCTCGCGTCCTTGTTTGGGCGCCGGCGCAATTGCCGTATCCGCCGTCAACGTTTTAATCCGACGTCCCGAATCTTGGAGGTTCGAGAAACTCCCGATGGACATAACCATCTCCCTTATCACCACCCTCGTTTTGACCCTCATCAACGGCTACTTCTCTATGTCCGAGATGGCGCTCACCACGGCCAAGCGCGCCGTGCTGGAGCACGAGGCCGAGGAAGGCGACAAGCGCGCCGAGCGTGCCATTAAGCTGGCTGCCGACTCCGACCAGCTGCTCGCCACCATCCAGGTTGCCATTACGCTCGTGGGCTTCGCCTCGTCCGCCGTCGCCTCGACGAGTCTGTCCGACCCGCTCGCCACGTGGCTCATGAGCTTTGGCATCGCGCCGCTCTCCGCCATCGCGCGCGGCCTGGCGCCGGTCATCATCACCGTCGCGGTCGCCTTCGTGTCCATCGTGATTGGCGAGCTTGTGCCCAAGCGCATCGGCCTGGCCAATGCCGAGGGCGTATCCAAGCAGGTCGTGGGACCGTTGTCATTTTTCCAAAAGATCGCCCGTCCGCTCGTGTGGCTGACCGGCGCTTGCTCCGATGGCCTGGCCCGCATCCTGCGCATCAAGAGCGCCGATGATCGCCAAAACGTCTCGGAGGAAGAGATCAAGTACATGGTCTCGGAGCAGGACGACCTGCTCGACGAGGAAAAGCGCATGATCCACGAGATCTTTGACCTGGGCGACACCGTTGCCCGTGAGGTCATGGTGCCGCGCGTGGACACCACCATGTGCGAGGACGACGAGACGGTCGCCGACGTGCTGTCCACCATGCGCCAGACCGGCTTTAGCCGCATCCCCGTCTATCATGAGGACCCCGACAACGTCGCCGGCATCGCGCACATCAAGGACCTGATTCAACCCGCGCTCGACGGCAAGGGCGACCAGCCCATTGCCGATTACCTGCGCGACGCCACCTTTGTGCCCGACACCAAGGACATCCTGCCGCTGCTGTCCGAGATGCAGACCTCGCACGACCAGATCGTGGTGGTCGTGGACGAGTACGGCGGCACGGCCGGCATCATCACCATCGAGGACATCGTCGAGGAGATCGTCGGCGAGATCGAGGACGAGTTCGACCCCGACAACAAGTATCTCACGCGCCTTTCGCGCCGCGAGTGGCTCGTCGATGGGCGTTTTTCGTGCGATGACGCGATTGAGCTTGGTTGGCCGCTCGAGGAAAGCGATGATTATGAGACCATCGCCGGCTGGATTTTGGAGCTTTGCGACTCGGTGCCCGACATCGGAGAGGTGTTTGAGGTTGCGGGGTACAAGTTCAAGGTGCAGTCGATGCGTGGCCAGCGCATCTCGCTCATTCGCGTGATCGCTCCGGCCGAAACCGATAAGAAGGATTCCGAGCCTTTGGCAGATAAGCCGGTGGCGTCGGGTGCGGGCTCTGCGGACCCGCACGACGGCGACGAGTAGGGCAAGGAAGAGCAAGGGAGAGTTATGGCAGGCCTGTTCAACATCCTTAAGGTCACCGTCAGCGAGGACAAGATTTGCGCGCATGTGCTGGTGAACCCCGGCATGCCGCTCATGACCTCGGAGGATATCGAGGCCACGGCGCGCGTGTATTACCTGGTGCCTGCGATTGCCAAGCACTTGTGCCTGGGTGATTCCGGTCGCGAGTTCCAGGATTGCATGGGCCAGACCGAGCTCTGCCACCTGCTGGAGCACGTGACGGTCGAGCTCATGAACGAGACCGGTCTTGCCGGCAGCATCTCGTGCGGCCGCACCCGCGTGAGCGAGCATGACGAGCGCGTCTTTGAGGTTGAGCTTTCGTGTCCCGACGATGCGCTGGCCATCGGTGCGCTGTCATCTGCCACCTTCATGATGGATTGGGCCTACCTGCACGCCGACCAGCCGACTCCCGACGTGGACGGTACGGTCGCGGGCCTGCGCAACCTGGTTTTGGGCATGCGTGCCGAGGCCGAGGGCAAGGATCCGCACGAGGCCGTCGCCGCCGCGAATGGCGAGGACGTTGCCGAGGATGCGGCCGAGGGCGATGCTCCTGCGGACGCCGACGTCGATTCCGTTGTCGATGCGGCCGCCGAGCCGGCAGCTGAGCCCCAGGGCGTTCCCAGCTTTGATGACGAGCCCCAGGTGGCGATTGATACCGAGGGCGCGGTTGTCGAGAATCACGAGGTCTCCGCGGCCGTCTTCGGCGGCGCGGCAACGGCTCCGACTGGATCGGCGCATGAGGGTGGCCTGCCGCTCGTGGACGGCGCCGGCGAGGACCCGGGTGCCACGGTGGCCATGCCGGCTATGCCCCAAGAGTAGGCCTACGCGTTTATCACCATCACGTACCTGCGCCTTTGCCGTACGCAGATGAGCGGAGCGGCAAGTGATGCGCTGCGGGTATAATGGACAGCATTCAAACGGTGGGCACCGACGTGCCCGCAGGAGAGGAATGATCATGGGTAAGACTTTCAGCTTTGTCTCCGGCGCACTTTTTGGTGCCGCTGCCGGCGCTATTGTCGGCGTTGCTCTGGCCCCGCGCTCGGGCGCCGAGACCCGCGCCATGGCTGCCGATATCGCCAACGACGCCTGGGACAATATGCGCGACACCTACGAGCACAGCGCCGAGGAGGCCCGTGCTGCGGTGAATGACTTTGGCCCGATGGTCGACGCCAAGACCGACGATCTGCGCGCCAAGGTCGACCTGGCCCGCGAGCGCATGGACCAGCTGCGCGAGCAGCTCAACGACGCCATTTCGGGCGGCAACGTGACGCCTGCCGCCGACGTCGTGGTCGAGAACGCCGTCGAGGCTGATACCGAGGCTGTGGAGCCCTCGACCGAGGCATAATGCGCGCCGGGGATTTTGTCGGTGCCAAGATCTATCGCAAGCCTACCGAGGACAAGCGCACCAAAAAGGACGGCACGCCGCGCAGCCCTAAAAAGCTCGGAAAGATTCACTTTCCGGTCTTTACCCCGGGCGGTACGCGCGTGGTCGGCTTTATGGTCCGCCAGTCCGATATCGCGGGCATGATCGAGCGCCCCGACCGATTCGTAGCGCTCGACGCCATTGGTGTCTACGAGGGCGCCATCGCGGTCGATGACGTCAAGGGCACCTACGATGCCGCCGCCGCCAAGCGCCTCGACATCAACCTGGACGATTGCATCATCTGGGTCGGTATGGACGTGCGCACGGAATCGGGCGACGTCGTGGGCTATTGCTCGGACGTGGAGTTCAAGCCACGCTCGGGCATCGTGCAGGCATTCTATGTGACCGCCGGTGCTGCTTCGAGTGTTTTGGTTGGTGACACGCAGGTGCCGCCGACGATGCTGCGCGGCTATGCGGACGGCGCGATGATTGTTTCGGACGAGGTCAAGTCGCTCGGGTATTCGGGCGGTGCGGCTGCCAAGGCCGCCGAGGCCAGCGTCGTGGTGGGCGACAAGGTCAAAAAGGGCGCCAAGGTGCTCGACGACAAGGGATCGGTTGCCGTGGACAAGGGCAGTCGCGCACTGGGCAAGCAGCTCGGCAAGACGCGCGGCATGTTCAAGGCCTTTAAGGACGAATACCAAAAGGCGAGCGGAGGCTCGTCAAAAGCTACAAAATAGCGACGTACCAAATGATGGGAGGCAAGCCGGAGACCTGTTGCTCCGGCTTGCTGTGTTTATGGGGGAGGGCACATGCGCCAAAACGGATCCAACTTAAACGGGCGTTCGGGTGCGCGTCCGACGGCGCGCCGCGACCTGGGGCAGCTGCCCAGCGGTCAGCGCAAGCGTCACCGTAAGCCCGGCGCGATGTATCTCAACCATAGCCGCGGCTTTAGCGATCGCAGCGCGCGCATCGGCAACAGCCGCACACCCCGTCGTTCGTCTCGCCTGCCCTATGCGCTCATCGCCGTGGGCTGTGCGCTCGTGCTGTTTATCGCTGCCGTCGTGGGCTACGTCAACCGCAGTGTGGACGTGGAGCTCAACGGCCAGAAGACCGCGGTGCGTGTGGGCTCTACGCTGCAGAATCTCATCGATGACCAGGAGTTGACTGACACCTACGACGCAGGCGACCTGCTGGCCGTCGATGACAGCGTGCTCAAGCGCCATGGGGGCGAAAAGCTGTCGGTGAAGGTCGACGGCAAGCGCGTGAAGCAGGGTAAATGGGATAGCCGCGAACTTGAGGGCGGCGAGAAGGTGACGGTCAAGGATGGCCGTAACACCTACGAGAAGCACGAGGTTCAGGCTACGGTTATCGAGCCCAAGCTCAAGGTCGAGGGTACGGGCGCTATCGAGTATGTGCAGACATGGGGTGTCCAGGGCCGCTCCGAGGTGTGGATTGGTGAGCAGTCGGGCAAGACGCAAGACCGCGGCGAGGTTGTGCCCGCCACCGATTGCGTCGTTGCGTGCGCCAGCGTGGCGCCCAAGGGCAACAAAAAGTACGTGGCGCTGACGTTTGACGAGGGTCCGAGCGGCGCTACCAAGCAGATCTTGCAGGTGCTCAAGGAAAAGGGCGTTACCGCGACGTTCTTCCTTTCGGGTGATGCGGCCGAGGCCTCGCCTGCCACGGCCAAGGCGATTGTCGATGCCGGATGCGAGATCGGATCCAACAGCTACAGCGACGATTCGCTCAAGGGTCAGGACCGTGAGGCGGTACGCGAACAGATCACGAAAGGCACCGATGCGATTAAGTCGACGACCGGCGTGAAGACGATGCTGCTGCGTGCTCCCTACGCTGCCTTTGACGAGCAAAACTGGATTGATGCGATGGACCTGGTCTCCGCCGTAGTCTCGTGGAATATTGACTCGGGCGACTGGCTGCTCAACGGTGCCGACGAGCAAGTCTCGACGGTGCTCGATTCGGTGACGCCGGGCAATATCGTGCTGCTCACCGATAGAGACGAATGCGCCGAGCAGACACTCGAGGCGCTGCCGCAGATTATCGACGGCCTTGTCGCCGACGGCTACAAGATCGTGACGCTCAGCGACCTGGTCAAGACAGACACGTCGCTGAGCAAAAAGCTCACCTCGTTGACGAAGGTCGCCATGCCCAAGGACGCCGTGTTCCCCCAACTTGCCGAGGACGACGACACCACAGAGTAGTCATTGGGTAGTCGTTTAAGAACGTCCCCAACAGCTATGTCACGGATGCGTCAGCGTTTGGTATGCCTGCAATGTGCAGCGCATAAATTCGATGCCGCAGGGCGATGCTGATGCTATAGTTACTGCGGTTAATGAGGGTCAAGAGAAAGGTTACAGGTGAAATCCAAACCTCGACCATACAGTCGATGACCCCATGCAGGTGCTTTTTGCGCATGCACGGGGTGTGAGCGTCGAGCGGCGTGCCGCCCGCGCATGCGTATACATATCCAGAAGCCCCCGGACGCCGCACGCGCGGCCGCATCCGGAGGAATTATGATGGGGAGCACCATTGAATTATCTGAGTGAGATGCTCAAATTGCCGGTCTTGGACGTCGATGGCGAAAAGCTCGGCGTTGTGAACGATTTTGGCATTGCTACCGGCGAAGTTTTTCCGCACGTGACGTCGCTCGCGTTCCGCGGACCCGGCAAGACGCCGTTTATGATCAGCTGGCGCAAATGGGTCGACCGTATCGACGAGACGGGTGTACACCTTAAGACGTCGGCCACCGAAATCCGTTTTTCGTACCTGCAGCCGACCGAACTCTTGCTTGCCCGCGATGTGCTCAACAAGCAGATTGTCGACACGCAGGGCATGAAGGTCGTGCGCGTAAACGACATCAAGTTTTCCATGTCGGGCGAAAACCAGCTGCGCCTGCTGGGCGCCGAGGTCGGTGCCCGCGGTCTGCTACGCGCCATCAGCCCCGCGCTCGAGCATATCGTCGAAGGCTTTATGAAGCACCTGGGCAAGCCGCTCAGTGAGGACATCATCGCTTGGTCCTACATGGACCTGCTCGACCGCTCGACCAAGAACATTCAACTCTCGGTGTCGCACAAGACGCTTGGCGAGCTGCATCCTGCCGACATCGCCGACATTATCGAGCAGCTCGACCCGCGCCTACGTGCGCAGGTGTTTGCGCAGCTCGATACTGCCCAGGCCGCCGAGGCCATCTCGGAGTTCGATGACGACGAGCTTATGACCGAGATGCTCGAGGGCCTGTCCGACACGGACGCATCGTCGATGCTGGCCATGATGGACCCGGACGATGCAGCTGACCTGATCGACGAGCTCGATTACGAGAAGGCCGAGAAGCTCCTGCGCCTGATGGGCGTCAAGGAGGAGAAGGCGATTCGTAACCTGCTGGGGTATGAGGACAACACCGCCGGCCGCATCATGACCTCGGAGTTTGTCTCCCTGCCCGCCACGGCAACGGTCGGTGACGCCATCGAGGCGATTCGCGAGCTCGACGAGGACTTCGAGAGCGTCTACTACGTCTATACCGAGGATCCGAGCGGCATGCTGACGGGCGTGCTTTCGCTGCGCACGCTGATCGTAGCTGACCGCGATGCCACGCTGGGACAGCTGGCCTATCGCGACCTGGTCTATGTGTCGCCCGACGAGGACCAGGAAGACGTGACGGACGAGATGACCAAGTACGACCTGGTTGCCATCCCTGTCTGCGACGAGAACCGCCACATCCTAGGTATCGTGACCTTCGATGACGCCATGGACGTTATCGCCGAGGAGCACCAGGAGGACCTGCAGATCGCCGGTGTCGGCTCGGGCGATAGCGCGTCGGACGACTCGACGAACGTGCTCAGCTGGTTCGTGCATCGCCAGTACTGGGTTGTTGTATGGGGCATCGCGTCGTGCATCATGGCGACCGTGCTGGGAACGGCGCTCGGCTCCGCGCATCTGGTGGTGTTCCCCATGTGCGCCATGCCGCTCGTACTGCTGGCGGCCTCGCGCATGGTGTCGTTCGTCAAGAACTACTTCCTGGAGTATGACGGTCACGACGACGAGCCCAAGCCGTATCTGGGATTCTTCTTCCAGAGCACGGGCATGGGCCTGATTCTGTCACTCGTGACCTACCTGTGCGCCCAGCTGGTGCGCACCGCTGCGTTCCCCGATGCGCCCATGTTTGAGGAGCAACTCTTTACCGGGTGCTTTAATATCGCTGCCATCATTTGCCTAGTTGGCAACATGAGCGCCGTGATTTACCTGATGGTGCTGTTCTGGCGTGACGAGCATGACCTCAACACGTCGGGCACCGCCATGAACGTCATCGCCGTCATGATCTCGTGTGTGGCGTACTGCATCGCCGCGGTGCTGCTCGCCATGTCGGTCATGGGATAGGTGGTCGCGTGCAAAACACGAAGCAAAAGCCGAGCACCAAGCAAAAGCTGACCATTGCCGCCATCTTTGGCGCTATGGGCCCTGGTCTGCTGGCGGCGCTTTCGGGCAATGACGCTGGCGGCATCGCCACGTATTCCAGCGCGGGCGCCAGCTATGGCTACAAGATGCTCTGGATGCTTCCCGTCATGACCGTGCTGCTTATCGTGACGCAGGAGACCGCGGCGCGCTGTGGCTGCGTCACGGGCAAGGGCCTGGCTTCGCTCATTCGCGAGCGCTTTGGCGTGCGCAAGAGCGTGCTGGCCATGGCAGCGCTGTTGATCGCCAACACGGCCGTGACTATCTCGGAGTTCGCGGGTATCGCGAGCGGCCTCGCCCTTTTTGGCGTCCCGGCGAGCATCTCGGTGCCGCTTGTGGCGCTGCTGGTGTGGATGCTTACCATGTCGGGCAGTTTCCAGCGCATCGAGAAGATCTTGCTGCTGGTGAGCTGTGTGTTCGTGACCTATATCGTCGCTGCGTTTATGGCTGGTCCCAATTGGGGCGAGGTCGCGGTCGACTTGGTCGCCCCCAACATTCAAAACGATCCTAACTACGTGTCACTCGTGGTCGCAACGATTGGTACTACCATTGCGCCGTGGATGATCTTCCTGGCGCAGAACAACGTGGTCGATAAGAATGCGGGCGAGCACGATATCGTGCTGCAGCGTATCGATACCGTAAGCGGCTCGATCGCTGCCGATATCATCGCCGGCTTTATCATCATCACGACCGGTACGGTGCTGTTCCCGGCGGGTATCCAGATTAGCGATGCTGCCGATGCCGCCCGCGCGCTGGAGCCCATTGCTGGTCAGTGGTCGACGGTGTTATTCGCTTCAGGCTTGGTCGCCGCGAGCTTCTTGGCCGCCTGCGTGCTGCCGGGTGTTACGTCCAGCGCCATTTGCGAGGCATTTGGCTGGGAGCGCGGCGCCGATCGCAGCTGGGACGAGGCTCCGGTCTACCGCGGCATCATTACGGCCATCATCGGTATCTCTGCCGTGCTGGTGCTTATGCCCGGCGTCGATCTGTTCCAGATCATGATGACCTCGCAGGTCATCAACGGCGTGCTGCTCCCCGTGGTTCTGGTGTTTCAGGTGGTTATCGCCGCCGACCGTCACATTATGGGCGCCAACCGCAACGGCCGCGTGTGGAACGTGCTCACTTGGGCGACTATCGGCGTGATTACGGTGCTGACGGTCGTCATGTTTGTGCTGCAAGCGATGGGCTACAGCGCTTAACGCCTCTTTTGCTTCCGAACAGGCCGCAGCGATGGGCTGCGGCCTGTTTTTTTGCCCACGACCTCTTGGAGTCGGCTCGAAAAGAGTGATTTTTGGTTGTTTGCTGCGGGTTACTTGTCGGTGCCCAGCTTGTGCGGCTTGAAGGCGAGCGCATTGACGAGCGCATCGGTGGCAGACTTGACGGCTGCCGGCTGTGGATCGTTGACGTGATCTTCGGGATGCACGGGCAGGTCCTTCTTGACTGCATCGTGGATCAAGTTGAGGTACTCAGTCACGCCAGTGGTCGATAGGTGCGTGCCATCGCCATCGAACAGGTCGTTGCGGTTGGCACTGTATCCGTACCAGTCGATAACGCGCACGTTCTTGTAGCGCGTAGCGGCGTTGGCGATGGCCTGGTTGGTAGAGCCAACCCACGGCTGCGGGCTGCGCGTGTTCACAAACACCACAATACGCTTATCTCCTGCATCGGCCATGATGGCGTCGATCTGGTCGTCGGTTACCAAGCCGTTGGTGCCCAGGGCAAAGACCACGATCTTGCCGGCAAGGTTCTGCTGGATATAGCCCTCAAATGTCGCACGGCCCGCATCGAACTGGCGGCCCTTTTCGGCATCGATATGGCTGTGCGGGAACACGCCATCAAAGGTGTCCACGGCACGCAGCGACACGGAGTCGCCGATCATAAGCAGATCGTAGGAGCCATCGGGGAAGCCGTCGTTGTCCTTGTCGGTGTCGTCGGCCGCCTGTTGGTCGGCGGGCGCGGTGTTCTTGGCTTCCTTGTTGAGGACTTCGGCGCCCTCGCCGCTCAGTGCGGAGGTCTCCGGCACAAAGATCAGGCCGCCCAGTGCAACGACCAACACGACAGCACAGGCTGCGCAGACAAGGACGTGCGCGCGTGCCCAGTTGGCGGGCGTGGCGGTGCCATCGCGGAATTCGGCGACGGTGCGGCCGAAGGCGCCCTTTCTAAACGGCGTCTCGATAAAGCGATATGAACATTCGGCCACGGCGACCACCAACAACACCTGCAAAATGTACTGCCACCACGGCGTATCGTTGATGTTGGCGACCGGGTTCATGAGCAACAGCAGCGGATAGTGCCACAGGTAGATGCTGTACGAGCGCTTGCCAACCCACACGAGCGGCTCGGCGGACAGCGCGCGGGCAACCATTCCCTGGGGCTGCACGCAGGCGGCAATGACCATGAGCGTGAGGATCGAGCACAGCAGCGTGCCGCCGCGATACTGGAACGCGGTGTAGCCGTTGGTGAGCGCGACCATGGCAGCAAGACCAACCAGACCCACGACGCCCAGCACATCGATGGATGCGGGCGAGGACCAAAAGCGCACGAGGGCGCTCGGCTGTGCCGGGGCGGTCTCGGCTGATTCGTCGGCCTTCTCGCTAGGCTTGCCCTCGGCGTTCTTGCCGTGCTTGGCGGCGCCAGCCAGGCGATTGAGCCCCAAACGATGAGCGAGGCGCACGGGCGCCAGATCGCGATCGGGGATAAAGGCCATCCAGGCGCCCAGCAGCAGCGAGAACACACGGGTGTCGGTGCCGTAGTACACGCGGCTGGGGTCGGCGGCAGGGTTGTAGAGCACCATCATGGCGATGGCGGAAACCGCAGCCAAGCCCAGAACCACACGGCGCGTGCTGGGTTTACTCATGTGCATGGATACCATGGCAAACAACAGCGGGGGCCAAACCAGGTAGAACTGCTCCTCGATGGCGAGCGACCAAAAGTGCGTGAGCGGCGAGGGGTCGCCCAAGGCGTTGAAGTACGAGACGTCCTGCGCGATCTGCCACCAGTTGTTGAAGAACAGCAGCGACGGCAGGATGTCGGGGCGCATCTTGGTGAGCATCACGTGGTTGAAGATGGTGCACAGCGCACAGGTCACGACCACGACGGTCACCACGGCGGGGAACAGACGGCGGATGCGGCGAATCCAGAAGCTCTTGAGGTCGATGCGTCCGGTCTTGGCGACTTCGTTGAGCAGCAGGCGCGTGATCAGATAGCCCGAAAGCACAAAGAAGATCGTGACGCCGAGCAGGCCGCCCTGCGCCCACGTGAGGTTGAGGTGATAGAGCACCACCGCGACAACGGCGAGCGTGCGCAGGCCGTCGAGCGCGGGAATGTAACGAGATTTGGGACGAGTGGGCGTCTGGTCCGCGGTGGCGGCGCTGGCATGGTCCGCTTTGTTGGTGGGCACACGATGGGGGCTCGTGGCACGACGCGGCTCGCCGGCGCGGCGCTCGGTGCGCGGGCGTTCGTGCGGCGCCTGGTTATCGGGCGCACGGCGCGTGCCGCGTGGGCTCGATTGCGGGAGTTGTTCCATAAAACATCATCCAATGACGAGAATAATCAGCACGTATTCATTGTAGCTGCCCGCTCCTGTGAATGCTTGCTGCTGGCGCAACCTCAAGCGCGCGTTCACATCAAAGTGAACTAAAGTTATAGAGTGCGAAAGCATACGATTGACGGCCGACGGTGGGCATAAAGCCCGCAGACGAGGAGGTTTCCATGGCAGATCGCGGCATCGTTGCGGTGTTCGGCAGCATGAACATGGACCTTTCGGTGGCGTGCGAGCGCATGCCGCGCGCGGGCGAGACGGTCGGTGGCAGCGGTTTTATCACCAATGCCGGCGGCAAGGGTGCCAATCAGGCTGTGGCCGCCGCGCGCATGGGTGCGCGCACGTGCATGATCGGCGCCGTCGGGCGCGATGCATTTGGCGACGCACTGGTGGCGGGGCTCCAAGATGCCGGCGTGGACGTTGAATTCGTGGCGCGTCGCGATGACGTGGAGACTGGCACCGCGACTATCATTCGCTGCGAGAACGACAACCGCATCGTGTTGTCGCCGGGCGCCAACCATGCGCTTTTGGGCGAGGACGTGGCCTGCGCGCTGCGTTACCTAGTGGTCGATGAACTCGATGATGATATCTGCGACCTCGCCCCGGCGGCCGGCGGCGTCTTTATCGCCCAGGGCGAATGCGACCTGATGGCCACGGCCGAGGCGCTCTCTTGCGCCCACAGGCTGGGGTTCTATACGGTCTTTAACCCGGCGCCCGCCTGCGATCTGCCGGCGGGAGTGTGGCCTGCGGTCGACTTGGTTTGTCCCAACGAGACCGAGTGCCAGGTGCTGACGGGCATCTTGCCCACGGATGACGCGAGCTGCGTGGCCGCGCTTAAGGCCTTGCTCGCTAAGGGTGCCGGTGCCGCGGTCATCACGCTGGGCGGTGCCGGCTCGGTTACGCTGGGTGACGACGGTGAGCTGCTGCGTATGCCGGCGCTTTCGAGCGCGGTGGTCGACACGACGGCCGCCGGCGATACGTTTATCGGCGCGCTTGCCGCGGCTCGCCTGGAGGGCTTGCCGCTCTTTGAGTGCATGGCCGCAGGCGCTCGCGCCTCGGCAGTAACGGTGTCGCGTTTGGGCGCGCAGCAGTCGATTCCCACGCGCGCCGAAGTTGAACATTGGTTTGGTTGAACGATTGAGACGGAGAAGCGGAGTAGAACAATGGCAACCAAGAAGCTGATCCTTGATCTGGATATGGGCGTGGACGACGCCATGGCGCTCGCCTATGCCATCGCGAGCCCCGAGGTGGAGCTCGTCGGCATTACCACGTGCTTTGGCAACGTGCGCGTCGAGCAGTCGGCGCATAACTGCCTGGCGGTACTCGACCTGCTGGGTCGTCCCGAGGTGCCGGTATACCTGGGCGCCGATCGCCCCGTTAAGGCGACCGAGCCCTATACGCCGCCGGCGTCTACCACGCTCATCCACGGCAAAAACGGCATTGGTGGGGCGAGCGTGCCCGCGTCGCCCTACGAGCCGGTGGGGGCGACATCGGCCGATGGTAACGCGGCGGTCGATTATCTGATCGATGCCGCGCGCACCTATGGCCCCGATTTGGTCTACGTGGCGACCGGTCCGCTCTCCAACTTGGCGCTCGCCCTTGAGCGTGATGCGGCGGCGATGATGTCTATTGGCCGCGTGGTCGTGATGGGCGGCGCCCTTACCGTGCCCGGCAACGTGAGCGCGGGCGCCGAGGCTAACATGGCAAGCGACCCCGAGGCCGCCGATGCCGTGCTGCGCTCGGGCCGCAAGCTCACCATGGTGGGCCTTGATGTGACGCATCGTGTGGTGCTGACGCGCCGCGATATCGCCGGCTGGACGGGTTCGGGCACCATGGCGGGCTGCGCGTTTGCGGGCATGGTCGAGCACTACATTGGCTCGTACGAGATGAACGCCCCCTACCTGGGTGGCTGCGCGCTGCACGATCCGCTTGCCGTTGCCGTGGCGATTGACCCCACGCTCGTGGGCGCGCTCGGCTGCAACCTGCGTGTTGATCTGCTGGGCGAGTACCGCGGTCGCACCATCTGCGATGAGCGCCGCCTGTCCGATCCGGACAAGAGCGCGCTTGTGGCACTGACCGTGGATGCTCCGCGCTTCCTGTCCGAGTTCAAGACACGTATGGCCCATGTCTTGGGCTAAGTTGTCTTTTTGGGACGGGGCTTTTTTGACTGGTATGATTGGTGCGACCATTCGAACCAGCTAAAAGAACCCGTCCCAAATTGACTACCGAGAGGATCTGCCATGGAGCGCATCGCGAGCTTTTCCGTTGACCATCTGCTGCTTGAGCCCGGCGTGTATGTGAGCCGCATCGACCGCGATCCGGCGACCGGCGCCGCCGTCACCACCTTTGACCTGCGCCTGACCACACCCAATAAGGAGCCGGTCATGAACACGGCCGAGTGCCACACCATCGAACACCTGGGCGCGACGTTCCTCCGCAACCATGCCGAGTGGTCGAGCCGCATTGTCTACTTTGGGCCCATGGGCTGCCGCACGGGCTTTTACCTCGTCGTGTTTGGCGAGGTGACGAGCGAGGAGATTCTGCCGCTCGTGCGCGAGCTGTTCGAGTTTGTTGCTGGCTTTGAGGGCGATGTCCCCGGTGCCGCTCCTGAGGAGTGCGGCAACTACTTGGACCAGAACCTTCCCATGGCTAACTGGCTCGCACGCCGTTACCTCGACCGCGACCTGGCCGATATCGACGAGAAGCACCTGCACTATCAGCAGGCGTAAGAGCTTTGTCGCCCAAAACGAGCGCATTGGGCGCCTTCGCTTATGCGGGGGCGCCTTTTTGTTGATTGGTCAGGACGAGCGTTCAAAATCGCTCATGTTTGTTCTAGAATGTTCGTATAGTCACATTTACGAACAGGAGTGAACATGCATATCTACTCTGTCAACGATCCCGAGTTCAAATCCTATGGCAACGTTTGGGATGACGTTTCGTCCGAGCTCACGTCGCCCGTGCTCGAGGCGCTCTCTGCCACGCCCATTCCCGAGGGCAGCAAGTACGTAGCAAGTGCGCCGGAGCTCGAGGGCGCCAAGGATGCCGATAAGTTGGGCTTTCTCATGTTTGGTGGCCGTCCCTTCCAGCTCGGCTGGTGCAACGGTCACAACACGCGCCTCAACTGCCTGGAGTACCACCGCGCCAGCGAGTTCAACCTGGGTGCTCGCGATTTTATCCTGCTCGTGGCGCATCGCTGGGAGATCGAGGACGGCAAGCTCGATACCGCGTGCGTCAAGGCGTTCCGCGTGCCGGCGGGCAAGGTTGTCGAGGTTTTCAACACCACGCTCCACTACACGCCGTGCATGGTCGACGAAGGCGGCTTCCAGGTGATGGTGGCGCTGCCGGCGGGCACCAACGGCCCGCGCCCCGAGGCCGCAGCCGACATGCCTGCCACCGGTGACAGCTACTGCTACTGGAAGGCCGACAAGTGGGTCCTCTGCCACGCCGACAGCCCCAAGGCTGCCGAGGGCGGCTACGTAGGTCTCATCGGCAAGAACCTCGACATCACCTGCGACTAGAATCTTCTGTCTCGATCTGTAACATCTAGCGGGCTAAATCGTCTCTACTTGTTACAGATTTAGACAAACCGTAGGGGACAGGCCTAACAATCTCGATCTGTAACACCAGGCCCGGTTTTGACGGCCTAACTGTTACAGATTGAGACAAACGGGCCCCAACCGCCACAAAGGTGCCTGTGGTGGTTGGGGCAGGCGGGTATCAAAAAGTGTCAGACGAGGGCGACTGGCGGGTGCCCGCGAGCGAAAAGAAGTGTCGACCTGCGCCGTTGCCGTTGAGCGACGCGCTGTTTGCAGGGATACTGAAATCACGACAAACAGCGTGTGAAAGGATCGATGTATGGCTTTCCGTAAAGACTTCCTGTGGGGCGGCGCGACGGCCGCCAACCAGTGCGAGGGTGCCTACGACGTGGATGGCCGCGGCCTGGCTAACGTGGATGTAGCCCCGCACGGCCCCGAGCGCCGCGCGGTGGTTTCCGGCCAGCGTAAGATGCTCGACTTCGAGGACGGCTTTTACTACCCGGCGCAGACCGGCATCGATTTCTACCATCACTACAAGGAGGACATCGCCCTCTTTGCCGAGATGGGCTTTAAGACCTTCCGCATGAGCCTTGCTTGGACCCGCATCTTCCCCAACGGCGACGAGACCGAGCCCAACGAGGCCGGCCTGGCCTTCTACGAGGACGTGTTCCGCGAGTGCCAAAAGTACGGCATCGAGCCCCTCGTGACCATCACGCACTTTGACTGCCCGATTCACCTCATCAAGGAGTACGGCGGCTGGCGCAACCGCAAGCTCATCGACTTCTACAAGAACCTCGCGACCACAATCTTCACCCGCTACAAGGGCCTGGTGAAGTACTGGCTCACCTTTAACGAGATCAATATGATCCTGCACCTGCCGTTTATGGGTGCCGGCCTGGTCTTTGAGGAGGGCGAGAACAAGGAGGCCGTTGAGTATCTGGCCGCCCACAACGAGCTCGTCGCCAGCGCTTGGGCCACCAAGATCGCCCACGAGATCGACCCCGAGGTCAAGATCGGCTGCATGCTCGCTGCCGGCACCTACTACCCCTACAGCTGTCGCCCGGGCGATGTGCGCCAGGCCCAGCTCGACAACCAGGACAACTACTTCTTCGTCGACGTCCAGAGCCGTGGCTATTACCCGGCCTATGCCGTCAAGAAGCTCGAGCGTCTGGGTATCGATGTGGGCATGACCGACGAGGACCGCGAGATCCTGGCCGACAACACCGTCGACTTCATCAGCTTTAGCTACTACTCCACTCGCTGCTCCGCCGGTGCCGATAATCCCGATGTCGAGAAGACCCAGGGCAACGCCTTCGCCGGCGCCAAGAACCCCTATCTGCAGCAGAGCCAGTGGGGCTGGGCCATCGACCCGCTGGGCTTTCGCATCACCATCAACGACCTGTACGACCGCTATCAGAAGCCGCTGTTCGTGGTCGAGAACGGTCTTGGCGCCAAGGACGTTGTTGAGGAGGACGGCTCCATCAACGACGATTACCGCATCGATTACCTGCGCCAGCACATTGCCGCGATGCGCGACGCGGTGACCGAGGACGGCGTCGACCTGCTGGGCTACACCACCTGGGGTCCGATCGACCTGGTCTCGGCCGGCACGGGCGAGATGTCCAAGCGCTACGGCTTCATCTACGTCGACCGTGACGACGCCGGCAACGGTACCCTCAAGCGCTCCAAGAAGAAGAGCTTCGACTGGTACAAGAAGGTAATCGCTTCCAACGGCGAAGATCTGGCCTAGGCTTTCCCAACCACCGTACCTTGGGCCTCATTCGTCGCTTGCGTACCTTAAGTACGCGGCGCTCCCCATTCGACCCAATCTACGGCACCTGGAAAACCCTAGACTCAAATCTTACAGACCTGTCCTAGGCTTTCCCGGCAATCATAGTCTCCTAACCAAAGCGCCCGGCGAGCAGTTTGTGCTCGTCGGGCGCTTTGCCGTCTACGGATTTTGGGACATGCGGCCCGTTTTTTGAGCCTGCCTGTCGGTACACTAAAAGCACTATGGGTACCCGCGAGCGACATATCGGCCATGCGGCCGCCCGATCCGCGCCGGTGGCGGATCCCAGGGGCGGCAGGCTCTTCGCCATGCCGCGATTCCTTGTTGGCATAACACATCAGGTGTACCGCCACCGCGTCTTTGCTATCGCCGGTGTCATCACCGCGCTGTTCCTCATGTTTTTGGCGGTCTTGCCGTCGCTGTTCGCCTTCGACCCCAAACTTTCTAACGCCGTGCCCGCCTATAGCGAGGTGTCCGAAGAGGTCGTGGATGCGCTCGTCCATTCGAGCTCTCTCCCGCTGCTTGTTGCCGCAATTGCATTTTCGATTTGGGGCGTATCGGTCTATCTGCGCTGTTTGGACTATGTGTTGCGCCGCCGCCTTGTTGCCATCGCCACCATCTGCGCCCTGTGGATGATCGAAGTCATTCTCAAGTACAAGTCGTTCACGCCGTTCTATGCCACCGTGCTGTGGTACCTGTACTACGTGCCCATGACGCTCATTCCGCTGCTCTACCAGTTGTGTGGTCTGCGCCTTGCGGGCTTGGAGCAACACCGCCTGGGTCGCCGCTACTGCGCCGCGCTGTGGATTGTGGCCATCCTGCTTATCGGATTTGTGCTCACCAACGATTTTCACCAGCAGGTCTTCCGCTTTGACCGTACGAGCGACACCTGGAGCAACGATTACACGTACGGCTGGGGTTATTTCGCCGTCTTAGTGTGGACGGCCTTTAACTTCGTGGCCTTTTTTATCCTGGTGGGCCGGTCCTCGTCCTTTCGCATCCAGCGTTTCTCGGGTACGGCGGCGCTCGTACTGCTGGGTGGCGCATTCTTTGCCGTCTCGTATGCGTTGCGCGTGCCCTGGGCATGGAGGCTCAACTTTTCGCTCGTCTATTGCGTCCTGTGCGTGGTGGCGATGGAAATCTGTCTCGATTGCGGTGTCATTCCGTCATATCACGGCATCGCCGGTATTTTCGGCACCTTGCCGCTTGACCTCAAAGTTCTAACGCGCGACCTGCAGGAAGTCTATGCCACGCCAGTGTCAAAGCCAATGCCGGTAGGCGTGCGCGAGGAGTTGCGGGTCCAGGAGCGCGGGCGCGTTCATGCCTTTGCCGTGGCGTCCGATCCCGATGTAATGTACCGTGCCTTCCCACTGCTGGGCGGATCGGCCCTGCTTGCCCAAGACGTGTCGGAGCTCAACGAGCTTAACCGTGAGCTGGCACATCGTCGCATGGAGTTGCAGCGTCAAAACGAGCTGCTCGCCGCCGACTACGACCTTAAGACGCATTTGGCAGATCAAGAGGCCGAGACCTTGTTGGTCCAAGACGTGGACCAAGCGCTTGCCCGCGCGCTCGAAGGGATGTACGACCTGCTGAGCTCGCTGCCGCCGTTGACCGACGAAGCGTCTTCGCACGAGCGCTACCGCATGCTGCAGCGCGCCAAGATGCTCGTCGCCTATTGCAAGCGCAAGGGGTCGCTCACGTTGGCACAGCACGGGGAGAGCGGTTTTGATCGCGACCGCATTCAGCTCATTGCCAACGAGCTCGCAAGCGACCTGCGCACCATCGATATCGATTGCGCCTCGATTATCGCCATACGGCGCCCGTTGCACGCCAGTACGGTAAGCGCCCTGTACGACTGCGTGTATGACTTTGCGTTTTTTGCCTACACCACCGACCATCCGGCGCTTATGTATCACTTGGGCGACCATGATCGATGCAGTGTCGAGCTGCGCGCCACGCTTTTTTCCAACGATGATGCAGATCTTTCGCAGACGCCCGCTGCGCAAGAGCTCGAAAGCGCTTTGCAAGGGCGCAACGTGGCATATCGCCTTGAGGGCGAGCCCGGCCAGCTGCGCATGATCGTCTTGATGCCGAGGGCGGGTGAGTGACGATGCAGATTTCGCTTATTCTTCCCCAAATCGTTGCGCTCGATGTTGTCTTTGCCCTGGCTGCGTGCCTGCAGACGATCCACGTTCCGCTCATTTCATCGCGCCGCTCGTCCTATAACCGTAAGGTGATTTGCGCCTACGAGGCGAGCCTTGTGCTTCACCTGATGATTTCGGCGCTCATCTTGTTCGCGTCGTCTGGCTCGTATCTGGTGGCGCCGCTTGACGTTTGCGCCAGGGCAATGGGCGGAGCGCTGTGGCTCAATGCCGTGATCTTTGCCTACGGCGTGGTGCTTATGGTGCACTATCGTCGTCCAGTCATGCTGGCCGAGCTGCTGCTCATTGCCGCCGTGACACCGCCGGTGGTGCTTGCCATGGGCTCGGCGTGGACCGTTGTCCTTATCGCAGAGGGAGCGTTTTTCCTGTTCCGCTCCATTGCGGCGCTCTTGATGGACGTCCGTAACCGCCAGGAGGATATCACCATGTTCTCGACGATCGAGACCATCAACGTGATTCCCGTGGGCATCCTGTATCTAGACCCGAGGGGCCGTCCGCTGCTCATGAACCGCTGCATGCGAAAAAACCTGGTGGAGCTTCATATGCCCACCGACCTAGGCGATATGAGCGGAACATGGAACGACCTGCGCAAACTCAGCATGCAAATGCCCGAAAGCAGCCAGAACCGCGTGCGTATTAGTCTGGACCGTTTTGGTGAGGCGCGCGTTGTGGTCGAGGTTTCTCCCGCCGAGATTCGCTTGTTTGTGCACGATGACGTTATGGTTTCGGGCCGCCTCTTCGAGCGCATTATCGGCCTGGATGTAACAGAGTATGCGCATGCTCATGATCGCCTGGCGCAAGCCAACCACCTGCTTGAGCTTGCGGGCCAAGAGCTCCAAGCCCAGATCGAAGAAGTCAAAAAAGTTGCTGACAATGCGGCCTATCTGCGTATGCGCGCTCGCGTGCACGACGTGATCGGGCAGCGTCTGTCCATCCTCCATCGTTATCTGGAGGAGGGGCGCCTGGATGACGAGTCACTCGAGCAGATCGACCCGCTGCTGCGCTCAATCGCTGCCGATCTGCGCAGCGGGGGCGACACCGAACCGGCAGAGCAACTGGGCGATATCGTCCATGCCTTTGGCCTGGTGAGCGTGCAGATCGATGTGGAGGGCGAGCTGCCAAGCGACACGCGTGTCGCCGCAGCCTTTCTGCAGATTATCCGCGAGGCCTCGACCAATGCCACCAAGCATGCACAAGCCCATCAGGTCCATGTGCGCCTGCGGCAGGAGACGTCGGAAGACGGCGCTGTTGCGCGGATGGCCGTTTCTAACGACGGCGCGCCTGCACCCGTATCGTATCGCGAGGGAACGGGTATCCCAGGTATGAGGCATGTCGCACAGAATCTGGGCGGCAGCCTGGAAGTCCACACCGCCCCGCCCTTCACGCTTACGGTGTCCATCCCGCTCGCCTCCAATGCCACGGTCCAAAGGAGAAGCTCATGATCCGCGTGTTAATCGTCGAAGACCAGGCTATCTTGCGCGAGAGCCTGGCGCGTTCCGTGGGCGACCAGCCCGACATGACCGTTGTCGCCGCGATTGCCGACGCCTCGAATGCTTTGGACGTTGTGCTCAAGGAGCGTCCGGACATGATACTGATGGATGTGTGCACCGAGCACGATTCCAACGGCATCGTGGCGGCGGCGCGCATTAAAGAACAACTGCCCGAGTGCCGCGTCATTATCATGACGGGTATGCCCGAGATCACCTTTGTGGACCAGGCACGCGAGGCGGGCGTCGACAGCTTTGTGTACAAGAACGTCGGTATCGATGAACTGTTCGCCGTGATGCGTTCCACGCTGGCGGGTTACTGCACGTTTCCCAAGCCTCCCGAGAGCATCTTCTCGGGCACGGCGGCCCTCGACGATGTCGAGCTGTCGATTTTGCGCCTTGCCTGCGAGGGCAAAAGTCGTCGCGAGATCGCCGCCGAGCTGTTTATGAGCGAGGGCACCATCAAGCGTCGCATCTCGGAGATTCTCAATAAGACCGGCTACGACAACATCATGCGCTTGGCCGTGCGCGCAGTAACGGAGGGCAGCATCGTTCCCAACATGGAGCGCTAGCGCTCGTTACGCATCGGCATAAAGCGGCGGGGCCGCAGGATCAACTCCTGCGGCCCCGCCTGACATGTGCGCGGATGTGTCCGCCAACCCGCGGCTGATGTTACGTGCCGTTACGCGATGGTTGCGCTGTAGGAGGCGACGTCCTCGTAGGAATCGGTCAGGTAGGCATCGATGCCGATGGTCGTGTTGACGAGGTCGTCAAGGCTATCGAGTGTGCCGTTCGAGAAGGTGAACTCTTCGGTGGCGTTGGTGCCGGGCATCAGGTGAGCCGAGAACCAGGCTTCCTTCATGGTGCCGTTGACGTTGGTCTTGCCGGTGGGGGCGTAGAAGGTCAGGTCCTTGTCGCTCTTGTTGGTGATGTTGACGACAAAGCCGATGTCGCCCCAGTCGTCCTTGAACTTCTCGGTGATGGTGATGGTGCACAGGTCGTCATCGGCGACGGTGACGGCGGGGGAGATTTCGACGCTCTGGACATCTTCGTCTTCGACGGCCTCATCGATCTCTTCTTCCTTCTCGGCCGCCTCGCGATCCTTCTTCACCGTACCGGACAGGTCCTTGTCGGACTTGGTAAAGACAAGATTGCCGTCATCTTCTTCGAGGATGAGTTTGCCGTCCTTGAGCTTCATGTCATGCGACTCGTCTTCGGCGGTGATGGTTACGGTGGTGGCGTCCTTTGCCTCCCATTTAAGGTCCATGACTTCAAGGAACAGGTCGAGGGCACCTGTACCGTCCTCATCGAGAATCAGAACACAGTGGACACCCCAATCCTCGAGCATCTTCATGTACTCATCGGTCAGCTCTTCGCCATCCACGGTTCCACCCGAGAGTTCCCAGCTGCCGACGAAGTTGGCCTTGGGGTCCTTGCCGCCGCCGCTGCAGCCCGTCAGGGCAAAGGCGAGCGCCAGGACGCATGTCAGAAATGCGAGTACGGACTTTTTGAACGTTGTCTTCATGGTGTCCTCCTTCATCGAACGAAACCCATAGAAGGCAGCGGGGGTGGCGGATCCCCCGCTCATTACCAGTTAGGGGCGCTAGGGCCTGGGCGTTCCGCAGTTGCTGCAGAACTTGCCGCCGTTTTCGCTACCGCAGTTGGGGCAGAACCACTTGGCCGGTGCGGGGGCGGGCGCGGGACTGCCGCACTCGGAGCAGAACTTGCCGGTGTTGGTGGCACCGCAGCTGCAGGTCCACGTGCCGGCCGCGGGTGCGGCGGCGGGGGCCGGTGCGG
>CAJMST010000026.1 GCA_905216145.1 uncultured bacterium | reverse complement strand
AACCGGCGAACTGGGCGTCGGAGTGCATACGGCCCATGGTGTCGGTCATGCCGTAAGAGGCAGGGCCGGCGCCCATGTTGTCCGGGTGCAGGGTACGGCCAGTGCCGCCACCAGAAGCGACGGAGAAGTACTTCTTACCAGCCTCGAGGCGCTCCTTCTTGTAGGTGCCAGCGACGGGGTGCTGGAAGCGCGTGGGGTTGGTGGAGTTACCGGTGATCGAGATGTCGACGTTCTCGTGCCACATGATGGCAACGCCCTCGCGGACGTCGTCGGAGCCGTAGCAGTTAACGGCAGCGCGGGGACCATCGGAGTAGGGGATGGTCTCGACGACCTTGAGCTCGCCCGTGTAGTAGTCGAACTGGGTCTTCACGTAGGTGAAGCCGTTGATACGGGCGATGATCTGAGCAGCGTCCTTGCCCAGACCGTTGAGGATAACGCGCAGCGGCTTCTTGCGAGCCTTGTTGGCGTTCAGAGCCAGGCCGATAGCACCCTCAGCGGCAGCGAAGGACTCGTGGCCGGCCAGGAAGGCGAAGCACTCGGTGTCGTCGGAGAGCAGCATAGCGCCCAGGTTGCCGTGGCCCAGACCGACCTTGCGGTCCTCGGCGACGGAGCCGGGAACGGTGAAGGCCTGGATGCCCTCGCCGATGATGGCAGCAGCCTCAGAAGCGGACTTGGCGCCACGCTTGACAGCGAGAGCGCAGCCGAGGGTGTAGGCCCACTCGGCGTTCTGGAAGGCGATGGACTGGGTGTTGTTGACGATCTCACGCGGGTTGAAGCCCTTGTCGGTGCAGATCTGCAGAGCTTCCTCGAGGGAGGCGATGCCGTTGTCGGCGAGGCACTTGTTGATCTTGTCAGCGCGGCGCTCGTAACCTTCGAACGTAACAGTCATAGTTATTTCCCTCCCTTTCTACTCGTGAACCGGGAACACGCTGGCGACGGAGTGAGTCTCCTCGTCGGTGCGCGGGTCGATGTACTTGGCAGCGTTCTCCCACTGACCATAGTGGCCCATAGCGCCAGCGATGGCCTCCTCGGGGGTCTTGCCGGCCTTGACGGCGTCGGTGAACTTGCCGAGGTTCAGGAACTCGAATGCGATGATCTCGTTCTTGTCGTTGAGAGCCATGCGGGTGACGTAGCCCTGAGCGAGCTCGAGGTAACGAGCGCCCTTGGCCTTGGTGCCGAACATGGTGCCGACCTGAGAGCGAAGGCCCTTGCCGAGGTCGTCGAGGGAGGCGCCCACGGGCAGGCCGCCCTCGGAGAACGCGGTCTGGCTGCGGCCGTAAACGATCTGCAGGAAGATCTCGCGCATAGCAACGTTGATGGCGTCGCAGACGAGGTCGGTGTTGAGGGCCTCGAGGATGGTCTTACCGGGAAGGATCTCGGAAGCCATGGCGGCAGAGTGGGTCATGCCCGAGCAGCCGATGGTCTCAACGAGGGCCTCCTCGATGATGCCGTCCTTGACGTTCAGCGTGAGCTTGCAGGCGCCCTGCTGAGGTGCGCACCAACCCACACCGTGCGTAAGACCGGAGATGTCGGAAATCTCCTTAGCCTGGACCCACTTGCCCTCCTCGGGGATGGGTGCGGGGCCGTGGTATGCACCCTTGGCAACGGGGCACATGTTCTCCACTTCCTGTGAGTACTGCATGCCTCTCCTCTCTATCGTGTTGGCGTCCCGTCTGGGGGTCGTGGCTGGCGATTGCCGGGCGACCCTTCGAAAGGGACATGACATGCAGCCCCTATAATACCGCGAAATGCACGGAATATTCGGCGAACGGCTCAGTTTTCGTAGCGAGAAGTCCGGAAGTTTTAATTGAAACGGTTTAACTCTATGTTCTGTGGTCGTGAACTTCCGTAGAGGGGGTCCGTCTTGGGCAAGCTTTTGGTCGGCTCTTGTAAGTGTTGCAGGGGTTGACCTGTTGCAACGGTGCCGTTCGCCGCCTGTTTACTGCCTTTGGCCGCGCGAGTGTATTGTTTTGCGTGAATGTTTTGATGGCACGCTTCAATCGTGCTGTATTGGATGGCAAGCAGATCCCGGCGAAGGGAGCGCCATGCAGCGCGTTTGGAGAACGGTTACCGGCTTTTACCATGTCTGTGCTCGCGGTGCGGGCAAGCAGCTCATCTTTGAGGGCGATGAAGACCGGTGGGTGTTTTTGGAGCTGATGCGCGAGTGCTGCCGCGAGGAGGGTGTGACGGTTATCGCCTGGTGCCTTATGGGCAATCACGTGCATTTGGTGCTTGCAGATTACGAGGACAGGATGAGCGCTGCGATGCACCGGCTGCTCTTGACGTACGCGCGGCGGTTCAATAAACACACGGGGCGCACGGGCCATCTGTTCCAGAACCGTTTTGACCGGCGCTCGCTCGATACCGACTGGCAGGTGATGGAGGCTATTCGCTCCGTACACGCTGATCCGCAGGAGGCGGGCATCAGCTTAATCGAGCGTTATCCCTGGAGCAGCTTTGCCGAGCATTTGCGCGCTTACGACGGTGACGCGGCCGATGTCGCGAGGGGATTTTCTGATCCTTCTTGCGTGCTTGAGCTTTTTGGTTCTGCCGAGGGCTTTATTGCCCATTCGCTTTCGACGCCCGACGGCGGCGAGCTAGCGCTGGGCGATATGAAAGAGACGGAGTGGGAACGCCACGCCTTTGCCGGCAAGTTGGCGAAGAGCCTCGGGGTTCCTCTCAACGGGATTAAAACTGCACCGCCTGCGCAGCGCGATACCGTTATTGTTGGATTGAACAATGCCGGCTTTACGGTGCGCCAGATTGAACGGTATACCGGGATTGGCAAAAGTACCGTCTCTCGTATCGTACGCGCTTATGCGCGGGTGAAAGCACAGACTGAGCTCTCGGAATAGAAAATGGCCGAACCACTCTTGTCAAGCGATTCGGCCAACAAAAATCTTAAGATTTGGGACAAATACTACTGATTATTTTGTCCCGTGAGCATGCCGTCGAGGGTGCGCCAGGCGAGCTCGGCGCATTTGACGCGGGCGGGCATGTGCGAGATGTCCTGGAGCTGGGCGGCCTCATCCAGGTCTTCCAGATCCTCCTCGGAGAGCTGCTCGCCGCGGATCATGGCGAGGAAGAGCTCTGCCAGGCGGTGAGCTTCCTCGACGGTCTCGCCGGTGATGAGGTCGGCCATGATGTCGGCGCTGGCCTGGCTGATGGCGCAGCCATGACCGGTAAAGGAGGCCTCCTCGATCACGCCATTCTCGACACGCAGCTGCAAGGTGAGCTCGTCTCCGCAGCTGGGGTTGATACCGTCGTGCTCGTGCGTGGGAGCATCCATCTCGTACTTATAGTCGGGGTGCGAGTTGTGCTCCATAAACGTGGTGGAGGTGTACAGATTACCCATTGAACGTGCTCCAAACGTGATGCAGGCCGGCGATGAACTTGTCGATGTCGGCCTTGTCGTTGTAGAAGGCCACGCTGGCGCGGCAGCAGGCAAGGTTCTCGACGCCCAGCCAGGTGAGCAGCGGCTGCGCGCAGTGGTGGCCGGCGCGGATGCAGACGCCGTCCATGTCCATGATGCTCGCGACGTCGTGCGGATGGATGCCCTTTACGTTAAAGCTCACAACGCCGTGGTGGTTGTCCCAATAGATGGAGCCGATGATCTGGACAAAGTCGAGCTGCATGAGTTCGCCCATCAGGTAGTGGACGAGTGCCTGCTCGCGTGCCTGGATGTTCTCGTAACCCACCGTGTTGACTAGGTAATTAAGGGCGGCGCCTGTGGCGAAGATGCCGGCGGCGTCCTGCGTGCCGGCCTCGAACTTCTCGGGGACGGGCGCCCAGACGGCGTCCTGCTCGGTGACCGAATCGATCATCTCGCCGCCGGTGAGCATGGGCGGCATGGCGTTGAGCAGGTCCATCTTGCCCCACAGCACGCCGATGCCCATGGGGCCCATGGCCTTGTGCGCGCTAAAGGCAAAGAAGTCGGCTCCCAGGTCGGCCACATCGACCGGCATGTGCGGCAGCGACTGTGCGCCGTCGACGACCAGATAGCCGCCGTACTTGTGCACAAGCTTGCCGAGGTTCTTGACCGGGTTCTCGACGCCCAGCACATTGGAGACCTGACCCACGGCCAGAATCTTGGTCTTGGGGCCAACCTTGGCAAGCACTTCCTCGGTGGTGAGCTGGCCGGTCTTGGTGGGGTAGAGGTAGACGAGCTTGGCGCCGGTCTCGCGGCAGACCTGCTGCCACGGAATCAGGTTGGAGTGGTGCTCCATGATGGTGATGACGACCTCGTCACCGGGCTCGAGCACCGTGGGTGCAAAGCTCTTGGCGATCAGGTTGAGCGACTCGCTCGTGTTGCGGGTGAAGACGACCTCGTTGGCCTGGGCGGCGCCGATGAGGTCGGCGATCTGCTGGCGGACCTTCGCGATGGCGTCGGTGGCCTCGACGGACAGTGAGTACAGGCCGCGCAGGGGGTTGGCGTTCATGCGCTGATAGAAGTCACGCTCGGCGTCGAGCACGCAGGCGGGGCGCTGCGCGGTGGCGGCGCTATCGAGGAAGGCGATCTCGGGGTGCTGCTGGAAAAGCGGGAACTGTGCCTTGTAGGGATTGGTCTCGATGTCGACGGTAGGCCAGCCGCGCGAGGCCTCGTCACTGGCGTCGAGCTCCATAGGCTCCGGTGCGGTACAGGTATCGCATTTAACGTGCTCGGTGTCGATCATGCGAGCTCCTCTTCAAAGTTGTTGATCAGGTTGTTGCCCAAGCGGACGACGGCTGCGCGGGTGCGCTCGTCGGTGGCGGAAAGCGCGGCGTCCTCCAGCTTGGCGCGGATGAACAGGTCCTCGGCGGCGTTTTGGTCAAGGCCGCGGCAGGCGAGATAGAACAGTTGCTCGTCGCGGACGTGGCCGATCGTGGCGCCGTGGTTGCCGGCGACGTCGTCCTCGTCGCAGAGAATGACGGGAACGGTCTTGTTGTCGACGCCCTTGTTGGCCAAAAGCACCGTCTCACGCTCGGTGCCGGTTGCACCCTTGCAGCCGTGCACGAGGTCGATGGTGCCGCGGTAGACCTTCTTGGACGTGCCGGTCAGTACGCCGTTGGCGTCGATCTCGCACTCGGTCTTGCGACCGCGGTGGCGCAGCTCGTAGTTAAAGTCGCGCACCTGCTTGCGGGCGCCCAGGTAGTCAGTATCGATGGTGACCTTGGCGGTATCGCCCAGCAGGTCGCCGGCAAGTCCGGTGACGCTGGCGCCGGCACCCAGGACGGTGTGCTGCACGTTGACGCGCGCGCCCTCGTCCAGGAACAGGCCGGTGTCGTCGAGCGCGATCCAGCTATCGTCGAGCGTCTGCGTGCAGGTCACGTTGACGGTGGCGTACTCGTGGGCGCACACGCGTAGCACGGAGCCCACGACACCCTCGCCGGTAACGGGGGAGTCAAGGGCGATCTGCAGATCGAGCGTCGACTGGGGATGGGCGACGACATCGATGGCGGCGATGGCCACGGCAGCGTCGACGCCACTCACGCGCGCGGTAACCGTGGCGTGCTTGTATGCGGGTACATCGATGACGACGCGCTTGGTGGCGTGGTCGGCCAGGTAGGTGTAGGCAGCCTCGCCCATGCCAGTCTCGAAGGCCTCGGCAGGAGAGAGCTCCTCCTCGAGCTTGATGGCGCCGGCCTGGTAGACGGAGGTGGCGGGCACGTCGAGCTCGGTCTCGGGCGTGATGCGGGCGCGGTCGGCAGCATCGCCGGGGGCGGAGGCGCGGCGCTCGGGGAAGCGCTCGGCGATGGCGTCCATGGCGGCTTCGAACGCGTCTGCCACGCCAGTAAACTGCTCGTCCAAGCCCTCGACCTCAACGGCCTCGGCGGGAGCGGCGGCAAGCTCGTCAGAGAGCTCGAGCTTGGTCTGGTTCATCTTGAGCCAACCCCAAGTGGCCGCCGGCATCGCGTTGACCTGCTCAAGGGTGGTAGCAGCGGTGTTCGTGGTCTGTTTCATTATCCGATCGCTCCTTCCATCTCGAGCTTGATCAGGTTGTTCATCTCGACGGCGTACTCCAGCGGCAGCTCCTTGGAGACCGGGTTGGCAAAGCCGTTGACGATCATGGTACGGGCCTCTTCCTCCGAGATACCGCGGCTCATCAGGTAGAACACCTTATCGTCTCCGATGCGGCCGATGGTGGCCTCGTGGCCGATGTCAACGTTCTTGGCGCGGATGTCCATGGCGGGGATGGTGTCGGAGCGGCTCTGGTCGTCGAGCATCAGCGACTGGCAGCTCACAGTTGCCTTGGAGCCCTCGGCCTTGGGCGTCGCCACAATAGAGCTGCGGAAGGTCTGAATGCCGCCGCTCTTGGAGATGCCCTTGGTCTCGACGGTTGCCGAGGTCTCAGGCGCGTTGAGCACGACCTTGCAGCCGGTATCGAGGTTCTGACCGGCGCCGGCAAAGGTGATGCCGGTAAAGCTCGAGCGGGCGCGGCGACCGTTGAGCACGCTCATGGGGTAGAGGTAGCCCACGTGGCTGCCGAAGGAACCGCTGATCCACTCGATGTCGCCGTCCTCGTCCACGCGCGCACGCTTGGTGTTGAGGTTGTACATGTTCTTGGACCAGTTCTCGATGGTCGAATAGCGCAGGTGTGCGCGCTTGCCCACAAAGAGCTCGACAGCGCCGGCGTGGAGGTTGGCCACGTTGTACTTGGGCGCGGAGCAGCCCTCGATAAAGTGCAGGTCGGCATCGTCCTCGACGATGATGAGCGTGTGCTCAAACTGGCCGGCGCCCTTGGCGTTGAGTCGGAAGTAGCTCTGCAGCGGAAAATCGAGTTTGGTGCCCTCCGGCACGTAGACAAACGAACCGCCCGACCACACGGCACCATGCAGGGCCGCAAACTTGTGGTCGGTGGGCGGGATGAGCGTCATAAACTTCTCGTGGATGAGCGGCTCCCACTGCGGATCGTGCAGGGCCTCCTCGATGCCGGAGTAGACGATGCCCATCTTGGACGCGGTGTCCTGCATGTTGTGGTAGACCAGCTCGGAGTCGTACTGCGCGCCGACGCCCGCCAGGTAGCTGCGCTCTGCCTCGGGGATGCCCAGGCGCTCAAAGGTGTTCTTGATGTCGTCGGGCACCGACTCCCAGTCGTGCTTTTGGTCGGTGTTGGGCTTGACGTAGGTGACGATATTGTCCATGTCCAGGCCCTCGATGGAGGGGCCCCATGTCGGGTTGGGGAAACGATTGAAGATCTCGAGGGACTTTAAGCGCAAGTCGAGCATCCATTGCGGCTCGTCCTTCTTGGCGCTGATCTCGCGCACGATGTCGGGCGTGATGCCGGCGTCGAGGCGCTCGAATCCCTCCTCGCCATAGGTGAAGTCGTAGAGGCTGCGGTCGATGTCCGCGACCTCGGTGCGGTTCTTGGTCATCGCGTCGCCCCTTTACGCCTGCTGCTCGGCAGCGGCGGCCTCGGCCTGGGCGCGCTGCTCGGCGGCCTCGCGCTCGAAGGTCTCAAAGCCGTTCTTGTCGATCCAGGGGATGAGCGAGGCGTCGTCCTCGCGCACGATGTGGCCCTTGACCATAACGTGGACGCGGTCGACATCCAGGTGCTCCAGGATGCGCGTGTTGTGCGTGATGATGAGCATGGAGCCGTCGCAGCTCTTGCGGTAGGCGTCCATGCCGTGGCTGACGGTGGACAGGGCGTCGACGTCCAGGCCCGAGTCGGTTTCGTCCAGGATGGCGAGCTTGGGCTGCAGCAGCAGAAGCTGGAGCATCTCGACCTTCTTTTTCTCGCCGCCCGAGAAGCCCACGCCCAGCTCACGGTTGAGGTAGGCGGTGTCCATGTTGAGCTCGGCCGCGAGCTCCTTGACGCGACGGCGGAACTCCTTGCCCTTCATCTCCAAGCCGGGGCGGCCGGCGATGCTGGCGCGCAAAAAGCTCGACAGCGGTACGCCCGGGATCTCGACCGGAGCCTGGAAGCTCAGGAACAGGCCGGCGCGCGAGCGCTTGTCGGTGGTGAGCTCGGTGATGTCCTGGCCGTCAAAGACGATGCGGCCGTCCTGCACGGTGTAGACGGGGTCGCCCATGACCAGGTGGCCGAGGGTGGACTTGCCGGCACCGTTGGGTCCCATCAGCACGTGGGTCTCGCCGGCGGCGACGTTGAGGTTGACGTTGTGGAGGATGGTCTTTTCGTCCACGGAGGCGGTCAGACCTTCGATGGAAAGCAGCGGATTTGCGCTCATGCTGTCCCTCTCTGTATATGGTGTACTCATAGGTGTACTAAACCCTAGGAATCTTCTCGGAATAAAGTTACTATGGGTTCGGCGTTAGTCAAGGGAAAACCCGACTAATCCACTCGACTTTTTAGATGTGGGACATAATAATCAGGTTTGTTTGCCCCGCGTGCATAAGATTTGGGACAAATGCCCTTGGTGGTTTTGTTCCAGGAACAACGGGAGGGTAGGTATGCTCATTTCTTCTAAGGGCCGCTATGCCCTCCGACTGATGATCTATATCGCAGCGCTTGGTGACGCCGAGGGCAAGATTGCCCTGCGCGAGGTCGCCGACCGCGAGCATATCTCACAAAAGTATTTGGAGCAGCTGGTTCGTCCGCTTATGAAGGCGGGCCTGCTTAAGAGCGTACGCGGTAAGGGCGGCGGCTACATGATGGCTAAGGACCCGGCCGAGGTGCGCGCCGGCGACATCCTGCGTGCCGTCGAGGGCAGCACGGCTCCGGTGGCGTGCGACGGCATCGACAACAGCTGTACTCGCAGCGACCTTTGCTCGACTGTTAAGTTCTGGCGCGGGCTGGACGACGTGATCGAAAAGTACGTCGACGGCGTGACGTTGGCCGACCTGGCCGCCGTCCCCGAAATCAACTTCGACATCAAATTGTAGGTTGAGCGCAATTCCTTAAGATTTCGCGGAGGGTTGTTGCCGTTTACCGAGGGGTTGTTGTGTAACAACGGGCGAGCTGCAATACTTATTTTTATCTTTGCAAACTGAACTTTAACTACACCAATGCAGGGAGGATCTTATGCAGCCCAAGCATTCTGCTATTGTCGCGGGCCTGACGCTGGCGCTTTCGTTTGGCGCCGTTTCCGCGCCGGCACCCGCCGCTGCCGAGGAGCCCACGCCGGGCGTAGCCTCGGATGCCACCGATATCGATAAGGGCCTTTACACCCAGCAATCCTTCTCGGGCGTGCTGAGGTCGGTTCAGGGCGTTTCGTTTGTCAACGTGACCGCCGAGATGAAGTACTTCACCAAATACGAGAGCCACGGCAACTATAACCAGGGCTTTTCGTATGGTGACGGTTACAACGCGCTGGGCTATTACCAGTTCGACCGTCGTTGGTCGCTCATTCCATTTATGAAGCAGGTCTACAACTACAGCCCCGAAAAATACAGCATGCTCAAGGATGCGATTGATCGCGGCAGCGAGATTTCCAACACGAGCAATGCCATGCACGAGAACGGTCAGCTCACCGAGTTGGGCCATATCGCTCAGGATGCCTTCCAAGGTGCGTACAACACCGATTCTGTTGAGTTCTCAGCACTTCAAGATGCCTATGCGTACAACTCGTACTATGCGGTGACCGAGGCGTGGCTCAAGAGCGGCCTGGGCATTGATATTTCGGGCCGCGCCGATTGCGTCAAGGGCATGGTGTGGAGCATCACCAACATGTGCGGCACCGGTGGTTGCAGGGACTTCTTCCGCTGGGCGAATCTTTCCAACGATATGTCCGACCGCGAGTTTGTGACGGCGCTCTCCAATAGTGTGGTCAACAATGTCGCCACTAAGTTTTCGAGTCAGCCCCAGTATCATGAGGGCTGGAAGAATCGTTATAAGAATGAGCTGAAGGACTGCTTGGCTTATATCGCCGAGGACGAGGCAGCCGCTGCGACGCCCGTGCAGCCCGAGCCTACGCCGGCGCCCTCGCCGACACCTGATTCGAATGACGACTCGAGTGACGATCCCAACGATGACAGGATGGATGCGCCCTCGACCGATGCTGACGGTAATGGCTCTGCTGGTGGCACTACCAACGACGGCTCTACCTCGAACGGCTCCGATTCGAACGGCTCTGCTGCGGGCGATTCGTCTTCAAGCTCTGCCGGCAATACGGACAGCGACGCTTCTGGTTCGACCGACGCTGGCACCTCTAACTCATCCACCGGCTCGAGCGATTCGTCCGCTGACACCGGCTCTAACAACGGCTCCGGCTCTGACGCAACCCCTGATTCCGATGCTTCCAAGGACGACTCGAATAAGGCGCCGGACGCTCCCGTTGCTTCGCCGGACAAGAAGCCTTCTTTCTCCGAGCAGCTTGGTTCTACGCTGGGTTCTTCGCTGATGGCTGGCGTCAATAACGGCTCGGCCCAGAACAAGGACAACTCTGATCAGGCTTCCACGGAAAAGACCGAAGCCGCAAAGGGCGACTCCAAGGATAAGGCTTCCGAGAAGGTTGAATCCGATAAGGGTTCTAGCTCTGATGAGAAGGACGACAAGTCCGCTCAGAAGAAGGACGAGGACAAGAAGTCTGAATCTGAGGAGAAGGACAAGAACAAGGACAAGACCGAGGACGGAAAGCAGCAGGGCGAGGACAGCAGTAAGGGCAACACCGACAACCAGAACCAAGAGCAAAATGACTCCAAAACGGTGACCACTACGACCACGACGACCACCACAACCAAGTCATCTGACGGCAATATGCCCAAGACGGGCGATCTGATTGTGATGGCGAGCCTTGCCAGCGCGAGCTTGGCCACGCTGGGCGCTACGTCTATCGTAAGTGGTAAGCATAAGCTCGATCAGCAGAAGAAGGCTTCTGGGGAGGATGGCTCGGAGGAGTAGCCTTTCAGATTGTTTTCAAAGCGTTTGAGACGGGGTCCGGTGCAGCCGCATCGGATCCCGTTTTTGTTGCACAACGATTTGTTATGCCCCCTTGGGGCGTCAGTTGCTACCGTTGCCCGAAACCTTTGCAAGTCGATATTGTTGCGCTCCGCCTGCTCGTTACAATGGGCATCGTGCTGCGTTAGAGGGAGAGTTTACGGTGTCTGAACAGGTGAATTGTGGTTTTATTCATGCGTTTGGTGCGCGGTTGCTCAATCATGCGGATAACGCAGCTCTACCGGTTGATGTACACGACTTTTCCGATGCAATTAATCGGTGTTTGCTCATCGATAAAACCATGTTTATTGCCGATGTGTTGGACTGCGACGCGTCCGTTGTGGTGTGCTGTCGACCCGAGGGTTTTGGCAAGAGCATGAACTTGTCGATGCTCAGGGCTTTTCTGGAGCGTCCAGCGGTCGGTCGCGCCGGTCGGATCTCGTTTGCCGATGCTCAGATTTGGGATGCGGACAGCGGGCGCTATCGGGATGAATATGCTTGCTATCCGGTGATATCGCTGGACTTTTCTGGCGCTGCGAGGCGTGGTGCCGCTATTGCCGACGTCGTGCGCGATGCCCTTTCGGGCGAGTGCGCTCGCTTGTTGGCGCTCTTGGAGGCTCCTGATTTAGCTCGAGATAAGGTGCGTCACATCGAACGTGTTGCGCGTGGCGTGGCGAGCGCGGACGAGGTTGACTCGGTGCTCGGTGTGCTCATTGAGCTGCTGGAGATGGCCTGCGATGAGCAGGTTGTATTGCTCGTTGATGGGTACGATGCGGCGTGGTCTCGCCGTGCGAGCGCGAGGGACGCTTCCGACGCCGATCCGGCAGGGCTATTCGATCGCGTGCTGTTCGACGCCATTGCCACTGCGCGCGATTCGTTGCGGCTGACGTGTCTGATGGGGGAGTGTCCCGGTCCTGCCGAAGCGGCGCTTTCTTCGCGCAGTTGTTCGTATTGTCTGTCGACGCCGCTTTCGACGTGGTGTGACCGTTGGTTCGGCTTTTCGGATGCCGAGGTCCAGGCTCTGTTGAATCATGCTGGGCGCGAGGAATACCTTGATGATGCGCGTGAATGGCTCGAGGGATATCGGTTTGGTAGGGCCTATTGCTCGAGTCCAGCGCGTGTGATCGGTTTTCTGGACCGAGGTTGCACGGCGCCTGTGCGCGCCGATCTGTATGGGTATGCGGATTGCCTGAGTAGGGTAGTTGCCGGGTGGAATCTCGACCGCCTTTCGGTCTTGTTTGATTTGCTCGAGGCCCATGGGTGTGCTGAGGTCCCGCTTTGTTTGGGCACTGCAGAGCCAGATGTCTCGCCTGACGATGGCATGTGGACAGCGCTGTATCTGTCCGGTTTTCTCACGACGGATATGACTGAGGAGCCAGAGCATGGCGATCGGCTCCGTGCTTTGCGATTGCCCAATAACGAGCTTCGCCAGGCCTTGCGTCTAGTGATTGTTGAGTGGTTTGAGTGCGCTGCCGAAGACATTCGAGACGTCGATGCGTTTCGCGACGGGCTGTGCCGTGGGAACGAGGATACCGTGAGGCGGGCGCTAAGTCGCATCCTGGGGGATGCGGGAATCGGTGAGACCGACCCAGATACGCCGCTGCCATATCATCTGCTCTTGCAGGGGCTCTGCTTTGGCTTGCCGGGCTATGCCAATCCTGCCTCGAGGCGAAAGTGTGGCGCGAGTCGCTGGGACATCCAGGTTTTCCCTACGGGCACTGTGCTCGACGTAGCAGACACGATTGGCATGCTGGACGAGCGCCCGCTTATAACGATCAATATGATGTATGACCCCGATGTGGATGCGCTGGGGTTGGAATTGCTGGCCGTGCAGTCGCTACTCGACATAGAGCGCGACGGCATCGACGATATCCGTGTGCCGCGCCCCGGCGTGGGTCGCATGCGCTGGGGGTTCGGTTTTGATGGGCGGCGTGCGTCCGTGGTGTGCCAACGTCTGTAGCGGCGGGCGAAAGCCCTTTACTGTTCCGCGTCCTTCATGGGCGGCATGGGCTTCCAGTTGGGATCCTTGATGATCTTGCGGGCGTCTTTCATGCCACGGCGCAGCGCCGGAATACCGGTCTTAAAGCACTTGTCAACGGCGGCCAGGCGAATGAACTCCTTGCAGAAGGTCGCGGCGTTGCCCAGACGGAACAGCATGGGGTGATAGTCGCCATAGATCTGCATGTAGCGGGCCAGATAACCGCGGTTGCGCATGATGTAGTAGCGGTTGGTGTCGCTCGTGGAGTTGAGCTGGCGCTTGCCGGCGATATCCCAGTTGGAGACGGCGCGGGCGCGCTTGAGCACCACGTCGGCGACCACGGCGGCGGGGAAGTGCTGGCTGGCTACGTAGCCGTAGCAGGCATCGTCGCCGTAGATAAAGAAGCGCGCGTCGGGCAGGCCAATCTTGTCGACCACGCGGCGCGAGAACATGCCGCCCTCAAAGCACAGCTGGTTCATGGCGCGATAACCCTCTGGACCCAAGTCCCACTTGGCGACTGGGTTGGGAATGCCGAGCGAAAGGATGAGTTGGTATTGCCAAAAGAAGGCGCCGCCGTCAAAGTCTAGGCGCGAACCCTGGATGACATCGTAGCGGTCGGTCCACTTGGCAAGACGCTCGATGCCTTCGGGGATGACGAGCACGTCGTCGTCCATCACCCAGAACCACTGGGCGCCCAGGTCGTAGGCGCATTTAGTGCCGGCGGAGAAGCCGCCCGCACCGCCGCCGTTTTTGAGCTGCGGGGCGTAGATGACACGGTCGGTGCCGCCCTGCGCGTCAGGCTGCTCGGTGTCGATGCCCCACAGGTTGGCCAGGCGCTCGTTGAATGCGGTGCACATGGCCTCGGTCTCGCGCGAATTTTCGTTATCGACAATCACGATGCGCCAGGGCGTTGCCGTGAGCTCGGTCATGGAGTCGAACAAATTTGCCAGGAGTTCCTGGCGCTTGTACGTAACGACGACGATGGCGAGCTTATCGATGGGGGCGGGAAGGGTTGAAGGCATGGGGCAATATATCCTTTCACGCGCGGCGGGCGAGTGCTGCGCGGAAGCTATCGAATACGTCCTTGGGACGGTCCTATTGTAAAGGCTCGGCGCACCTTGGCGGCAAGCTTTGAATAAAACGCAGGAACCTGCCATGGGCCCGCCGCATGACGTGGGGCTGCTTTGCCCGCAAGAGGCTCCATAGATTATATAAACGCCCGCTGGCGCGCTGGCCCTTTGATACCATGAAACGACAGGTATTATCCTAAGGAGCACATTTGTCTACTAACGCCTCTGGCAGCCCTGTTCTGTCGCTGCTTATTCCCATTTACAATGTTCAGCGCTACCTGCGCGAGTGCCTCGATTCCGCCCTGGCGCAGACGCTCAAGGATATTGAGATCATCTGCATTAACGACGGGTCGACCGACAACTCGCCGGCGATAATCCGCGAGTATATGGAGCGCGATGGGCGCGTCAAGATGATCGACAAGGCCAACAGCGGCTACGGCGACTCGATGAACCACGGTCTGGAGATGGCGCGTGGCAAGTACGTTGGTATCTTGGAGTCCGATGACTTTATGGCGCCCGACGCACTCGAAAAGCTTGTCTCGGCCGCCGATAGCAATAATGCCGACTTTGCGAAGGCGAACTTTGATTTCTACTGGTCTAAGCCCGAGGAGCGCCGTTCGCTGCACGAGATGTTTAAAGCCAAGGACTGTGGCAAGCCAGTGCACCCGAGCGATACGACGCAGTTCTTTAAGCAAAAGCCGTCGATTTGGTCGGCCGTGTACCGTCGCGATTTTCTTGAGCGCAACGGCATTACGTTCCTGCCGACTCCGGGGGCATCCTTTCAGGACACGTCATTCGCCTTTAAGGTGATCGCGTGCGCCGATAAGGCTATTTACCTGCACGATGCCGTGTTGTCGTATCGCCAGGACAACGAGAATTCCTCGGTCAATTCTTCAGCTAAGGTCTTTTGCGTCAATACCGAGTATGCCGAGATTGAGCGTTGGATTCGAGAGGATTATGCCCGCGACCACGCAAGCGGCGATGTCGCGCGCATGCTCAAGTTCAACCAGCTCATTAAGTACGATTCATACATGTGGAACTACGTGCGCCTGGCGCCTAAGTTCTATAAGGAGTTCCTGGTTCAGATGGCTAAGGAATTTCAGGCGGCCTTGGACGCGGGGGAGTTTTTGCTTGACGACCTCAAACCGTGGAAGCGCGCAAATCTCGCTGCCATCCTCAAAGATCCCGAGGGCTGGGTTGACGAGCATCCGAGTTTTGCGACGGATGGTGCCTTGGGGCGTGCTAAGTATTACGCCTCGGTTGGAGGCCCAGGCGTGGTCGCCGCCTTCCTCATCGAATCGCTGAGGGGGTAGGTCGGCATGGGAGAGGCCTCGTGTCCTAAAGTTACCATTGTCGTCCCCGTTTACAACTCTGCACGCTCCATTCAGCGATGCCTCGATTCGCTGTTGGTCCAGTCTGAGTGTTCGATTCAGGTTGTCTGCGTCAACGACGGTTCGACTGATGATTCGTTGAACGTGTTGCGCCAGATCGCGCAGGCCGACGATCGCGTACTGGTGATTGACCAGGAAAACGCGGGTGTCTCGTGTGCTCGAAATGCCGGTATCGATGTCGCCGAGGGCGAGACCGTCTTTTTTGTGGACGCCGACGATTACATCGATGCCCAGACGGTCGAGCGCGTGCTGCATGCCATGGAGTCTGCGGATGCCGAGGCCGCCGTTTTTGGCGGCGTCTGTGAACCTGCCGATGCTGCCCCCAAACGCGTCCAGCAACTCATGAGCCCCAAAGCTGGTACCTTCGGCGCCCGCGATCCTCAACTGCTGTTCCATTCGAATGCGCAGCCCTATGCCTGCCGTGCGGCTTTTTCGCGCGAGCTGCTCAATCGCGAAGGCATTCGCTTCGCCCCCGGTTTGGCTTTGGGCGAGGACGTCGTCTTCCAATTTGCGGCTTATGCGCTTGCCCGCAGGACCGTCGTCATGCCTGACAAGTTCTACCACTACGTGATGGAGAGCGAATCGGCGACGCACGAGTTCAACAGTGCCGAGGCGCGCGCCAAAAAGCTTGACGCCCACATGAAGATGCTCGAGGAGGTCTTGGAAGACTGGGCGGCCTATGGTCTTTTGGACCTGTGTCCCGGCGAGCTGATAACTTGGTTTTTAGACCTAATTGTGTTCGACCTGGCGCGCTTGGATGCCGATGGTTTCCATCGCGTGGCGGCTCGCGTCAACATGGATCTCACGACGTTTTTGGGAACGGCGTGGGCGGATATGCCTGCTAAGGGCGCCGTTCGGCGTGTTGCCCACAAGCTCGTTGCGGCGACCTCGGGCGTTTCGATGGCAGACGCCACGCTGTTCTATCTTTCGACTCGCGGTCTCAAAGCCTGTCTGGAGCGCTTTATCTAATTCCAAGCGCTGCCGCCCGCCGCAACCCGGCTGCTAAAATAACCCTGTTACACGCTATTCAACAGGAGGTTCTCTTGCAGAACTCTGATACCCCTAAAGTTTCGCTGCTTGTCCCCATTTGCAATGTCGAGCGCTATCTGCGCGAGTGCCTCGATTCCGCCGTGGCGCAGACGCTCAAGGACATCGAGATCATCTGTATCAATGACGGTTCCACCGATAGCTCGCCGGATATCATCCGCGAGTACATGGAGCGCGACCCCCGTGTAAAGATGATCGACAAAGCCAACAGCGGCTACGGCGACTCGATGAACCGCGGTCTGGAGATGGCGCGCGGTGAGTACGTGGGCATTCTTGAGTCCGACGACTTTATGTTTGAGGATTCGCTCCAAAAGCTGGTCGCCAAGGCCGATGCTGAGCATGCCGATGTGGTAAAGGGCGACTTTTATCTGTATTGGTCCACGCCCAGCGAGCGCCGTGAGCTGTTTGGGATCATCGGCGAGTATATGACGGGCGCCGCGTATCGCCCCGTCGATCGCCCGGGCATCTTCTACCGCAAACCTTCCATTTGGTCGGCCATCTATCGGCGCGAGTTCCTCAACGACAATCAGATTCGGTTCCTTCCCACGCCGGGCGCCTCGTATCAGGACGCAGGCTTTAACTTTAAGGTTTGGGCATGCGCCGAGCGTGCAGCGTTTATCGCGGACCCCATTTTGTGCTATCGCCAAGACAACGAGAAGAGCTCAGTTAATTCGCCCAACAAGGTATTTTGCGTGTGCGACGAATACGCCGAGATGCAGCGCTTTTTGGATGAACGTCCCGAGCTCAAGGTTCAGCTCCAGGGCATTTTAATGCGCATGAAGGTCGATACGTATCGCTGGAATGACGAGCGTCTGGTCGATGAGCTGCGCGAGCAGTTTTGGGAGAAGGCTTCGCCCGAGCTCAAGGCCGATTGGGATGCCGGTCGCTTTGATCTGTCGCTGTTCGATCCGCGCGGCGAGACCGACTTGCGCCTGATGGTCAAGTCGCCCCGTGCTTATATCGATTCGCGCTTTGACTTTAAGAAGCCCGGCAAGCTCAATACGTTTAAGCACTACTTTAAGATTGGCGGCCTGCCGCTGGTCTGGCGCGTGCTGACGTATCAGCGCACCTACGGCGATAATCCGCATCCCGATGACGTGCCGGCCGCACAGTAGGAGCACTTGGCTATGACTACCCCCAAGATTTCCGTTGTCGTTCCCATCTATAAGGTGGAGGAGTGCCTGGCCTGGTGCCTGGACTCCCTGCTTGCGCAGGACATGCCCGATTGGGAAGGCGTGCTGGTCAACGATGGCTCGCCGGACGGTTCGCGCGATATTGCGGCTGCCTATTGCGAAAAGGACGCGCGCTTTACGTTGGTCGATAAAGAGAACGGGGGCCTGTCGAGCGCGCGCAATGCAGGCATCGCCGCGTCCACGGCGCCTATTGTCGCGTTCTTGGATTCCGACGACCGCTTTACGCCCGATGCATGCCGCGTGATCGTCGATGCCTTTGAGCGCGAGGACTGCGACGTGTTGACCTTTGGCGCGAACCCGTATCCGCTGGAGGCGGGGTATCCGTGGCTTAACTATGTGCTTAGCCCGCGCGATGTGTCGTTTGAGGGCTATAGCTCCGACCTGCTGTTTAAGGAAGCGTCTCGTCCCTTTGCATGGCGCACCGCCTGCAAGCGCGACTTCTTGCTGGGCAACGGGATCGTGTTCGACGAAACCGTTAAGTATGGCGAGGACCAGGTCTTCGACTTTGCCGTGTACGGTCGTTCGCACAAGACCGCGCTTATCTCGAACAAGTTGTACGACTATCGCGTGGCTCGCAAGGGTTCGCTCATGGACACCATGCGCTACGACGACGAGACACGTCTGCTGGAGCACGTGAAGATTTACTCCGCTATGCTGGCTGACTGGCAGCGCGACGGTCTCGACGCACAGCATGCTGATGACCTGGCGTACTTCCTGTGTGATCTGGTGCTGTACGATGCGCTGAGGTTGCTGGGTTCGGACTGCGGCAAAGTGTTTGCTGCCGTTGCCGCGGCGCTTAACGGTTCTGCCGTGGACAACGATGCTGCGCTCGCACAATGTGCTCCTTCGGTTGCCGCCATGGTGCGCGCGGCACTTATCGGTAAGGCCCCTGCTGCTCGTTTGTGCAAAAAGCTCATGTTCGATTACGACGTCTTGAGGTTTGGGCGCCTGGGTGCCTGCAAACGCATGGCAGCGAACGCCCTGGGAAAGCGAGAAGTGTAGATGAGTATCAAACGTTTGGCACTTTGCCGCAGCCAGGGCCGTCTGTTTGTGCTGCTTCGTTTTGCCGGTCAGGATGTCGCCGCGCTTATTGAGCGGGAGGGTTCTCAAGCGTTTGTCCATGCGACGACGAGCGGTTCTCGTGTGCCGTCGCTGGTGCTCCCGGTCGATCATGGCCGTGTGCTGGCGCTTTGCCCTTCCGTTTCCGGTTACGAGCGCGAGCTCGCCGTCATGGTACTTCCGTTTTTGGATGGCTCGTCGATGGATGTCGTTTTTGCGTCCGGTGGTCAAAGGTTGGGCTCTATTCGCCTCGATAGCCGCGTGGCCAAGCTGGAATCTAAGATTAACTACAAAGCAAAGCCTGCGCTGTGCGCGCTTATCCGCGATGCGCAGCGTGGCGAATGCTGCGGTCGCTACGAGATCGATGCCATTCGCTATTTGCCGACAGACGCCGGCGCGGTGTGGCGCTATGAGGTTACCTGGGCGGGAGAACCCCAGTGCGCACCTGAGCTCCAGATCTTCGATACGCATATGAATGCCATCGATGCTACCGTGCATGTGTTTGAGTCGCAGGTCGATGTGCCGCAGTGCAACGGTTGCCGCGTCAATAAAACGTATCTGAGCGTTGAGATGCCTCAGGATATACGAGATTTTATCGCGATTGTGAGCGATCCCACGGAGCAGATCCAGAGCGGTTTTTGCGCCATGGATGGCCGTCTGTACAACGGTATGGTCGACGACAGCTGGAACCGCATGAAGGATGCACGCGCTGACGACGCAGCTTATCGACGTTGGTTTGAGCAGCATCGCGCAAAGCCGGGCGATCTGGCGTGCCAGCGTGTTGCTTCGGCGGCCTTTGCCTATAGGCCGCTCGTGAGCATTGTGGTGCCGTGCTACAAGACTGATCGGGTTTACCTGCGCGAGCTGCTGGACTCGGTGCTAGCCCAGAGCTATGACAACTGGGAATTGCTGCTTATGGACGCCTCGCCCGAATGGGATGCGGTGGCCAATCTTGCGGCAAGTGCCAACGACGAGCGCGTTCGTCGCATTGGGCTGCCCGGCAACGGCGGCATTGTGGTCAACACCAACGCAGGTATCGAGCAAGCGACGGGCGACTACATCGCGTTCTTGGACCATGACGACATTCTGGAACCGGACGCGTTATTCCACTATGTTGCCGCGCTGAACAAGGCTGTCGAGGGCGTGCGTCCCCAGGTCCTGTTCTGCGACGAGGACATGTTCCAGAAAACGGGGGAGTGGGGCCAGCCGGTCTTTAAGACGCAGCTCAACGTCGACCTGCTCTATAGCCATAACTGCGTGACGCATTTTCTGATGGCGGAGAAGGCGCTCATCGATTGCATTGGCATGTCACCGGAAGACGTCGCGGGCGCCCAGGATTATGACCTGACGCTTCGCTGCCTTGCAGCGGGTGCGCGCTTTGAGCATATTGCGCACGTGTTGTATCACTGGCGCGTGCATCCGGGGTCGACCGCCGACGGATCCGCCGATAGCAAGCCGTATGCTATTGAAGCCGGGCGCCTTGCGCTTCAGCGCCACTTTAACGCGCTGGGCATTTGCGGAACGGTCGAGGAGACCGAGATGCCGTTTGTCTATCACATGCGTTATGCGCTGCCGGAGTCTGCGCCGCTGGTGAGCATTGTGATTCCCACCAAGGATCACGTTGAGACGCTCGATGCCTGCGTGATGTCGATCGCTCAGAAGGCAACGTATGCCAATTACGAGATCGTCTTGGTGGAGAACAACAGCAAAGCCCCGGAGACGTTTGCGTATTACGAAACCCTGCCAGAGCGCGTGACTGCTGCATCCGAAGGTAAGGGCATCGCACACGTTGTGTACTGGCCGGGTGAGTTCAATTACTCCAAGATCATTAACTTTGGCGTTGAGCATGCCAGGGGCGACTATCTGCTGCTGCTCAACAACGATACCGAGGTCATAAGTCCGGACTTTATCGAAGAGATGATGGGGTATCTGCAGCGTCCCGATGCGGGCGTGGTGGGCGCCAAACTCTACTTTGCCGATCATCTGGTGCAACATGCCGGCATCTTGGTTGGCGTGCGTGGCGCACTTGCCCATGCCAACCAGGACTTCTCGGCAAAGCGCGAGGGCTATCTTGCCCGCGCTGTGCGCCCCGGTAACTTTAGCGCCGTAACTGGTGCCTGTCAGATGGTCCGACGCGACGTATTTGAGCGGGTCGGAGGCTACGACGAGGAATTCGCCGTCGGCTTTAACGACGCGGACTTTTGTCTGCGCGTGTGGGAGGCGGGCTATCGAACCATCTATACGCCCTATGCCGAGCTGTATCACTACGAGTTCACCTCGCGCGGCAGGGAAGAGGCCAACGAGAAAAAGCTGCGCCGCTGGAAGCGCGAGCAAGCGCTGTTCATGCAGCGCTGGCCAGAGTTCTTCCTCGATGGCGATCTGTGGCTCGGGTCAAACCTATCCTCCGACAGTGAGTACTTCTCGCTTTAGCGCGAGGTGACGTGAAATCCAGCATAGGGTGCTCAAGGGCTGTGAGGACGTTGGGTTTTTGCTAAATTGCTGGAGTTTGATTCGTGGATCCTACGCTTAGCTTTTCTTATACGTGTCGATGCGATTATCGGGATTTCAGGTGCAGTCCGCTTGTCTAAGGGTGAAACAGCATGAGATTATCGAGAACGATCGTAATAGCGTCATCCATCGTTGCGGCTATCTCGTTTATTTTCTATATTTGCCCTCTAAACGCAGTCATTTTGACGGATGAACAGATGAACGAGGTTTTGTTAGCGGTTTTAGGCGCAGGAATATCATCTTTGTTTGTCGGCACAATTGAATACTGCGATCGCTGTCGGGAGCTTGAAGATCGTTTTTTATTCGGCATCGAGCCGTTATTGTCCGGATTGGCGGAATGAAAGAATGCTGTATTGAATCTCTGCGCGCTACCGGATACTCCTCCTAATTCTGTGGAAGCTAATGCAAATGTTGTAACGAGCTCAAGGCAAGATGGACGGCGGCGCGCCATGATGTATTTGCATGAGCGTCCGGCTGTTTAATAGGTATTTAAAGTTAGGATAAAATCAATCTGTTATTTCATCAAATACGCTGGAGAGCGCAGTGAATAGTCCTATTCGTCAACAAGATATGTGCGATCAAAAGCCTTGGCTTACTCCTTGGGAACAAGTCTCCCATCTTAAGAGCAAGGGTGTCCGTTTCCGCTATATGAGCGAGGCAGAGGCAGTCGAGTATCTGACGAAGAACAACAATTACTTTCGCTTGCGCTCGTACCGCACCGGATTTCCAAAGGTTTCTGATGGATAACGCAAGGGTGAATATGTCAACTTAGATTTCAAGATGCTTGTTGACCTTTCGATTATCGATATGTTGCTTCGAAACGAGATGATTTCACTCACTCTTGATATCGAGCACTTCTGCAAAGTTGACTTGCTGGGCAGGATAGAGCAGCATGCCGAGGACGGTTACGAAATCGTTCAAGACTATTTGAGCGAGCAGGATACATTTGATAGCAAGGGGAATGTGACCAACTGGGTTAAAAAAGAGATTTCACGTTGTGAGTCGAGTGCCTATTCTGCAGGCATTCTTGCAAAATACAGTGGTTTTAATATGCCTGTCTGGGCCTTTCTGGAAGTTATTACCTTTGGCGCCTTTAATTCATTCATTTTGTTTTGCGCCAAACGGTTTGACGATGATGAGCTTCGCGATAGGTTTTATTTGCTTCGCGCGGCAAAAGATCTCCGCAACGCGTGTGCTCACAATAGTTGCATTCTTAATGGTCTTGCTTCGGATGAGAATGCCCGAAGGGCAAATAACGGTGTTATGAAGGCATTGAGCAAAATAGATGGGGTTGGCTCTTATCAGCGTAAGGCAAGGATGAGCAATGAGCGAATACGCCAGATTGTCACAACGCTATATCTGCACAAAGAGGTGTCGTCTAAAGGCGTTATTAAGCACAAAGCACAATCGCTTTCCAAGTTTATTTCTAGGGCAAATCGCAACATCAACTACTATAAAGCTGCGGAGGTCATAACTTCCTCCTTCTCGTTTTTGTCGAAAGTGATCGGCGCATGGTATTTGTGTGACGCTGAAGATATGCCTTCTTGCGATTCCTAGGCATCTGGTGCAAAATATTTCCCACTTCGAAAAGCGGTTCGGCCGTTTTGCAAGGGGGCTTCTCTTTATGGGACGCCCTCTATTTTTATGCCGCGCCAATCGGAAGATATTACGTTTTCGGCTACTGCATTTTTTTCAATCCCCAACGGTTGTAGATCAATACCTACCGCTCGCACTTGTTGCTTAACAAATGGCGAGGTTGGTGGGCTAAGTTGGTGACAGTGTTTTGCTGGAGGAGGGCAAATGCCCTATGCCGAGCTGTGCCACTACGAGTTCACCTCGCGCGGCAGGGAAGAGGCCAGTGAGGAAAAACTGCGCCGCTGGAAGCGCGAGCAAGCACTGTTCATGCAGCGCTGGCCTGAGTTCTTCTTGACGGGCGATCCGTGGCTCGGGCCGAACCTATCCTCCGACAGTGAGTACTTCTTGCTTTAGAGCGAAGTAATTCGAAGATCCGGCAAAGTATCCTCAAGAGCTGCAAAAGCGGTGGGGTTCAAGTACTCCTCGTTGAAGCGGCTCTTGTCATATCGAAAACGTGTGTCAGGATTTTTCAGGTGGCCGTATTAAATTGGTTCGCTTATGTGCTCGGTTTGACTCGGAAGCTATTTAGCGTAACGGTTGAGGTGTGGCGACTCATATTAAAATTGCAGTCACAAAGACACCTTTTATCGATTTCCCGTTGAAATACTGAATTGATAGTTTAAAAATAACTTAAGAGAGCCTTAAATCTCGGAGAAAGGATGTCGTATGAAAAACCTTCGAGAAAGATGGCGCGGACTAACAGTGCTGGGAGTTGTTGCATTTGCCGCTGTCTGCATGACGGTTGCCCCGGCGCCCTCATTTGCTGATATTGCTGGAGGTGGCGGAGGCGGTGGACCGATTACGGAATGGTGTTCCGACGGTCGTCCGAAGACTGGACTCGTTCGGTGCGAGGACGGCAACCTTCGCTATTTCGATCCCGAAACTGGCGCCATGGTCACGAACCAGTGGCATAACGAATACGAAGCTGTCTGGTACTATTTTGGCGCTGACGGGATCGCGGTGTCGGGCTGGCAGTCTATCGGTGGGGACAAGTATTACTTCTACCCCGAAAGCCATGATATGGCATACGGCCGAGTTCAGATTGACGGCAAGAACTACTTCCTGAACACCCCTGGTGCCAACGCCGATGGCCGCATGCAGCATAGCGGCTGGCTCTATGACTCCATCTATGGAAAGTGGTTCTATGCGACCTCCAGTGGCGAACTGCTGACCGGTTGGCATAATATCGGTGGAACTTGGTATTATTTCGACGAGTATGGTGTCATGCTGACCGGCTGGATCAACGTTTCGGGGACGTGGTACTACGCCAACGCTTCCGGTGCGATGGTCACTGGCTGGCTCAATATCGGCGGTACGTGGTTCTACCTCGATGGCTCGGGCGCCATGGTTGCTAATGGCTGGCGCAGCCTGGGCGGCTCCTGGTACTGGTTCGGCGATTCCGGCGCGATGGCTACCGGCTGGTTCTTGGCAGGCGGCTCTTGGTACTATGCGAGTGTTTCGGGCGCCATGGCAACCGGCTGGCTCAGCAATGGCGGCACGTGGTATTGGCTCGGAGGTTCGGGCGCTATGGCCTCTAACTCTTGGGCCAACGTTGGTGGAGTTTGGTACTGGTTCGACGATTCCGGCGCGATGGCCACCGGCTGGCGTCAGATCGGCGGCGCCTGGTACTACTTTAGCGGTTCCGGCGCTATGGCCCACGACTCCTGGGTCGGCGACTACTACCTCCAGTCTTCCGGTGCCATGGCTACGAATGCCTGGATCGGCTCCTATTATGTCGGCGAGGACGGTAAGTGGATTCCGGGCTACGGCCTAGTTTGGTATAAGAACGGTAGCAATGTTTACCATACGCATAAGTGCCGTACCGTTGGTAAGGACGCAAAGGGCTATTCGCAGATCTCTATTCAGGAGGCCCAGAGGCGTGGTGCCTCACGAGAGTGCAAAAACTGCCAGCAAATTGGCTAGCACATTACTGAGTTAGTTTTGATTGAGACCCCGTTGCCCTGAGGTGACGGGGTCGCTGCGTGATTGGATACCGTGCTGCTATGAAGAAATGCTCATTCGGGGTGCTGGTCTTTTCCGGCCTTGTTTCTTTGGGGCTCCTTTTGAGTTCGCCCTCGATGTTATACGCCCTTGATTCGAATAACACTGACGAAGGTTCCGCATCTAACGTTACTATTGCTTCTGTTGAGTCAGCCATTGATGCTCAGCGCGATTCGACCTTCGCTGTCGAGCAGAACTCTCAGGTGGATAATGAGACCCCTTCTGAGGTTTCGAATCAAATTGTTTGGCATCAGGGGTGGATATCACCCGAAGAAGGGGCTGGTTTTTGGCGTTGGGGCTTGTCCGACGGAACGATCGCTGTTTCTTCTTGGAGACATATAAACGGTAGCTGGTACTGGTTCGACGACGAAGGTCGAATGGCTCAGGATGGGTTGGTTCAAGTCGGGGGTGCGACGTATGCCTTCTCCTCTTCGGGCGCAATGCGTGTCGGCTGGTACCTAGATTCTACGGGTTCCACTTCTGCTTGGCGTTATTTCTCCGGTTCTGGCGCCATGGTAAAAGGCTGGCTTTCAGACGGCAGCAACTGGTATTGGCTGGATGATGAAGGCAAGATGGTCCACGACTCGATGCTGCAGATCGGGGGAGCCACGTATGGATTCTCTTCTTCTGGTGCGATGCTTATCGGATGGCATCTTGATGCTTCTGTCTGGCATTATTATTCCGGCTCTGGTGCTCTGGTAAAAGGTTGGCTCTCGGATGGGGGTCGTTGGTACTGGCTTGATCCTGTAGACGGTTCTATGGCCACCGGGCTGAAAGAATGTAATGGCACCTCTTATATCTTTAACAGTTCAGGGGCCATGCTATCCTCCCAGTGGGCGCTTATTGACAACAACTGGTATTACGCTGACTCCAACGGCTTACTGCATGGAGGCTGGTTACTTCTAGGGAATTCTTGGTATTACTTGGATCCGGGAAGCCATATTATGATCACGGGCTTTGTGCAAGTGGGCACGTCCACCTATTTCCTTACGAGTTCAGGTGCCATGGCAACAGGCTGGGCACTTGCTGATGGTACTTGGTATTACGCCGCATTAAACGGAGCTATCCAACGAGGACGATGGATAAAGTCCGGAAGTGCCTGGTATTATCTTGATGATGTATCCGGCGCAATGCGTACTGGTGAATTTGCGGTAGGAAGCACGCGCTATTTTTCTTATGATTCCGGTGCAATGGCATCTTCGTGCTGGATCAATTTGAGCGACGGTATGGCATGGGCGAATTCGTCTGGAGCACTGAGCGAGCCGTTGCTTACTTCATCTGATGGGTCTCCCGTAGTCGCCGATCGTGTCGGCTCGTCTTCATTGCCAGGTGTGATTCATATTGGAGACGCAGTTTTCTATGCGGATGCAAACGGCGCCGTCAATGTAGCATCTGGTTGGATTATGTCGAAAGACGCTTCTGACGAGAGCGGCAATACTTGGTACTACGCATCTTCCAATGGTGTCCTTAAGTCTGGTTGGCAATATGTTAACGGTGCGTGGTATTGGATGGATCCTTCCACGTACAAGATGAAGACTGGATGGCTCAATGACCGCGGCACGTGGTACTGGCTTCAATCTTCAGGTGCAATGTTTGCTAACGGGTGGCTTAAAATCGGTGGCGTCGACTACTACTTCAGTTCAAATGGCGCTTGGCTGAACATGTCAGGGTCTGTTTTGGGCGTAAAAAGATCCAGCCTGGTAACTTGGCTTATGGGCCACGAAAACGATGGCTATTACTGTGGAACACGGTACGATACACGCGTTAGCCAGGAAACATGCATGTATCCAAAGGGGGATCCTCGTTGGGATGGTTATACGGGCATGAACTGCGGTGGATTTGTATCGCATGCATATATGAAAGCGGGCGGTAATTTAGCTCCCATTGCCGCCGAGCAGAGTCATTCCCCTTGGAGTGGAGGTCCCGGAAGGGGCGGCTGCGTTAACGCGTATCGATGGTACGGCTACGCTATCGATACGTGCGCGAACGTGACTTATTTCAACTCTATTGATGAGTTGTTACGTAGTGGTCTGGCTCGTAAGGGGGACATTGTATTCTTCAATCCTTACAACCCTTATGCGGACGATAGCCATATTGGCTTTTTCTGGGGCAATTCGCCGAGCGAAAATTTGTTCTGGCATAGCGATGGCTATGGAAATCGCATCTCCGGTTTGACCGCTTTGGGCCCATCGAAAGTAATCTTGATTCGCTAGAACTCTAAGCAAGAAGGGGGGCTTCTTCGAGCCCCCCTTCTTGTGTGGCATTTGGTTTGAAAGCTGCCTCGGTGCCAAACTTTGTTGACCCAAGGGTGGGGGAAATATACTTCGAGTACCAACTTTGCTAATAAGCACTTGCCAAGCATTGCTGCTTGGCGTACAACATTATTCGTCTAAGACGACATCCTATCCCGTTGGATACTCGGATAACTTTCATAGCTATGCTGTAAGCTAGACAGAATACAGGCGAATGATGAGGTCTACATGAACAAACATCTTAAGTATTTTCCGTCATTAATGATGCTGATGGTCCTTGCTTCCATTTTTGTGTTTGCGTTACCGTTGAATGCGGAAGCTACGCAATCCTTAGTTGAGAATTCTTGGCGTTATGAGGATGGACAATTAGTTTCAGATGATGCTTCTTCCGAAGAAGACGGAATAGCCTTATTGTCTATGGGCGCTCTTCCCGATGGGGTTACAGCTCAGGGCATTGACGTCAGCGAGTACCAAGGGCGTATTGATTGGGACGCAGTTAAAGCTTCTGGCATCGATTTCGCTATTCTGCGTGTTGGGTTTGGCGCTCCGTCCTTCGGCGGTCGAGTTGACTATCAATTTAATCGAAATATTTCTGAGTGCGAACGACTCGGAATTCCCTACGGCGTCTATATCTATTCATATGCTTTTGATAATCAGCAGGCAGCCGATGAGGCGTCCATGGTGATTGACTGCCTATCCGGGCACAATCCTAGGCTACCGGTGTATTACGATCTTGAGGACAACAAAATTATTGCAGATGGTCGTCAATCCGGAATTGCATCTAGAGCTCAGACATTCTGTAATAAAATTTCTGCTGCTGGATATAAGCCAGGCATTTATGCAAACCTAAATTGGTTTAACAATATATTGACCGACCCTGTATTTAAGAGTGGTTCTTGGGACCATTGGATCGCTCAATATAATTCAAAGTGTGACTACACCGGTAATTACAGTATTTGGCAGTATAAGAGCAACGGAACAGTCTCTGGCATCAACGGCAATGTTGATATGAATTATGCGTATGTAGATGTTTCTCTCTATTATTGGCAGTTAAAAGATAATACCTGGTATTACGCAAACTCTGACGGTAAGGCATATACCGGATGGTTGTACCTCCGCGGCGCCTGGTACTGGCTCGAGCCCGATGCGGGCGGTGCCATGGTGACGGGCCTACACGAGTGCAACGGCTCCCTGTACTGTTTTAATTCG
>CAJMST010000025.1 GCA_905216145.1 uncultured bacterium | reverse complement strand
AGAGAACGCTCCCGCAAACTGCCTCTTGACAACTTATAGGAGCGTCGGTTTTATTGAGGCAAATATGTCGAGTACTCGGCATTTCTAAAAAAGTCTACTCACTTAGCCAGCGGGCGGCCAAATGATTATTTAATCCCCGTCCCAGAAAAATCAATTAACGGGCAGAAGGGCAAAAGTAGTCAAAAAGGCCCCGTCCCAAATTAGCTACCCTTTGCAGCGATTATTCGCCCGGGTTGATGTTCGCATAAAACTCCGCCCCGTCGTCCAAACGCAGGATCCCGACGCGGCCGAACTCGGAGCCGGTGGCGGCGGCGCAGTCGATGTCGATGCGGTCGGAAACACCGGCGGTATCCTCGCCACCCAGGCACACAATCTGCCCGCGGCCCGACTCCTCGTCGAGTCCCGCCAGGCCGCCGACCTCGCAATAACGCCCGAGCGACACCGTGGGCGTGTGGCCGCTCACCACGACCGGACCCTTGCCCTCGGCAGAAAGCAGCCCCGTCGGAGCATCCCAATAGCCATGGCGAATCCAGAGCAAGTCATCGGACGACTGCACGGCGAGCATTTGCTGCAGCAGCTCGCGATCGGCACCGACCGCCCCCCTGCCGTCGCCGCAATCGACACCATGCTCAAGCAAAAACGCGCGCGCCGCCTCGGTCTGAATGCCGGCGTGCACCAGCAGGTACGGCCGCTCGGTAGTCTCGACCACCGCATAGAGCGGCAGGGCAGCAGCCCAGCGCACCAGCTCCTCGTATGCTTCAAACTCCATTTCGTTGAGCTGCTGGCGCGTGGTCCAACCGCCGTTGATATCCCAGGTCTCGGCATCGAGCGGGTCCTGGCCAATGATCGCGTCGAGCATAATCTGCTCGTGGTTGCCCTTAAGCACGCGAGCGTTGGGCAGCGACCGCACCAAGTTGATGACACCGACCGGATCGGGACCGCGGTCGATCATGTCGCCCAGCACATACAGCGTGTCGTCGGACGTCAGCGAGATCTTGGAAAGGGCCTCGTCCAGCGCGCGCACGTGCCCGTGAGCATCAGATGTCACATAGATCGCCATGGAACGCCTTTCCCTGCATTACGGCCGAAGCCCGATGCCACGACTAAAACTTCAAGTTGAACTTAAACGTTACCCATTGTACTCCGATGCAATAACGGTGGAAAGTACCACCACAGCCAACGGCCACAAGCGGCCGCCCGCACGCTCCGGAAATACCGCGCCACCATCATCAACGCCCCACCCAGCACCACCCCCCGCCCCGGCCTCGTGTCGATAATGCGAACACACACGGCCCAACCCCATAAACCCACCTTCTTTGGGTACAAATTACCGCAGACAACTGACCGTGCCACGCCAACCACCCAGGAGCGGACACTCCCTATGAACCAGATACTTCTCTTTATCGGCCTCGTCATCATTTTGTGCCTGACCATCAAACCCGTCGGAAAAAAGCTCCCCTTCCCCACCCTGCTCATCTTTATCGCGCTCGGCATGCTGTTGGGCGTCAACGGCCCGGCGCACATCGACTTTAGCGACTACGCACTTACCGAAACCGTCTGCAGCACGGCGCTGCTGTTCATCATGTTCTACGGCGGCTTTAACACCAACATCGACCGTGCCAAGCCCGTCGCCGCGCCGGCAGTGCTGCTGAGCACGCTCGGCGTCGTCATCACCGCTGGCATCACGGGCGCCTTTGCGCACTTCGCACTGGGCCTCGACTGGATCGGTGGTCTGCTGCTGGGCTCGGTCGTGGCGTCGACCGATGCGGCGAGCGTCTTTAGCGTGCTGCGCGAGCACAACCTGTCGCTGAGGGGCGGCACCGACTCGCTGCTCGAGGTCGAATCGGGCTCCAACGACCCCGTCGCCTACATGCTCACCGCGGTGCTCGCGACCCTCGCAGCGGGCGGCAATATCGACATTCCCGTGCTGCTGGCCAAGCAGATTATCCTGGGTGTGGGGCTGGGCCTTGCCATCGGCTGGACATCCAGCCGCCTGATTGAACGCGCACACGCAACGGCCGAGGGCGCGCAGACTATCTTTTTGTTCGCAGTGGCGATCGTCGCCTACGCACTGCCGAGTTATCTGGGTGGCAACGGCTTTCTGGCCGTATACCTTGCAGGTATTGTGCTGGGGGCGAGCGACATCACCGGCAAGGTCGAGATGGCGCACTTTTTCGACACCCTTACCGAGATGGCCGAGATGACCATCTTCTTCTTGCTGGGCCTGCTCGTCACGCCCGCACGCCTGCCGCAAATGCTGCTACCCGGCCTGGCACTCATGGCGTTTATGCTCTTCGTGAGCCGCCCCATCGCCGTGGGCCTGCTGTTGGCGCCCTTTAAGACCAACCCTCACCAGGTTGCGCTCGTAAGCTGGGCTGGCCTGCGCGGTGCCGCGTCGGTCGTCTTTAGCCTCTTTGCCGTGGTAGCCGGCGTTCCCGGCGGTCACGACCTGTTTGACCTGGTCTTTGTGATTGCCGTGTCGAGTATTGTGGTGCAGGGTTCGCTGCTGTCGGCGGTGGCGAAAAAGCTCGACATGATCGATGCGGCCGGCGATGTGCGCCGCACGTTTAATGATTACCGCGACGAAGACGGCATGTCGTTCGTTAAGCTCAAGGTAGGCGCGGGACATCCGTTTGCCGGACGCTCGCTCGCCGATATTGGCAGCGTCACGAACATGCTTGTGGTCCTGGTGCTGCGTGACGGTGCGCACCCGGTGCTGCCCAACGGCGACACCGTAATTGAAGAAGGCGACCTTCTGGTTATGGCCGCGCCGACGTTTGAAGAGCGTGCCGAGGTTACGCTGCGCGAGGTCACCGTGACACCCCACGGTCGCCTGGCAGGACTGCGCCTGCGCGATGTGCCACAAGGCAAGCACCCCTTTATCGTGGTGATGCTCAAACGCGACGGCCAAACCATCATCCCCGACGGCAACACCCTCATATACGCCGGCGACGAAGCCGTCATCGCCACGCTGGCGTCGTAGCCATCCCCACCCATAAGTTGCGATGAAATAAGGATTGAATAGGCCTCTGAACAGCCATTTCAGTCCCTATTTCACCGCAACTTATTGAGGGGGATGGGGTTGAAGTTCAATCGCGGCTACCAGTCCTCGTCCGTGTCATAACCGTCGCCCTCATCGTCGACGGCAAAGTCTCGGAGGTCGAGGCCTTCGCGTTCGGCTCGAGCTAGGAGTTCTTGGGGCGACTCATCCTCGATATCCACTACGTCGAGCATGGCGGCCGGAAAGCCCACGCCCGCCGCACTCCCCGCGCGGTCGAGCAGGCTCTCGCGCAGCCGATCTGCATCAACTTCGATCTTCATGGTGAAACTTCCTACCGACCAATCGCGACCGAAAAACCGCACGCCCCAAATGATGTGCAATAAATCCCAGATACGGCCATAATAAAACAATGAACATCAAGGGGGGTTACGGACGATGGATAAGCTCGATGCCATGGCGGAACAAGTCAGGGACTTTTGTGATGCACGCGACTGGCGCAAATATCACACGCCAAAAGAGCTTACCATCGGCATGGCAACTGAGTCCTCCGAGCTCCTTCAGCTCTTTCGTTTTATGAGCGACGAACGCATTGCAGAAATGTTCGAAGAAACCGAGCAACGCCAAGCCATCGAAGACGAAGTCGCCGACACGCTCCTTTTCCTTCTGCGTTTCGCAGATTTAAATGAAATCGACCTACCAGCGGCGCTTTCGTCCAAGCTCAAACGCAATGGCGAGCGCTACCCCGTCGATGCATCATCTGACGAATACAGAAAGGCGGACCACCATGAGTAACGAGTTCGCCCTTCGGCAATACACGCTCCCCCTGCCCCAGCCCTTCGAGACAAGCGAATCGCTGCAGGACTTTGGCACGCCAAAGCCAGGGTCGCACCACGACGAAAGCTGGCCTGTTCTCTACATCCTGACCAACAGCAAAAACAAAACGGCGTACATCGGTCAAACGACCAATTATCGACGCCGCATGAAGCAACACGCCGCAAACGTGGACAAAGACTTCGACCGGACCCTTCTGATTGACAATCCCACCTTCAACCAATCCGCAACGTTCGAGTTCGAGAATCGACTTATTGAACTGTTCTGCGCCGATGAAAAATACCAAGTCACCAATGCCAACAATGGCTATGCCCAATTCGATTACTTTGAGCGGCCTCAGTACCGCCAGAAGTTCCGAACGCTATGGACAAAACTACGCGAAGAAAACTATGCGATTCACCCCATCGAAGAGCTCGAGAACACTGACCTGTTCAAATTCTCGCCCTTCAAAACGCTCACGCCCGATCAATACGAAACGATTGAGGCGATTTACAGGCGGCTCGAGCAAGAGCATGAAGACATTAAACACGGCGGTCCCAAGAAAGAACGCGTAACCGTCGTGAACGGCGCGCCAGGAACAGGCAAAACAATCCTCGCCATCAGTCTCATGTTCAAAATCAAAAATGAGCCGAACCTTTCCGGTCTGCGGGTCGGCTTCGTGACGCCCATGGAGTCTCTGAGCAAGACGCTCAAAAAACTCACGCACTTCCTCCCCGGGTTAAAGCCCGGCGACATCCTGAGCCCCAGCGACGTCACAAAAAACGATCGGTATGACATCTTGCTTGTCGACGAGGCGCACCGGCTGGGAAACTACTTGACCGCCGGCGCCGGCATCGGAGCTTTCTACAACACATGCGAACGACTCAACTTGCCGCGCACGAGTAACCAGGTGGATTGGATTTTCAAATGCTGCGACAAGGCGTACCTGTTCTATGACCCCAAACAGCAAGTCCGCGCATCTGGACTCAACCGAGATGGCCTTGAGCAGCGACTCAACCAACTCGAAGAAGCGGGCATTGAAACTGAAGAGTTCAGCCTAAGCACACAAATGCGCGTACGCGGTGGTGACGAATACCTCGATTTTGTCTATGACTTACTCGACAACAAGGCGTACATGCATACCGGCATGAAGTTCAACGAACTCTTTTCATCGGAGCCTTACGATTCGCGAGCCGGGGATCCGGACAACGATATCCCCAGATACCAGTTTGGAATCGTCGACCGATTTGAGGATTTCTGTTCCCTACAGCAAGCCAAGGATGAAGAAGTTGGTCTATCCCGCATGACGGCAGGCTTTGCGTGGAAGTGGGAAACGAAGAAACACAAAGACGCGTTCGACATCGTCATTGAGGGTATCCCTAAACGCTGGAACTCGAGTCAAAAGGATTGGGTTAACCCCCCCAACGCCGTCAACGAGGTTGGATGCATCCACACGGTGCAGGGCTACGACCTCAATTACGGATTCGTAATTCTGGGGCCAGACATTTACTACGACACCGATAAAGAAGCTGTCTGCGTTAACAAAGCGAATTTCAAAGATGCCGTCGCAAAGAAAAAGGCAAGCGACGATGACCTGCGAAAGATCATCGTCAACGCCTACTACGTTCTCATGACGCGCGGCATGCTGGGAACGTTTCTTTATGTATGCGACCCGGCGCTCAAGGAGTATTTGTCACGGTACATCCCGGTGATATAGGCTAGCGCCAAGTCTTCCATGTAACAACCCTGTAAATCATAGCGGCGCACTCGGGTTTTGCTGTGATGCGGTCGCGCCTACCGCTCCACTGTGCTAAAGTATCCCGAACGTTCAAACGACTACGAGGGGAACCAGAAGATGGCACGTGTGCACAACTTCTCAGCTGGCCCGGCCGCACTGCCTACAAGCGTGCTCGCCGAGATCGCCGACGAGATGATGGACTACCGCGGTTGCGGCATGTCCGTGCTCGAGATGAGCCATCGATCTAGCATGTACCAGCAGATCATCGACGACGCCGAGGCAACCCTGCGTCACCTGCTGCACATCCCCGACAACTACCGCGTCCTGTTTTTGCAGGGCGGCGCCACGCTGCAGTTTGCGGGCATCCCCATGAACCTCATGCGCCGCGGCCGCGCCGGCTACATCGTGACCGGCAACTTTGCCAACAAGGCATACAAAGAAGCCGCCAAGTACGGCGAGGCCGTGCTGCTCGCGAGCTCCGAGGACACCAACTTCGACCGCATTCCCAACATGGCCGACATCAACGCGCGCATTGCCGACGAGGCCGCGGGCGACGGGCTCGACTACGTCTACATCTGCCAGAACAACACCATCTTTGGCACCATGTACCACGAGCTGCCCGCTTGCGGCGATGTGCCGCTGGTCGCCGATGTCTCGAGCTGTTTTCTGTCGCAGCCGCTCAACGTTGAGCGCTACGGGCTCATTTACGCCGGCGCGCAGAAAAACGCCGGTGCCGCGGGCGTGACCGTGGTCATCGTGCGCGACGATCTCATCGCAGATGGCCCCGCCTTTGCGCAGACGCCGCAGTACCTGGACCTTAAGACCCAGGCCGCCAAGGGCTCCATGCTCAACACGCCCAACACCTTTGGCATCTACGTGTGCGGCAAGGTGTTCCGTTGGGTTGAACAGACCGGTGGACTTGCCGCCATGGCCGAGCGCAACTGGGCCAAGGCCAATCTGCTCTACGACCTGCTCGAGCACAGTAAACTATTCCACGGCACCGCGCAGACAGACAGTCGCTCCATCGCCAACGTCACGTTCCGTACCGGCGACGCCGAGCTCGACGCGGCCTTTGTCGCAGGCGCGGCCGAGCACCAGATTCAAAACGTCAAGGGCCATCGTCTGGTAGGCGGCATGCGCGCTAGCGTCTACAACGCCGTAACCATGGAAGATGTGCAGGCACTGGCCTCGTACATGAAGGACTTCGAAGCGCAGCATAGTTTGAGCCCGCGATCTAACTAGCCCGCAGCACGCGGGCCGACCAGCCATCTCAAACCACCCTGTTTAGATCAAAACCTGCTAAGGAGTTTTTCCATGCGTAAGATTAAGACCATCGACGATATCACCAAGGACGGCAAAGTCGAGTTTGGCGAGGGCTACGAATTTGTGAGCACCGCCGAAGAGGCCGACGCGATCCTGATGCGCTCGACCGACCTGCACGGCTACGAGCTGCCCGAGGGCATCCGCGCCATCGCCCGCTGCGGTGCCGGCGTCAACAACATCCCCGTCGAGGAGTACGCCAAGAAGGGCGTCGTCGTCTTTAACTCCCCCGGCGCCAACAGCAACGCCGTCAAGGAGCTCGTCCTAGGCATGCTGGTGCTCTCGAGCCGCGGCGTGGTGCAATCGATGAACTGGGTGCGCGACAACGCCGACGACCCCGAGATCCAGGTCGATGCCGAAAAGGCCAAGAAGGCCTTTGTGGGCCGCGAGCTCAAGGGCAAGCGCATCGGTGTCATCGGCCTGGGCAACGTGGGCTCCAAGGTCGCCAACGCCTGCGTCGATCTGGGCATGGACGTCTATGGCTACGATCCGTTCATTTCCGTTGAGCACGCGTGGGTGCTGAGCCGCGAGGTGCAGCGCGTGGGCACGCTCGAGGATCTCTGCCGCGGCTGCGACTACCTCACCGTGCACGTGCCCAGCAAGGCCGACACCATCGGCATGATCAGCACCGAGCAGATTAACCTGCTGGCACCGGACGCCGTGCTCATCAACTACGCACGCGAGACCATCATTGACGAGGACGCCGTCGACGCCGCCCTGCGTGCAGGCAAGCTCAGCTGGTTTAGCTGCGACTTTGCCACTCCCAAGACCGTCAAGATGCCCAATACGTTTATCACCACGCACTCGGGCGCCGGCACCGGCGAGGCCGAGGCCAACTGCGCAGACATGGCCATCAGCGAGCTCAAGGATTACCTGGAGAACGGCAACATCGCACATAGCGTCAACTACCCCGCCTGCAGCATGGGCAAGGCGCGCGCCGCAAGCCGCATCGCCTGCCTGCACGCCAACGTGCCCAACATGATCGGCCAGATCACGGCCATTCTCGCCAAGGACAACGCCAACGTGCAGCGTATGACCAACGAGTCCGCTGGCGAGAACGCCTACACCATGTTCGACACCGACGAGCACCTGGACAGCAGCACCATCGAGGCGCTCAAGCAGATTCCGTCGATGTATCGCGTGCGCGTAATCAAATAGCGCCGGCTGATCTGACGGGCAGTTCCCCATGTGGCCTGCCCGTCACTGACATTGAATGCCCGCGGGGGCGCCTTTCGCACGAGAGGCGCCCCCGTTTTTGTGAGCACTCCATTAAATGCACCGAGCCGCTTCTTGGCATACAATCTGTATGTCTACCTAACTATCTGTGAGGTGCCTATGGTTGATACAGATTTTGCTTGGCGGCTTACGCAAGGACTCGTGCGGATCGACAGCTCAGACCCGGGTGCGTATGAGGACGAGATTGAGCGCTATATCAAAGCGTTGGCTGAGGAACGGTTGGCGCAGCTGAGTCATCCGGCGCTCCATGCCGTGCAGGTTGAGGAACTCGAGGTGCTGCCCGGGCGCCGCAACCTTATGGTCACCGTGCCGGGACTGAGCGACGAGCCACGGCTCGTCTATATCTGCCATATGGATACCGTTACGCTGGGCGATGGCTGGGATGCGGACATTCCGCCGCTCGGAGCGATCGTGCGCAACGATAAACTCTATGGCCGCGGCACCTGCGATATGAAGGGTGGCCTAGCCTGCGCCATTGCCGCACTGGTCCATACGCTCGAGCGCGTGGCGGCAGAAGGCGAGCTGCCCCGCCGTGGCTTTTCGCTCATCTGCTCGGTCGACGAGGAAGATTTTATGCGCGGCTCAGAGGCCGCGATCGATGCCGGCTGGGTCGGCTCGCGTGAATGGGTGCTGGACACCGAACCCACCGACGGACAGATCCAGGTGGCGCACAAGGGGCGCACGTGGTTCGAGATTGAAATGGCTGGCGTGACGGCGCATGCGAGCCAGCCGTGGAAGGGCGCGGATGCCGTCGCCGCCATGGCCGAGGTCGTGTGTTCGCTCCGTCGCGCGTTTGTGGCGCTGCCCGTGCACGATGAGCTGGGATCTTCGACCATCACGTTTGGACAGATCGAAGGTGGCTACCGTCCCTATGTCGTACCCGACCGCGCCAAAGTCTGGGTCGACATGCGCCTGACCCCGCCGACCGATACGGCCGCCGCGACGCGCATGGTAGAGCAGGCCATCGCCGTCGCCGAAGCCACCGTTCCCGGTTGCCATGGCAGCTACACCGTGACGGGCGACCGCCCCGCCATCGAGCGCGACCCAAACTCCCCCCTTCTAACAGCGCTCAAGCGTGCCGCCGATGACGTGACGGACGCGGACACGACCGTCGGCTTCTTTACCGGCTACACCGACACCGCCGTCATTGCCGGCAAGACAGGTAATCGCAATTGCATGAGCTACGGTCCCGGGTCGCTCGCGCTCGCGCACAAGCCCAACGAATATGTGCCCCACGCCGATATCGTTCGTTGTCAGCAGGTGCTAATCGCGCTCGCCGATAACGTGCTCTGGGACGCGAGCGGCCAAGTTGGGGCATAATAAGCCGCGAACAAACCGACTCGTGCGTTAGGACCGCCCATGAAAGCACTTCCGTTTCCCTGCATCCGCCCGGCTCAGGACCGCGTGCTCGAGGCGCTGCCTGCAATGGGCAGCATTCTGAGTGACAATGAAGCCCTGCGCGACGCGATTGCCGATGGGCTCATGCTCAAGGATCCGGGCGCGGCATACTACGTGTACGAATGCTCAGGGGAGCCGGGACGCGTAACAGGTGTCGTGGCGATCTGCCCGGTTAACGTGCTGACGGGTAGCGACGAGGCCGCCGCCGAGAGCGTCGACGCACTCGCCGCCGCGCGCGCGATCGCCGAGCTCAAGGTGCAGACGCGCCCCGTGTCGCTCGCCTACGAGGCCTCGCCCGTCATGGATATCATCCTCGGCGCCGCAAAAGAGGGCGCTTCACTCTATGCCGTCACCGACCCCGCCGGCATTACGCACCGCGTGTGGGAGGTCAAGCGCGAGGACGCCGTCGGGGCCATCCGCGCCATGCTCGACCAGGCGCCGGAGCCGGCACTGGCCGACGACCCTGCCTACGCTGTCGCACTAGTCGAGGCATCACAGCTCCTGGCCGACGATGCACGTGCCGCCGGCACCTACACGGGCAAAGAGCCGTTCAACTTTACCGTAGCTGCGCTCTTCCCCGTCGCGCAGGTCAGCGGCGGCGCGGCGCAGGTTCCGACGGGTCTGCTCACGCACCAGGTCGCGCGGTTCTAGCAAGACCAGACCGTCCAGCACAAAAATCGGCAGCCCAACAAACAGGGGGCGGAGATGCAGCCGGTACATGCATCTCCGCCCCCTTTTGCGTCGAGAAGTTATGCCGACGACCCGTGCCGCCGCGCTCGCGTTATCCGCGCTGCGGACCCGCAGTAGCCACGAGCGGTTCAAGCCCCAGCTCGCGCGCGTAGTCTTCCTGCGTAAAGACTTCGACCAGTTCAAACGTATCGGCCGCATCGTCAAACGCAAAATGCAGCACTGAGCAGTTGCCCGGCACGCGTTCGCGCTCGTCGGCCGCCGCGCCCCGCACGTGGTCCAAAAACTCCTTGATAGCCGAACCGTGGCTCACCGCGAGCACGCACTCGTGGTCCGGACGTCGCATAAGATCGGTTATCGTCGCCGCCATGCGCTCGCGCACCTGCATCTGGCCCTCGCCGCCAAACTGACGATAGAAATCTCGCCACGGGCGCTCGGGCATAAGCATCACGCGCTCGGCCTCAAAGTCGCCAAAGAACCACTCACGCAGACCGTCCAGGCGCTCGTACGCCAAGCCCGGCCACAGGTTGGCGATAGTCTGCTCGGTGCGATGAAGTGTGGAGGTGTAGGCATGATCGGGTTCAATGCCGCGCGCACGCAAGAACATGCCGGCACGCGCCGCCTGGTCGCATCCCAGCTGCGTGAGCGGCGAGTCACTCCAACCCTGAATAATGCGCTTAAGGTTGAATATTGTCTGCCCATGACGAACCAGATACAGGTCTTTATTCATAGGGGTCCTTTCGTTCGTTACCAATCAAGGAGCGAAAACGCACCGTCGCAATAGCCAAAATGAAGCACGGCACCGTTGTCGGGTAGCTCTCCCCTGCCAGTCACATACTCAAGAAACTCCTGGCAGGAAGAGCCGTGGGAAACTGCCAGCACACAGTCGTGCTGCGGCCTGGCCATGATGTGGGACAGCGCCGCGACCATGCGCGACTGGAGCTCGCCTTCAGACTCGCCACCAAAGGCCACCGGATAATCACCCCAGGGCTGCGGCGGCATCTCGCGATTTGATGTACCCTCCAGCGAGCCCAAATGCCACTCGCGCAGGTCATCGACCAGCTCTATCGAGCGGCCCTCACCAGCAATTAGCTCAGCCGTACGCCGCGCCCGGCCCAACGGGGAGGAATACACACGGTCAAAGGTCACGCCACGCGCCTCAAACGCCGCGCGCGTCGCCAGCGCCTGCTCGCGCCCGCGCGCCGTAAGCGGCGAATCGTGCCCACCCTGCAAAATGTTCTGCACATTGAGCTCAGTCTGCCCATGCCGCACCAAATACAAATCTGCCACACGTCCTCCCCTCGCACCACCGCAAAGGGGACAGGTACCTTTGTGGTGGTTTACCGCCGGATCACACCGCGGTGACGCTCAACTACACCAGTACGTCGACAAGCGAGCGCTTGGGTACGTGGTGCACCTGCGCCTCGTCGCGCCAATAATTGATGGAGCCGTCGGGGTTGGAATCGATCGCATCGATCACCTGTGTCTCGGCCGGAACGCCAAACGCCATGATCAGCTTGAGCTCATACTTGTCGTTATCGAGCCCCATGGCATCGATCGCGTGGGGCGTAAAGGCCTTGAACATGCAGGCTGCCACCTCGGGCGTGGCGCTGCGGGCGGCGAGCATCATCGTCTGCGCGGCAATGCCCGTGTCGACCTCGGTAATAGGAGCGGCGGGCTTGCCCGGAACGGCGCGCTCGGCAAGAATCGCGATGTAGCCGGTCGGGCGCTCGCCCTCGGCAGGACCCGACCAGTCCTTAAGCGCGCCGGCCCATGCAAGCTCGTCAAATACACGCGCGCAGTCCTCTGCACCGCTTACCACATGAAAACGCAGACGCTGAGCATTGGCACCACAGGGAGTCAGGTGCGCCAGCTCCGCCAGCTCAAGCAAAAGCTCACGCGGCACGCGCATGGACTCGTCAAAGCGACGGCACGTGCGGGCGCAGCGAACCAACGCATCAAACGCGTCCAAGCCGAGCTTTTCGCAACCCTGCTTTGCCATCGACTCAGCGCTTACCGGCGCTGCGGGAACTGCTTCGTTCATAGGGACCCCCAATTTCGGGCAATTGTTCTTAGGAAAATCTAACCTAAAACGTAGGCAATAACGAACAGGGCTGCAATGTTCTACACCTGTTGAATAGAAAATCGCGACGTGGGGAACAACGGAAACAATTTGGGGCCTTTGGGTTACGTTTCGCCCTCCCCGACCCATACGCCAGCGCCTTTAGGCGATACTGGTTGTAATGATCAAGGCTTACGCCGCACGGAAAGGAGACATTATGGGCATCTTTAAGAACGATGACCAAAAATCGAGCCAGTTTGGATTTGACGAGAGAAGCATGGCGGGCAAAGCCGTCAAGGCCGTACGCTGGATTTACGCCATCACGGGCGTCTTAGCGCTCATTGCTGGTATCGCGCTGCTTTTTGCACCCGCCAAGTCCCTCGTCTTTTTGACGACTGTCCTGGGTTTTTACTTTGTAATCACTGCTGCCATCAGGCTGTTCACTGCCATTTTTGAGCCGCTGCTGCCCACCGGCTGGCGCGTGACGAGCATCATCTCCAACCTACTCATTATCTTGGGCGGCGTCATAATCCTGCGCAACCAGGCCTTCTCGACCGCGACGCTCACCACGATGGTGGTTATCGTGGCCGGCTTTGGCTGGATTGTCGAAGGTGTCATGTCCATTCTGGAGTCCGAGCTTTCGTCCAACCGTGCCCTCGCCATCCTGAGCGGTGCACTCTCCATCATCGCCGGCATGTTCGTGTTTATCTATCCGCTGTGGTCGGCCAAGATGCTCGTCATCTTTAGCGGCGCCGCGCTGCTGGTGTTTGGCGTAACGCTGATTGTTCGTGCTATTCAATTTGGCAAACTGGTGCACTAGATGCCGCGAACGCTCTTTATTGATGCCGACGCCTGCCCGGTCACGCGCGAGTCGATTGACTGCGCGCGGCGGGCGGGCGTCGCCATTGTTATCGCCGGCAACAGCACGCAAAACCTGGAACGGCACATTCGCCGCGACGACCCGCGCGATGCCGAGCACGCGCGACGCGGCTTTTGGGTCACGACACTCGATGTGAGCGTGGGCGCCGACAGCGCCGACTTTGCCATTGTCGAACGCCTGCAGGCGGGCGACGTAGTCGTGACGCAGGACATTGGCTTGGCGAGCATGGCGCTCGGGCGCGATGCCGCCGCCATCGGCGTGCGCGGGCGCGTCTACGACAAAGCGACCATCGACATGCAGCTGTTTATTCGCCACGAGGAAAAGAAGGTACGCCGCGCCGGGGGACGCACTCGCGGACCGGCGGCATTTACCAGCGAAGACCGCGCTCGTTTTAAGCGAAACCTCACCGAGCTGCTGCGCTAACCAAGGTAGATTTTTGGGACGTGCCTAAAAATCTACCTTTTTGTTTTGGCAGCGGGGAATGCCCTGGTCACAGGGGTAGATCGTAAGACATGTCCCAATAATCTACTTAAAGGCCAACGGCGGATAGGATGAGGCCCCAGCCGGCACCGATGACGTACATCATGATCAGGAACAGGACGTTTTCGCGGGCGCTGCGGTTGGTGCGGAACAGCACCAGGTAGCCCACACCAGCAGAGATGAGCGTGCCGGCGAGCATCGGGGCCAGCTGCAGCGCGCCTTCCAGGTACAGTTGTGTGATGACGACGCTGGCCGAGCAGTTGGGAATCAGGCCGACAAGCGCCGAACCCAGGACGGCGAGCGTCTCGTTGCCACGCAGGAACTGCTCGATCGCGGACTCGCCGAAGGTCTCGAGCACGGCGACCAGAATCAGCGTCACCAGAAAAATGAATACCGATACCTGCACGGTGTGCGAGATGGCGCTGCGAATAATCGACAGGAGGGGCGCGCCCTCGTGAGAGCGGGAGTGACCGTGGCCATCATGGTGTTCATGCTCGTCCTCATGACCGTGATCGTGGCCATGTCCGTGTTCGTGCTCGTCCTCGTCTTCATCGCAACCGCAATGGTCGCGCTCGCACAGCTCATGGATGTGATCGGCGCTCACGCCCGCCTCGGCCACCTCGTCGATGATGTCACCGCCAGTGTGGTCGTCGTGCGCGCAGTTCACGTGGGCCGGGTTGGCCGCGGTTCCCAGCACGGTACGGCGAATCGCCGCATGCGCGCGAGCGTTACGACGCAGGCCGCGAATGGCGGCGTCCACGATAAAGCCCGTGACCAGCGCGATCAGTGCCTTCGAAGCCAAAAGCATCGCCATGGTCTGCACGGGCACCTGCTCGGCGAGCAACAGCGGCAGCATCTCATCGGAGGTCGAAAGGAACACCGCCACCAACGTGCCCAAGGTCACGACACGACCGGCGTACAGCGTTGCCGCCATGGCCGAAAAGCCGCACTGCGGCACCATACCCAGCAACGAGCCAACCACGGGACCTGCGGCGCCGGCGCGCTTGATGGCCCCGTTAACGCGGTCGCCCGCGACGTGCTCAAGTGTCTCGAGGGCCAGATACGTCACCAACAAGAATGGCACCAGCGAGAGCGTGTCCTTGCCGGCGTCAAGCAGAATATCAATCAGCAAATCCATGACGGATGGAACCTTTCGTGTCTTTCGGCAGCATTGTAAAAGTCCTAGCGGTCAACTAGGGTATTGTAGTTGTCCTAGGCGCGATGCCAATAGTTGCCCATGGTAAACTATCATCTCGCCACATCTCAATGAACCCGAGCCGCGCGGTGCGGCCCGTCCAAGGAGCAGTTATATGAACGTTTCACAAGCACTCGAATACGAGCGCCAGCCGTTTATTCCCATGTTTATCTATGGCGATCACGGCGCCATGGAGTCCGAGCGCCAGAAGGGCGAGGAGGCCCTTAAGGTGCTCGAAACCGAGTACTTTACCGCCGAGGGCGACCCCAGCTTCGACTTTGCCACCGTGCGCGACCTGGCTGACCGCAACCGCGACCTGTGCGACCAGATTGGCGAGGCACGCCTGCGCAACGTGACGCCCGCGACGCTTTCGCGCGGCCTGTCCGATGCCGACACCTGCGCCGCCATCGGTAAGATGCAAAAGCGCACCGCCGCGTCGGTCATGCGCGAGATCCGCGGCGACCGCGACGCGCTCGGCGTGGCCTACGCCCGCAAGCCCATCCAGGGCACCGTGCTCGGTATCGACATCGAGACCACCGGCCGTGCACCCGAGCGCGGCTATATCATCAACGTGGGCTGGGAGATCATGGATCTCACCAGCGACGCCGTGCCGCATGACGCCGAGGCACACTACTGTGGCCTGCCCGACATCTACCGCGGCGAGGATGTGCCGTTGTCGAATATCCACCACATCACCTGGGACGACATTGACAGCAAAAAGCCGTTCCGCGAGAACAAGGAATTGCAGAAGCAGCTGCTCAAGCTTATGAAGAAGTACCCGTACATGGCGCACAACGCCGCCTTTGAGGACAGTTGGTTCAAGATCCACCTGGACGGTTACGCCGAGGCACGCCGCGCCGGCAAGATCATCGTCATCGACTCGCGCCAGATCTGCCGCAGCCTGGATGCCGACGTCCGCTCGCTCCCCCGCGAATCCGCGCCCGCCGCGCTCGAGAACTGGGCGCGCCGCCGTGGAACCCTCGCCGCCGACGCCAACGAGCAGCACCTGGGCCTCGACGACACCGACCTCATGCTCCGCACGGTTCAGGCCGAGTTCAACCTCAAGAACCTATTCGCGAAATAACCGATCCATCTGCGGGAGCGCCTGCCAGGCACAGCGCAATCCGTCTGGGCACACCGACACGCAGTAAACTAGGGCGCAGCCTTATGGCTGCACCCTAGTTTTCATCAAAACGAGCAAATACGCGTGCTTCACATAGTCGGCAGGTTGGCCCACCTACATTTTTCGAGTTGTTCGGCCAGCTGAACCACTAGTCAAGGCCCCTTGAACCGCAATCGAAGCTAAAATCGCCTTAATTTCGCAACCAAGCCCCATAAATCTACCTGAATCAATTCGAATAGGACGTTGCGATCGCACCATTTGTATAGGATAAGGCCGAATAACTCAAATTATGTTGGTGAGGCATCTGAGCGGTCGGCAAAAACGCTTAGAAGCTACGAATCCGCAACTAAAGTTCATCAAAAAGGGGCAGCCGGCAGAAACCTCCCCAGCCAAAGCTGCTCCCTCAATACGACAGCTCAAAAACCCACCGTTCGCAGAAGATAAGCCGCGCCCCAATACCGTTGCCCGAAGTTTCGGGCGTATGCGGCGTCCGCTATGCCATCATGCGCGTATGGGAATCATTCTGTCACATACCACGGCACGCGCTGTATACCAAACAGCCAACTCGCTCGCAAGCTACGCGACCGGTCCCATACCTATGGAAAAGATCAGGGTGTCTGCGCCGACCACGTCCGACCTGGAAGCGGCACGAGCATGGCTCAACAGAAAGAATGTCGATTCTGAACGTATCCATGTGCTGACGTTTTCCAATAATGCCAAAAGGCACCGCAAGGGCTGCATCTGCCACTGCACGCACTATACGTTTGATGCAGAAAGCTACCTAGAACTCGAGCCGAACGTCTACATCGTCGATATCAAGCTGTGCGCGTTAGAAGCAACAGCCGACCTCAACCTTTCGGAGCTCGTTGAGTATTACTTTGAAATCTGCGGCTCCTACGCGCTTGAAACGTCCGACGAAACTCAATATCGCGAGCGCCCAGCCCTAACCAGCGTTGAAGAGCTCAGAGCCTTCTTTTCAAAGGCATCGGGGTATCGTGGATCCAATAAAGCCCTTAAGGCACTTTCTTATGTACGCGGAGGCTGTCGCTCTCCACTCGAAACGGCGTTTGTCATGATGCTGACAATGCCCAAGTCAATGGGTGGCTTAGCCATACGTGCCATCAAAACGGATTATCCGATCCCAGTCCCCAAAAGATACGCCGCCCTAACGCGACGGACGGTTTTCTACCTCGACGCGCTGCTCGAAAATTCGATGACCGATATCGAATACAACGGCTTTTACCACGACGAGCCCGAGCAGCAATCAATTGACGAGGAACGCCGAAACACGCTGCGAAACATGGGATATGCCGTTATCACAGTTAGTCGTCATTCCTTTTTCAAGCAGTCCGCTTTTAGGCGGGTCATGGAAGCGATTCGCATTCGCGAGAAGATCTGGCCCGGTCGACTCCCGGATAACTTCGCCATCCTGCAAGAAAATCTTCGTCAATTTGTCTTGCGGCGCTACTTCGAATACGGTCGCCGCATCCTGGAGACACTCAAAGAAGAAGAGGCCGCCAAGCGCGAAATTGCAAGCCAATATCCGCAAGCTGATGACCCGAGCATCAACGATGTGCCCGAACCCGACGACATGCAACACGTCGGGGCCCTTGCTGAGGAAATCAATGGGCCTTGGGAATGCGACATGTCCGCAAAAATCGATGAAAACCGCACGGAAGACGACACGATTATTGATCTAATTGAGAATTCGCTCTTCTAAAGGCGATCTCTGCGGATGTCCACCTACATTTTTCGACTTATTCGGCCACCGATGTGCCAGATTGGCTGCAGCAATGCTCAATATAACTTTAGATAAAACTGATTCTGCAGGAACTCCCGTAGAGGAAGAACTGATTCTCGCGGTATTTGACACGATAAAGTACAAATATGAACAGTTCTAATGCTTCTCAAGGTGGCTTTCTTAGCATGCTAGCCGAACATCTCGAAATATGTTGGCGAGCATTGCGTCGATGTCTCCCAACCCACAGAAAATCGCAGAGGCGGCAAGCAGTCATCGAAATTAACGCAAATTGTATTGACATATGAACATGCACTCATATAATCGAAAGTAAATTATATGAGCGCATGTTCATATGAAAGGATATTGCAATGAGCATCCGCGTTGCTGAAACGAAACTCGACATCGAGGCCACCGAACCCGCGATCCCGACCACCTGCTCGCCCGAGGACCTTCCCGACGAGGAGCTTCTCTACGACCTCGCGGACCTGTTCAAGGTCTTCAGCGACACCACGCGTATCAAGATCCTCTACGCCCTCATGGGCCGCGAGCTCTGCGTGGCAGACATCGCCGAAGCGACCGAAACCTCGCAGTCGGCAGTATCGCACCAGCTGCGCACGCTTAAGCAGTCGCACCTGGTTAAATTCCGGCGCGACGGGCGCAATATCCTCTACTCGCTCGCCGACGACCACGTCTACACCATGCTCAACCAAGGCATGAGCCACATCTGCGAATAGCGACCAACCACGGTACCAGCGCGGCCTGCACCCAAGCCGCAAATACAGAGAAAGGAACCCACCATGAAAAAGCAGTTTAAACTCGACGAGATCGACTGCGCCAACTGCGCGCGTGAGCTTCAGGACGAGCTGGCCAAGCTCGAGGGCGTCAAATCCGTGTCCGTCAACTTTATGACCCAGAAGCTGACGCTCGAGGCCGATGATGCTGAGTTCGACGAGGTGCTCAACCGCGTTGTAGAGTTTACGGCCGACGCCGAGCCGGACTGCGAGATCATTCTCTAGCCCAGGTTTACGCCAACCTGCAAGGCCGCGATTGCAGCGGCCTTTGCTCGCGAAATTATATGAGCGAGTGTTCATACATTCAAATGGGAGGATACGAGTCATGGCCACCGCCGACCCCAAGAAGAAAAAGAAGAAGCGCAAGAAGAAAGAGTCACTCGAGCATAAGCGCAACCGCATCCTGGTAGCGCTGGGCATTTTTGCCGTGGTGTACGCCCTCGATGAGTTCGGCACCCTCACCGCCGCATTCGGTACCCCGGGCGACATCTACGCCAGCTTTATGCTGTTCCTCATACCGTTTTTGATTGCCGGCTACGACGTGCTGCAAAAGGCATTCAATAACATCCGCCGCGGCAAGGCCTTCGACGAGAGTTTCCTTATGGCAGTCGCGACCATCGGCGCGTTTGCCATGGTGCTCTTCCCCGATACCGACCCGCACATGGCCGAAGGCGCCGCCGTCATGCTGTTCTACCAGGTCGGCGAGCTGTTCCAGGCGTACGCCGTGGGCAAGAGCCGCAAGTCGATCAGTGCCATGATGGACATCGCGCCCGACTACGCTAACGTCGAGCAGCCCGACGGCACACTCGAGCAGGTCTTCCCCGATGACATCGCGGTCGGCACCGTGATCGTGGTCAAGCCCGGTGAGCGCGTGCCCATCGACGGCGTCATCGTCGAGGGCGAGACGCAACTCGACACCGCCGCGCTCACGGGCGAGTCAGTCCCCCGCCCCGCCAAGTCCGGCGACGATATCATCAGCGGCTGCATCAACATGACGGGGCTCATCCACGTGCGCACCACCAAGCCATTTGGCGAGTCCACTGTCGCGCGCGTCCTGGAGCTCGTAGAAAACGCCAGCGAAAAGAAGGCGCGTACCGAGAACTTCATCACGCGCTTTGCCCGCGTCTACACGCCCGCCGTCACCGGCGCGGCCGCGGTGCTCGCGCTCGGCGGCGGCCTAATCACCGGCGCCTGGTCCGACTGGATCCTGCGCGGCCTGACTTTCCTGGTCGTCAGCTGCCCGTGCGCGTTGGTGATCAGCGTCCCGCTCAGCTTCTTTGGCGGCATCGGCGGCGCGTCCAAGCTGGGCGTTCTCATCAAGGGTTCTAACTACCTCGAGACGCTCGCCGACGTGGACACCGTCGTCTTTGACAAGACGGGCACCCTCACCAACGGCACGTTCTCGGTGGTCGCGGTACACCCCGAGGCCGGCTATACCGAGCAGTCGTTGCTAGAAGTCGCAGCCCTTGCTGAGTCGTTCTCCGATCACCCCATCGCGCAGTCCGTACGTGTCGCCTACCAGGGCGAGGTCGACCCCAAGCGCGTTAGCAACTCCGCCAACGACGCGGGCCACGGCGTGACGGCAACCATCGACGGCAAGCACGTCGTCGTTGGCAACGCAAAGATGCTCGCCGCGGCCGGAGTCGAAGCGCCCGATTGCGAGGTCGTCGGCACCATCCTCCACGTGCTAGTCGATGGCATCTATGCCGGCCACATTGTAATTGCCGACACCATAAAGGCCGATGCAGAGCAGACGATCCGCGACCTGCACGCCGCCGGCGTCAAGCGCACCGTCATGCTCACGGGCGACCGCGAGGAAGTGGCTGCTGCGGTGGCCAAGCGGCTGGGGCTCGACGAGTTCCACGCGCAGCTGCTGCCGGGCGACAAGGTCGAGCGTGTTGAAGCGCTGCTGGCAGCCGAATCGGGCAAGGGCAAGCTCGCCTTTGTCGGCGACGGCATCAACGATGCGCCCGTGCTCACCCGCGCAGACGTTGGCATTGCCATGGGCGCTATGGGTTCCGACGCCGCGATTGAGGCCGCCGACGTGGTGCTCATGGACGACAAACCGTCCAACATCTCCCGCGCGATCCGCGTGGCGCGCAAGACCATGTCGATTGTTTGGCAGAACATCATCTTTGCGCTGGGCATTAAGTTGCTGATTCTGGTGCTTGCGGCACTGGGCATCGCCAACATGTGGCTTGCCGTGTTCGGCGACGTAGGCGTGGCGATCATCGCCATCCTGAACGCCATGCGCGCGATGGGTGTCAAGAACCTGTAGCGTTTGTGGTCTGTCCGGTCGGGGCCGGGCTTGGTTTTGAAAACGTCCTCGCGCATGAGGCCCGTCTTTCCTGCTCCTGCGGAGCAACGGAAAGACGGGCCTCGCGCTGCGGAGTGTTTTCAAAACCAAGCCCGGCCCCGACCTGCGTTGACACAGCTGGCGGTTCTTGGGCATCGCTTGCTGGTGGGGTTCCTTGTCTGAGTTGGACTTAGTTGGTGGGACCACTCGTCTCGGTCGCTGTCCCGCACCGTTCCGGCGCGGGAGGCGCGCCGCTGCGGGAGTGCTAGTCGGTCATTGTTGGCGCCGAAGCACCGTCCCGCCCCAGCATCGATCTTAGCTTCTCAAAGCTTTCCTCGCTCAGGCAGTGCTCCATGTGGCAGCCCTCTTGCGACGCGACCTCAGCCGAAACACCCGCATCCTCCAGCAGCCCCACGAAAAAGCAGTGACGCTCCCACATTTGGCGAGCGACCTCCAGACCACGTTCCGTCAGATGAACGTCGCGCTTGCCCATTTCGACATAGCCGCTGTTTTCCAGCGTCGCCATGGCTTTAGAGACGCTCGCCTTGGTCACACCCAGGTATTCGGCGACGTCGATTGAGCGCACCGTGCCTTGGCGCTCCGAGAGCACATAAATAGATTCGAGATAGTCTTCTCCAGATTCACGTAGGGCCATGGGCCGCCTTTCGCGATGATCGTTAGTTAGCCTTTGGATACTTTCCTTGGCTTACTTTACCGCAAAAGTTGCCCGTGTCTTACTACGTTGTTTAAAAAGTTAACCGTGTTTCACAAAATGCGCGGGGCAAGCAGGGCGACACCGTACGCAACGTACAAGGAGTGTCCCCAGCTGCCGGCACAAAAGGAACGTCCCCAAGTGCCGAGCCGCAGCTATAGCAGCCCAAAGTGCTTCGCGGCGTTGTAGATCCCGTCGTCGTCCACGGCGGACGTCACGTAGGTCGCCGCGGCCTTCACGGTATCCTGCGCGTTGCCCATGGCCACGCTTGTGCCCACGGCCGAGAACATCGACAGGTCGTTCTCGCCGTCGCCAAAGGCGATCGCCTCGCTCGCATCGATGCCTAGGCGCTCCAGCGTCGCCGCCACGCCCAGGTTCTTACCGCCGTTGGCCGGAATAATATCGCAGAACAGATCACACCAGCGCGTAGTGAGCGAATGCGACACCGCATCGGTCACGATATGCTCGTCGGCCGGATCCACAAAGGCGCAGAACTGGTAAACCGGCGCATCGAAGGCATGGTCAAACGGCTCCTCGTGGTAGACGATTCCCGCGTTGCTACCGGCCGTCACCACGCGCTCGGACAGGCGGTTCACAAACGAGTTCTCGCCCTGCATGCACAGCGAGTCATAGCGCCCCTGCGCCACCTGGCCCACAATCACCGCGACATCGTCCGGATCGATCGGGCAGCTACGGTAGACGCCCTCAGCATCAAAGCAGTGCTGGCCTGAAAGCGTAATGTACGCATCCCAGCCCAGGTCGAACAGCCAGTCCGGCATCTGGTAGGTCGGGCGACCCGTGGCGATCACGCACGCAATCCCCTGCTCATGAAAGCTGTCGAGCACCTGCTGCGCCGACGCCGGAATCCGGTGCGTCTTAAAGCTCAGCAGCGTGCCGTCGATATCGAAAAACGCAGCCTTGATCATCCTCGTCTACTCCTCGCCCTCGAGCTTTTCGCTCGCCTCAAGCCACGCCATCTCTAGCTCGTCCATGGCGGCGTGGGCCTCGTCGATCTTTGCCTGCTGCTCGCCAAGCGCCGTGTAGTTGGTGGGATCGACCTGGGCCATGGCGGCCTCGGCCTCCTCCACGCGAGCGCGCTGCGTCTCCATCTTGCGCTCGAGCGAGCTCACCTCGCGGCGAAGCTTCTGACGCTCGGCGTTGGACAGGCCGTTGGGCTGCCCGCTCGTCTTAGGCTTTTCGGCCGCAACCGCTGCGGCACCGGTGTCGAACGTGCCGGTCTTGGCACTCGGCGCGCCCACGGGCTCGCCCTCGGCGGTGGCGTTGCACAGGCGCAGGTACTGATCGACGCCGCCGGGCATATGCGTCAGGTGGCCGTCAAGCAGTGCCCACTGTTGGTCGGTCACGCGCTCCATGAGGAAACGGTCGTGCGTCACCAGGATCAGCGTGCCGGGCCAGCCGTCCAGCAGATCCTCGACAATCGCGAGCATATCGGTATCCAGGTCGTTACCGGGCTCGTCCAGGATGAGCACGTTGGGCTCGTCCAGGATCGTCAGCAGCAGCGACAAGCGACGGCGTTGGCCGCCCGAAAGATCGCCGATGCGGCTCCAGAGCTGCTGCGTCGTAAAGCCCAGGCGCTCGCAAAGCTTCTCGGGCGAGGTCTCCTTGCCGTCGATGACGTAGTACTTCTTATAGTTGCTCAGCACCTCTCGGATCGTGTCGTCCATAAAGGGCTCGAGCTCCTCGAGCTGCTGCGACAGCACGCCAAAGCGCACCGTCTGGCCGATCTTCACGCGGCCGCGCGTGGGCTCAATCTTTCCCTGGATCACGTCGAGCAGTGTGGACTTGCCGGCGCCGTTCTCGCCCAAAAGACCATAGCGGTCGCCCGCGCCAATGAGCCAGGTCACATCGGAAAGCACCTGCTTGGGCGCGCCATCGGTATCCGCATAGCCGGCGTCCACGTCGACCACATCGATAACCTGCTTGCCCAGGCGGCTCACGGCCAGGCGCTTGAGCTCCAGCTCGTCACGCACGGGCGGCACGTCGGCGATCAGCTCGCGAGCAGCCTCAACGCGAAACTTGGGCTTGGTGGAGCGCGCCTGGGCGCCGCGGCTCAGCCACGCGAGCTCCTTGCGCGCCATGTTGCGACGACGCTCCTCGGTGACGGCGGCCATGCGGTCGCGCTCCACACGCTGCAGGATGTAGGCCGAGTAGCCGCCCTCGAAGGGGTCGACCTGGCCGTCGTGGACCTCCCACATACTGGTGCAGACCTCGTCCAAGAACCAGCGGTCGTGCGTGACCACGAGCATGGCGCCCTGGCCGCGCTGCCAGCGGGCCTTTAAGTGACGCGCGAGCCAGTTGATGGTGCGCATGTCCAGGTGGTTGGTGGGCTCGTCGAGCATGAGCACGTCGTAGTCGCCGATCAGCAGGCGCGCAAGGTCCACGCGACGGCGCTGACCGCCCGAAAGCTCGCCCACCGTGCCCTCCCAGGGCACATCGCTAATGAGACCGGCGAGGATCTGGCGCGTACGCGGACTCGACGCCCACTCATACTCGGGCGTGTCGCCCACGACGGCATGATGCACGGTATCGGTGTCGACAAGTTGGTCCTTTTGGCCGAGCAGACCGATCGTGGTGCCGCGGCGATGCGTCACGCGGCCATCGTCGGGCTCCAGCGTGCCGGCGAGCACGCTCAGCAGCGTCGACTTGCCGTCGCCGTTTTTACCAACAATACCAATGCGGTCGCCCTCGCCCACGCCGAGCGTCACGCTATCGAAAATATGCTTGGTGGGAAACTCTAGGCTGATGGAATCGCATCCCAAAAGAATCGCCATATGCCCTGCTCCTTCGTAGAAATTCAACGTTGTCCATGATAGCAGCGAGCCCCACCCCAAACCACCACGAAGGTGCCTGTCCCCTTTGTGGTGGTCGGTCTGGCAGCGACACAAAAAGGCGGGCCATCTCCCGCAAGAGATGACCCGCCCCTCCAATCAGTCCCGTGGCGACCGTGGCCGCCACGGGCCTCAAGCATGTCCCGGACTAGGAGAACATGCCGGTGAGGTAATCATTCAGCCGCTTATCCTTGGGCCGTTGGAAAATCTCGTCGGTCTCGTCGTACTCGACCATATCGCCCATGTAGAAGAACGCCGTGCGGTTGGACACACGCGACGCCTGCTCCATGTTGTGCGTCACGATGACGATGGCACGGTCGGCAACGATTGACGACATAAGGTCCTCGATCGCCAGCGTCGAGATGGGGTCGAGCGCCGAGCAGGGCTCGTCAAACAGGATCACGTCGGGGTTGAGCGCCAGCGTGCGCGCGATGCACAGACGCTGCTGCTGGCCGCCCGAAAGCGCGTAGGCACTCTTGTCGAGCTTGTCCTTGACCTCGTCCCACAGCGCCGCGCCGCGCAGACTCTCCTCGACCATGCGGTCGAGCTCGTCACGGTCGGTGATGCCGTGGCGCTTAGGCGCAAACGTGATGTTGTCGCGAATGGACTTGCGGAACGGGTTGGGCTGTTGGAACACCATGCCAATGGAGCGACGCAGCTCGTAGGTGTTCTCGGTCTTGGTATTCACGTTGCGCCCGCGGTAATTGATCTCGCCCTCCACGCGGCAGCCGCGAATCTCGCGATTCATCAGGTTGAGGCTACGCAAGAAGGTCGACTTGCCGCAGCCCGAAGGCCCGATGAGCGCCGTGATCTCGCCCTTGTGAAAGTCGAGCGACGTATCGTGCAGCGCATGGTGGTCGCCATAGTACACGTTGACGTCCTTGGTGGAGAGCACGACCTCGTCGCTCACGGCCCTGCCGCTCACGCGCACGCGTTTTTCGCTCTCCCCCACACTCGACAGAAAGTCCTGGGTCTCGGACGTGGCCGCCTCGGTTGCGGGCGTTGCATTCATCTCGCTCATTCGGCCGTCATCTTCCTTGCCAGTTGCTTGCCCACGATACGGGCAACTATGTTAAACAGCAGCACGCAGATCATCAGCAGTGCAGCGGTGCCCCAAACGATCTGCTGGGCCTCGGGGCTGCCCTCGCCGTAAATCTTGTAGATGTGCACGGCGAGCGACTCACCGGGGCGGAACACGTTCCAAGCGCAGGTGGGGCTCGACAGGTTAAAGCTCAAGAAGTTCAAACGCACCGGCGAGCTCATGCCCGAGGTAAAGAGCAGTGCCGCGGCCTCGCCAAACACGCGGCCGGCCGAAAGCACGATGCCGGTCACGATGGCAGGCATGGCCTCGGGGATCAGGATGTGCAGCGTGGCCTCCCAGCGGGTAAGGCCCATGGCCAGGCACGCATCGCGCTGGGCCTGCGGCACGTCCTCGAGCGCCTGCTGGATCACGCGCACCAGGATGGGAATGTTGAACATGGTGAGCGCGACGGCGCCGGAGATGATGGAGTACTTCCAGCCCAGCTGCACCGAGAACACCAGGAAACCGAACATGCCGACAACGATGGAAGGCAGCGAGGACAGCGTCTCGATGGCGGTGGAAGCGATGTCGCGGATGGGACCGTCCGGCGCGTACTCAACCAAAAAGACCGCGCCGCCCAGGCTGATGGGCACCGAGATGATCAGAGTGATCAGCAGCAGATAGAACGAGTCGAACAGCTGGTAGAGTACGCCGCCCTGAGTTCCGTTGGCGCGCGCGGGCTGCGTGAGGAAGCCCGGCTGGAACAGCGTCGAGATACCCTCGAACAGGATATAGGCCACCATGGAAACGACGATGAGCATGACGATGGCGGCGATCGCCGTCAGCACGCCCGTGGCGATGCGGTCCTGTTTTTGGACACGCCCGAGTCTCGCCTCGTCGATGTGGATGTGCGTGCTAGCCACGAGCCTTCGCCCCCTTGCGGCCAATGAGATGGATGATCAGGATGAAGATGAGGCTCATGCCCATCAACAGCAGACCAAGCGCCCACAGAACATCGTCCTGGGCCGAGCCCTCGGCATAGACCGCCATGGACGTGGTGAGCGTGGTGGTGATGGTCGAGGCCGGCGACAGCAGCGACGTCGGCATGGCCTCAATACCGCCGATGACCATGCGCACGGCGAGCGTCTCGCCAAAGGCGCGCGTCATGCCAAGGATGACCGCAGTCATGAGCGACGGCATGGCGGACTTGAGCACCACGTGCCAGATGGTCTGCCAGCGGGTGTAGCCCAGCGCGAGCGAGCCCTGACGGTAGCCGTCGGGCACGGCGCGCAGGCCATCGACCGAAAGGGTGGTCATCGTCGGCAGGATCATGACAGCCAGCACGATGGCGCCGGGCAGGATGCCCAGACCCGTGCTCACGTGGAAAACGGACTTCATAAGTCCGACGACCACGTGAAAGCCAATCAGTCCAAAGACGACCGAGGGAATGCCGGTCAAAAGCTCAATAAGCGGCTGAAAGACCTTGGAACCAAATTTGGGTTGGATCTCGACCGCAAAGATGGCGGAGCCGATGGCGATGGGCAGCGCGATGAGCGTGGAGAGCACCATGACCGCAAACGAGGTGACGATCAGGGGCAGGGCGCCGGTATAAGGCAGGCCGTTTTCGGCCGTGTTGGCCAGGTCCCACTTGGTGCCGGTGAAGAACTCGACAACCGAAACGCCATCCTTGAGAAAAGCCGAGAGGCCCTTTTGGGCGACCATGAAGATAAGCGCGGCAACGACAAGCGTCACGAGCGCTACGCACGCGCCCGTGACGCCCAGGCCCACGTTCTCAAGGTCGCGCTTTGGCAGCTGTTTTGCCATTGCAAACCTTTCCGGGGGCGATTACTTATTTAGCAGAGACCTTGCCGCTGGCGTCCTTGACGACCTTCATGGCAGAGACGGGGATAAAGCCCTGCTCCTCGACGAGCTTGCCCTGGACGTCGTCGGAAAGCATGAACTCCAGGAAGGCCGTGGTGGCCTCGTCGGCGTCCTTGGAGCAGTACATGTGCTCGGTAGCCCAAATCTTGAAGGAGTCGTCGGTGACGTTTGCGCTCTTGGGCTCGACGCCCTCGACCTTGATGGCGTTGAACTTGGAGTCATCGAAGTGCGAGAAGTCGAGGTAGGAGATGGCGTTATCGGTGCTGCCCATCTGAGTCTGGACGTCGCCGGACTTGTCGAGCTCGGCGTCGCCCTTAAAGTCGACTGCCTCGTCGCCAAAGACGGCAGCCTCGAAGGTGGCGCGGGTACCGGAACCGGCCCTGCGGTTGAGAACGACAATCTTGGCGTCGTCGCCGCCGACCTCCTTCCAGTTGGTGATCTGGCCGGAGAAGATGCCCTTGAGCTGCTCGAGGGACAGGTCGTCGACCTTCACGTTCTTAGAGACGACGGGACCCATGCCCACGACGGCGACCTCGTGGTCGACGAGGTTCTTGACCTGGTCGGCCTCGAGCTTGGTCTCGGCGAAGACGTCGGAGTTACCGATGGTGACGGTGCCGGCGGCAACAGCGGTCAGACCTTTGCCCGAACCGTTGCCCGAGCCGGAGACGGAGACGTCGGGGTTGGCATCCATGAACTTCTCGGCAGCGGCCTCGACGAGAGCCTGGAACGAGGAGGCACCGTCGTAGGTCACCTCGCCGGAGACGGACTCGGCAGCAGCGGCGCTACCCTTGTCGGCGGCGTCGGATGCGCCTGCGCCGCCGCAGCCAACGAGACCGAGACCGACGATGCTGGCAAGACCACCAGCAAGGCCGAGGAACTGACGACGAGAATAAGCCTGATCGAGCATGATCTTCCTTTCATACATGCGACTCGCGGGCACCCCGCCCGCTTTGCTGTTTGGAAAGATACGACCCCGATCGGGCGACGACCGCCTTATCTGCGGTTTCTTACGGGCTATTGATAGACCCTTACCGCAAGCTCTGCCCAGCCTTTACAAACGGATAACAATCCAGCGCCGAACATGGCGCACCTTTTACACCAGAGCAAAGTAGTCATTGGGGACGTTCTTGTTTGACTAGTCATTTTAGAACGTCCCCAATGACTACCCCAGCAACGCCGATGTTTTGGCGACGACAGACACTATGACCCAATCCGAGGGCACTAAAAAGATAGGAGCCCCCGCTC
>CAJMST010000024.1 GCA_905216145.1 uncultured bacterium | reverse complement strand
GCCGTACGCTTGAACTGAGAAGGGGGAGGCCTCGCGGCCTCCCCCTTTTTGCGTTTACGGGCTTTTGTCTCACATAGTAGCTGTGTTTTATAACCCTCGTTTGTCGCATCTTCTGTGAACGGGCTACAATAACTTAGTCTGTGCGATATGGAGGTGAACATGGCTGAAGCTGGTATCGGCGTTGATATCGTCGAGATTTCCCGTATGAAATCAATTCTTGAAAAGACGCCGTCGTTTGCTCGGCGTGTGTTTACCGAAGAAGAGCGTGCGTATTGTGATGCATCATCGCGTCCCGCTGCTCACTATGCCAGCCGCTTTGCTTCGCGCGAGGCGGTACTTAAAGCTCTCGGCACGGGTTTTAGTCAAGGCGTTGGTCGCAAGGATGTTTCGGTTACGCGTGATAAACTCGGCAAACCGAAGGCGCTGCTTTCGGGCCGTGCTCTCGAGATCGCTCAAGAGCTGGGTGTTGTTGAGGTCGCTCTTTCCATTACGCTTACAGGAGACTTAGCCGTTGCGAATGCCATCGCGATTACCGAAGATGCTCGGCCTAAGCCAAAAGAGGAAAAGGTGAGTACCAAGAAACGCGTAGCGCAGACATTTAAAGAGGCTCGCTCTGTTTTAGATGAGCTTGAGCAGCTGCAGAATTCAGCATTGACGGAGCACCTGGGCGATGCTTCGCAAGATACGCTAGGAGCATAGATGAAACCGGTTTTGAGTACCGAAGAAGTCGTTCGTCTCGAGGATATCATCGAACGCGAAGGGACTTCGAAGGCCGAGCTTATGGAGCTGGCGGGTGAGTTTGCCGCCAACGAGGTCTTGAAGCTCAATCCCGATCGGGTTCTCGTTCTGGTCGGTTTTGGTAATAATGGCGGCGACGGTTGGGTTGCCGCCGATATCCTGAGCCATAAGGGTGTGGACGTGGATATCGTTTCTCCTGTTGAGCCGGATGAGATTCCTGCTGCTCTGGCACGTCATGTTGCTCGTCGTACTGCCGGCCGCGATGTGCACGTTTGCGTCGGCCCCTCGCGTGACGAACTCGAGGTTTTGATCGATAAGGCCGATGTTGTTGTCGATGCCATTTTTGGTACCGGGTTCCACGGGAATTTGCGCGCGCCGTTCTCCATCTGGATTCCTACGGTCAATGAATGCGCCGATTGTGTCGTATCCATTGATGTCCCCTCGGGCCTGAATGCCGAGACGGGCGTTGTTGATGACGACTGCATTCGTGCCGAGCATACGGTGACGATGATTGCGCCCAAGATTGGTCTGTATAGCGCTGATGGCCCTGAGTATGCTGGCGATTTGATCTGCGGCAATCTTTACGACCGTCTTGACGAGGTCATCGATGATGTCGACCACGCCGCCGAGATTGTCGAGCCCGGTGACTTAGTTGATTACTTTGCTCCACTACCTACGAATATCGATAAGTATTCCCGTGGCTCTGTGCTTATTGTCGCCGGATCTGCGCAATATCCTGGTGCTGCCATTATGGCGGCCAAGTCTGCAGCTCGCGCGGGTGCTGGTTACGTGGCAGTCGCGGCTCCTGACGCCTGCGCCAATCTTATTCGCATGGCACTTCCTTCGATTCCCGTCTTTGCTATTCCGTCTGATTCCCGCGGCTCCTTTGGCGCCGCTGCGCGCATGACTGTGTGCGAGATTGCAAAGAAGTACAGCTGTGTACTGTGCGGTCCCGGTATGACGACATCTGCCGGCGCTATGCAGGTGGTTTCGGGCTTGCTCGAGCTTGATGTACCGCTTATTTTGGACGCCGATGCACTCAACTGCCTTGCTAAGATTGCCATTGACGGTATTGATAGTAATCCCGAGATGTATCGTCGCGAGCAGCCGTTGGTTATGACGCCGCACTATCGTGAGCTTTCGCGTCTGGTTGCCGGTGACGAGGTGAACGACCTTGGTACCGCGATTGCAGCCGCGCAGAAGGTTGTCTGGGCTGCAGGCTCTGACAATCTGGTGGTCATTGCCAAGGGGCCGACGACGGCTATCTGTGGCGTTGAGCGCGTGCTGTTGCCGCTCTCGGGTCCGGCTTCTCTGGCAACTGCCGGTTCGGGTGATGTTCTCGCGGGTATTTTGGCCGGCACGCTTGCCACCATGCGCGACGAGATGGATCGTTGGGAGTTGCTGTATTCGTACGCCGTCGCACTTCACAGCTACGCCGGTTTTGCCGCGGCGACGGAGTATGGTGAGAAGAGCGTTATCGCTACCGATCTTATCGACTTGATCGGTCCTGCCATGGAACTGGCGGCAAAGGATGCGCTCGAAGACCTGGGAATCATGGACGAAGGGTCGGATGACTAATCATGAATAAAGCCGATTTGACGCGCTGGTCCTGGGTCGAGATCGACCGCGGGGCGCTCCGTCGCAACACGAGGGCCTATAAGAACTTGCTGAATCCACGTCAGCGCCTGTGCTGCGTGGTCAAGGCCGATGCTTATGGTCATGGAGCTGTTGAGTGCGCCAAGATCATGTATTCGGCCGGTGCCGACATGTTTGCCGTGGCGACGGTTAACGAGGGCGTTGAGCTCCGACAGGGCGGGATTACGAAACCCATCCTCATCCTAAGCGAGCCGCCTATCGAGGCCATTCCGACGTTGCTCGAGTTTGATATCATGCCCTCGGTCTATACGTCTGACTTTGCTCTTGCGTATGGCGAATGTGCCGTCGCGGCGGGCAAAGTGGGCAAGTATCATCTCGCCATCGAGACGGGCATGAATCGTATCGGCGTTCACTACACGCAGGTGCTCGACTTTGTCCGCGGTATAAATTTCCATCGCGGTATTCAGTGCGACGGCGTATTTACGCACTTCGCCACGGCCGATGAACCTTCGGGCTGGGACTACAAGCTGCAGTGTCAGCGCTTTACCGAGGCCGTTCAGGCCATTAAGGATGCGGGTTTTGAGTGCGGTATCGTGCACTGCGCCAACACGCCGTCCTCGATGCTCGACCCCTCGATGCATTTTGATATGATCCGCGCCGGCGTTGGCTTGTATGGCATGCAGCCGTGCGAGCTGAGTGGCCGCGTGATGCAGCTTGATCCCGTTATGAGCGTCCATGCGCGTGTGACGCGCGTGGCACACCCTGCGATGGGTGAGGGCGTGGGCTACGGTTTTACCTACCGCGTACCGCGTACGCGCGTTCAGATCTGCACGCTGCCGATCGGTTATGCCGATGGCCTATCGCGCACGCTTTCCAATCGTATGGATGTGCTGTATCGCGGCGAGCGCGTGCATCAGGTTGGCAATATCTGCATGGACCAGTTTATGGTCGCCATTCAGTCCAACCCGGCACACGAGATTCCCGAGGCCGAGTATGGTGACGAGATGATCATTGTCGGCCGCGATGGCGATGCCGAGATCACTATGGACGAGATGGCCCGACTGCGCGGAACGATTAACTACGAGGTCGCCTGCGGCTTTGGCATGCGTCTCGACAAGGTCTACGTGTAGGAGCCGCTATGGGCGTCATGCACATCCCCGGCCATACCCATCAGGCACCACGTGAGGTCGCACTCGAGGAAATTGAGGCCGTTCTGGGCGATTGTCACCTCTGCCAGCTCTACCAGTCGCGTCACAATATCGTGTTTGGCGTGGGAAACCCCCGCGCTCGCGTGATGTTTATTGGTGAGGCGCCGGGCCGCAATGAGGATTTGCAGGGCGAGCCCTTTGTGGGGGCGGCAGGCGAGGACCTCAACGGCATTTTGTCGCTGGCGGGCCTCAAACGCGAAGACGTCTACATTGCCAACGTGCTTAAGTGCCGCCCGCCGGGAAACCGCAATCCGCGTCCCGAGGAAGTGCTGGCTTGCTCGCCGTTTTTGCGTGAGCAGATTCGAAGCATCTGGCCCGATATTATCGTGACGCTCGGCAACCCCGCGACGCACTTTGTGCTTAAGACCGAGATTGGCATTACTAAGCTGCGCGGCAGGTTCCACCAGATGGGGCATTTTGTAGTAATGCCCACGTTCCATCCGGCAGCAGCGCTGCGCAATCCGGCGTGGCAGGAGCTGCTGGAGGAAGACTTTAAGATGCTGGGCGATTATCTGGAGCGACATCCCGCACCAGAGGACGCCTCGGAATAATAAGGAGCATATATGTCCCTGGAGCGCCTGGGGGTAGGTACTTACAAAACGACTTGCGCTGCCGATACGGAGTACTTTGGCGAGCTAATTGCACCGTGCCTTGAGGACGGCGATGTGCTCATCCTGACCGGTGGCCTGGGAGTGGGCAAAACTCACTTTACCAAGGGCGTCTCGCGCGGGCTGGGCGATGGGCATATGGTTACGAGCCCTACGTTTGCGCTCATGGCCGTTCACGATCAAGGTCGTATTCCGCTGTTTCACTTTGATCTATACCGCCTGGAGCATGCTTACGAGCTCGAGGATACGGGCATTTTCGATGTGCTGGGCTATGAGGGTGCTTGCCTGCTGGAATGGGGCGAACAATTCCAGGACGAGCTGACGGATGAGTATCTTTCGGTGACGCTCAAGCGTGATGAGGGCGACAGCGATGTGCGAACGATAACGCTTGAGGCGCACGGTGACCGCGCAATGGAGCTTTCCCATTTGATTGATAAGGCTGTACAAGATGAGCTTGCATAACGACAACGCGCTGGTGGTGGCGCTCGATACCTCGACCGACATGCTTGCCTGCGCGGCAAGCTGGATTGATGGACAGACGGGCGAGACGAAGCTCGTGAGTGGCGACCACATGTGTCGCCGTCACGCCAACGTTGAGCTCGTGAATACCGTTGATGGCGTGCTGGCTCAAGCCGGTCTGGATCGCAGCGATGTTGGTTGCTATGTGGTCGGCCGCGGCCCGGGGTCCTTTACGGGTGTGCGCATCGGCATCTCCACTGCCAAGGGCCTCGCGCGTGGTGCCAATGTTCCGCTGCTGGGCGTGTCGACGCTCGATGCTTGCGCTTGGACGGCGTGGAAGGCTGGCGTGCGCGGCAAGCTTGGTATCTTGGCCGATGCTATGCGCGGTGAGGTATATCCGGCGCTGTATATGCTGGTCGATGAGGGTCCCGAGCGTCAATTTGAGCGCGAACACGTGGTCAAGGCCGCCGTGGCGCTCGATGAGTGGCGCCAAGCAGCGGACTGGGACCAGGTTCAGCTGACCGGTGACGGTCTCGTGCGCTATGGCAAGCTGCTGGGTGAGGACGAGACCGCCCGCTGCGTGGACCGCGACCTGTGGTGGCCTTCGGGCGAGGGCTTGCTGCTCGCGCACGCTGCGGGTGACGGCGATCCGGCCCGCGTTCTGCCGATTTACACGCGCCTTTCGGATGCCGAGGAAAACGAGCGCAAGCGTCTTGGTCTTGCCGAGAGTGCGCAGAGCGAAATTACGGGCGTTGCCGATGAGCTCGCCGGTCGTCATCTGCAGTTCCGTCCCATGGGCGCGGCGGATGCCGAGGGCGCGAGCGCGCTGGAGGCTGCCTGCTTTGAAGGTGCCGGACACGAGGCGTGGACGCCGGGCATGTTCCTGTCCGAACTGGGCGAGGACGTCGCTGCGCCGCGTAGTTGGTGGGTGGCACACGACGACGGCAAGCTACTGGGCCTTGCCGGCGGTATGGTCGTGGACGGTGATGTGCAGATTCTGGATGTCGCCGTCGACCCGGCACATCGCCGTGAGGGCATTGCCCGCAAGCTGCTGTCGCATGTGAGCTATGATGCCCAGATGCTCGGCTGCACCACGGCTTCGCTCGAGGTCGAGGACGGCAACGAGGGAGCGATCGCGCTTTATAACGCTCTGGGCTTTACCGAGGCAGGACGGCGCCGCGGCTACTATGGTGCCGGCAAGGATGCCATCGTCATGACGGCCCCGCTGCCCCTCGTGCTTCCGGTCGACAATGCTTCGCCCGAGCCGACGGCGGCAGAGCAGCGCGTATGGCCGCTGCCTGCGCCCGGGCGCTCCGAGGGGGAGCGTGCCGAAATTGAACGCCGCCGCCTAGTGCTCGCTATCGAGAGTTCCTGCGACGAGACGGCCGTGGCGATTATCGATGCGGATGGCAATATGCTGGCCAACCAGGTGTCGACGCAGATTGATTTCCATGCCCGTTTTGGCGGCGTGGTGCCCGAAATCGCCTCGCGCAAGCACGTTGAGGTGATTGTGAGTGTCGTGGATGCGGCGCTCGAGGATGCCGCAGCATCGCTGGGCCTTACGGGCGGAGCCATTGCACCAAGTGAGCTTGCCGCCGTGGGCGTGACGCAGGGTCCGGGCCTGGTGGGCGCGCTCGTGGTTGGCGTCGCCTTCGCCAAGGGCTTTGCCTACGCTGCCGGCAAGCCGCTCGTGTGCGTCAACCATCTTGAGGGTCATCTGTTTGCCAACTTGCTGGCACAGCCCGATCTCAAGCCGCCGTTCATCTTCACGCTTGTCTCGGGCGGGCACACCATGCTCGTGCACGTGAAGGCGTGGGGCGACTACGAGGTGCTCGGTGAGACGCTCGACGACGCCGTGGGCGAGGCCTTCGACAAGGTAGCCAAGGCGCTGGGTCTGGGCTATCCCGGTGGCCCCATCATCTCCAAGCTGGCCGAGACGGGCAACCCCAAGGCGATCGATTTCCCCCGAGCGCTTAACAGCAGGGGTGACTACCGCTTCTCGCTTTCGGGCCTTAAAACCGCTGTGACGCTCTACATTGAACAGGAGACCAAGGCCGGGCGCACGATTCACCTGCCCGATCTGGCAGCTTCGTTTGAGGCAGCTGTCTTTGACGTGCAGTACAAGAAGGCCAAAAACGCATTGCACGCTACCGGATGCAAGGAATACTGCATCGGTGGCGGCGTCTCGGCCAACCCGCATCTGCGCGAGATGATGATCAAGAAGCTTGGGCGTCAGGGGATTCGCGTAACGGTGCCGCCCTTGTCTGCCTGTACCGATAACGCAGCCATGATCGCGGAGGTCGCTCGCCGTAAATTCGACCGAGGTGAAATCTCGCCGTTCGACGTCGACGCCGATCCAAACATGACGCTGTAGCTGGTACGGCGCGGTCCCCGGACGGAGGGGCCGGATATAAGGTTTCCTGCTCTACAGTCCTGCGCAAGACGAAGGCCACATTAAGTGGCCTTCTTTGCGTGCGGAACTCGCGATAAACCTTATATCCGGCCCCTCCGTCCGGGGACCTTTCTGTATCGATATAGCTTCTGGGCTGTTTTGGCGTCGACAACGTCCAGCAAGGTTAACAAGCCAGTGTCGAATTTCCGGCGTGCTTTAGCTGAAAGAAAAAGTTGGCATGCGGAGCTTTGCTCCGCACATTTGGAATGGGAGCCCCTGAGAGCCGCGGGAGCCGGGCGGCGCATATGAACTTTATCGCGAGTTCCGCACGCAAAGGAAAGCACTTAATGTGCTTCCCGTCTTGCGCAGGACTGTAGAGCAGGAAAGTTCATATGCGCCGCCCGGCTCCCGCGGCTCTCAGGGGCATCTCTCATGCAAAAACTGTCGTGGGGTAAAGTCCGAGGTCAGTGGCGTTTTATACCGAGAAATCCAAAAAAGTTGAAAATTCATTACAAATTTGCGTTGACTTTAGGTAACTAAAGTTTCATACTCCTTTTCAACCACTGGGGGATGTGAACACGCACGGATCGTTCACATCATGATTGAAGAGGATTTCTTAGACATGTTCACGCATCAGCTAAACATTATCAGCGTAGTAATTATCTGATGCGGGTTAGCACATACAGCTAGCCCGTACGATAACGGGCGGCTGATGAAGATGAGGGCCGTCGAGCGCAACCGACGGCCCTCATTTTTTATGTCTAGGAAGTTCTTTTTAGAGGAGGAAATGTAATGAACGGAGTTTTGCTCATGGTTGTGGCCGCGGCGGTGCTCGCCTGCGGCTATCTGGGCTATGGCCGATGGCTGGCCAACAAGTGGGGCGTTGACAAAGAGGCCCTCACGCCGGCCAAGCGCATGAAGGACGGCAACAGCTTCTCGCCCGTCTCCGCCTTCACCGCGTTCTCGCACCAGTTCAGCTCGATCTGCGGTGCTGGCCCTGTTACGGGTACGATCGTCGCCATGGCCTTTGGCTGGCTGCCCGTCGTGCTCTGGGTCCTCGTCGGCGGCATCTTCTTTGGTGCCGTCCATGACTTTGGTGCCCTGTACGCCTCGATGAAGAACAACGGCAAGTCGCTCGCTCAGCTCATCGAAAAGTACATCGGCAAGACCGGCCGTCGCCTGTTCCTGCTGTTCTGCTGGCTGTTCTGCATCATCGTCATCGCCGCCTTCACCGACATGGTCTGCAAGACGTTCATGTTCACCCCGACCGTTGACGCTTCTGGTGCTGCTACCGGTGCCATCGACTTCACCAAGTCCTATGCCGCCGGATGCGCTGGTACCATCTCCATCCTGTTCACCTTCGTCGCTATCGCCTTTGGTTGGGCCCAGAAGAAGTTCAACCTCACCGGCGCTGCCGAGTTCGTCACCGGCGTTGTCCTCATGGTTCTCATGTTCGCCGTCGGCATGCAGTTCCCGGTCTACTTGGATAAGTTCCAGTGGTTCGCCGTCGTCATGGTCTATCTGGTCTTCGCTGGCGCTATGCCCATCCAGATGCTCAAGACCCCGCGTGACTACCTCACTTCCATCATGATGATCGTCATGATCGTCTGCGCTGTCCTCGGCATCGTCGTCCTGGGCGTCAACGGTCAGGCCACTATCACCGCTCCGGTCTTCACCGGCTTCTCCACTGCCTCCGGCATGATGTTCCCGGTCCTGTTCGTCTCCGTCGCTTGCGGTGCTCTCTCCGGTTTCCACAGCCTCGTTTCTTCCGGCACCTCTTCTAAGCAGGTCGAGAAGGAGCAGGACGCCGTCAAGGTCGGTTACGGCGCCATGATCGTCGAGTCCTTCGTCGGCATCCTTGCCATCATCGTCGCCGGCATCATGTTCTCCGACATGAACACCGCCGGTACCGGCGCCCTCAACGCCGGTGTCGCTTCCACCCCGTTCCAGATCTTCGCCGCTGGCATCTCCCGCGGTATGCAGGCCTTCGGTGTTGACGGCACGCTCGCTACTGTCTTTATGACCATGAACGTCTCCGCTCTGGCCCTGACCTCGCTCGACGCCGTCGCCCGCATCGCCCGCACTTCGTTCTCCGAGTTCTTTGCCCAGACCAACGATGCCCTGGCCATCGAGTCCAAGGCCGGCTACATGAAGGTCCTCGGCAACCCCTGGTTCGCCACGGTCGTTACCCTGCTTCCCGGTCTCGCCCTCGCTTTTGGTGGCTATGCCAACATCTGGCCGCTCTTTGGTGCTTCCAACCAGCTGCTCGGCGGCATGACCATGATCACCCTCGCCGTGTTCTGTAAGTGCACCGGCCGCAAGGGCTGGATGCTCTACGTGCCCGTCGCCTTCCTGCTCTGCTGCACCTTCACCTCGCTGGTCCAGAGCGCCATGGGCTGCATGACCGCCGTCCAGGCCTACGGTTTCTTCGGTACCATCCCGGCTACCGCCACCACGGCCGCCGTCTCCGTCGCCGCCACCAAGGGCCTGCAGCTTGTCTTCGCTGTCCTGCTGATGGTCCTGGGCCTCATCGTCGCCGTCAACTGCCTCAAGGAGCTCTTCGGCAAGGAGGCCGGTTCCATGCCCGACGAGGAGCCCGAGTGGTCCGAGATGGGCAAGGCCGAGTACGGCCGCGCCGCTGCCGCTGAGGCTCCTGCCGACGCCGAGGCCGCCAAGGCTTAGTCGACCTGACGAGTTGAACGTCACATCTATATGACTCGGAAAGACCGGGTCCGCGACTTCGCGGGCTCGGTCCTTTTTTCATGCAAAAGCTGGTGACGCTCGAGTGTTCTCGCAGATGTTTTGCGTGGATAAGGGCGTGCGTTGTACCATATAGACGTATATGTGTACATATGAAAGGGGCCCCGTGGCCAAGACGGTATATTCCGATAACCAAAATAATGTCGATGCCCTGGCTGAACGTCTGAGCAGCCAGACGTCGCTTTCTGCCGAGCGTGCCAAGCTGGTTGCCTACGACCTGCTCTGCCGCAAGGCACTCAAGATTAAGTCGAGTGCGCTGGCGCAGATTTTCCGCTCCGTCGATAAGGAATGTGACACCAAGGCGATGCGCGATGAGCTTATCGCGGCAAATATCGTGACAAAGATCGAGGGTAGCGGCATTAACGGGCGCCCGGCGTTCTATACCATCAATGCCGAGATCCGCGATGTCCAGGAGCAGCCTGCCGAGTCCGTCGAAGATTTTGTCGTCGAGGATTCCGCTGACGTGCCTGCTGTGGAAGAAGTTGCTCCGCGTGAGCATGTCGATACCGATGAGTTGCTCGATGAGAACGTCGTGCGTGCCTTTACGGCCAAGGCAGGACGCGGCGGTTTTGGCGGGGGTGGCAAGCGCGATGCGCAGCGCCGCGCCCAGCAGGAGCGCTTCCGTCGCGCCGTTGCTCAAAAGGGTGAGACGGATGCCGAGACTGTTGAGACCGAGGCTGCTGCCGAGTCGCAGAAGCCCACGAAGGAGCAAAAGCCCGTGGAGGCCCAAGAGCCCAAGCGCCGTCGCGGTGCTCACTTTAAGGCTGCACAGCAGGATGCCGCGCGTGAGGCTGAAGAGTCTTCTGAGGTTGCAGACGATGTTGAGGAGTCTGCCAAGAAGGCTCCGGGTTCGTGTCGTCCCGGACGTGGTTTTGCGGGGCGCGCGTATCCCGTAAGGCGTCAGGAGAAGAGCGAGCCGGCTTCGACCACTCAGACCGAGAAGACCGAACAAACCGAGAAAACCGTTGAGCCGGCGGCTCGCGAGCAGCAGCCTTCCGAGTCGCAGTCTGCGGCTGGCACCGAGGTCAAAGCTCAACAGTCCGCCGATAAGCAGGCGGGGGAGAGCGCCTCGAGCAAGCCCCGCCGCCGTCGTCACCGCGGCGGTCGTGGCTCAAATGCCGAGGCTGCGGCCGAGAAGGCAGCGACGCAAAGCAAGGATGCGAAGGCTGAGGCCCCGGCGGAGCAGCCCAAGCGCCAGCGGGCGAAGGAGAGTAAGTCCGATCGTCCGCAGAAGCAGGCGTCTATGCCGAAGCGCGAGCGCAATTCCCAAGGCGATTCTAAGCGCAAGTCTCAGAAGAAGCCGGAGTCTGCCGCAGCAGATACTGCTGCCCAGCAGCCCAAGTCGGCCGTTCACGGCGAGGTTTCGGCTTTTGCCCTTGCCCGCGTTTTAGGCAGGCAGCTGCTCAAAGTTGTCCCTACGCCCACGGCGCTCTCTAAGATCAAGGAGCAGCAGACGCAGATCGTAAAGGTCGAGGGCAAGGACGGCAAAAAGGCTCCGCAGCGCACTCAGCACAACGAGATGTCCAACCGCAAGATTGCCGAGGAAATTGCGATCATCCAGGCTTGGATTGAGCAGAATCGCGGTGCCGACACGCCGGTCGCTTCGCGTCGCCAGCGCGCCTACCAGATTTTTAACGATGAGAAGGCCTTTGACGGCAAGCACGGCGAGCGCCTGATTCGGCGTATGACCGAAAAAGGTATCAGCATGCAGGCGATTAAGGTCACCCCCAACCGCCCCGTGCACTTTACGGGTTTCTTTACGCTGGGCGCCGACAAGCCGTTCATTATGGTCGAGAACCTAGACACCTATGACGAAATCGTCAAGCTCCTGCGCGGCCGCAAGCACGCCAAGCTTTTTGGCACCAAGGTGGGCGGCGTGATCTTTGGCGGTGGCTGCAAGGCGAGCGTTTCGCACGCACTGGATGATTATCTGGCCGAGATCGGCTATCGCTTTAACTATGTCTACTACGTGGGCGACATCGACCGAGAGGGTGCGCGCATTGTCGAGCAGACCCGTAACGCCAATGTGGTAGAGATTCGCCTGCATGCCGGTATGTATCGCGCCATGCTTGCCGAGCACAAGCGTCGCGTGAAGGCCGGCGGAGAGTGCGAACCCGCAGCTGCCAACCAGGGTGTGCCGCAGAACCTGGCGGCGACGATCAAGGATCTGCCCATGGTCACGCGCGTGCAGTTCCGCAACGTGCTGCGCGAGGGCGGACGCATTCCACAGGAGATTCTGATGACCGCCGACTATCGGGATGGCGACTCGGGAAGCTTCGACCGCATGCTGAACAATTAGTTCCGCCGTTCTACCGAACGGCGGTCCTCTCGACGCTGCGAGGGGCCCTGGCACGGCAATCTGACGTTCAACTTCGGCGGCGCGACCAGAAGGTCGGCGCCGCCTTGTTTCACGTCACCTTGCCATGCCAGGGCCCCTCTCGCTGTCACGTCCAAAACATCGGGGCTAGTGGCCTCCTGTTCGTGCGGAACTCGCGACAAACTTAATGCCCGGCCCGTCGGGGCCTGTGGCTACTTGGTTGTCGCAAGCGGCTCGCTTTTCGGAACTGGGCTGATGATTTCTAGATGTAAGGCGCTCTTGGTCCTAACGGGCCTGGGGCGCCTATCTTTTGGAGGTAGATTTTTGGGACATGCCTGAAAATCTACCTCAAACTTCTAGTGTAGGACGAGAAGTTGTAGCTGAAACTTCTCTTGTAGGACGAGAAGTTATATACTCAAGATGTTGAAAGGAGGGCATTATGGCGCCTACAGCGTTGGGTATTGCAGAGATTGTTGCCGAGGCCCGTTCCTTTGAGATTCCTCACGTCGTGCATCGAGACGATGCCATCAGTGATCTTCCTGAGCCAAAGCCGTTCAATCTTGTCCATATCATCACGGGTATCAGGCGCTGCGGCAAAACGTTCTATGCGTTTCAATGGATTCGTCGCCTTATCGATCGCGGTGTCGATGCCGAGCGTATCTTCTATTTCAATTTTGCTGATGACCGTCTTCGACCGGCGCCGGACACGCTCATGAGCGACATTTTGGAAGAGTATTGGCGGCAGGTTCCCTCAGCGCGAACGAAAGGCTGTTATCTCTTTCTGGATGAGGTGCAGGAGACCGATGGCTGGCAGGGCGTTTGTCAGCGTTTGGCGGAGCACGAGAGCGTAACGCTTGTTATCACCGGATCGTCCTCAAAACTATCTGCCGATGAAATAGCGACGCAGTTTCGCGGTCGCTCGCAAGAGCACGCTATGCATCCGCTTTCATTCCGCGAGTATTGTGCGTTTCATCACATTGAAACGCCGGATATGTCTACTAGTGCTGGGGCTCCAGCTGTTTCTCCGCAGCGGCGAACTGATCTGGAATCGGCATATGACCGTTATCTCATAGAGGGTGGCTTTCCTGGGGTTCAGGAGCTTGATGCCGGTTCGCGTATTCAGATGCTTCAAGCCTATTTGCGAGATGTTGTTGCACGAGACATTCTCGAGCGGAGCGGGCGCACGGATATCGCTCTTGCCAACCAAGTAGGGCTCTTCTGCCTTCGAAACACGGGTTGCGACCTTTCGGTTAACAGTTTGTTGGAAGCCTTAAAGTCTGTCGGATATCGAGCGTCATGGGAAAAAATAAACGAACTCGTTCGTTTATTCCAGCAGGCTCATCTCATTGGATTACTTCCGGAGTATTCAACTTCTTTGGCTCCTAAGACAACGACAACAGACAAGGTCTATGCCGTCGACCAGGGGATGGCATATGCAACATCGCGTGCTAATCAGCAGGATATAGGAAAGCGTTTGGAGACTGCGATTTATGCTGAACTCATGCGCCGTACGGCAAACGGCCGGTTGGAAACGGTGACTTCATTTACGGCTCCAACGCAAGCACGAGAAAAAGTTGATTTCTTGGTCGGCGACGCTTTGGCATCGGAACCATACGCGCTTTACCAGGTGACAGTCGATATGACGGCAGAGAAAACGCGCAGGCGTGAAGTTGGTTCCCTTGAGGTTGCTATGGTAAAAACCGGTATCAAGGATGCCAATATCATCACGCTGCGCGAGGCGACCCAGATCAAAACGGAGCATGGCGTCATCGAGGTTATTCCCGCATGGAAATGGTCGCTTGGTCTGTAATGCTACGCCGGCCCGCCGGGGCCGCACGGCACCATGTTGATGACCGGCACTTTAGGAACGTCCCTAAGTGCCGGTTTGGCTGGTAAGTCGAGATGTGGGGAGCCCGTTGCTGGTATGGGACGGAGGGATTCCGCGTCCGCCTGGTCGGCGGCCGCGCTCCGCTGCGTCGCTTCGCTCCTTGCGTGCTGCGCTGGAAAACGCTTCGCGTTTCCTCAGCTCCGCACCCTTGCGGGTTCGAATCCCTCCGCTTGCTCACAAGAAAAGCCTCCCGATCGGCTATGCGTTCGAGAGGCTTGTTTCTTTGGCTGGGACGGAGGGATTCGAACCCCCAACAGCCGGCACCAAAAACCGGAGTTCTACCGTTGAACTACGTCCCAATGTGTGGTGTTGCCCAAAAGCAACTCGTTTAGTTTACCTAATCTGCGAGGGCATCGCAAACGCCATCGAGCAGGCGTACGGCGAGTGTCTGCGCGTCGCTGGCCGTGAAGGTGCCGTTGTAGCGCGTCATGCCCGTGAGCTCAATGCGAATGCGAGCCGGCTTCTGCTGCGCGGCGACATTGGCAGTGCGGATGCGCTGGGCCAGGTTGTGGCACTCGGCGAGGGCAATCGTGGCGCGCGGTGCGGCGTCGGCGGGCAGCTCGTCGCTTGCGATCTCGAGCACCAGATCTACGTCGGTTGGGACCTCGGAGTCGCAGAGCATCATGCCGCTGTTGTCGGTCGTTGCCGTGGCGATATTCCACATGCGCGACGCAACGCTGCGTGCGATGGGGTCCTCGCCGATAACGGCGATCTGGAAGCGCTCGAGCACGTTGGCGGCGCGAGCAAAACCGATACGGGACTCGGCTTCGGTGACCGAGGGCTTGCCCTCCCACACATGGTGCAGGCGGTTGATGTAGGCGTAGGTGTCCTGGAAGGCCATGCCGTCGGCAAACAGGCCGACATTTTCCTGGAACTGCTGCAGGGCGGCCTCGGTATGCGGGCCAAAGTAGCCGTCGTCTTCGCCACAGGCAAAGCCCAAAACGTTGAGAGCGCGCTGCAGGGCCTGCACATCGGCGCCATGGAAATTGGGCATGCGCAGATAGAGGGTGCGGTCGCCCAGCTTATACGAAGCGTCTACAAGGGCGCTCCAACAGGGGATATCGACGGCATGACCGACAGCAAGGCCGCTGTCGAGTCTGAAGGTGCTGACGGCCTGCTCAGTGGTGGCTCCAAAGTACTTGTCGGTGACTTCGGCGGCATCAATCGTGTAGCCGAGCTGCAGGAGACGAGACTGCACGTCCTCGACGGCTGCTCCTTGCATGCCCGTTGTAATAGGTTCCATGAACGAACCCCTTTCGGCGTACCATTCGTACTATTTGAGCGTCTGTCGGATAGACAACGCAAAGGGATGCATAAACATGCACTCAACAGTGTAGCAAGTTGTGCCTAAAAACGCTGCTGACAGGTTTTATAACCCCCGTTAGTTAAGGCGCTCCACAAAGAAATCTGCCATGGAGAGGAACAGCTCGCGTGCGTGCGGATCAAGCTCAACGTTCTCGATGGCCGCTTTGGCCTTAGCGGTCAGGTCGAGCGCGTAAGTGTGGGCGTAATCGATGGAGCCGGTCTCCTGGAAGATCTCCACGGCGCGTGCGAGCTGCGCGGGATCATCGGTGCCCGAGGAAAGAATCGCCTCGACCTCGTCGTGGTAGCGCTCATCAGAGAGGGCGTGTACGGCGACAAGCGTGCGCTTGCCCTCGGTGATGTCGGTGCGGAAGTCCTTGTTGGCGGCTTCCTTAGTGCCGACAAGGTTGAGCAGGTCGTCCTGAATCTGAAAGGCAAGGCCCGTGTGCAGGCCAAAGGCGCGCAGCGCTTCGATTTGCTCATCGCTGCCGCCGCCGATAATGGCTCCGGCGGCAAGCGGCGTGGCTCCGCTGTAAAACGCGGTCTTGTGCGTCGCCATGTCCAGGTAGTCATCAACCGAGATATCAAAGCGCCCGTCACGGACCCAACCCAGGTCGAGCGCTTGACCCTCGATGGTGCGGACGATCATCTCGGTAAGCTCGTGGAGCACGCGCAGCTTCACGTCGGACTCCAGCGTGGGGTCGTCGAGAACCGTCTTGGTGACCATGGTGAGCGCCAGGTCGCCACAATTGATGGCAAGGCCCGTGCCCTCGGTAAGGTGCATGCAGGGCTTGCCTCGACGAAGCTGTCCGTTGTCGGCGATGTCGTCGTGGATCAGCGCGCCCGACTGGAAGTGCTCGATGGCTGCCGCGGCGCTGCGGGCGCTCTCAAAGCTGCCGCCCACTGCGGTTGCGGCGAGCATACAGATAAGCGGGCGGTGGCGCTTGCCGGCGTTGGCCGTAAAAGCCGAGAGCGGCGCGTACAGGTAGCGCTCGATATCGGCAGAGGTCGCCTGTCCGTCAAAGAACGTGGCCAGATAGTCGTTAATCTGGTCAAAGTGCTGGGCTAAAAAGCTGGTAAACGGACTGGACACGGGTTCTCGCATTCTTTCTTAGGTTACATCGTTGCGGTGTGCAGATACCATATTGCCACATTGGAGTTGCCGGCGCGTCTGTTTTGGCGATTTGGAGAAACGGGACGCGTGCGCGTGCCGGCTGCTTATATAAGCCTAAAGTGCTCGAGCGCCTTGACGACGCCATCTTTGTCGACCGAGTCGGTGATGTAGTCGGCGCGCTTTTTGAGATAGTCTGGCGCATTGCCCATGGCGATACCGACATCGACGGCGTTCATCAGCGAGACGTCATTGCTGGCGTCGCCGATGCCGTATACGGTTCCATGGTGGGGATCGAGGGCGTCGAGTACAGACTGGATGCCCCCGCGCTTCGTGCATTCGCGGGGCGAGATTTCGGTTACCTCGAGTTCGAGCTCGTTAAAGCACAACAACGGCTCAAGTGCCTTATCTTGAGCGATGTGGTTGGCGAGCGATGTAGACATCAAGATCTTGTAGACACTGTAATGTTGCAGCTGCGTGACTGCGTCGCCCAGGGTGCGCGCGTATCCGGGAGCATCGGGGGCATCGGCACTCATGCGCACGACGCCGTTGAGGCCCTCAAAGCGGATGACCTCGCCCGATTGCTCAAGGTAGGGGGCAAGACGCTGCAGCATACCGGGCGTCATCGACAGATCGCGAATTGCGTGTCCGTTGATCTCGGCGTAACCGCCCGCAAGACAGACGATGCCGGTCCAGGGCAGCTCAAGAAGTTTGGGGTGGATGCAGCTGAGGGTACGTCCCGTGCAGATAAAGGCCATGTTGCCGTTGGCGACAAACTCGCGGATTGCCTGCGAAACCGCCTCGTTGGGATAGGGGGAGAGGTCCCGCTCGTCTTCGGGAAGGTCTTGGGCGAGCCTGGGGTCTTGCCAGGCGAGCGTTCCGTCGATATCGAAGAAGCAAATATCGCCGCGCTTATAGGCTGCGCTGGCGGCAGGGGAGGCCGAGGTGGTGGGCGCAAATCCCGGCTCGAGGCCCATGATCTGGTCAAAATGCTCTTTAACGCGGGGAACGGAGATGCCGATGATTACCTGGGCGGTCTTGCCCGTAATGATGAGGCCCTTGGCGCCCGCCGCGACAAACGACGCGTTATCTGCAACGATGGAAGGGTCTGCGACCTCGACGCGCAGGCGCGTGGCGCAGTTGGTTGCGCCCACGATATTGCCAACGCCACCTAAAAGCTGAATTACCCGCTCAGCGAGGACGTGATCTTGATCGAATCGACTATCGACCTCGTCATTGGGAGATTGCTCTTTGGCAAAGCCGCTTTCCGTTAAACGATCGATTGCCGCGCGATTGGCGACATGATCCTCCCGGCCCGGCGTCTTAAGGTCATAGACCAAGATGAGTGCTCGAAAACTAACAAAAAAGATGAGGCTAAAGGCAAGGCCGATACCGAGCGCCAAAAGATAGGCACCGGCATGTGTGCGCATGAGCGGAATAAAGTTAAAGGCTGCCATCTCCATGAGGCCGCCCGAGAAGATGCCGACGATGCCAAAGAGATTCATGGTTGTGGCAAGGCAAGACGATAAGACGGCGTAGAGCAAAAAGAGCCCGGGGTGGGTGAACATAAAGAGAAACTCGAGTGGCTCGGTAACGCCGCAAACCACCGAGGCGATGATGGCGGGAACAAGGATGACCCTGAGGCCGGCGCGGCGCTCGGGTTTTGCGGTGGAGTAGAACGCAGCTGCGATGGCAGGAAGGCCAAAGAGCTTGACCCAGCCGGTGGCGGTAAAACCGGCCCACGGCGCAAGCTCATTAAGGGGGCGCGTGCTATGGGAGAGGATGGGGAGCAAACTGCTCCACGTGGCGTAGATGCCGTCGTTAATGACCAGGTTGTCGTAGTAGATCGGCATGTAGAGCAGGTGGTGCAGGCCAAAGGGCTCGAGTGCTCGTTCTAAAAAGACAAAGATGCCCACGCCAAAGGGACCGACGCCTGCAAGCGCGTGACGCAGCGTATCGGTTACATCGTATACGTAGGGCACGATGGCGGCCGAGATAGCGGCAAGGGCAAACACGGCAAAAAAGCTGATGAGGTAGACCAGCGAGGAGCCCGAGAAGGTGCCGAGCCAATCGGGAATCTTGGCATCGTAGAAGCGGTCATGGATGGTGACGACGGTTGCCGATACCGCCAGCGGGCCGATAATGCCGGTGTCGAGCGTCTTGATGCCGTCGATGACGGTGATACCGCTGGCGGTGGTCAAAGATGACGGGTACTCAAGTCCAAGGTTGTCTCCGCTCAGCTTAATGATCTCGCTCAAAAAGAAGCAGTAGGCAAAATAGGCGACGAGAGCCTCGAGGCAGCAACGAGCCGGTTGTTTTTGGGCAAGACCGATGGGCAGCGCTACGGCAAAAAGGAGCGGGAGGCGTTTAAAGACCGTCCACGAGCCGCGCTGGATGATGGTCCAAAAAACGTACCAAGGGGTTCCGTATACGGCGAGATCGCCGACGATGTCCGCAGTCGTTGCGAGAGCGGAGACGCCGACCATGAGGCCTGATATAGAAAACAGCATGGCGGGTGCGAACATTGCCCCGCCAAAGCGTTGGATTTTTTGCAGCATGTTCTGCCTTCCGAATATCGAGGCGCGTTGCGCGTGGGGAAACGTTTAAACAATGGATTCATTGTAGAGGACCAGACGATTGTCGTACCGGCAGTTTTGAGCGAAACCGATTTGGGCATGACAGAAACCGTCAACGGTTAAATCCTGTCGCTTTACCGATATTCGGTTTAAACAACTTTAAGAAATGCTATCGTGCCTAGCCGGAAATGAATAATGTAGAGGTGAAACAATGCCAAAAGCGATATACGAAGGAATCTACCGAGAAATACGCTCGCGCATCATTAATGGGACCTATGCGTTTCAGGAGATGCTGCCAACCGAAGCCGAGCTGACCGCGGAGTTCGGATGCACTCGCAATACCGTCCGTCGCGCCTTGGGTATGCTGGCCGACGGGATGTTTGTGCAGCCCATACACGGCAAGGGCGTGCGCGTCATTTGGCTTAAAGGCGAAACCGATATGCTGGGCGCGCTCGAGGAAGTCGAGTCGTTTGGCGAGTTTGCAAAGCGCAACAATGCCGTTGCATCGACGGACGTTAAGTCTTTTGAACATCTGGTCTGCACCGAGCAACTCTCTCGTCGCCTGGGCTTTAAGGTGGGCGAGAAGTTGATTCGCGTGGTGCGCGTCCGTAGCCTTAACGGTAACGCTCGCCAGGTGGACCACGGCTATTTTCTGGAGTCGATCGCCAAAGGCCTGACGCCCGAGATCGCCGCAAGGTCAATTTACGACTATCTGGAGCACAAGCGCGGCGTCAAAGTGATGGCGAGCCGTCGTACGGTGAGTGTCGAGCTCGCCAACGATGAGGACTGCAGCTACTTGGACCTTGGTAAGTACAACTGCGTCGCCGTCATGGAGAGCCAATCGTACACCTCGGATGGCATCTTGTTCGAGGTCACGCATGCCCGCACGCATCCCGAGATCTTCCACTACCGCGTCAACTCCAAGCGATAGCCGGCTAGCTCGCAGCCTGACGAGACTCATGCCCTCAAAGCGAAAACGCCCGGTCAAACCGACGATGTATCGGCTTGACCGGGCGTTTTCTCTGCATTCGATAACAAATAATTGTTTATACAAAACTTGTCAAGTATCAAGTTGAAATTACCGTTCACCGAAGTTTTTCTACCGCTCTAGTAATACTTGTTCAAACAACTAGCCAAATAGCGTATCGTACAAATCAGCAAAAGGGGCAAAGTCCCCGAGCCAATCTCCGAAGGCGGCGGCAAAGGGTGCCGCCACGGTGTGAAAGGGTGGATTGTAATGAAGAACGAAATGAGCAGAAGGCAGTTCCTGGGCTTTGCTGGTTCCGCGGCTGCGGTTCTTGGTCTGGGTCTCGTGGGCTGCGGTGGTTCTGCCGGCTCCGGCTCCTCTGCTTCTGGTGACGCTGCCGAGGTCTACTTCCTCCAATTCAAGCCCGAGGTCGATAAGGAGTGGAAGGAGATCGCCAAGGCCTATAAGAAGGAGAAGGGCGTCGAGGTCAAGATTGTGACCGCCGCCTCCAACACCTACGAGGAGAAGCTCAAGTCCGAGATGTCCAAGAGCTCCGCTCCGACCCTGTTCCAGGTCAACGGCCCCACCGGCCTTAAGAACTGGAAGGATTACTGCGCCGACCTGTCCGATACCAAGCTTCGCGGTGAGCTCATTGACGACTCCCTGGCTCTGCAGTCCGACGGCAAGGATCTGGGTATCGACTGGGTCCAGGAGAGCTACGGCATCATCTACAACAAGCAGCTGCTCGAGAAGGCTGGCTACAAGGCCGAGGACATCAACTCCTTCGACAAGCTGAAGGCTTGTGCCGACGACATCCAGGCCCGCAAGGACGAGCTTGGTGTTGAGGGTGCCTTTACTTCCGCCGGCATGGATGACTCCTCCAGCTGGCGCTACACCACCCACCTCGCCAACCTCCCGCTCTACTACGAGTTCGAGAAGGAGCACAACCAGGAGGACGACGAGATCAAGGGCGAGTATCTCGACAACTTCAAGCAGATTTTCGACCTGTACATCACCGACTCCACCTGCGATCCTTCGCAGCTTGCCTCCAAGACCGGCGACGACGCCACCAACGAGTTCGCAACCGGCAAGGCCGTCTTCTATCAGAACGGTTCTTGGGCCTACGCTGACCTCACCAAGGCCGGCATGACCGACGATCAGATTGGCATGATGCCCATCTACATCGGTGTCGACGGCGAGGAGAACCAGGGCCTGTGCTCCGGCGGCGAGAACTACTGGTGCGTCAGCTCCCAGGCTTCCGAGGATGCCCAGAAGGCCACCGAGGACTTCATGTATTGGTGCGTCACTTCTGACACCGCCACCAGCATCATCGCTGACAAGATGGGTCTGACTGCCCCGTTCAAGAGCGCTAAGGAGACCACCAACGTCTTCTCGCAGCAGGCCGTTGCCATGGCCAAGGACGGCAAGAAGACCGTCGCTTGGGACTTCGTCTACATCCCCTCTGAGGAGTGGAAGAAGAACCTCAAGCAGGCTCTGATTGCCTATGCTGCCGACAACAGCAAGTGGGACGGCGTCAAGAACGCCTTCGTCGATGGCTGGAAGACCGAGAAGGCTGCTTCCGAGTAAGCAGTTGCTGCCCAAGCTATCTGATTAGCGACAGGGGGCGGGCAGACGTTGGTTTGCCCGCCCCCTGCATATTGAAAGGACCCTTCTATGGGCAAAGCACTCAAGCGCTGGTGGCCGCTCTTTATGCTGCCCACGTGTCTGGCGTTTATGATCGGGTTCGTGATCCCCTTTATCCAGGGTTTCTATCTCTCGTTCTGCCAGTTTATTACCATCAACAACACGCACTTTGTCGGTATCGAGAACTACGTGCGCGCACTGTCCGATCCGCAGTTTGCCACGTCGTTCTTCTTTACCGTGGCGTTTGCCTTCCTGTCGACGGTGCTCATCAACGTGATCGCCCTCGCCATCGCGCAGGCGCTCACCCGCAAAGCGCTCAAGGGCACCAACATCTTCCGTACGATCTTCTTTATGCCTAACCTGATCGGCGGCATCGTGCTGGGCTACATCTGGCAGATTCTGATCAACTGCCTGCTCTCCAACGTGGGCGCCCAGCTCATCGCCCTTAACTCTGCTGCTGGCTTCTGGGGCCTTATCATCCTGACCCTGTGGCAGCAGGTCGGCTACATGATGATCATCTACATCGCTGGTCTGCAGTCCATTCCGTCCGACTACATCGAGGCCGCCAAGGTCGACGGCGCTACGGCATGGCAGACGTTTTGGAAGGTTAAGATCCCTAACCTGATGCCGACCATCACCATCTGCCTGTTCCTGTCCATCACCAACGGCTTTAAGCTGTTCGACCAGAACCTCGCCCTTACCGGCGGCGCCCCCGCGCACTCCACCGAGATGCTCGCCCTGAACATCTACAACACGTTCTATTCGCGTGCCGGTATCGCATGGCAGGGCATTGGTCAGGCCAAGGCGGTTATCTTCTGCATCCTGGTCGTGGCCATCTCCATGATCCAGCTTAAGGCCACGAGGTCCAAGGAGGTGCAGCAGTAATGAAACGCGATAAGGTTATCAACCGCGCGCTCTCGATTTTCTTTACGATCCTGTCGCTCGCGTGGATCTACCCCGTGTTCATGATTGCGCTTAATTCTTTTAAGAAAGCGACTGCAATCAGCACCACCACGGCATTCGATCTGCTCACGCCCGAGACGTTCAACGGCCTCGCAAACTACATGCACGCCCTTAACGAGCAGGGCTTTGCCTCGGCATTTATGTACTCGCTCATCATCACGGTCACGTCGGTCGTGCTGATCTTGGTGTGCTGCTCCATGTGCGCTTGGTACGTGGTTCGTGTCAACAACAAGATCTCGAACTTCTTCTATTACCTGTTCGTGTTCTCGATGGTCGTGCCCTTCCAGATGCTCATGTTCACGCTGTCCAATTTGGCGGACCGCATCGGCTTCAACACGCCGTTCAACATCTGCTTTATCTACCTCGGCTTTGGCGCGGGCCTGGCGGTCTTTATGTTCGCCGGTTTTGTAAAGAACATCCCGCTCGAGATCGAGGAGGCGGCCATGATTGATGGCTGCAACCCGGTCCAGGTGTTCTTTAAGATCGTCCTTCCCATCATGAAGCCCACCTATCTTTCGGTCGGCATCCTCGAGACCATGTGGGTCTGGAACGACTATCTGCTGCCCTACCTTACGCTCGACTCCACCAAGTACAAGACCATTCCTATCTTGATCCAGTACTTCCGCGGCGGCTACGGCCACGTCGAGCTCGGCCCCATGATGGCCTGCATCATGATGGTCGTTATCCCCATCGTTATCATGTACATCCTCTGTCAGAAGTACATCATCGACGGCGTGGTGGCAGGTGCCGTCAAGGGCTGATGCCGTAACTGTTTTGCAAGTTTCTGCGGCGCCCCTCAGCGCGGCGCCGCATATCGAAAGGTAGAGACATGGCCGAGATCGTTCTCAAACATGTTCAGAAGGTGTATCCCAACAACGAGTCCAAAAAGAAGGGCTTCTTTGGCAAAAAGAAGAAGACCGAGGAGAAGAAGCACAACCTCAAGGTTACCGAGGACGGCGTGCTCGCGGTGGAGGACTTTAATCTCACCGTGCATGACCAGGAGTTTGTCGTTCTCGTTGGCCCGTCTGGCTGCGGCAAGTCCACGACGATGCGCATGGTCGCTGGCCTGGAGGACATCACTTCGGGCGACGTGCTCATCGACGGCAAGCGCGTCAACGACGTGGCGCCCAAGGACCGCGACATTGCCATGGTGTTCCAGAGCTATGCTCTGTACCCCAATATGACGGTGTACGAGAACATGGCGTTTACGCTCGAGCTCAAGAAGGTTCCCAAGGACGAGATCGACCGCAAGGTTCGTTCTGCTGCCGAGATTCTGGGCATTACCGAGTACCTCGACCGTAAGCCCAAGGCGCTCTCCGGCGGCCAGCGCCAGCGTGTCGCTATCGGCCGCGCCATCGTGCGTGACCCCAAGGTCTTCCTGATGGACGAGCCGCTGTCCAACCTGGACGCCAAGCTTCGTAACCAGATGCGTGCCGAGCTCATTAAGCTGCGCCACGAGATCAAGGGCACGTTCATTTATGTTACTCACGACCAGACCGAGGCTATGACCCTCGGTGACCGTATCGTGGTCATGAAGGACGGCGTCGTCCAGCAGATCGCCACCCCGCAGGAGGTCTTCAACCATCCCGCGAACATCTTCGTCGCCGGCTTCATCGGCGTGCCGCAGATGAACTTCTTCGATGCCCAGCTGGTGCGCTCGGGCAACGGCTTTACCGTCAAGACCGAGGATATGAACGTGGCGCTCGCCCCCGAGACCTGCGCTCAGCTTGCCCTCAACTGGGACGGCGGCGACGTGAAGGAGATCACGGCTGGCGTGCGCCCCGAGCAGATTCTGCTTGCCGACAAGGACGAGGAGGGCGCGCTCCAGGGTACCGTCGAGGTGACCGAGCTCATGGGTTCGACCGAGCATGTCCACGTGACTGCTCCCGATGGCCAGTTCGTCCTGATCATTCCCGTTGTCGACCTTGAGGCCAAGGGTGCGCTCAAGGCGGGCGACCCCATCTGGTTCAAGTTCGAGAAGAACGCGACCCACCTCTTCGATAAGGTCTCTGGCAAGAACCTTATCTAGGCCCGGTGCATCCGGGCCCTCCCTTTGGGCGACTGCGGTATTGCCATCCTTTTGCCGCGGTCACATATAAGGCTCCCCTCCCGTCCACTGGGCGAGAGGGGAGCCTTTCTTTGTGTTGGGGTTGTCTGGCCGGTCGTTTGTCTCGATCTGTAACGGGTGAGGCTGATTTCGGACGTTAGATGTTACAGATCGAGACGGTTCCGCTGAGCTAACCATTTCATCTAAATCTGTAACACCAAAGGTGAATTTCAGCTGCTAGATGTTACAGATTGAGATAAACCCAAGGGGAGGGGCCGGTATGTCTCGATCTGTAACAGCTGGGACCGTTTTGGTTGAGTAGTTGTTACAGATTGAGATTGTTTGGTCGAGTCGGGTCACAGGGTAACGTACGGGCACAAAAAACGGAGCCGTGTTGCCACGACTCCGTTTCTCAAGAGGATGGGTAAGGGAAGCGAAATTAGTTCAGGTGCCAGATCTCGTCGTTGTACTGGGAGATGGTGCGGTCGGACGAGAAAGTGCCGGCGTTGGCGATATTGATGAGCGCCTTGCGCATCCAGGCGTCCTGGTCCTCGTAGTCGGCCAGCACGCGCTCCTTGGTTTGGATGTACTCCTCAATGTCGAGCAGGGCCATAAACCAGTCCTTGCCCTTAATGTCGTCGTGCAGGCGCTGCAGGCGCTCGGCATTGCCGGTCGCCATAAAGGCCGGGTTGGTGATGAAGTCCACCAGCAGTTTAATGCCGGGCTTGCGGTAGAGCACACCGGCGTCATAGGTGCCGTCGGCATAGAGCTGCTCGACCTGTTTGGACGAGGCACCAAAGGTATAGATGTTCTCGTCGCCCACGAGCTCGGCAATCTCCACGTTGGCGCCGTCGAGCGTGCACAGGGTTAGGGCGCCGTTGAGCATGAACTTCATGTTGGATGTGCCGCTCGCCTCCTTGGAGGCCAGGCTAATCTGCTCGGAGATGTCAGCGGCGGGGATCACGCGCTCGGCGGCGGTGACGTTGTAGTTCTCGATCATGACAACCTGCAGGTAGGGAGCCACGTCGGGGTCGTTTGCAATCCACTGCGACAGCGTCAAGATCAGATGGATGATGTCCTGCGCGATAGTGTAGGCAGGTGCCGCCTTGCCGCCAAAGATGATGGTGACGGGGTGTTTAGGTCTATTGCCGTTCTTGATGTCGAGATACTTCCAGATGATGTAGAGCGCGAGCATCTGCTGGCGCTTGTACTCGTGGATACGCTTGACCTGAACATCGATGATGGCGTTGGAGGGAATGGTCACACCCTGCTCGAGCGCTATGAACTGGCGCATGATGGCCTTGGCCTCGACCTTGGTGGCGGCCAGGCGCTCAAGAACGTCCTTGTCGTCGGCGAGCTTGGCGAGTTTGCTCAGATCGCCGGTGCTGCGCCAGTCGGTGCCGATCACATCGTCGAGCAGGCTGGCGAGCGCGGGGTTGGCCCCATGGATCCAGCGGCGGAAGGTGATGCCGTTGGTCTTGTTGGAGAACTTCTCGGGATAGATCTCGTAGAACGGATGAAGCTCGGTGTCCTCCAGGATCTTGGTGTGGAGGGCGGCTACGCCGTTGATGGAGAAGCCAAAATGGATGTCCATGTGGGCCATGTGGACGGTGTCGTGCTCGTCGATGATGGCGACGCGCGGGTCATCGTGCTCGGCTTTCGCAATCTCATCGAGCTTGACGATAATGTCGGCGATGGCAGGGGAGACCTTCTGCAGGCTGGCGAGCGGCCACTTCTCGAGCGCCTCGGCAAGAATCGTGTGGTTAGTGTAGGCGACCATGGAGCGTACGATGGTCACGGCCTCGTCAAACTCGATGCCATGCTCGGTGGTGAGCAAGCGAATGAGCTCGGGGATGACCATGGTGGGGTGCGTGTCGTTAATTTGGACCACGGCGTAATCGGCCAGATCGTGCAGGTTGCTGCCGCGCTCGACGGCCTCGTCGATCAGGAGCTGGGCGGCGTTGCTCACCATGAAGTACTCCTGATAGATGCGAAGTAGGCGGCCCTGCTCGTCGGAATCGTCGGGGTAGAGGAACAAGGTGAGGTTCTTGGCGATCTCGGTCTTGTCGAAGTCGATGGAGCTGCCGGGGACCAGGCCGTCGTCGACGCTCGCCAGGTCGAACAGGCGCAGGCGGTTCTTGGTGGGCTGGCCGTAACCGGGCACATCGATGTTGACGAGCTTGGAAGTAACGGCAAAATCGCCGAACTCGACGGTGTAGGAGCGGTCATCGTCGACTAGGATGTCCTGCTCACCGAGCCACTCGTCGGGGACGGCCTTCTGCTGGTTGTCGACAAAGCGCTGGCGGAACAGGCCGTAATGGTAGTTGAGGCCCACGCCATCGCCGGTCAAGCCCAGCGTGGCGATGGAATCCAGGAAGCATGCGGCCAGACGGCCCAGGCCGCCGTTGCCGAGCGACGGTTCGACCTCGAACTCCTCGATCTTGTTGAGGTCGTGGCCCGCGGCGGTGAGCTGGTCCTTAACCTCGTCATAGATGCCAAGGTCGATCATATTGTTGATGAGCAGCTTGCCGATCAAAAACTCGGCAGAGATGTAGTAGAGCTTTTTCTTGCCGTTGTTGAGAGGACAGGCGGCAGAGCGCTCCTGCACGAGCTTGGCCAGCAGCTTATAAATACGGCGGTCATCGAGTTGCTCGAGCGAAGTTCCAAAGGACTGCTCGGCAAGATCCGCAAGATCGATACGGGGCATGTTTCCTCCTGTGGTGAGTTGTCTACATGTCAATAATTCAAAAGAAGCCCGCGCGAGGGGATTGGGGTGGCCTCGCGCGGGAAAACGGTCGCGTCCACACGGTGGGGTGGGATCGGGCGCGGTAGCTCCTATTGGGGAAGCTCGATTTCGGCTTCTGACGGGATGCGGAAGTAGGTCTCGGTCCAGTCGGTGAGTTTGTGCTCGAGCTCGCGGGTGATGGCGCCATCGAGCATACGCCAGGTCCAGTTTCCGCCCAGGGTGGCGGGAGTGTTGATGCGCGCCTCGTTGCCCAGATTGAGCAGGTCCTGCATGGTGTAGATGCAGGTATCGCTCACGCTGGCGGCGATGGTGCGGTTGAGCGCGTCGGCCATGGACTCGCCTGCCTGCTGGTGGGTATACAGGGCCGCCTGCTCGCGCTGACGCGGGGTGGCCGTTCCCTCATACCAGCCGCGTGCCGTTTCGTTGTCATGCGTTCCGACGTAGGCGACGGTGTTGGCGATGTAGTTGTGCGGCAGGTAGTACGAGTTGGTGCCCTCAAAGGCGAACTGCAAGATCTTCATGCCGGGGAAGCCCGAGTTGTCGCGCATGTCGATGACGCCGGGGGTGAGGAAGCCCAGGTCTTCGGCGATGATGGGCAGCGTGCCGAGCTTTTCCTCGAGCGTCTTGAAGAACTTGAGGCCGGGGCCCTGCGTCCACGAACCGTAGGACGAATCGGGTGAGGAGAACGGCACCTCCCAATAGGCCTCGAAGCCGCGGAAGTGATCCAGGCGGATGACATCGTACATGTCGAGGGCGGCGCGGATACGGCCCTCCCACCAGGAGAAACCGTCGGCTTCCATGGCGTCCCAGTCGTAGATGGGATTGCCCCAGTACTGGCCGGTGGCCGAGAACTGGTCGGGCGGCGTGCCAGCGACGCTCACAGGATTACCGGCGGCGTCGATCTTAAAGAGCTCGGGCGTGGCCCACATCTCGACGGAGTCGCGCGAGACATAGATGGGCAGGTCGCCGATGATAAGGATATCGCGCTCGTTGGCATAGGCCTTGAGGCGGCTCCACTGACGATTGAAGAAGTACTGCGTCATCTGGTGGTAGAGCATGCGCGCGGGATGGGCGGCGCAAACTTTGGCAGATGCTTCGCCGCGGGTGCGCAGTTCTGCGGGCCACTCCCAAAATGCCTTGAGACCGCACTCCTCCTTGACGGTCATGAACTCGCAGTAGGGAATGAGCCAGTCTTCGTTTGCTTGGACAAAGTCGTCGAAGTCGGCCGGCTTGTCGGCGGCAAAGCGCTCGGCGGCGCGGTCGAGAATCTGACGACGGCCACCAAAGATGGCGCCATAGTCGACATTGCTGGGGTCGGAGCCCAGGTACACGCCGTCGATATCGCACTGCTCCAGATAGCCGGCCTCGATAAGCTCGGCAAAGTCGATGAAATTGGGGTTGCCCGCACGGGCCGAGAACGACTGATAGGGCGAGTCGCCATAGCTCGTTGTCGTAAGGGGGAGAATCTGCCAGTAATGTTGTTTGCACGAGGCGAGGAAATCGACAAAGTCATAGGCGTTCCAGCCAAAGCCGCCGATACCGTAAGGTCCGGGCAATGACGAAACGGGCATCAGAACACCGCTTGCACGCTCCATGGATGCACTCACCGTCCTTTTGAATAAGGGGCTGCGCCGTAGATGGATAGACGGCTCGTCCCGAGTTTCCATTTCTATTGTCCCTATTGTAGAACATGTTGTTTAAACATGTATAGAGAGAATGAAAAAGTTGCCGACTTTCGGTGAATGGTAGTGCGCCATAGACGATATGAGTTGAACATTGGGAGCTCCTCCCCTTGCGGCTCTTTTGTGGGTCGGGCGACAATGGTCGTCGTCATTAAAGACCGGCTGCCAGCCAGGTTGCAACAATGCAAGAAGGGTTCACATTCAGTTGGCCGTTGACACAAACAATCGCGCGAAGACCTCGTCTTCTTCGGTAAGTCCAGGCGCGGCAAGACGCGCATGGCAGTCGCCCTCACGATGCGCGCGGTCGCCGCGGACATGTCGGTCAGGTTCTGGCAGACCGCGCAGCTGGTTCTCGAGCTCGGCAACGCGAAGCGCAAGGGAACGCTGTCGAAACTGTTGAACGACGTGTCGCCCGCGAGGCTGCTCGTGCTCGACGAGTTCGTCTACGTCCCCTGCGACGTAGACGGTGCGAGGGTTCTCTACCAGGTCATTTCCGTCCATGTAGTGCTCGTAGGCCGCGGCGTCGTCGGGCTCGTCGAAGGAGAGGGACTCCGTCCAGTCCCAGTAGGCCCCCGTCCAGGCGCCCCTGCGCCTGCCGGCCGGCGTCGTCTCGTCGAAGACGAGGCCGTGGCGCAGCAGGAACTTCGACATCCGCTGCTTGGCGTGTTGCAGGTCGTCGCGCGCGTCCTCGAGGGCGCTCGTCGGGGACCCACACCTCGACGACGTTGCGGCGCGCCAGCATGCGTGCCAGCCACTCGGCGTCGCGGCGGTCGTTCTTGCGGCCGCGGTCGGCCGCGGGCCG
>CAJMST010000023.1 GCA_905216145.1 uncultured bacterium | reverse complement strand
TACGGCATGACCGACACCATGGGCCGTATGCACTCCGACGCCCAGTTCGCCGGTTCTTCCTCCGTGCCTGCGCACGTTGACATGATGGGTCTCATCGGCATGGGCAACAACCCCATGGTCGGTGCCACCGTCGCCTGCGCTGTCGCCGTCGAGGAGGCCCTCAAGGCCTAATCGCGCCCGCGCGATGCTCATATAGTTGAGCTTGGAGCCGCTACCTTTCGAGGTGGCGGCTCTTTTTGTTTACACCGACGCAGGATAGCTAATGCCGATATGTCAGTTGCGGCGAAATACGAGATGTGATGAGATGGAGTGTCAGAGCGTCCATGACGCCCACCTGCCATATTTGCCCTTTACCGATTTGCCGAGTCTTTGCGACCCCATTGCCGATCACCCGTGCGACAATGCGCCGGACGAGAAAGGAATCCGATGGAATCGACTGATGTACTGGTAATTGGATCTGGCATTGCGGGCCTTTGCGCCGCCATCGAAGCGGCACGCACGGATGCAACCGTCACTGTGGCAAGCGCCGGCAAGACTATGAGCGGATCGAGCTTCTTTCCGGGCACCTGGGGCCTCGGCCTTATTGGCCCCATCGACGAAGACGACGAACAAGACCTCATCGACACCATCCAGACCGTCGGCGGCGGTGTCGCCGACCCCGAGCTTGTCCAGACGTTTGTCCACGGCATTCCCCAAGCAATTGAATGGCTCGAGCAAGACCTGGGCGTTGAGCTCAAGCGTCCGCAAAACGCTGAGAGCGCTCAGCAAAAGCAGTTTATCCCCTGCTTTGACCACAAGACGCGCATGTGGCGCGGTCTCACCCGCAAGCCCCTTGAGGACGCTCTGACGACCCAGATCGAGTCGCTCGGCATTCGTCTGCTCCCCCGCCATGAGCTTATCGACCTTATTGAGGACACGAACGGCAGAATCACCGGAACCGTGCTCTACAACCTCACCGAAGATCGAATCGTGCCCTTTGCTACCAAAGCCACGATCATCGCAGCCGGTGGCACAGGCGGCCTGTTCGGGCGCAGCCTTACGTCGACTGATGTGCTCAGCTCCTCGCAGGCCATCGCACTGGCGCACGGCGCATCGCTTACTAATATAGAGTTCATGCAGATGATGCCCGGCTTCATCGAGCCCAAGCGCAACCTGGTCTTCAACGAGAAAACCTGGCGCTACGTACATGTAGACCAGCCGGTAGATATTGCCGACGACAAGCTGGACGACCTGCTCGAGCAGCGCTCTGGATATGGTCCCTTCACGTCACGCTTGACCTCCCGCGCTATCGATCTCGTCATCGATCAGGCAGGTGCCGAAGGCCTGGCACTCCACTACGACTTCCCCCGCGAGGATGTCCCAGAGTTTGTGCAGACCTTTGCCACCTGGCTGCAAGATGAGCACGGCGTCGCCCCGACTGACGAGATGCGCGTTGCGATGTATGCCCACGCCGCTAACGGCGGCATCAAGATCGATAAGACCGCGCACACGGGCGTTGAGAGCCTCTACGCTTGCGGCGAGGCGACAGGCGGCATGCACGGCGCCGACCGCATTGGTGGCTTGTCAAGCGCCAACGGCATCGTGTTCGGACGCATCGCGGGCGCATCGGCAGCCCTTGCGGCGCAGCAAGAGCCTGAGACAGCCCTGATGGCGGATATCGACCTCCCCCACTACGGCATTGCCACAACAGATGCCGAACGCCTGACACACGGCCTTAAGCACACGATGAGCACCTATTGCATGATCAATCGCACCGAGACGGGCCTATCCGAGGCACTACACGAGCTTGAGGGCTTGAAGACAGAGGCAACAACCTTGAGCACACAGAAAGCCCAGGACAGCGAAGTCGCAGCCCTCGCCCGCCTGCAATCGCAGATTCGACTAGCACAGGAAATGGTCAAAGCCATGCGCAAGCGAACTGAAAGCTTAGGTTCGCACTATCGAACGGACTAAACTGGACACCCATATAAAGCAGAACACAACTAATCGATATCTATGGGCCCCGTGAGCTCGAGGTGGCACGGGGCCTATTCGTGTCCGCACGGCAGCGTATTCTAATTCTGAATACAGAGCGGGCAAAGCCCGCACAGACAATAGACCAGCGAGGAGGAGATATGGACAGTAGTGATATCGAGAAGTGGCGTGTCAAACTTGATAGCTACGCCAATGTAGAAGACGGCGTTGAGTATTGGCTCGCACGCGATTTAATGGAACCCATGGGGTACACTCGATGGGAGAACTTCGCCGAAGTTGTTAAGAGGGCAAAAGTCTCGTGCGAAACAAACAAAACTCCAGTTGATTCCCATTTTCGTGACACCACGAAAATGGTAACTGCCGGTGTCGCCGCTCGCGCGGTTAAAGACTACAAACTTACGCGCTATGCATGCTATTTAATCGCACAGAACGGAGATTCGAACAAGCCAGAGATCGCGCTCGCCCAGGCATACTTTGCCGTGCAGACGCGCCGCCAAGAGCTCATAGAGCAGCGCTTCGCAGAGATTCAGCGCTTGCAGGCGCGCCACTCGCTATCCGATTCAGAGAAACAGCTCTCGGGTATTGCGTTCAAACGCGGCGTGGACTCCAAAGGATTCGCGATCATCAAGTCGAAGGGCGATGAAGCGTTATTCGGCGGCAGAAGCACGGCGGAAATGAAGCAGCAGCTCGGCGTACCCAAGAGCGCGGCATTGGCGGACAGGTTAGCCGATGTCCTCATCAAAGCAAAGGACCTTACGAACTCGATGACGGCCTTCAACGCCGAGGAACACGACCTGTACGGCTTGGACCAGATCAAGCAAGAGCACGTCGAGAACAACACAAGCGTGCGTGGCAGCCTTATCGACCGCGGAATTGTCCCCGAGAACCTACCGCCTGCCGAGGATACAAAAAAGCTCGAGCGTCGCGTGAAGGCAGACGAGAAGAAACTCAAGGAGGGTACTGACGGTTTTACCGATCCCCAGGGTAGGCTCGATCTGTGAAAGCGGCTGTGCCCTTTCGGGTTCGACCCCATGAAAGGTCAACAAAAAAAGACGGCCAACTCTCGTTGACCGTCTTAACTTGCTTTGGGTGGGCCGTCAGGGGGTCAGCCTGCTGCGCAGGCGGCCGCTGCGGCGCCAAGGCGCCTTGCGCGCTGCGCTGGCAAACGCTTACGCGTTTCCTCAGCTCCGCGCCCTTTCGGGTTCGACCCCATGCGAGGTCAACAAAAAAGCGACCAGCCTGAGCCAGTCGCTTTAACAATCTTTGGGTGGGCCGTCAGGGGGTCGAACCCTGGACCTTGGGATTAAGAGTCCCCTGCTCTACCAACTGAGCTAACGACCCAAAGCTAAAGTCCGTTGTAGCGAACTTTAGAGGAGATATCGTGTGGTGGGCCGTCAGGGGGTCGAACCCTGGACCTTGGGATTAAGAGTCCCCTGCTCTACCAACTGAGCTAACGACCCGATATCAACACGAAGCAAGAACTGGGGTGGGTAAAGGGACTCGAACCCTCGACCTACGGGACCACAACCCGTCGCTCTAGCCAACTGAGCTACACCCACCGTGTCCTGTGCGCTTCGCGCTCGACTATTATTGCAAGGAACGCCACGCGATGCAAGCCCCAATTTTCAAGAATTTTGAAAAGAGTTTTTCGAGACCATTTCGAGCAAATCCCACCGGTTTCATAGGAGTAAACTTGCCCCACCCCGATGTTCGAAAGGACAAGCATGAAAGAACTCTCCAATCGCACGGCAACGTTTACCGATTCCGTCATCCGCCGCATGACACGCATCTCCAATAAGTACGGCGCCGTCAACCTGTCGCAGGGCTTCCCCGACTTCGATCCCCCGGCGCAGCTGCTCGATAGCCTCAGCGCCATCGCCAGCGACCCCAAGCCGCTCTATCACCAGTACTCCATCACCTGGGGCTCCCAGGCCATGCGCGAGGCGCTCGCGGCCAAGCAGGAGCACTTTATGGGCATACCGATCAACCCCAACGAGAATATCGTAGTCACCTGCGGCTCCACCGAGGCCATGATGGCCGCCATGATGACGGTCACCAACCCCGGCGACAAGGTCGTCATCTTCTCGCCGTTCTACGAGAACTACGGCGCCGACACGATCCTTTCGGGTGCCGAGCCCATCTACGTGCCGCTCAACCCGCCCACATTCGACTTTGACCGCGAGACACTCGAGGCGGCCTTCCGCGACAACGACCCCAAGGCCATCGTCCTGTGCAACCCTTCCAACCCCTGCGGCAAGGTCTTTACACGCGATGAGCTCACCTTTATCGCCGACCTCTGCAAAAAGTACGACGCCTACTGCATCACCGACGAGGTATACGAGCACATCGTCTACGCGCCCCACGAGCACGTCTATATGGCCACGCTGCCCGGCATGTTTGAGCGCACCATCAGCTGCAGCTCGCTGTCCAAGACCTACTCCATCACCGGCTGGCGCCTGGGCTACACCATCGCCCCTGCCGAGATCACCGAGCGCATCAAGAAGGTCCACGACTTCCTCACCGTGGGTGCCGCCGCTCCCCTGCAGGAAGCTGTCGTCACCGCCCTCAACTTCGACGACAGCTATTACGATGAGGTCCTTGACCTCTATACCGCCAAACGCGACCTGTTCTGCCAGGGACTCGACAGTATCGGTCTTGAGCATAACGTGCCGCAGGGCGCCTACTACGTCATGATGGACATCTCTGAGTTTGGCTATGACAGCGACCTCGAATTCTGCGAGGACCTCGCGTCTAAGGTGGGTGTGGGCGCCGTGCCCGGCTCGAGCTTCTTCCGCGAGCCCGTCAACCATCTGATTCGTTTCCACTTTGCCAAGCGAGACGAGACGCTTAACGCGGCACTGGAGAACCTCAAGTCGCTACGTGATAAAATCAAGCCGCGCGGGTAAGGACGGCCCGGCAACTAAAGCAACCAAAGAAGCCTCGCACCGCCCGCCGCGTTGCGAGGCTTCTTTCTATAGCGCTTTCTTAAATGGTTTAGAGCTCTATACTTTAGTCACGGAGCAACTCGTCCCAGAGAGGAATACTATGGCAGAACAGCAGCTTATCGGAGCGCTCGAGGCCGGCGGCACCAAGATGGTCTGCGCCACGGGCTATGCAGACGGTACGGTCCTGGAGCGCGAGCAGATTGCGACCACGACCCCGCAGGAGACCGTCGAGGCCGTCAACGCATGGTTTGCCGACAAGGGCATCGCCGCGCTGGGCATCGGCGCCTTTGGCCCCACCGCAGTCAACCCTGCCTCGCCCCAATACGGCAAGATCCTGGAGACGCCCAAAACGGCATGGCGCTACTTTGACCTGCTGGGCACCATCCAAAACGAGCTCAATATTCCCTGCGGCTACGACACCGACGTCAACGTCGCCTGCCTGGGCGAGGTCACCTTTGGTTGCGCCCAGGGCCTCACCGACGTGGTCTACCTGACCATCGGTACCGGCGTGGGCGCCGGCGTGCTCTCGGGCGGCCAGCTCGTGCACGGCATGATGCATCCCGAGGCCGGCCACATCCTGGTCACGCGCGACCCGCGCGACACCATTGGCGAGCACAGCGCCTGCCCCTTCCACGACAACTGTCTCGAGGGCCTCATCGCCGGCCCCGGCGTTAAAAAGCGCTGGGATGGCAAGAGCGCCGGAGACATGGCCGATGACTCGGAGGCCATGGACCTGCTCGCCGGCTATCTGGCACAGGCACTCATGACCTACACGCTGTGCTACGCGCCGCAAAAGATCATCATCGGCGGCGGCGTGGCCGACCACACTCCCATCGTGCCGCTCGCACGCAAAAAGTGCGCCGAGATGCTCAACGGCTATATCGTCACGCCCGAGGTCAACGACATCGATAGCTACATCGTCAACAACAGCCTCGAGGGCAAGCAGGGCATCATGGGCTGCCTGGCCCTGGGCGCACAGGCGCTTCAGTAGCAGACGCACCCACGGGGCGTGGCACGCCCGGCAAATCCGACCTACGGAACGACGCCACCACGCCTCATATAAGCCCTCAAATAAAAAAGGCCGCCTAGGACCAAACAATACGTCCTAGGCGGCCTTTTTGGCGCACATCAGCGACCGTAAGAGATATCGGAGCACAACGCCCGTTGCCGCTCCACAGCAGTCGATCATCACATCGGTGATCATTCCAGCGCGTCCCGGCACAAAGAGCTGAATCGTCTCGTCGATCGAAGGAATCAGCAGCAGGAACACCGCCGTGGGCAGCAGCACGTCAAAGGTGCGCCGGCCCTCAAAATCAAAGGCGTGCGTTGCCAGGATGCCGAGCACCATATACTCGGTAAAATGCGCGCACTTGCGAACAACAAAGTTGGTCACCCATTCATATGGAAGTCCCACGCCGTGCAGGAAACCGCGGATAGCTTCCATGACCGTTAGGCTCAGCGAGCCCGACCCCGAGCCGGGAACCAGCGAATTGCCCCAGATCAAGAGCGCCATCAGGCAGGTAACAACCGCCCATTTTCGATTGATCTTAACCATACAGAAGTTATGCCTCCGCGCGGAGCGGCGCGAAGCTGGCGGTACCGCCCTCGATAACGCTCAGATAGGCACGGCCCGTACGCTTGGCGGTAGAGGACTGCAGGCGCTCGATCTCTTCCTCGAGGATCTGATTGACGCGCTCGTGACGACGGTTTTCCATAATGCCGGCGGCAATAGCCTCGGCCCGCTCGATGCTCTCGCGCGAGATACGGGCGGTATCCTCGGGGAACACAGCGCTGTGACGGCCGACATAGGCGGGGGCAGCAGGCTGAGGGGCAGCGACGGGAGCGGGCGCTGCAACAGGAGCGGGCTCGTCAATCTCATCCAGAATCGCGGTGGCGGCGGCCCACATGTCCCCGTGGCCCGAGTAATCGGCCATGGGAACATCAACCTCGAGCGAGGCGTCCGGAAGGTCGCCGGTGTCGATGCGATCTTGGGCATCAATCGATGCGGTGATGGCTGCAGGCTCATCGAGGTCATCGAGATCGATGTCCGCGGCACCGGAGATGATAGGCATGCTGGCGAGGTTTGCATTGTACGGCGCAGCCTCAGCCGCCTGCTGCCGGGCAGGAGCGCCCCAAAGCGAGCTCTCGGCGGCACGGCGGGCGGCAACGGCCTCCTCGTCCGCGGCCATGGCTTCATCAACGTACGAATTGTCGGCAGAAGCGTTCGCGTCGCCCGAGGTAGCGTTGTAGGCGTTATTGGCTGCCGCGTTGGCAACGAGTGCCACGAAAGCCGCCGTGCTGCCCGCAGGGGCGGCCTGGGAGCCCGACACGGCGCGCGCCGCGGCGGCGATGTCGTCGCGATTGAGGGAGCCGGTCTGCCCGCCGTTGGTGAGCTCGTCGATGGCGACTTGATAGACGTCGCGCGAGCGCGCAGGGTCGCAGCTCACCGGCGAATCGTCGTCGAGCATACTGTCGATCATAGACCAAGCCTCGTCCTCGTCCATAGCATCTGCGGCTCGAGCGATGGTAGGGACACCATCATCGGTATGACGGCGCTGGAACGCACCGGTCAGGCCGGAAAGGAATGCTGAGGTAGACTGCTCCGACTGAGTCTGAGAAGCAGAAGCCGCAGCATAAGGAGTAGCATCCTGCTGCTGAGCTGGAATCGAGGCTGTCTTGAACTCGCTTTGATGCTGATTGAGATTGGCGGCACCGCCCATGGCATCGGGCTGGAACAGACGCTCTTCACGCTGCGCACGGTACTCGGAGATACCCAGCGAGGCGGCATAGATACCCACGCCCGCCACCGCGCCCACGGCGAAGGGAACCGCACCCGCCACGACCGTCTCGTTCACCGACGAAAACGGCAGCGTCGCGGCATACATAACCACGGGAGCGGCAAGGCCGATCCCGCACGAAAGTCCGGCAAGGACTGCTCGTTGTGTTGCATCAGAAGAAGCCATGAGCTCTCCCCATCTTCCAGCACCCAAATCGCATCATTTAGTTGGCTGCGCGAGAGAAGATGAAGCGGGGCTGCGCCCCAAAGCAACGGTATATGGTTCGTTTCATCTGCGTTTTCCGTCGCGAAGCTTAAAAGCTATTATGCGAAACCGCCCTGTCGATTGCAAGCGACGATGTCGGATTGAAACGGGAAACCTGCTGCTTGCCAGTCTTATGGTCAAAAATAAGTGCGGAGCGGCGATATGGAAAAGGGCCGAGGCTCAAGCCCCGACCCTTTATCGCATTGATGACTATCGCTGCGTGTGGATGACAACCTAGAACGTCTGCTCGTAGTCGCTGTGCTTTTTGGCCGAACGCACCAGGAACTCCTGGTTGGTGTTGGTGCCCTTAAGACCCTTGATGAACGACGCGGCTGCGCGCTCGGTGTTATTCATGCCAGCAAGAATGCGACGCAGACCAAAGACAAACGGGCGCATCTGCTCGTCGACCAGCAGGTCCTCGTTGCGCGTACCCGAGGCAACGGGGTCGATGGCCGGGAAAATGCGGCGATCGGCCAGGTCGCGGTCGAGCTTAAGCTCCATGTTGCCGGTGCCCTTGAACTCCTCGAAGATGACCTCGTCCATCTTGGAGCCGGTATCGATGAGTGCGGAGGCGAGGATGGTGAGCGAGCCACCGTTCTCGATATTACGGGCTGCGCCCAGGAAGCGCTTGGGCGGATACAGGGCCGCCGAATCGACGCCGCCCGAAAGGATGCGGCCCGAGGCGGGCGCCGCCAAGTTGTAGGCGCGGGCAAGACGCGTGATGGAGTCGAGCACAACTACAACATCGCCGCCCAGTTCCACGATGCGCTTGGCGCGCTCGATGACGAGCTCGGCCACGCGAGTGTGGTTGTCCGCGGGCATATCGAAGGTGGAGGCCACGACCTCGCCCTTAATGGAGCGCTGCATGTCGGTGACCTCTTCGGGGCGCTCGTCGACGAGCAGGCAGATGAGGTGCACCTCGGGGTTGTTAATCGAGATAGACTGGCAGATCTTCTTGAGGATCGTGGTCTTGCCGGCCTTGGGCGGGGACACGATCAGGCCGCGCTGGCCCTTGCCGATCGGCGAGACGATATCGATAGCTCGCCCGGTAATGGAATCCTTGCCGTGCTCCATGCGCAGCGGCTCGTTGGGATAGACCGGGGTAAGATCGCCAAACTTGGGGCGGTTGCGGGCCTGTTCGGGATCAAGGCCGTTGACGGTCGTGATCTTGGCGAGGCCGGCGCGCTTGTCACCGCCGCGCGAGGGGCGCAGCGATCCCTCGATCACGTCACCCGTACGCAGGCGTGCGGAGCGGATGAGGTACGCAGGGACAAAGGCGTCGTCGTTGGACTTCATATAGCCGTGGGCATGGATGATGCCGGAGCTGTCCGGGCGAATCTGCAGAATGCCCTTGATGTCGCGGAAGCCCTCGGCCTTCGCGGCGGTGGTGTAGATTTCCTCGACGAGCTCGGCCTTCTTCTTACCGGTCGTCTCGATCTCGAACTCCTTGGCCTTTTCGCGCAGCTCGGCGACCTTCATGGCCGCGAGCTCCTCGCGCGAAAGGGTAGGCTCGGTCGGGGCGGCGTTGCGCTCCTTGTTGCGCTGCTTGCGATCGCGCTGACGGTTGCGGCGGTCGTTGTTACGCTCGTCCTTGCGATCGTTGCGCTCGTCGTTGCGTTTGTGCTGACGGCGGTTGGGGCGGGTACTATCTTCGGCCTCGGCGGGCGCGGCGCCATCGGTTGCGGCGGCGCCGGCATTGGCCGCAGCGGCGTCATTGGCCTCGGCGCCGGAATCAATCTGCGCTTCGGCATCAGCCTGCTGCTCGGACGCCTTGGCCTTAGCGGACTTCTTACGACCGCGCTTGGGCTTCTCGGACGCAGGCTGTTCGACGTCTTGGGGCTCGGCGGCATCAGTCGATGCATCGGCGGTCGTCTCGGCGGAATCCTCGGACGCACCCTTCTTGGCAGCCTTGGCCTTGGACGTGCGCTTAGCAGCAGTACGATGGCTGCGACCAGGACGGACGTCGGCGGGCTCGACATCGGCGGGAGCGGCCTCGGAAGTCGTAGCATCCTGGACGGGTGCATCGGCAGCGGTTGCAGACTCGGCGGTCGCCGCAGCATCCCGAGCGGCGGCGGCTGCGGCTGCGGCCTTCTCTGCCTCGACGAAGGCCTTGGGCTTGCGACCGCGACGGTGCGGGCGCAAAGCCGGATCGACAACGGGAACTTCGCTGGCCTCGACAGACGCAGCGTGCTCAGCAGGCGATGCGCCCTCCCCTGCCGTGGAACGGACCGAAGCCTCAGTGAGCTCGGGGGTTACCTGTTCAGCAACCTGCTCGGCCTTAACAGCCGTGCGACGGCGTGTGCGCGTTGCCGGCTTCTCGGTCGGCAGGTCGGCGGCAGGGGTCTCGGTGGCGGCAGGGGTCTCGGGCACAGACGGAGCTGCAAGCTCGGTCAGAGCCGCGGCCTCGCGCTCGGCAGCACGACGGCGGGCGCGCACCACCTGAGCCTCGCTAATCTGCGCCAACGCACGTGCCTGCGCGACCTCATCGGAAATCGACGCCGAGGAGTCAGCTGCAACGGTGCGCTTGGCGCGCGTCGTGCGCGTGGTACGGCGCTTGGGCTTGGTGACCTCCTCGCCGTCAGCGGCAGGCTTGGCCGTGCGGCGCGTACGCTTGGGCTTTGCCGGAGCAGCCTCCTCACCAGTTGCAGGCACGGCCTTCTCAGCCGCTACAGGCGTAGGCGTCGAAGCAGCCTTAAGCGTCTCAGGAGCCGAGACTTGCGCAGGCGCCGCGACCTGGTCCGACGCAACCGGTGCAGCGGGAGCGGCTTGCGTCGTCGTTATTTCGTTTTCTTGCTGTTGATCAGACACAGTGTTTGCTCAACTTTCTTTTCAAGCCCTGTGATCACATGCTCCCTGCATAAACCTTCAGGGCGGCTAAACAGTCTAGCTCCGTCAAATACCGACGGACATCATTGATCTGTATCGAGATATTTGCGTCATATACGCAGCGTTAGTGTAACACAACCGCCGCCACCTGCAACTTAGTCATTGGGGACGTTCTTAAACGACTAGTCAAAAGGGACACTCTTCCCCTAAGGCGCCTTGAAATGAAGCGACTAGGGAGCAAATCCGTGGCGTCGGAATTCGCCGTGCCACGAAACGCGCCTATCTACTACGCTTGCCCCCGTACCCCTGACCATACCCTTGTTTAATCAAAAACAGCGAGTTCGCTACCTGCGGTTTTAATATCGAACTTTACGGCACGGTTCGGGGTATGCGACAAAACGTAGGAGATGGGCACGATTCGCGGCGGACGGGTCCGCGCCACCCCTCCGCGAGACAAAAATGATCCATTTTCCTCCGTCCCCAAGGGACAATTTTCAAAACTACACCGGATTACGGGGCCAGAATGCTGCAAGCCAACCATACCCTGCATTTTCAAGAAACAATAAGCCATCTACCTGCGGGTTTAATTTTGCTATTGGCACCATGGTCGCCAGTTGGCGATTCAGCCCCGTAAACCGGTATAGTTGCGATTTGGTAGCATTTCCCAGCAAACCAAATAGTCTAACCAAACGCAAAAAGCCCGACCTCCGTGGGAGATCGGGCTTTCAAGGCTCAGTTAAACCAAACCTGCGCGGTCAAATGACTCGCAGATTACATCTGCTCGGGCGCAGAAACGCCAACGAGGGTGAGCACCAGGGCGAGCGTCACGCGAACGGCATCGCAAGCGGCCAGACGGGCACGCGAAAGCTCGGGGTCGACGGGACGGCCCTCGCTCGGCAGAACCTGGCAGGCAGCGTAGAAGCTGTGGAAGTCGCCGGCGAGTTCCTCAGCAAAGTGCGTCAGACGGAACGGGGCGCGGTCGCGAGCGCAGCTGGCAATCAGGTCGGTGAGCTCGTTGAGCTTACGCGAAAGAGCGAGCTCGGTCGGGTCGGTCAGCAGCGAGTAATCGACGTTCTCACCGATGGCCTTGGCGGCGACGGCCTTCATACCCATCTCGTCAGCCTGCTCGGGCGTAACGTCAGCGGCACGGCGCAGGATGGAGCACACGCGGGCGTGAGCGTACTGCACGTAGTACACCGGGTTGGAGTTGTCGCGCTTCTTAACGGCCTCGATGTCGAAGTCGACCATCTGGTTAGAGCTCTTGGAAATGAGCGTGTAGCGAGCGGCATCGGAGCCGACCTCGTCGACGAGCTCCTGAAGGGTCACCATGGTGCCCTTACGCTTGGACATACGGACGGGCTTGCCGTTGCGCAGCAGGTTGACGAGCTGGCCCAGCAGAACCTCAAACTTGCCGGGATAGCCAAGAGCGTCGCAGACGCAGCGGACGCGCTCGATGTAGCCGTGGTGGTCGGCACCCCAGATGTCGATGACGTGGTCGACGCGCTGGAACTTATCCCAGTGATAGGCAACGTCGGAGGCGAAGTAGGTGTACTCGCCGTCGGACTTGATCAGGACGCGGTCCTTGTCATCGCCCAGGTCGGTGGAGCGGAACCACAGGGCGCCGTCCTTGGTGTAGAGGTAGCCCATCTTGTCGAGTTTCTCAAAAGCGCGGTCGACGGCGGAGGTGCCGACGGTCTCGCCCTCGGTATCCTTCACGTACAGGGAGCGCTCGGAGAACCAACGATCGAAGTCGCAGTTAACGGCGTGGCAAAGGTCGCGCATGTTGTCGACCATCTTTACGTAGCCGCGCTCGCGGAAGCTCTCCATGCGCTCCTGCGGATCGGCGTTGACCCACTTATCACCGTCGGTGCGCCAGAACTCGGCAGCCTCGTCGATGATGTAGTCGCCGCCGTAGGAGTCCTTGCCCAGAGTCTCGGCAAAGTTGTCCTGATACGGATGGGTCTCGGGGTGCTCGTCGCCCTCGTCGGCAACAAAGGCGTCGCGGTCGGCGATCAGAAGCTTGTGAGCCTCGTCGATATCCACGCCCTGCTTGGCGATGATGTCGGCAAGCTGCATATAGCGCGTGCTGATGGAGTTGCCGAAGGTGTTCATCTGAGAGCCGTGGTCGTTGATGTAGAACTCACGCTGGATGTCGTAACCGGCGTGGTCCATGACGCGGCAGAGCGAGTCGCCCAGAGCGGCCCAGCGGCCGTGGCCGATGTGCATGGGGCCGACAGGGTTAGCGGAAACGAACTCGACCTGGGTCTTCAGGCCACCACCGACGTTGGACTTAGCGAAGTCCATGCCCTTCTCGCGGGCCTCGCCAAAGATGGCATTCTTGACGGCAACGGAGAGGTAGAAGTTGATGAAGCCGGGGCCTGCGATCTCGACCTTCTCGATCGCGGGGTCCTCGGGCATATGGGCAACGATGGCCTCGGCGATCTTGCGCGGGGCGCAGTGGGCCAGCTTGGCGGACTTCAGGGCCATGGTAGAGGTCCACTCGCCATGAGAAGTGTCAGCCGGTCGCTCGATAGCGCAATCGTCAAGTTCAAATGCGGAAAGGTCGCCGGCCTCCTGGGCCGCAGCAAGCGCAGCGCGTACCAGCTCTTCAATCTTCTCGGGCATAGATCCTCCTTGTGTTAAAGCCCCCGAGCTCTTGGTCACTCGTAGGGCAAAAGCCAGAGTTTGTAGCACTCTATCACAAGCGACGGGCACTGTCGCAGGGTAAAGCCAATCGATATTGCATATGCACAAAATTGACTACAGCTTGTATGGAGTCACTCAAAGATGCCGGTCTGCCTGCAGATTATGCAAGCGTTGAAAATGCATAAAGGTGTGAATGAGCTGCGTCTGTTATCGAATACTCTTACCTATCGGAGTTGTGTGCTTTTCCTGCATAAAGTAAGGGTTTGCGCACGTCAGCGTGGTATTCTAGTCATACGTAAATTCGTATAAGTTGGAGGTAGCATGTTCTCAATCGGTCAACACGTCATTCATCCGGGCCAGGGAGTCTGCACCGTCGTCGGTTTTAGGGACGATACGCCGCAGCCCATGCTGCTGCTCGAGACCAAGCAGGGACATGCGCAGACGATCCTCATGTACCCCGTGGCGCAGGCCGACCGTTTGCACGCCGCCATCTCGCAGCAAGATGCCGAGCACCTGCTGAGCCACTATGACGAGCTGGAGTGCGACACCTTTACCGAGCGCAACAGCTCGCTTGAGGAGACGCACTTTAAGCAGCAGCTCAAGCTGGGCGCGCCCGAGACGGTCCGCGTGGCAAAGACCATGATGTACCGCATTCGCCAGGCCGAGGAAGCTGATAAAAAGCCCAGCTCCTACTACATGCGCGTACTCAAGGAAGCCAAGCGCCGCTCCATCGAGGAGTTCGCTGTGGCCTTGGGCGTCACCGAGGAGGCCGCCGAAGCCCGCCTAGCCCAAGCCGCCCTCAACTAACGCAACCGCGCCAAAACCACCACAAAGGGGACAGGCACCTTTGTGGTGGTTTTCTTGTTCTAGTAGTATTCATTCTTATCGATACCCACGAGCACAAGGAGTCTCCTATGGCAGAGCCGCTTACCGCCGGAATCACCCGCGACCGCGCGTTCGAACTGCTCAACGAGCACAACAAGGACCCGTTCCATATCACCCATGGCGAGACGGTCGAGGGCACTATGCGCTACTTTGCGCGCGAGTTCGACCCCGAGAACGAGGAGTTTTGGGGCATCGTCGGTCTGCTGCACGACCTGGATTGGGAGGAGCATGAGGACGACCCCATGAACCACACCATCTATGCTGCCGAGATTCTTAAGGGCGAAGGTGCGTCTCCCGAGCTCATTCGCGCCATCCAGACGCACACGTCCGACTTCAACACCTCGCTGCCCAAGCCCGAGCTGCAGATGGAAAAGATCCTGTTTGCCTGCGATGAGCTCACCGGCCTGATTGGCGCTGCAGTCATCATGCGCCCGAGCAAGAGCGTTATGGACTTTACGACCAAGTCGCTCAAGAAGAAGTTCAAGGACAAGCGCTTTGCCGCCGGCTGCTCGCGCGACGTGATTTCGAAGGGCGCCGAGATGCTCGGCTGGGAGCTCCCCGAGCTCTTTGACCGCACCATCGCGGCCATGCAGTCCTTCGCCCCCGACCGAGATACCTTCCAGGCCTAACCGTCAACGCCACCTAAAACCACCACAAAGGGGACAGGCACCTTTGTGGTGGTTTTTGTTTGCGCGGGCGTTAGGGGCGGACCTGGCCGGTGCCTCGGAGCTTGTATTTGTAAGTGGTGAGGGCCTCGGCGGCGAAGGGGCCGCGAGCGTGGAGCTTTTGGGTCGAGATGCCGATCTCGGCGCCCAGGCCAAACTCGCCGCCGTCGGTGAAGCGCGTGCTGGCGTTGGCGTACACGGCCGAGGCATCGACCGCATCCAGGAAGCGCTCGCAAGCATCCGTGTCCTCGGCAACGATGGCCTCGGAGTGCATCGTGCCGTAGCGGTTGATGTGTGCGATGGCCTCGTCCTCGCTTGCCACGACCTTCACGCTCATCTCGAGCGCCAGGTACTCGCGACCCCAGTCCTCCTCAGTCGCGGCGACGTAGTCATCACCCTCGGCAAGCCCGGCATCGGCGCATGCGGCGCAGGTTGCCTCGTCGCCGTGAATGAGCACGCCGTGGTCATGCAGCACGGCCACGACCGCGGGCAAAAACGCATCGGCCACAGCGCGGTCGACCAGCAGCGACTCGGCGGCATTGCACACGCCCACGCGCTGGGTCTTGGCATTAACGATAATGTTGAGCGCCTTATCAAAGTCGGCGGACTCATGCACGTAGATGTGGCAGTTGCCCGTGCCCGTCTCGATCACCGGCACAAGCGACTCGCGCACGCAGCGCTGGATCAGGCCTGCACCGCCGCGCGGAATGAGTACGTCGACAATGCCGCGGAGCTTCATGAGCTCGCCAGTGGCCTCGCGGTCGGTGGACTCGATCATCGACACGGCCTCGCGCGGGAAGCCCTTGGCCTCGAGCGCATCGGCCAGCAGCTCGGCGATCATGGCACACGAGTGATAGGCCAGCGAGCCGCCGCGCAGAATGCAGGCGTTGCCGGTACGGATGCAGATGCCTGCGGCGTCGGCCGTCACGTTGGGGCGCGCCTCGTAGACCATAGCGACCAGGCCCAGCGGAACACTCACACGGGTCAGGTCCACGCCGCTTGCAAGCACGCGGTGGTCGAGCACGCGGCCCACGGGATCGGGCAGCTCGGCGAGCTTTTCCAGGCCGGCGGCCATGCCCTCGACGCGCTCGGGCGTCAGCAGCAGGCGATCGAGCAGTCCGGCCGAGGTACCCGCATCGCGCGCGGCGGACATATCGAGCTCGTTGGCGGCGACGATGGAGTCGACACCGTTGCGCAGTGCTGCGGCCATGGCGCGCACGGCCTCCTGACGCTGCTCGTTGCTCGCCGTGGCAAGCGAGGCCGACGCTGCCTTGGCGGCAACGGCAAGATCGTGAACATACGTGGCTATATCGACCGACATGGGCGGCCCTTTCTCCTAGAAGTTTGCAACCATGGTAGCCGATTTGCGCATGGCCTCGCCCGCGGCGGTAGAATTGGTCAACCCGAAACACCGCAACGAACGGAAGACTCACATGGCCCTCATCACTTCGTACCACGTCCCCGGCCTTTACGTCGAGGACCACAGCATCGACGTCCCCCTTGACTGGCGCGGCCTGGAGCCGATGCTCCTGGCCGTCGGCAGCACCATGCGCCGCGGCGCTATGCCGGCACCCATCGCCGGCGCGCCCGAGAGCATCAAACTCTTCTACCGCGTGGTTTGCGCGCCCGACCGCATCAACGACGATCTGCCGCTGCTCCTGTTTTTGCAGGGCGGCCCCGGCGGCGAGAGCCCGCGTCCGCCGTCGCCCACAAGCGACGGCTGGATCGAGGAGGCCGTCAAGCACTTCCGCGTGGTCCTTCCCGACCAGCGCGGCACCGGACGCAGTAGCTGCGTGGACGGACGCACGATCAAGGCACTGGGTGATCGCGCAACGGCCGCCGGCGCCGATACAGCACGCTCGCAGGCGGACTTCCTCAAGCGCCACCTCGCCAGCTCCATCGTGCGCGATTTTGAATACCTACGACTGGTGGGCTTTGGCGGCAAGCCGTGGGTCACGCTCGGCCAGAGCTACGGCGGCTTTTTGACGCTGAGCTATCTGTCGCTCTTCCCCGAGGGCGTGGCGGCGAGCTTTACCTGCGGCGGCATCCCCCACGTGCCGGCGAGCGCCAGCGAGGTCTACGCGCACACCTTCCCGCGCATGGCCGCCAAGACGCAGCAGTATTACAACCGCTACCCCGCCGACGTCGAGCGCGTGGCAGCCCTGGCCGATGCGCTCGAGGCACAGAAGCCCGTGCTGCCCGACGGCTCGCCGATGACGGTCGAGCGCCTACAGCTCATGGGCAGCGACTTTGGCATGAAGCCGAGCTTTGAGCGTATGCATTGGATTATCGATCACGCTTTTGTTGACGGCGACGGCACGCTGACCTGCGGCGCCTCGGTATCTGACAGCTTTTTGATGCGCGCCTTCGAGCGCACCAACACGCGTACAAACCCGCTGTACTGGACACTGCAGGAGTTCATCTACGCCGACGGCGATACCATGCCCATTCGCTGGGCCGCGGCAGAAGAGAAGGCACGCCGTGCCGAGTTCGACACCCTCACGCGCCCTCTCATGTTTACCGGCGAGGCCATGTTCCCGTGGATGTTCGAGCAGATGCCCGAGCTTAAGCCGTTTAAGCCTGCCATGGACCTGCTGATGGAAGACACCAGCTGGGACAAGATCTACGACCCGCAGCGCCTGGCCTGCAACGAAGTGCCGCTCCAGGCCGCGGTGTATTTCGACGACATGTACGTGGATTCGGACCTGCAGCTCGACACGCTCAGCCGCGTGGGCAACTCGCACGCCTGGGTGACGAACGAGTTCGAGCACGACGGCCTGCACGGCAGCGTGGTGTTCAAGCACCTCTTCAACGAAGCCCTCAACCGAGGAGACCTGCGCCAGATCTTCTAGCAAAGGAGTGTCCCCACCTGCCGGCACAAAAAGAACGTCCCCAGGTGCCGGCACGAGAAAGACAGCGCTGCGGGAAACGATTCGCAGCGCTGTCTTTCTTTATGCAAATACAATCAAGTTGTCTCGATGGATCGCAGGCTTCTCGGCCAGGTTAGCGAGCAGGCGGTTGCTGGCGATCTGGTCCTGGCGGCGGCCGGCGGCAAGTTCCAGCACGTCCGAATCGGCCTCGGCGATACCGCGGGCGACGACCATACCGCTCGGATCGCACACATCGAGCACATCGCCCTCGGCAAACGCGCCATCGACCTCGCGAATACCCACCGCAAGCAAGGAAGAACCACGGCTGACCAGCGCCTTCGCGGCGCCGTCATCGACCGTCACCGAGCCATGCGCCTTGTCGCCCAGTGCGATCCACAGCTTGCGCGGCGCAATGTCCAGGCGTTCCGCCGGCGGATCGAACAGGGTTCCCACACTCTCGCCACGGGCCAGGCGCACGAGTGCATCGGGCTCCTCGCCCGAGCAAATCACGCTCTGAATGCCCGCCGTCATCAGAATGCGGCTCGCACGGATCTTGGTAATCATGCCGCCCGTGCCCACCGATGTGGAAGAATCACCCGCCGAGGCGATAATCTTGGCATCGATCTTATGCACGACCGGGACGAACTCGGCCGTGGGGTCCTCGTGCGGATTGGCGGTATAGAGGCCATCGATGTCCGAGAGCGTCACGCACAGATCGGCAGAAACCAGGCAGCTCACAAGCGCCGCCAGCGTGTCGTTGTCGCCAAACTTGATCTCGTCGACGGTGACGGTATCGTTCTCGTTGACAACCGGCACCACGCCCAGCTCCACCAGGCGCAGCAGAGCGTCGCGCGCGTGCAGGTAGGACGTGCGACGGGCCGTATCATGGCGCGTGAGCAACACGAGCGAGGCGAGCAGGTCGCGCGCATGGAACTCCTCGTCGTAGGCCGACGAGATGATGCACTGACCAGCCGAGGCGCAGGCCTGCAGGCTCGGCAGGTCACCGACCGGCTTGCGGTCGAAGCCCAACACGGGATAGCCACAGGCGATAGCGCCCGAGCTCACCACGACCAGACGCCAGCCGAGCTTGCGCAGCGCTGCGGCCTGATCGGCAAGTCCGCCGATAAAGGCGCGGTTGACCTTGCCATCGGCACCCACCACCGTGGACGAACCGATCTTTACCACCATCGTTTTATAAGAAGTCGTCATACGTCAAACCAATCAACTGTTCAGCGAACGGCCGAGCTGGCGGCCAAGGGAGCGTGACTCGCCCCAACCGCCCAAGGAATTAGTGAGCCCAGGGAAAGGCAGAGGCCGCGGCCATGTTCTTGCGCACGAGCTCGTCGCGCACCTGAGCCAGGCCCTGCTCCATGCCCACCACATAGGTCTGCGGGTACAGGAAGCGCTTGAAAGCTGCGTCCAGATGATCGAGCGCCCAAGCACAGCGCTCGCGCGCGTCCTGGATGCTCTCACGCGGAGCCACCGCACTGCCATCGCGCACGATCGGCACCAGCAGCTCGCGATACTCAAGTTCGGACACATCAGTCACCAGGGCGGCATCATTCACGGCCACGAGGGTATTGCCGCGCGCGGCGCCCTCCCCCGCCAGATGGTCCTCGTCGTAGATCATGTCGCAGACCGGTCCGCCAAAGCCGTCGTAATAACGGCGCACGCGTTGCACACCCGGGATCGTGCGCTTGTAGGGCTGCTCGGAGAGCTTGACCACCGGTGTCCACGGATCTGCCTCGCTCGCACGGCGGGCGGAAAGCTTGTACACGCCGCCCAGCGCCGGCTGGTCATAGCAGGTCGCGAGCTTGGTACCCACGCCAAAGCTGTCGATGGGCGCGCCCTGGTCGAGCAGTGACTGAATCGTGTACTCATCCAGATCGTTAGAAACCGAAATCCCCACATAGGGCAGGCCCTCGGCATCAAAACGGCCGCGAACATACTTGGAGAGCTTGGCGAGGTCGCCGGAGTCGATACGAATAGCCGACAGACGCTCACCCACCGCCTCCATCTCCTTGGCAACCGTAATGGCATGTTCGCAGCCCTCGCGCACGTCATAGGTGTCGATGAGCAGCGTGCAGTTCTTGGGGCTCGATTTGGCAAAGGCACGGAAGGCCTCGAGCTCGGAATCGAAGCTCATCACCCAGCTGTGCGCATGCGTGCCAAAGACGGGAATACCGTAGCGGCGGCCGGCGAGCACATTGGACGTAGAGGAGCAGCCGGCAACGTAGCTCGCGCGTGCAACGGCCAGGCCGCCATCAGGACCCTGGGCTCGGCGCAGGCCAAACTCCGCCACGGGACGACCGTCGGCGGCGAGCACCACGCGCGCCGTCTTGGTGGCGACAAGCGTCTGGAAGCCGACAATGTTAAGCAGCGCCGTCTCGAGCAGCTGGCACTCCAACGCGGGGCCGGTGACGCGCACCATGGGCTCGCGCGGAAAGACGAGCTCGCCCTCGGGCACGGCGTCGATGTTTACATGCGCACGAAAATCGCGCAGGTAGTCGAGGAATCCAGGCTTGAACATCGCGCCGCCGGCAGGGGCCTGGAGCGAGGCGAGGTAGTCGATGTCCTCGGGCGTAAAGCGCAGATTCTCGACCAGCTCGGGCAGTTCGGCGGTGCCGCACATGACGGCATAGGCGCTGCCAAAGGGATGGTCGCGGTAAAACGCGGTAAAACAACCCTGCTCATTGGCCTTGCCGCTCTCCCACAGGCCCTGGGCCATAGTGAGCTCGTACAGATCGGTGAGCATTGCAATGTCGGTGGGATGCGAGATGTCGGTCAAAGCCATGGGGCGACCTTTCGGATGTGTGGTACAGAATTTGAGGGTTAGACGAGAGCAGAGGATGTGGACATGACACCCGATGCAAATCGGTTAGAGCAGGCCCATGCTGGTCAGGATCGTGTAGCCCATAAAGATGACAAACGCGATGAGGGCAAGGACAATGATGATTTTTTGAGCCGGCGCCATGCCAGGGATCTCGTTCTCGCCCGTAGGTTCCTTGGAGGTAACCATGCGCTGGGCAAAGGTCATCTCGTCACGGCTCGGCTTGGGCTCGACGGACTTGGGACGGGCGGCCTTTTTAGGCTGAGGTTTGGGCGCGGCAGGTGCAGGCTTCGCAGCAGCGGGCTTGGGTGCGGGCGCGGGCGCCGATGCGGATGCGGCGTTCGCGGCGGCCTCCTCGGCCTTAGCACGCTCGGCACGCAGAGCAGCCAGCTCTTCGCGCTCACGACGGGCCTCTTCCTGGGCCTCGCGACGAGCCTTCTCGGCGCGGAGCTCTTCCAACTCGGCACGCTCCTCGGCAGACAGTGGTTGGGACTCAAGCTCGGCCATAATTCAGCCCTTTCTTTTTAAAAAAAGCCGCCGACACAATGTCAGCGGCTTATCAAATCCAAGGGTGGAGACGAAGGGAGTCGAACCCTCGGCCTCTGCCATGCGACGGCAGCGCTCTCCCAACTGAGCTACGTCCCCAGGACAAGTTGATATTTTACCTACGACTCGCCAACTGTCAACGCCCAATAACCAGTCTTTTTGGGACGGGGCTATTTTGACAACTTTTCGAGCAGGCAATCCTCTCGATGATTTTTTAATCCCCGTCCCAGAAAAATCATCGACGAACGCACTACTTTGCGCTGGTAAGAACACCGGTGGTGTCGAAGGCCGGGGTGAAGCTCTCGTCTACCGCGCCGCCCTCTTGCCAGAACATCGTCGTAAAGCCCAGGTCGTCGGCATGGTCGAGCACCTGCTCGTACTCCTCACGCGTCACGGCGCGTGCCAGGTCGCCGCCCTGCTCGCGCATGAGGGCATTGGGCGTGTATTGGTTCATAACCGAGATCGGCACGTCGCCCACCGTCTGCCACACCAGGTCCAGCACGCGACACGAGTCGTCCGCATGCCCTGGCAACACCAGGTGACGCACGATGATGCCGCGCTTCATGAGCCCGCCCTCATCCACCAGCTCTCCCCCGCGGCGATCGATCTCGCGCGCCATCTGGGCCAGACCCGACACGGCCACGCGCGGGTAGTCCTTAATATGAGAAAGCGACTGCGCAAGCCCGGCATCGGCATATTTAAAGTCGGTGAGCCACACATCAACCAGGTCGCACAGCGCCGCCACGGCACTCGCACGCTCGTAACCACTCGTGTTGTAGACGATCGGGATGACCAGCCCGCGCATCCGTGCCGCGGCAATCGCGGCAGGCAACAGGTGCGCATAGTGCGTCGCCGTCACCAAATTGATGTTGTTGGCACCCTGGTCCTGCAGTTCCAGCATAATCTCGACCAGGCGCTCAGGCGAAATCTCAAGGCCAAAATTGCCGGTCGAGATCTCGTGGTTCTGGCAGTAGATACATTTAAGCGAGCAACCGCTAAAGAAGATCGTGCCCGAACCGGCCTCACCCGAGATAGGCGGCTCCTCCCACATATGGAGCGCTGCGCGGGCCACCTTGAGCGTGTCGTTAGCACCGCATACGCCGCGCGCGCCCTCATCGCGCGCCGCACCGCAACGGCGCGGACACAAATGGCAGGCGGGCGAAAAAAGTTCGGTCAACGACGTCGGCATAAAAACATGCTCCAAAACAACAATTCAGCAGCTCAAACATAAAGGGCCAGGCCGCGTAGGCGGCTCAAGCCCCAAGGCGCCGTAATCGTCCGACACGATTTTTGTAATGTCAAGACTGGAATCGACAAAGTGCCGCTTTATGATGTAGGTATTCCGCCCCCCGCGGAGCAACTGGGTGAACCGTCGCGTTTATTTAGGGAGCCCACACAGTCGTACCTAGTACAGGTATCCTTCGTTGCTAAGGACGCTGGAACAGTCGATGAGGGCACCCACCTGTTTTAGGTGGGTTCATTTTCGTAACGTGGGGGGTGGTTTTCTTTTGCCAAAAATCACCATACAGTCCATATGGATCCCCGCCGGCATCCCGACAAGCCATCGACAACATCCCAATATCTGGTAAGCGCGTGATTATCGCTGCGTGCAATTACATGCACCCCCCTTGGTCGAGTATTATGGTTCGGCTATGCCCTTTGCGCATGGCGTTCTTCTGACCTTTTCCTTCGACGCTTGGCGGTTTTTAGATTCATGGCTTCATCCCCGAGCTACATACCGTACCTATGCGTGGCAGCGGCGGCTTTTATCACGACCTTCCTCGCGGTGCCCCTGGTCAAGCGCTTGGCAATTAAGCTCGATGCCGTCGACTATCCTTCTAAGCGCCGCATCAACACCAAGCCCATTCCGCGCATGGGCGGCACGGCGGTCTTTTTGGGCCTCGTCGTGGCCTGCATCGTGCAAATCTTGGGCACCTGGTACCTAGGCTGGCCGCCCGTTTTAGTACCGCACCCGCGTCTGCACATCAGCTACCCCATGCTGGCGCTCTCCTTTACCGTAATTTATGCGACCGGCGCGATCGACGACATCTTCCAGCTCAAGCCCAAGCAAAAGCTGGCCGGCCAGGTACTCGCCGCGCTCATCGCCTGCATTGGCGGCCTGCGCATCGGTGTCATCGTCAACCCGTTTGCCCCCGGCGAGATCATGCTCGGCTGGCTCGCCTACCCCATCACCGTGGTCTACCTGGTGGCGTTCACCAACATCATCAACCTTATCGACGGCCTCGACGGCCTGGCGACGGGCATCTGCGGCATCGCGTCGTTCACCATGTTTTCGATGGCCGTGCTTTCGGGCCGCATCGATGCCGCCGCGCTCTCCATCGCGCTTTTCGGCGCATGCGTGGCCTTTTTACACTATAACTTCAACCCCGCGAGCATCTTCTTGGGCGACTCGGGGTCACTGCTGCTGGGCTTTGCGCTGGGTTCCATCTCGCTGCTCAACGTGAGCCGCACCGCCGCGCTCACCTCGCTCATCATCCCGCTCATCGTGGCCGGCGTGCCCATCATCGACACGTTCAGCGCTATCGTTCGCCGCAAGCGCGCCCACATTAGCATCGGACAGGCCGACAAGGGTCACATCCACCACCGCCTGATCCAAGAGGGCTACAACCAAAAGCAGGCCGTGCTACTCATCTATGCCTGGTGCATTATGCTTTCGGCCGGCGCCGCCGCGATCAACCAGGTCGAAGTGCCCATGCGCGTGCTCATCTTTACCGTGCTCGCCATTGGCTCGGCGGCCTTCGCCAAGCACCTGCACCTGTTTGAGCCCGTGCTGCGCCACCATTACAACAAGCGCACGCACGAGGACGAGCTCGTCACCCCCGACGACCCCGCCTTTAAGCAGGAGGAGCAGGCAGCCGAGGAGCGCAAAGAAGAGCGCCACCACAAGCTCTAGGGCAAGCTGCCGAGGATGCGCCAAGGCACCGTTAGCCAAGCGCAGCCGCGCCGCACCCATCGCACATGCCGCACCACGCGCGTCCCTCTCCCGCCCCTCGCCTACTTACGCACCACCCCTCCAATAAACGCGTTATCATCTTGACCCATGAACATACGTTAGGAGCAATCATGCCAAACGAGAACAGCTACGAAGTCGCGCTGCAAAAGAGCAACGCCATTCGCGAGGGCCTGGCCAAAACGCCCGAGAAGTTCACCATGCTCACCGGCGACCGCCCCACCGGCCGTCTGCACCTGGGCCACTACTTCGGCACCCTCAAGGGCCGTGTTGAGCTGCAGAACATGGGCGCCAAGACCAACGTACTTATCGCCGACTACCAGGTCATCACTGACCGCGACACGACCGAGCACATCCAGGACAACGTGTACAACATGGTCATGGACTACCTTGCCTGCGGTATCGACCCCGACAAGACCATGATCTACGCGCACTCCGCCGTGCCCGCCGCCAACCAGCTCATGCTGCCGTTCCTGTCGCTGGTGTCCGAGGCCGAGCTGGCGCGCAACCCCACGGTCAAGGCCGAGATGGAGGCCTCGGGCCACGAGCTCACCGGCCTTCTGCTCACCTACCCGGTGCACCAGGCCTGCGACATTCTGTTCTGCAAGGGCAACGTGGTGCCCGTCGGTCGTGACCAGCTGCCGCACATCGAGCTCACCCGCACCATCGCCCGCCGCTTTAACAACCGCTACGGCAAGGTGTTCCCCGAGGTCGACGCGCTGCTGTCCGAGACCCCGCTGCTGCCAGGCCTGGACGGTCGAAAGATGAGCAAGAGCTACGGCAACGCCATCAACATCTCGATGACCGCCGAGGAGACGGCAAAGCGCATCAAGAAGAGCCAGACCGACTCCGAGCGCATGATCACGTTCGATCCCGAGAACCGCCCCGGCGTGTCCGGCCTGCTTTCGACGGCTGCAATCTGCACCGGCCGTTCCGAGGTCGAGATTGCCGATGAGATTGGCATGGGCGGCGCCGGCCAGCTCAAGAAGTACGTGACCGAGGCCGTCAACGAGTACTTCGCACCTATCCGCGAGCGTCGCCAGCGCTACGAGAACGATCTGGACTATGTGAAGGACGTGCTGCACGAGGGCAACCGTCGCGCCAACGAAATCGCCGAGCAGACCCTGGCAGAGGTTCAGGACGCCATGGGTATGGTGTACTAGACCGATCTGCTGGCTTGAGCTTTCGATTGCTATAGGGCGGGCGCTACGGCGTCCGCCTTTTTTGGAGCCGGACCGCTTCGGCTCCGTCCATCGCACTCCCCCGACAAACAGGAACAGGCCCGCTGGCAGTTAGTTGCCAGCGGGCCTGTTCCCGAAGTACACCGTTGAATCGCACAGAGGGGAGGAATGCGAATCAAACTCAACAGGGCAGGCTTTTTCATCGCCTATTGCCTGCTCCGTTGCTGAAACCAATATAGTTCACCGTGGTTTACTTTGTAGCGTCAATATGCGCCGCCACACCTTCTCCATAAGTTAGCTCCGGTAAACTAAAACCACCACGAAGGAGACAGGCACCTTTGTGGTGGTTTTGACGAAGCCCGCCACTACAGCCCGGCCGGCCAACGACAGGCGGCCAGATCGACGTGCATGGGATCGGTAAACGTCACGCCTTCCCCCATTAAGAGCTCGCGCTGAGCATCGGGGCCGCCAAAGGCAAAGCCCTCACAGATACGGCCGTCGGCAAACACCACGCGATGGCAGGGAATCTGGCCGGGGCGCGGATTGCTATGCAGCGCGTAGCCCACGTACCGCGCACTCCGCGGACGACCGGCGAGCAGCGCCACCTGACCGTAGGTGGCGACCATCCCCTCGGGAATCTGCTCGACCACCTCGTACACCCGTTCAAAAAAGCCCTCAGACGCCATTGCTCGCTCCCTTCCACCCGGAAAAGCATAAACCACCACAAAGGTGCCTGTCCCCTTTGTGGTGGTTTATGGCAGGTCGGTTAGTTGGCGGGCTGGAAGAAGGCTACTGCTACGGCGCCGGGGCCAACGTGGGTACCGATGGTGGCGCCGATGGTGTGAACGGGCAACACGCCCTCGGTGTGGCCAGCCCAAAGTGCCGCACTGTCCTCGATATACTTCTTGAGCACCGCATCCGAAAGGCCCGTATAGCCGAGCGCCAGCGGCATGGAAAAGTCGATGCCGCCTGCCTTTTCGACCTTCTGGTTGAGCAGGTTCCGGCCGTTCTTGGAGCCACGAGCCTTGCCCAGCTGCACGATCAGACCATCCTCCGCTGCCACAACGGGCTTCACATTGAGCAACGTGCCCACAGCACCAGCCGCAGCAGACAGGCGACCGCCGCGAACGAGGTACTCAAGCGTCTCGAGCAGGCCGATGACGACTACACGGTCGCGCACGGCCTCGACAGCCGCCGCGATCTGAGCCGCGCCCTGGCCCTCGTCCACCAAACGCAGCGCGTACTCAACCAGCACGCGCTCGCCCAGGGTAACGTTATTGCTATCCACCACATACACATCGCCGCCCGGCGCCTCGGCAAGTGCGGTGCGGGCACTTTGGTTGGTGCCCGAAAGCTTAGCGCCCACGGTAATAATCACTGCCTCATCGCCGGCCTCACGCGCCTCGGCAATAGCCTGCGAAAACGCGTACGGGTTGACCTGGCCGGTCTTAGGCAGCTCATCGCGCTCCACGAGCATCTCGTAAAAGCGCTGGTGATCGATGTCGACGCCATCCATGTACACATCGGTGCCAAAGGTGACGGACAGCGGCAGAACACGCAGAGCGGGGTGCTCAGCCGGCGACATATCGCTCGCGGAATCGGTAATAATACGAATGGACATAGCGAATCCTTTCTTGCGCAGGTCCCGCGCAGGGAATTTTGACAGCAAGGCCCCGGCACGGCATACGCACTCAAACGGGACTATGCAGTTGTTAATTGGAAGCAAATGCCTTGGCGGCCTTAGATCTCGCGCAGGGTGTTGAGAATCGTGCGCAGCGACGCATACATCTGCTCGCGCTGCTCCACACCCATAGCCTTACCGGTGGTATCGAGCACCTCGCGAATGATGCGGTCCGCCTCGCTCATGCTCTCGCCGCCCAGAGCGGTCAGGCGCACCGGAGCACGATACTTAACGGCGGCATCGCCCGAATCATCGACCTCGACGTAGCCACCCTCCTCCAGATGCGCCAGCGTACGCGAGACGGCGGCGCGGGTCACGCCTGCCATGCGAGCCAGGTCGGCGCCAGTCAGGCCGTCCTTGCTGCGCTCAAGATAGTACAGGCACATAACGTCGGAGCCCTTGAGACCCAGCCTTGCGCCCTCAGACGTCTTAATGCGCTGGATCTCCTTGTAGAGTCCGCTGATCAGTCCGACAAAGTCCTCGAAACGTGTCTCGTCGCTCTGCTGCATGGGAGACGACCGCCTTTCGCTTGCATAATGCTAACGGGTAAACATCTTAGTCGCATAAGGCGACACCCGTACCCAAATACCCCATTTGTTAACCCATCAACATAAAAACCACCACAAAGGGGACAGGCACCTTTGTGGTGGTTTGGGGCATCAATAGGTTCTAGGCGCCGCTACAGTTCCACGCAAGGATTGTCGCGGGTCACAAGCGTCTTAATGACAACCGTCGCTCCCAGATAGCGCTCAAGCAGCTCGGCTAAGCGATCGATCGCAGCCTGGCAATCCCCCATCCGCTCGGGCTCCACGCACTCAATCGCCAGGAACGCATCGGCCGAATCATCGGACAGCGCCGTGCGAACGCCGTCGCGCCAGTTCCAGCAGCGGCACACAGCGCCCGCATCGTCGATGTAGGCGAGCTCGCCGGGCAGCGTCGGATCGTCCGCCTCCTCGCCAAGCGGCAAGAACGCATCGCCACCGTCGGTCACCTTCAGGCGAAGGTCCCCCTCGATCGCATGCAGATCCTCGCCTCCCACGGGCAGCGCGTAGGTCAGCGACACCGTGTTGTAAATATCCACCGCGGGCGTAATGTGGCCCACCGGCTTGCCTTTGAGCACGCGTTTGAGCAAGTTCTCGATCGAGCAGCGCGCGCCTTTCTTGGTCTTGAACAGACGATAGGCCTCGCGCCATGCCTTGACCGGTGCGTTCTCGCTGATAGTGTCGCTGGTCAGATGACGCTCCGCATCGATATTGGCGCGGTCGAGCAACGCCGCAATCGCATCCACGTCCTCTTGAGGAATCTGAGCCGTGGGCTTCATGCCCTCCACGACCACAACACCGACCGCTGCCTGCGGAAACAGCTCCCAGAATGAATCCTCGGCAATAAAGCTCTTCATACGCTCTCCCTTCATTGTGCGCGCCCGAGTGAGGGCGCCTAAACAAAAAGCGCCCTTACAACGGCCACCTTCAAAGTCCTACGGTGCCGTCACAAGAACGCTTGCGCTGTCCCCATCCGGAGAAGGGGACGATATGTCAGGCGTATTGTAACCCGAGTCATCCACACGAGCAAAACCACCACAAAGGTGCCTGTCCCCTTTGTGGTGGATATGGACTCACGGCGAAGCTAGTGGCGGAGTCCCAGCAGGCCGCGGCCGCGATGACGGGCCTCGGCGGACACCTGGGCGTGCGGGCCGGCGGCTTTGACGGACTCGGGCAGGTGCGAGTACTTCTTCTCGAAGTTCTCCTCGAACATCACCGCCAGGTTGTGCGCGGCCTCGTCGTAGCGCGCGGTGCTCTGCCAGTATTGGCGCGGCACCAGGATGCCATCGGGCACGCCGTGGCACGTCGTGGGAATGTCGACGTTAAAGATGTCGTCGTGCACGAACTCGCTATCCTCGATGGTGCCGTCGAGGGCGCGTGCGACCAGCGAGCGCGTGTAGGCAAGCTCGATGCGATGGCCCACGCCGTAGCCACCGCCAATCCAGCCGGTGTTGACCAGGTACACGCGTGTGCGGCCGTCGGCAATGCGCTCGCCAAGCATCTTGGCGTAAACCATGGGGTCGAGCGGCATAAACGGCTCGCCGAACAGCGAAGAGAACGTGGGCGTGGGCTCGGTGACGCCGACCTCGGTGCCGGGAATCTTAGCCGTAAAGCCCGTCACAAAGTGGTACATGGCGGCGTCGGCCGTCAGGCGCGAGATGGGCGGCAGCACGCCAAAAGCGTCGCAAGTCAGGAACAGCACGACACTCGGAGTGGTGCCCATGCCCTTAGTCCACGCGTTAGGAATGTGCTCCACGGGATAGGCCACGCGCGTGTTGTGCGTGATCGAGATGTCGTCGTAGTTGGGCTTGCGGTTCTCGTCGAGCACCACGTTTTCGCAAATGGCGCCAAAACGGACGGCGTTGAAGATCTCGGGCTCGTGGAAGGCGTCCAGGCCCTCGCATTTTGCGTAGCAGCCACCCTCGATGTTGAAGATACCCATGTCGGACCAGCCGTGCTCGTCGTCGCCGATCAGCAGGCGCGTGGGGTTGGCAGAAAGCGTGGTCTTGCCCGTGCCGGACAGGCCAAAGAACACGGCAGTCTCGTGCGTGACGGGATCCATGCTGGCCGAGCAGTGCATGGGCAGCACGTCATCCTCGACGGGCAGCAGGTAATTCATAACGCTGAAGATGGACTTTTTGATCTCGCCGGAGTAGCCGGTGCCGGCGACCAGAATCACGCGTTCCTGGAAGTTGATGACCACGGCGGCGCTGGAGTTGAGGCCCTTGATGGCAGGATCGCACTGGTAACCGGGCGCTGCGAGCACGCAGAAGTCGGGCTCGCCGGTGCGCGCGATTTCGCGGGCGAGCGGACGGGCGAGCATTTGCTTAATGAAGAGTGCCTGGCTGGCACGCTCGCAGGCAACAAGCAGGCGACGCGTGTGGTTGCGGTCAGCGCCCGCCATGCCGCGCGTGACGAACACGTCGCGCTCGTTGAGATAGTCGACGATGCCGGCCTTGATGGCCTCATAGCTCTCGACGGACAGTGGGCGGTTGACCGCACCCCAGGCGATCTTGTCGTGAACATCGGGGGTGTCAACGATAAAACGATCGTTGGGCGAACGACCAGTGCGCTCCCCCGTCTCGATCACGAGCGCGCCATTAGAAGCCATACGGCCCTCTTTGCGACGAATAGCGTGCTCGACAAGCTCTGCCGCCGGCAGGTCCACCAGCAGACGGGGTTGATTCTCGGCGGGATCTTCGACCAGCGTAATACCAAAATTGGACAGAACTTCTGCAGGGGTAACACCAGGCATGGGGCCTCCTTTAAAAACGCGGCACGTGGACGCGGCGCGCACTTTACTCACGTAAAGCCCGTTGTACCCGATATGCAAAAACGTTTTTGCGGCAAGGGCGGCAAGCCCGCCCAACGGTCAAAAATCGCAGGCAAGCGGCCTAGTCATTGGGGACGCTTTTAAACGACTAGTCATTGGGGACACTCTGGGGGTGCGGACAATTTTTCGTACCACCTAGACTGCCAGCCCCAGGCGTCTCCTC
>CAJMST010000022.1 GCA_905216145.1 uncultured bacterium | reverse complement strand
CGCGCCCCGCAGTGCCCGCTTCCCCCGAGAACAATTATCAGTGCAGGTAGAAGGCTTGCTATGATTTGAAAATAGAGGGTGTGGTTGACTCATTCAGGTTCAGCCCCGTAATCCGGTGTAGTTTTGAAATGGCACTGAATGAGTGGCGGCGAATGGGCCGCAATGAAGCAGGCTAGCCCCTCGTTTCCGAAACCTTTCCGCAACAAACTGTCCTCCACGGCGCAAGCTTTCGTCCGTAGCGTTCCCTGCGCTACACTTAGTCGCACTGTGGCGCTGCTGCGCCGCGCCCGAACCAAGGGGGACACTCATGAAGAATACTCAGCTGCTGCTGATCAACGATATGTGCGGTTACGGCAAGGTCGCGCTTTCCGCCATGCTGCCGGTGCTGTCGCACATGGGCTATCGCATTCACAACCTGCCGACGGCCCTCGTTTCCGATACGCTCAACTACCCCAAGTTCTACATCCACGACACCACGGAGTACGTGCGCCAAAGCCTCGCTATCTGGGAGGAGCTCGGCTTTGAGTTCGACGCCATCTCGACCGGCTTTATCGTGACCGAGGAAGAGACGCGCATTATCTCGGACTTTTGCCACCGCCGCGCGCAAAAGGGCACCAAGGTGTTCGTTGACCCCATCATGGGCGACAACGGCAAGCTCTATGCGGGCGTGCCCGAGTCCACGATTGGCCTTATGCGGCACCTGCTGGAGTGCGCAGACTACGCGGTGCCCAACTATACCGAGGCGTGCCTGCTTGCCGATAGGCCTATCGCCGAGCAAATTACGCCCGATGAGGCCCGCGCCCTTGTGGACGCCGTGCGCGCGCTGGGCGCCAAGTCGGTGGTCGTTACGAGCGCTGTGGTAGATGGGCAGAATTCCGTTATCGGCTATGACCATGTGGCGGGGGAGTACTTCACGATTCCCTTCGAGCTGATCCCGGTCTATTTCCCCGGCACGGGCGACACGTTCTCGGCGGTGCTTGTGGGCCGCGTTATGGCCGGTTGGAGCCTGCAGCGTGCGACGGCCGACGCCATGCGCGTGGTGGCCGAGCTTATCGAGCGCAATGCCGGCCAGGAGGACAAGTCGGCCGGACTTCCCATCGAGGCGTGCCTGGACGTGATTGACCATGAGTAACGCGGCCGAGAGCGGCTCCGCCGAGCCTTCGGGCGAGAGCAAACCGCTCGGCGCTCCGCGCGGCAAGCGTCCGCGTATCCGCATTAGCTGCGTGGACCAGCTGGGGACGTGCCGCTGCCATCATGGTCACAAGCCGGGTGACGTCTTTGACTTTGACCGCGACCGCGGCAAGATGTGTGCCATGGCCTGCCACGTGGGCTTTCCCTATATCGATATCCTGCGCTATGGCGGAACCGTGCCTGGCAACGAGCCCGGTACGGCAAAGTTCTGCTGTCCCGAGGTCGATACGCTGAACGTCTGGCTTGCCGAGATCGTCGACGAATAGTCGAGCGTGGATTTTCTTCCGTTTAGAGCGCACTTGAATGCTCAAAGTGGGAGAAAATCAACGCTCATTTTTCATGTGGGAGACTATCAATGCTCGTTTCGCGCCGAAGGCGTGGCCCGCGACCTCGCTTGCCTACAGTTGCTCGAGCATGGCGGTGCAACCGTCGAGCACGTCGCGGTAGGTGGCATCGAAATTGCCGGTGTACCAGGGGTCGGCCACGTCGCCGGGGCGATCGGTCCAATCGAGCAAGCGCGTAATCTTGCCATCGGGGTCCTTCCCAAAAATTCGGTACAGGCCGCGGGCGTTCTCGTCGTCCATATAGACAATGTGGTCCCAGTCGCCATACTCTGCGCGACGCACCTGACGTGCACGATGTGCGACGACGGGAATCCCAACCTCGCGTAGCTTGGCAACGGTACCGTGATGCGGCGGGTTGCCGATCTCCTCGGTTGAGGTCGCTGCGGAATCGATGGCAAACTCGCCCACACGCCCGGCGCGGCGCACCAGCTCGGTAAACACCGACTCGGCCATCGTCGAGCGGCAGATGTTCCCATGGCAGATAAACAGTACACGTTGCATATGCGGTTTCCTTTCGATCGCCATCATCGAGCTCGAGTATCGCATCTACGCCTACGCCTACGCTTGCGCCCTCGCCCGCTTGCGCTCCCAACGAGCCAACTTAATCGTCACCAGCGTGAGCGCCCAGGCCACAAGCGAGAACGCGGCGCCCACTGCACCCACGTACGCAATGCCAATGCTGCTTACCACGGCGCCGCCCACTGCGGTGCCAAACGAGATGCCGACGTTAAACGCCATGGGCTCAACCGAACTTGCGAGTACCATCGACTTGGGATGGCGGCTGCGTGCCACGTCCATAAAGTGCGTGATGCATGAGACCGAGAACAGGTACATGAGCATCGCCAGGCTAAAGACAAAGACCAGCGCGAGCGGCATGGCGGCGCCCACGGCAAACAGCCCGAGCAGTGCCGCCGCCTGCAGCACAAACGTAACCAGCAGCGCCTTCATGCCAAAACGCGCATCGATCCATCCGCCCAGGATGTTCGAGATCAGGCAGAACACGCCATAGGCCATAAGTGTGGTGCTCGCCTGAACGGTATCCATGCCCAGCATCTGCTCCAGATAAGGCGTCACGTAGCCGTAGAATACGTAGACCGAGCCCACGCCAAACAAGAAGATGAGCATGCCGGTGATGATACTCGGCTCGCGTAGTAGCCCCGCCTGCTCGCGGAAGGTGGCGGGCTCATCGGTCTGCCCGGCGCGAGGCATAAACGCCACGAGCGCGCTACAGATCAAAACGGCAAAGGTCAGCGTGCCGTACATGGCCACGTGCCAATCGAGTGTGTCGGCCACAAACTTGCCAATCGAGGTCACAAAGACCATCGCCACGGAAAACGCGCCGTACACGACCGAGATGGCAAGTGAGGTTTGCTGCGGGGATAGCAGCTCAGGGATGTACGTCACGCCCACGGCGAGCAGCGCACCCGAGACAGAGCCCAGGACAATGCGTGAGATAAACAGCACCTGGAAGTTGGGAGCCAACGCCATGACCAGGTTGCCGAGCACAAAGACGACGCTATAGCACACGAGCAGCTGGTAGCGGCGAAAACGCCCCGTGCTGAGCGCAAGCACCGGCGTGGCGATAGCGTAGACGAGCGCAAACACGCTGATGAGCTGACCCGCAGTGGCAAGTGATATGCCGAGTTCCGTTGCCAAGTCGCTTTCGATGCCGATGACCACGAACTCGGAGCAGCCGAGCGAGAATCCCAACAGCACGAGCAGCGCCAGGCAGAGCTTGGTGCGCGCGGGGGAGAGCGCGGCGGCGGTTGGCTTACTTTTAGGCGTGGTTGCGGCGGTCAAGGTTGTCACTCCAATGTCGCATGAATAAGCGGGATTCAATCCCTGCAACTCTAACAGAATGTGACAAAGGGGCAGTCCCTTTGTCACATGGAGGGCTTGCCTGTATAGTCGCAATACAGGCGAAGATGGTCTCAGGTACATCGCGGGCGGCAGGAGATCCCATGGGTATGCACACGACAAAGGTTGCAGTGGGCGAGGGCAAGTTTGCGCTCGAGGCCCAGCTGACGGTGACGCCGCGAGGCATGGCGGTGTACGCCTGCTCGCCGGAGTTTGCGCACCTGGGCGCCACGGCGCAGGCCATTCCGCGCCCCGAGCCCGGCCGTACGGCAACGGTGAGCATCCTGGCCGTTCCGTGCCATCGAGACGAGATCCCGGCGCACGATATCGCGGCGGCGCTGGCCACGCGCTTTGGCGTGCCGGTCGTTGCAAGCACCGGTTTTCATGTTGAGCAGGCGAGCGGGGACGACCTGCAGCGCGTGCTCGACACCACCAAGGAGCTCATCGCCGCGCTCGAGGAGGCCGCCGCGCGCATCCTGCGCGCCGGCTGGGATGAGGGCGGCGCAGGCGCCGAGGTTGTGGGGGTCGATGCCGCGACCGGCGAGGCGCTTGGCCCCGTCGACCGCATTGAGGCCCATACCGGCGAGGGCATTTTGCATCAAGCATTTCTGACGCTTTTGGTCGAGGGCCGGGGCGAAGACGCGCGCCTGCTGCTCTGTCGCCGCAGTCCGCTCAAGCGACTGTGGGGCGGGGTGCTGGCCGATAGCTGTGCCGGCCATCCGTTCCCCGGGGAAGACGTCGCGGCCGCCGCGGCGCGCCGCATCAACGAAGAGCTCGGCATTACGCGCGAGCCCGATCAGCTCGAGCACCTCGGACACGTGGTGTACCGCGAGGATCACGGCGACGGCCGCTGCGAGTGCGAGTGGTGCGAGGTCTACCTTGCCCATGTTGAGCCGGGCGAGCTGCATATCAACCAAGAGGAGATCTCGGAGGTGCGCCGCGTGGCCCCGTCCGAGCTCGACGGCTACCTGCAGGGTCATCCCGAGCGGCTGGCCCCCTGGCTCCGCGAGGCCCTCAGCGACCCATCCATCCGTACGGTCCTCGCTATGTAAAAAAGACAGTCCCTTTGTCGCATCCAAACCATCACAACATTCGATGAAAATCTCGAAATCGAGGAAAAGCGTCGAATGTTGTGACGGTTTTTGTGTCCGGCGCGGGTGAGCTTCGGTGTCGTCTGGGGGTATAAAACTAGCGAGTGTTTATTTGCGAGGCCTAAGGGGCGCCCCGTATGGATATCGATAACTTTGAATGGTGGTATAGCGAGGGTGAGGCTCCGGACGAGGAGTGGGACGAGCCCGCGCCGCGTGACGTGTCGGGCGACGAGGACGAGACCGGCAACGATGCCGTCGAGACGGATGCCGCCTCCGATGCCGCCGAGCCCCTGACTTTTGAACAGGCCTGGGCTCAGGCCGAGGCCGACGAGGCAAAGGCCGATGCCACGGCCACGCTGGGTGAGCCAGCCGACATGTCCATCTCGCCGGCCAAGACCCCGCAGCCGCGCCACACCATCGACCCCGGCAGTACGGCATCTTTCAGCATTCTCGACGTGCCCGCGCAGGGTGCTCAGGCGCCTGCGCCCACGCATCGCCCCGACCTGGCTCATGAGGAAGACGCGGGTCGCCGCTCTCCGCTCGGCCCCATCCTCATTGCCTTCATGGCCGGCGTTATCGCCTGCTCGGCAATCGGCAGCATCTGGGGCCATGTTGAGCAGCAGCGCCAAGACGCCGCCAAGGTCGAGATGTCCGTCGAGCAATCGCTCAGCCGCACGCGCTCGGTGCATGTGTCAGTCGAGGTTAAGGAAGGCGCGACGTGGGATACCGCGCGCGGCGACAGCCAAATGCTCGTCCATATCGTGGGCCGCACGCTCAAGGGACAAGCAATCGACGAGTATCAATACGTCAATTCCGAAGGTGACGGCATCGAGCTCAAGCCCGGCGACTACGAGCTCACGGTCGACGAGCCGCCCGTCGCCACCGACGGCACGCGCTTCCGCGCCTCAAAGCGCATGGTTCCCGTGAGCTTTAACTCGCAGGCGCCCGATACGGTCGACAGCACGCCGCAGGGCGGGTTTGACCTTTACGCTATTGCTCAATAACTGCGTCCGCCGCTCAACCCCGCCGCCAAGAGTGGGACAATAGCCCTCGACACCGTTGTTTACCATTGGAGGAAGTAGCATGTCCACCGTCACTACCATCAAGCGCGGCGGCCTCACCGCGGCCATCGATTCCATGGGTGCCCAGCTCACGAGCCTTGCCCTCAACGGCAACGAGTATCTGTGGCAGGGCGACCCGGCCTTTTGGGGCAAGCACGCGCCTATCCTGTTCCCCATCGTGGGATCGCTGCGCAACAACACGGCGACGTCTGCAGCCGGCACCTGCGAGATGGCGCGCCACGGCATCGCGCGTATCGTGGAGCACAAGATCGTCGAGGTGTCGGAGGATGGTTCGTCCGTTACCTACGAGCTCACCGACACGCCCGAGTCGCTCAAGGCGTTCCCGTTCCACTTTAAGCTCAACATGACCTATGCCCTGACCGGCGACGCCACCCTCACGCAGACCTTTGCCGTCACCAACACCGGCGACGTGGACCTGCCGTTCTCGGTGGGCGGCCACCCCGCATTTAACGTGCCCGCCCCCGGCGCCGAGGACGAGGCGTTCGAGGATTACGAGCTGGCGTTTACCGAGGCTTGGACTAACGAGGCCCCCGTCATCACGCCCGATGGCCTTATGACGTTCGAGGGTAGCTACAAGGCTCCCGACAACTCGGACGTGCTGCCCATCACGCACCGCAGCTTCGATAACGACGCCATCATGTTCACCGATACCCCGGGCTCCACGCTCACGCTGCGCGGCCGCAAGTCGGGCCACGGCGTCAAGATCGACTTTGAGGGCTTTAAGTACATTGGCGTGTGGTCTGCCGCCAACGACGCTCCGTTTGTGGCGCTCGAGCCCTGGACCGGTCACACCACCATGGACACCGAGGACGACGTCTTTGAGCACAAGGTCAACACCATCACCTTGGCCCCCGGCGCTACCGACAAGCGTACCTTCGAGGTTACGCTGCTTTAGGTGTTCCGCCGTTCTGACGAACGGCGAACCGGTCGACGCTGCGCGCCACCCAGAGCGACAATTTGTCATTCAAAAGGCACGGCATGACCAGAAGGTCTATGCTTTGCCTTTTTCATGCCAACTTGTTCGCTCTGAGTGGCGCTCGCTGGCATTGCCAGATCATCGATGTCGCCGCTTCTGTCAAGTAGTCATCGGGTGTAGCCATCGGGGACGTTCTTGTTTGACTGGTCGTTTAAGAACGTCCCCAACGGCTACTAATCGTTTTCAGTTCGTTAATTTGTATATATGCATCTTATATATGCATCTGCTGGAAGTAACGCTGAGCGGTATCCTGTTAAGTCGTCAGCATACGATTCAACAGGGAAGGCAGATTATGCATTCTCCCCATCAACGCGACGCGCATCCACAGCCGGTATGCAGCCGTCGCATCTTTTTGGGTAGCGCTCTCGCTGCGAGCGCTTCCGTCGTCGCCGGCGCGCTCGCCGGCTGTCAGCGTCCGTCCACGCTCAAGGTGGCTCAGCCCACGACGGGCGGCGGTCGCGACGACCTGTCCGATTCCGTGATCGGCAAGGACAAGATCCGCATTGGCATGGAGGCGGCCTACGCCCCGTACAACTGGCAGGTTTCCGAAGCCGGCGAGTACACCATCCCCATCGACAACGTGCAGGGCGCCTATGCCGATGGCTACGACGTGCAGATCGCCAAGATCGTCTGCAAGGCCCTCGGTGGCGAGCCCGTTGCCGTCAAACAGAGCTTCTCGGGTCTCATCGATTCGCTCAACAACGGCCAGATCGACCTCATCATCGCCGGTATGAGCGCCACGCCCGAGCGCGAGGAGTCGGTCGGCTTCTCCGACCCGTACTTCATTGGCTACTTTGGCCTGTTCGTAAAAGAGGGTTCCCCCTACCAAAACGCCACCAAGCTCAGCGACTTTAGCGGTGCCACGGTACTCGGCCAAAAGGACACCATGCTCGATACCGTCATCGACGAGATCCCGGGCGTTGTGCACAAGAACCCGGTCGATTCGGTTCCCACGGTGTTCTCGAACCTGCTGCAGGGCACGTGCGATGCCGTGACCTACAACACCGAGAACGAGAAGGGCTATATGGCCCAAAACCCGGGTATCGTGCCGATTCAATTTGCCGAGGGCGAGGGCTTTAAGCAGGAGGTCACGGCAAACGTCGGCTGCCGCAAGGGCTCGGATAAGCTGCTTAAGCTCATCGACAAGACGCTCAAGGGCATCAGCCAAGAGGAGCGCGACCAAATGTGGGACGCGTGCCTCGACCGTCAGCCGGCATAGGGAGGCAGCATGAAAACCATCAATCGTCTGGCCTCCTTTATCAAGGCCGACCACCGTTATGTGTACCTGGGCACGAGCGTTATCGCGGCGCTCGGCCTGGCGTTTAGCCAACGCAACCCTACGCCGCTGAGCTTCTTGGCCCCCACCGGTATCTTCCAGGATTGCCTTTGGGCAATCCTTTGGGCCTGGCTCGTCGTATCGGCGGCGGCGCTGGTCACCAAACTCATGCACTGGAACGACTATCGCGAAAAGTCGCCGTTTGCTTCCGAGCGCTTCCGTCGCGGCGCGCGCCTGGGCAGCTACGTCGTGGTCGCCATCGCGGCGATCTTCTTTGTCGACCGCTGCGTCATGTCATTTATCGACCTGGTGCAGGTGAGCATTGTCTCGGACTCCAACCCCAGCGACTTTTTGTCGAGCCTGGTCTACATGACCTACAAGAGCGGCGACTTCTTTATCCGCGGCATCGAGATTACCATCGCGCTTGCAACCTTCGGTACCGTCATCGCATTCTTCCTGGCACTGCTCTTTGTGTTCCTGCGTATTCAGACGTTCGATCGCGTGGACAACGACCTGGTGCGCTTCTTTAAGAGTATCGGTCGCGGCTTTGCGACCGTCTACTCTACCATCGTGCGCGGCACGCCCATGATGGTCCAGGGCCTGCTCATCTATTACGCGGGTTTCACCGTTTTGCGCGGCATGGGCTTCGAGACCGCCCAGGCCAACCAGATTTGGAGTACCTTCACCGCCGGTCTCGTCACCATCTCGCTCAACTCCACCGCCTACATGATGGAGGTCCTGCGCGGCGGCATCGAGTCCATCGACCCCGGCCAGGCCGAGGCGGCGCGTTCGCTGGGTCTGTCGCAGTGGCAGGCTATGCGCAAGGTCGTGTTCCCCCAGGGCATTAAAAACGCGATTCCGGCGCTCACCAACGAGCTCATCATCAACATCAAGGACTCGTCGGTGCTCTCGGTCATCGGCGTGTTCGACCTCATGTACGCCACCACCACCGTCGCCGGCGTGTACTACCGCCAGATGGAGGTCTACTGCGTGGCGCTCGTGGTCTACCTGATTCTGACGCTCGTGGCGAGCCGCCTGCTCGAAGCCTTTGGCAAAAAACTCGGCGCCGAGGCCCCGGCAACGCTGCCCAGCTCCAACTAGGCTCAAGACGAGGAGAATCATCATGGCAGATACCGCCACTACCGGCGTTGCGGCCGCCGCACAGACTAATGAGCCGCTCATCCGCGTCGAGGGCCTGCGCAAGAGCTTCGGCTCGCTCGAGGTGCTCAAAGGCATCGACCTGTCCGTCAAATCAGGCGAGGTCGTCACCATCATCGGTGCTTCGGGTTCGGGCAAATCGACCTTCCTGCGCTGCCTCAACCTGCTCGAGACCCCGGACGCGGGCCACATCTGGTTCCACGGCCAGGACCTTACGGCCGAGCGCTGCAACATTAACAAACTGCGTGAGGACATCGGTATGGTGTTCCAGGGCTTTAACCTGTTCAACAACATGGATGTGCTCGACAACTGCACGCTTGCGCCCGTCACGCTCAAAAAGATGAGCAAGGCCGAGGCTGAAAAAATTGCGATGGAGCATCTGACGAGCGTGGGACTCGAAAAGTTCGCGCACGCCGCCGTGGGCCGCCTGTCCGGTGGTCAAAAACAGCGCGTGGCCATCGCTCGTGCCCTGTGCATGAATCCGCAGATTATGCTGTTCGACGAGCCGACCTCCGCGCTCGACCCCGAGATCGTGGGAGAGGTGCTCGAGGTCATGCGCAAGCTCGCTGCCGACGGCATGACCATGGTCGTCGTCACGCACGAGATGGCCTTTGCCCGCACCGTGTCCGATCGCGTGGTCTTTATGGACAAGGGCGTGGTCCTCGAGGACGCCGCGCCGGCCGAGCTCTTCGGCAACCCCAAGCACCAGCGCACCCGCGAGTTTCTCTCGCGTTATCTCGAGGACAAATAACCAACCGCAAATGTTTGCGTGGCAGGGCCGCTCCGGTGGGGCGGCCCTCGTCATCACAATCGAAAGGATGTCATGGCCGAGGTTTGGCGCTTCTTTGCGCATGAGGACGATTTTGCCGATTTGGACGAAACTGGCGCGTGCGAGCGCTTGGGCCGCGTGCTGTCATTTCCGACCATCTCGAGTATGGATGCCGAGGCGGTGGACTGGCAGCCGTTCGACGACCTGCGCGCCTATATGCAGCAGGCGTGGCCGCGCGTGTTCGCGGCGGGCGAGGTCGAGCTTATCGACCATTCGCTATTGGTGACGCTTAGCGGTTCCGACCCCGCCCTCAAACCCGTCATGTTCATGGGCCACATGGACGTGGTCCCCGTGGTACCGGGCACCGAGGCCGACTGGACGCATGCCCCCTTTAGCGGCCACGTGGACGGCACCTACATTTGGGGGCGCGGTGCCATCGACATGAAAGATCAGGTCGCAGGCATTCTCGAGGCGGTTGAGTATGCGTTGGCGCATGGCTGGGAGCATAAGCGTTCCCTGCTGCTCGCCTTTGGTCAGGACGAGGAAACCACGCAGTACGGCGCGGGGGCGATCGGTCGCGTGCTCGAGGAGCGCGGTATTGAACTTGAATACCTGATCGACGAGGGTGACTACCGTATTGTTTCGGATGCCGAGTACGGCGCGGGCGAGGGCTGGCTTATGCATGCCGACCTTGCCGAGAAGGGCTACGCCGATATCGTGCTCAAGACGAAGAGTGAGGGCGGGCATTCGTCCAACCCCTACGGTGGCACATCGCTCGAGGTGCTCAGCCGCGCCATCGCCGCAATCTGCGATATCGAGTGGCCGACGCGCGTGACCGACTTGCTTGCCGCCCAGCTCGTCGAGTTGGGGCTCTACACGGCCGATGAAATTGCCGCCAGCGGGGGTGCCATTGTCCGCGATTGCCTCGCCGGCAAAAAGCTCTACCCGCTCGTGACGACCACCTGCGCGCCGACCCAAATCGAGGGCGGCAGCACCGGCGCCAACGTGATGCCTCAGGATATGTGGGCCAATATCAACTTCCGCATGCTCGAGGGTACGGGCGTGGTTGATGTCGTGGCCTGCTGCCGCGAGGCGGTTGCCGCGGCGGGCCTTGCCGGACGTGTGGAAGTCGAACTTGGCCCCGGCAGCTCCGAGCCTTCGCCGTCTCCGCGTGTCGGTGGATCGGGACTCGAGGCCGTTCGCGCCATTGCCGCCCGCTACTTCCGTGATCCAAAGGGGACGGAGGAAAACGGATCATTCGAGCCAGTGGCAATTGTGCCCTCGACCGTGATCGGTGCGACCGATGCTGCCAACTACCAGCGCATTTGCCCCGAGTGCATTCGTTTCTCGGCCTTTGTGGTCGACGATGACGAGTGCGATCGCGGCGTCCACGGCACCAATGAGCGCATCACCCGCCGCGCCTACCTCCAGGGCATCCGCTTCCTCGTCGCTCTACTCCAAACGCTTTAGCCAAAAAGCAAGCCCTTGGTGCAATGGGGTCAGGTTTGTTTGCACCAATCAATCCGTGCGGGTTATATGCAGGTTTGCCTGCGCACGCTATCATGTATGGGTTAGACCGCAACTATGTACCCCATACCCGAAGGGATGCGCATGTATCTGAAGATCGACATGTTCTAGCTGGGCTTACCCCCGCAGTGGCGCCATGCGCCCTATCAATTCTGCCGATTTTCACCTTCACGCATATAAAGGAGTCCTGCCATGCGCGACAAGCTCGAAAAGATCATCAAGGCCTACGAGGAGCTCGAAAAGAAGCTGTCCGACCCGGCCGTCGCCTCCGACATCAAGGAGTTCACGCGTCTCAACAAGGAGTACGCGCACCAGTCCGACCTCATCGCCGCCTCGCGCGAGTACATCGGCGCGCTCGATGACATCGAGGCTGCCAAGGAAATGCTCCACGATACCACCGATGCCGATGAGAAGGAGATGCTTCAGATGGACATCTCCGAGAACGAGGACAAGCTTCCCCAGCTCGAGGAAGACATTAAGTACATGCTCATCCCGAGCGACCCCAACGACGACAAGAACACCATCGTCGAGATTCGCTCCGCCGCCGGTGGCGACGAGGCGGCCATCTTTGCCGGCGATCTGTACAAGATGTACCAGCGCTTTTGCGAGTCGCGTGGCTGGAAGACCACCGTGCTCGATTCCAGCCCCAGCGAGGCTGGCGGCTTTAAGTCCATCGAGTTCAAGGTCGAGGGCGACCGCGTCTACTCCGTCATGAAGTTCGAGTCCGGCGTGCACCGTGTCCAGCGCGTTCCCAAGACTGAGTCCCAGGGCCGTATCCAGACCTCCACGGCAACCGTCGCCGTGCTTCCCGAGGCCGAGGAGATTGACGTCCAGATTAACCAGTCTGACCTGCGCATCGATACTTACTGCGCTTCGGGCCCTGGCGGTCAGTGCGTTAACACCACCTACTCCGCCGTGCGCATCACCCACCTGCCCACCAACACCGTGGTGCAGTCGCAGGAGCAGCGCTCCCAGATCCAGAACCGCGAGGTCTGTATGCAGATGCTGCGTGCCCGTCTGTACGAGATGGAGCTCGAGAAGCAGCAGGCCGAGCTCGGCGCCGAGCGCCAGAGCCAGATTGGCCACGGTAACCGTTCCGAGAAGATTCGTACTTACAACCAGCCTCAGGACCGCGTGACCGACCACCGTATCGGTTTCAACTCCACCTACAACGGCGTCCTTCTGGGCGATCAGCTCGGCACCGTGATCGAGGCGCTCGCCGCCGCCGAGCGAGCCGAGAAGCTGGCGCAGGCCGTGTAGTAGGTTCCGCCGTTCTACCGAACGGCGGACCAGTTGACGCTGCGCGCCGCCCAGAGCGACAATTTGTCATTCAAAAGGCAAGGCATGACCAGAAGGTCTATGCCTTGCCTTTTTCATGCCAACTTGTTCGCTCTGGACGTCGCTCGCTGGCATTGCCAAAACATCGGCGTTTCCTTGGTTGTCAAATGATCCGTAGGGAGTCATTGGGGACATTGCCTTGATATTTTATTCAGTCGGCTGTGATGGCATTTGAGCTGCTTACCTGCTTAAAGCAATTGGCGGTATTCATCTGTTATTGAAAATATTGCTCGAAAAATCGTCCAAGAAGTCGCGGGGCCCTTTTTGGTGCGTCGCGCGTCAAGTGATTTGGCAAGTTCTTGGTTAGATATTGGTCAGTTTTGGGGCAACCTTGCCAAAAACTTGACGGATGCAAATCTAGACGTCGGCGAATGAACACTTTGAGCGAGCCCGGTGCAAAATTCTGGGCTGATTCTCGATAATCGTCTTCAATCGTCCCTTGCCAAGCGCTGGCCTCGCGTACAATCTGCTCCGACATTCGCGCGCCGCCCGGCGCTTAAGAGGGGAGGACCCCATGGCAAACGAGATCTGGACCATCAAGCGTTGTCTCGAGTGGACCAAGGAGTACCTGGCCGAGCGCGGCGAGGAACACCCCCGTCTTTCTGCCGAATGGCTGCTGTGCGCAGCCACGGGCTTGGCGCGTATCGACTTATATATGCGTATGGACGAGGCGCTCGCTGCAGCGCAGCTCGAGACCATGCACGCGGCGGTCGTCCGTCGCGCCAAGGGCGAGCCGCTGCAGTACATCACCGGCAGCACGCAGTTCCGCATGATCGACGTCGCGTGCGCCCCCGGCGTGCTCATTCCGCGTCCCGAGACCGAGATGCTCGTCGAGGAAGTCCTCAATTATCTGGATGCCGAGGTGCTGAGCCCCGAGGCTGCCGCCCGTCAGCGCGTAGAGTTACCTTGGAACGATGAGGTCGAGCAGGCTCGTAAAGCCGAGGCGGCGCTGGCCGACGAACGCGCGACCGCCGAGCGCCGTGCCGCCAACCTGACGGCGGCCGATGAGGCTGCGCTGGGTAGCGACGTGCTCGGTAGCCGCGCCTATGCCGAGGAGCTTGCCGATCGCGAGGCCGAGGAAGCCGCCGCGCAGGCGGCAGAAGTAGAGGCCATGGAAACCCCCGAGCCCGAGCTCGACGAATACGGCATCGCCATCGAAGGTGCCGAACAAGAGGCTGCCCTAGTGCAGAATGCTGCCGCGCCCGCTCCGGTCGAGCCCCGTATCGCCCGCGTTCTCGAGGTCGGCTGCGGCACGGGCTGCATCTCGCTTTCCCTTGCCTGGGAGCGCCGCGGGCATGTCACCTGCACCGCTACCGATATCGAACCGCGTGCCATCGACCTGGCCACCAAAAACCGCGACGCGCTCGGGCTTACGTCCGATGAGGTCGCCTTCAACCTTACAAACCTGGTGAGCTCTATCCCCCGCGAGGAATGGGGCACCTTCGACGTGTTCGTCTCCAACCCGCCCTACATTCCGACTGACGTCATGCGCTCGCTACCGCACGAGGTCAAGGACTTCGAGCCCGATTTGGCGCTCGAGGGCGGTGCCGACGGCCTCGATATCTTCCGCCGCCTGCTCAATGCGGCGCCTTACATGCTGCGCGCCGGCGGCCTGTTTGCCTGCGAGCTCTACGAGGGAGCTCTCGACGCCGCTGCCGAGCTCTGCCGCCAGGCGGGTCTCTCGGACGTGCGTATCGTCCATGACCTCACCGATCGCCCCCGCATCGTCCGAGCTATCGTCACCGAGCCCAAACAGTGCCAGTAACATTTATTAACTGGTTAGCAAAAATTATAAAGTAGTTTATAATTAGGACGGCTGAAAGAGGTCGGCCCATGCAACCTCCTACCTTTCGGGAAATCATTGCCCTACTCAAGCACGATGGATTCGTGAAGGTCGCGCAAGTCGGTAGTCATGCTAAGTATGTTTCTGGTGACCGTGCTGTCACCGTGAACGGCTCTGGTGGTGATCGACCAAAGAAGGGCACGTGGGCAAGTATTCGTCGCCAAGCTGGATGGTAGTTGGAGGCAAAATGAGGCAGCGATTTACCTATGACTGCGTTCTCGTAAAAGAAGACGACGGTTACTGTGCTAGCTTCCCGCAGATTCCCGGCGCCTTTGCCGATGGCGATACGCGCGAAGAAGCGATTGCCCATGCCACCGAGGCACTGATGGCGTTTTTGGCCGACGACCTCAACAACGGTTTGACTCCGGCAGGGTACGAACGCTCGGCCGAGGTCGTGGCCCTTTCAGTCGAAATCGACCACGAGGACGCTCGGGAAGCGGCGTGCCGAACATTTAAAGACGCAGCACTGGACCTCAAAGTCTCCGCTCCGCGGATTACCGCGCTGGTCAAAGCCGGAAAGCTCGATGTTGAACTCGTCGACGGCCGTCGGATGATAACGATAGACAGCATCGAGCGCTACGCCGCCCAAGAACGTCACGCCGGCAGGCCAAAGAAGTTCGTCGCAGTCCAATAACCCCCTCACTTTCACCGACTACTAGAGCCGCTCACCAAACCAACATGCGCTCTGGGCAAATAGGTTGAACGTTTCGTGCGAGAATGCCCCACAGTAAACAAACTTGCACCAGAGCGTAAGGGGCTGGCATACACATGCAGACGGTCTATCGGGTATTCGAGGGAGCGCGTGAGCCGCATCGGCTCGCCGTCGAGCGTACGGCCGAGGTACTCCGCTGTGGCGGCTTGGCCCTGATCCCGACCGAGACCGTCTATGGTGTCGCTGTGGCAGTCAACGCCTTCTCGGACGCCGTGCCCCAAGATACAAGCGAATTCCCATCGTGGCCGCGCGATCCGCAGGCTGCCGTCAACGGCGCCGCAGTCCCTGCGCTCGGCACCGGCTATCGCCGTATCTTCACTCTCAAGCAACGTGAACTCACCCAAACGGTCGCCTGGCTGGTCGATGATGCCGGGGCCCTCGACCGCTACGGCGTGGATATCCCGGAAGATGCCCGCGCGCTTGCCCGACTATGCTGGCCGGGTGCCCTGACTATCGTGGTCAAGGCAGCCCCCTGCGTGCCAACCTTTATGCGCGCCGCCGACGACACGGTGGCTCTTCGCGCGTCGGCCTCGCCCGTGGTGCAGGCGCTCATCCGCGCGTGCGGCAGTCCGCTTGCCTGCACCAGCGCCAATACGCACGGCGCGCCCGCGCCGGCAAGCTTTGCCGACGTTGAGGACCGCATTCTGGAGGGGGTCGATGTGGCCGTCGACGCGGGCGAGACCCCGTGCCGAGACGCTTCGACCATTGTGTCGTTCCAACATGGCGAGCTCCAGATCCTGCGCCAAGGCGCACTTCCCGCATCAGAGATCGAGCGGGTCCTGTCCGACCCGATGCAATAGAAAGGTGTAAGCGATGTCGTTGAATCTGGACAGCCTGGGCATGGAAGGTGCCTCGTTTAACTTTGGCGGTTCCTACATCATGGCGCTCGACTGCGGCACCACCTCGGTACTTGCGACCATCGTCGACGAGTACGGCTGCATCGTCGCGCAGGCACGTCGCAGCGTCAAAACGAGTTTTCCACGTCCCGGTTGGGTAGAGCAAGACCCCACGGCGGTCCTTGCCAGCCAGATCGCCGTCATGATGGAAGTCCAGTTTAAGAGCGGTATCCACTCCGACCGCATTGCCGCCATCGGCATCTCCAACCAGCGCGAGACCACGGTGGTCTGGGACCGCGTGAGCGGCCAGCCCATCTATAACGCCATCGTATGGCAGTGCCGTCGTACCGCGCCGGCAATCGACGCGTTGGTTGAACAGGGTTGCGAGGAGCTGGTGCGTTCCCGCACGGGACTCACGCTCGACCCGTATTTCTCGGCTTCCAAGGTGCAGTGGATCCTCGACAACGTCGACGGCGCGCGCGAGAGCGCGGCGGCGGGCGACCTTATGTTTGGCACCATCGATACCTGGCTCATCTATAACCTCACCGGCGGCCAAACCTTCGCCACCGACTACACCAACGCCAGTCGCACGGCGCTCTTCAATATTCATACGTTGGACTGGGACGATGACCTGCTGGCCCTCTTCGATATCCCGCGTGCCATGATGCCCGAGGTCCGTTGGAGCGCCGGTGACTACGGCCGCGTCGCGAGCGACATCATGACCAACATGCCGCCCATCATGGGTGTGGCGGGCGACCAGCAGGCGTCGCTGTTCGGTCACTGCTGCTTCCATCCCGGCCAGACCAAAAACACCTATGGCACGGGCTGCTTTATGCTCATGAACACCGGCGACGAGATCGTCGAATCCAAGAATGGCCTGGTCTCCACCATCGGTATCGCTGCGGATGGCAAAGTCAGCTATGCGCTCGAGGGCTCTATTTTTGCCGCCGGCTCAACGATGAACTGGCTACGCGACAACATGGGCGTTATCTCCAACGTATCCGAATCGGCACAGCTCGCCTCCTCGATCAGCGATAACGAGGGATGCTACTTTGTCCCCGCTTTCGCGGGCTTGGGTGCACCTTGGTGGGACGCGCACGCCCGCGGCATCGTATGCGGTCTGACCGGCGCCTCGAGTCGCGCGACCATCGTGCGTGCCGCTTGTGAGTCCATGGCCTATCAGAGCTATGACGTGCTGCGTGCCATGGAGCAGGACGTGGGTCTTTCGATCGAGCGCCTGTCCGTCGATGGCGGCGCCTCGCGCAACGAGTTCATCATGCAGTTCCAGGCAGACTTGCTGGATATCCCCGTACTGCAATGCGAGTCGGTGGAGACTACGGCAATCGGCGCCGCGTATCTGGCGGGCCTTGCGGTTGGGTATTGGGAGGATCTGGAGGAGCTGGAGCAAAACGCCCAGATCGTCAAGACGTTCCATCCCCATATGTCCGTTGAGCGTCGCGCGCGCAACCTGGACGGTTGGCACGATGCGGTCAAGCGTTCGCTCAGCACCGCTCAGCAGGGCTGCGACGGGGCACTCGATACAACAAACCGCTAAACTTATGCACGGCGCGTGGCAACAGCACCGCGGCGTGCCTTGTCAGCAAGGCCATCTTCCGGCCGCAACGAAAGGGGTAAGACCCATGACCGTTACCTACGATACGTCTCGCGTGACGCTTGTCGATCATCCGCTCGTCCAGCATAAGCTGTCGATCCTGCGCGACAAGAGCACCGGCACCAACCAGTTCCGCCAGCTCGTGCGCGAGCTCGCGCTCTTTGACGGCTACGAGGCCATGCGCGACCTGCCCATGGAGGATGTCGAAGTCGAGACTCCCATCACCACTGCCACGTTTAAGCAGCTTGCCGGCAAGAAGCTCGCCATCGTTCCCATTCTGCGCGCGGGCCTTGGCATGGTCGACGGCATTCTCGACCTGGTGCCCTCTGCCCGCGTGGGCCACATTGGCATGGAGCGCGACGAGGTCACCCACGAGCCGCATGAGTATTACTGCAAGATGCCCAAGGATATCGACCAGCGCATCTGCCTGGTCGTCGATCCCATGCTCGCCACGGGCGGTTCGGCCGAGATGGCTATCAGCTATCTGCGCGAGCGCGGTGTCAAAGATATCCGCATGCTGTGTATCGTCGCCGCGCCCGAGGGTCTCAAGTCGCTGACCGAGAAAGACCCCGACGTGCATATCTATACCTGCGCCATCGACGACCACCTTAACGAGGCCGCCTACATCGTCCCCGGCTTGGGCGATGCCGGCGACCGCATCTACGGTACGCTGTAGTCGTCGGGCCTTGTCGGCTACGGTTACAAATACGAAGAAATGGTGCGCGCGGGCGAGCAAAAGACGTCCACGCGCACTCCTGTTAACGGACGTTTAGCCCAGAGGGGTTCGCGAAAAAACGTATTACCGTACCTGCGGCATAAAGAAGGTCTTAAGAAAACGAACAGGTGCGTATTAACCGATGCTTTTTCGGTTGTACTTTAGCGATTGGCTCGTACAATAGTCACCAATGTTTGGCGGGAACTGTTCTGTGAAGCGTTAAAAAGGAAAGTGAGGACGCCAGTGTTTCAGATAGCCGATCTGCTCGCTATCGTTGCAGGCGCCATCGCGGGCGCAATCGCCTTTCTTCCCTTTGTCTTTACGCTCAAGCCGGTTCTTGACGATAAACAGAATGCGGACATGCTCAAGGGCATGGTGAGTCTGGCGGTCTCGGCGATCGCGCTGCTCGTCTTTACCCTGATCGTGTTCGCGTTGTTCGGAGAGGCATTTCGTATGTTCCTCCTGGGCGAGGCGATCGGCTTCGTGGTCTTTATGGCCGCCTGCGCGGTTCGCGTCGCCAAGGCGCTGCGAGATCCTCATGAGGTCGAAAGGTAAGTCGTGGAAATTTTTGAAAAGCTGCCTGATGAGATTAATCATCTGGTCAGCGAGTTCAGCTCCACCCCCGTCGTGGGCGATCTGAGCTGCGGCATCACGCAGTACTCGTTTTGGCTGATCGTCTCCACGATCGTGCTCCTGATCGTCCTGGCCGTGTTCAAGAAGAAGCAGACCCTGGTTCCCAAGGGCTTCTTCGTCAACGGTTTCGAGTACATCATCGAGTACGTCGAGAACGATATCGGCAAGGGCGTCGTGGGCGAGAACTGGAAGAAGCACTTCCCGTTCCTGTGCTCGCTTTTCCTGTTCATCCTGATCAATAACATGATCGGCCTGATCCCGGGAATGAAGCCCGGCACCGGCGCAATCGGCTCCACCGCCGCGCTCGCCATCTTCGCCTTCGTGTACTTCATCTACTACGGATGCAAGGCTCACGGCGTGATCGGCTACATTAAGAGCCTCGCCCCGGAGGGCGTGAGCTTCCCGATGAACGTGCTCGTGTGGGTCGTCGAGCTTTTCTCGACCTTCCTGCGCCTCATCACGCTCGCCGTCCGTCTGTTCTGCAACATGTTCGCAGGACACGTGGTCATGGGTTCGTTCGCCATCATGGCGAGCATGTTCATGCAGCCGCTGCTTCAGCAGGTTTCCGCGGCCCACGCCGTCGGCGCCCTGCCTTCGCTTGCCTGGCTTGCCATTCTCATCCTGATCTACGCGATCGAGCTTGTGGTCGGTGCCATCCAGGCTTACGTTTTCACGGTCCTTACCGCCGTGTATGTCTCCGAGGCAGAGGAGGTCGCGGAGGAGGAGTAGTCTCCCGTTCGCGTCTTAAAGGTAAGGCAATTCGTTTAACCGCCGGTGCCCGTACCCATGGAGCCCGGCAGTTATAAAAAGGTTATCCTGCGTGAAATAAGACACGCACGACAAAGGAGGAATCGTGGGAGTTATCGGTTACGGTCTCGGTGTTATCGGCGCTGGTCTTGCTATCGGCCTGTCTGCTCTGGGTGCTACGGGTGCTATGGCCCGTCAGCCTGAGGTCCAGGGCCGCGTGTTCACCGTCTTCATCATGGGCTCCGCCTTCGGCGAGGCTCTGGCTCTGATCGGCTTCGTTGTCGCGCTGATCGTTAAATAGCACGGAGCGTCAAGTATGAATCTTTCATCCCAGAAGAGCGCGATCGCACTCTCCGCGTCCGCGGCCGCGCTGCTCATGCCGGTTTCCGCGTTCGCCGAGGACGGCGCTGCCGGTGCGGACATCCTCATCCCTAAGATGGCGGAGTTCATCCCGGCGCTTATCGCCTTCCTGATCATCTGGATCGTGCTGGCCAAGGTCGCCCTGCCGGGCATCATGAAAACCATGGAGGAGCGCGGCAAGAAGATCGAGGAGAGCCTCGACGAGGCCGAGAAGACCAAGCAGGAGGCTATCGCCAAGCGCGCTGAGTCTGACTCGATCGTCACCGACGCCCGTCGTCAGGCTGCCGACATCGTCCTCGAGGCCCGTAAGGACGCCGAGTCCGAGCGCGCCCGTATCATCGAGGCTGCTCACAAAGAGGCCGAGGAGATTATCGCCAAGGCCCACACGACCGTCGAGGACGAGCGCAAGTCCATCTACGCCGGTGCCGCGAGCTCCATCGCCGACCTGTCCGTCGCCGTCGCCACCAAGATCGTGGGCGAGGCACTCGAGGACGAGACCGAGCAGAAGAAGCTCATCGAGCGCTACATCCAGGAAGCAGGTAGCCTGAATGCCGACTAGCCGCTATCAGGACAAGGTGCTCGAGACCTACGCGCGCTCCCTCATGGAAGCCGCCAAGGCCGAGAACCATGTGTTCGAGGACCTCGAGATGATCGAGCGCCTGGCTTCCGCCAGCCCCGAGATCATCGCCGTGCTCGACACCATGTCCAAGCGCGACCAGCTCGACCTTCTTCCCAAGGTGGCAGCTGCCTTTAAGTATGTTGCCGAGGAAGACGAGGATGTAGTGGGCGTGACCGTCACCACGGCGATCCCGCTCGACGACGAGCTGCGTCAAACCATCACTAAGAAATGCGAGCAGGACTTCGGCCGCAAGGTGTTCCTTATCGAGCAGGTCGATCCGTCTATCGTGGGCGGCTTGGTGCTCGAGGCCCGCGGTGAGCGTCGTGACATTTCCGTCAAGACGCAGCTGCGCGTCGCGCAGGAGACCCTCGCAAACTCTGCTAATACGTACGGAGGTGAAGCCTAATGTCCGAAACCCTCAATGCCCAGGATATCGCCAAGAAACTGCAGGAGCAGCTCACGAGCCTCTCCGCGACGGTCGATACGCATGAGGTTTCAACGGTCGACGAGGTAGGCGACGGCATCGCGCGCGTCTCCGGCCTCATGAGCGCCATGGCAGGCGAGCTTCTGGAGTTCAAGAGCTCCGATACCGGTGAGACCGTCTTCGGCCTCGCCCAGAACCTTGACCGTGACGAGGTCGGCGCCGTTCTGTTTGGTGCCGTCGACGCCATCAAGGAAGGCGACGAGTGCCGCACCACTGGCCGCATTATGGATATCCCCGTGAGCCGTGCCATGCTCGGCCGCGTCGTCAATCCGCTCGGCCAGCCTATCGACGGCCTGGGTGACATCGTCGCCACGCATCGTCGCCCCATCGAGTTCAAGGCCCCCGGTGTCATCGACCGTACCCCGGTGTGCGAGCCGGTTCAGACCGGTCTGCTCGCTATCGACTCCATGGTGCCTATTGGCCGCGGTCAGCGTGAGCTCATCATCGGTGACCGTAAGACCGGTAAGACCGCCATCGCCATCGACGCTATCCTCAACCAGCGCGGCAAGGGCATGGTCTGCATCTATGTCGCCATCGGCCAGAAGGCCTCCACGGTTGCCAACATCCGCGAGACCCTCGTTCAGCACGGTGCGCTCGACTACACCATCATCGTTTCGGCCACCGCTGCCGATTCCGCCCCTATGCAGTACATCGCGCCTATGGCCGGTGCCGCTATCGGCGAGTTCTTCATGTACAACGGCGAGGACGGCAAGCCCGCCAGCGAGACCAACCCCGGCGGCCACGTGCTCGTCATCTACGATGACCTGTCCAAGCAGGCTGTGGCCTACCGTCAGATGTCGCTGACGCTGCATCGTCCGCCCGGACGCGAGGCCTATCCTGGCGACATCTTCTACCTGCACTCTCGTCTGCTCGAGCGTGCTGTCAAGATGTCCAAGAAGAACGGTTACGGCTCCATGACAGCTCTGCCGATCATCGAGACCCAGGACGGCGACGTCTCGGCCTACATTCCGACCAACGTCATTTCCATTACCGATGGTCAGATCTACCTGCAGTCCGAGCTCTTCTTCCAGGGCCAGCGCCCGGCAGTCGACGTGGGCATTTCCGTGTCCCGCGTCGGTGGCGATGCGCAGACCAAGGCCATGAAGCAGGTCGCCGGCAACCTCCGTCTGGACCTCGCTTCCTATCAGGAGCTCGCTGGCTTTACGCAGTTTGGCTCCGACCTTGACGAGGCTACTCAGAAGCAGCTGACCCATGGTGCCCGCATGACCGAGCTCCTTAAGCAGCCGCGCTACAAGCCGTTTGAGGTTGGCGAGCAGATCGTTACGCTGTTCGCTGGCAACGAGGGCTTCCTGGATGACCTGGAGATTGCCGACGTGCTGCCTTTCCGTGCCGAGCTCATCGAGTACATGGACAATGGCTTTGGCTCGCTGCTCGACAAGGTTCGCGCCAAGAAGATCGATGATGACACCAAGGCTGAGCTCTTGCGCGTCATCGGCGACTTCAAGCAGCAGTTCATGGCCAAGCACCATTCGGATGTTTCTGGATCAGAGGAGAACTAAGCCCCATGGCCAACCTTCGCGACATTAAGAAGCGAATCTCCTCGGTTACCACGACCAAGCAGATCACGCGCACGATGGAGATGGTCTCTACGGCCAAGATCCGTCGTGCCCTCGATCGCTCCAAGCAGGCCGAGCCCTATAAGGAGGCGCTGACCGACGTCATGTTGACGGTCGCCGGCGACGCCTCCTGTTCGGGCACCGATCCCATGCTGCAGAAGCATGAGAGCGTCAAGCATGGCCTGATTGTCGTTATTGCCTCGGACCGCGGCCTTGCCGGCGGTTTCAATACGACGGTGGAGCGCACGGCCGAAAAGCTCGCCGCTTCTTGGGCGAACGACGGCATCGAGTGCGAGATCATCGCGTGCGGGCGTAAGCCGGCCACGTATTTCCGTGACCGCGCAAACGTCGTCATGCACTTTGAGGGCAACTCCTCTGAGCCCGATTTCAATCAGGCCCGCATGATCTCCTCTCATATCTGCGATGCGTATCGTGCCGGTGAGCTTGACCGTGTCGAGCTTGTCTACCACCACGCCAAGAACCGCGTGGATCAGGAGCTTCGCGTCGAGCATCTGTTGCCGCTCGACCCCGAGATGATCGCTATGGCCCACGGTCCGCGTAAGAACGAGACCGACGCCCCTAAGCGCATCTCGTCCACGTTCGAGTTCGTGCCCTCTCCCGAGCATGTTCTCGGCAAGCTTGCGCCGTCTTATATCCTGACGGTCATCTACCAGGCCCTGATCGATTCGGCGGCTGCCGAGCAGGGTGCACGCCGCAAGGCCATGCACTCCGCGACGGAAAACGCCACCGCGATCATCTCGACCCTTACCCGCACGTATAGTCGCGTGCGCCAGGCTTCGATCACGACCGAGATTAACGAGATCGTCGGCGGAGCCTCAGCATTGGAGGAACAGTAATGGCTAATAACACCGTAAAGCTTGCGGTCGAGGAAGCCACCAAGAAGACGACTGCCGGTGATGGTCGCATCGTGCGAATCATCGGCCCTGTCGTCGACGTCAAGTTTGACGGCGCGGTGCCCCCGATCTACAACGCGCTCACGGTCGAGGCCGAGACCCCGATCGGTCATCTGAGCACGATCCTCGAGGTCGAGAGCCAGCTTCCGGGCGGCGTCGTCCGCACGGTCGCCATGTCCTCGACCGACGGCCTGCAGCGCGGCCTCATCGCCACCGATACCGGTGAGCCCATGAAGATGCCGGTCGGCCCCAAGACGCTCGGCCGCATTTGGAACGTCATGGGCAAGCCCGTCGACGGCAAGCCCATGCCCGAGGTGGAGGAGTTCTACCCCATCCACCATGCAGCGCCCCGTTTCGACGAGCTCACCACCAAGACCGAGATCTTCGAGACCGGCATCAAGGCCGTTGACCTGCTCGAGCCCTACATCCGTGGCGGCAAAACGGGTCTGTTCGGCGGCGCCGGCGTCGGCAAGACCGTTTTGATTCAGGAGCTCATCAACAACCTCGCCCAGGAGCACGGCGGCACTTCGGTGTTCACCGGCGTCGGCGAGCGTACCCGCGAGGGCACCGACCTGTTCCTCGAGATGAGCGAGTCTGGCGTTATCGACAAGACCTGCTTGGTCTATGGTCAGATGAACGAGCCGCCCGGAGCGCGTCTGCGCATCGGTCTGGCCGGCCTTACCACCGCTGAGTATTTCCGTGATCGTGGCCAGGACGTTCTGCTGTTCATCGACAACATCTTCCGCTTCTCCCAGGCAGGTTCCGAGGTTTCCGCACTGCTGGGCCGTATGCCGTCCGCCGTTGGTTACCAGCCCACGCTGGCAACCGAGATGGGCGACCTCCAGGAGCGCATTACCTCGACCAAGACGGGTTCCATTACCTCCGTCCAGGCCGTCTACGTCCCTGCAGACGACCTGACCGACCCGGCGCCTGCCACGACGTTTACGCACCTCGACGCCACTACGGTCCTTTCGCGTAGCATTTCGTCGCTCGGTCTGTTCCCGGCTATCGACCCGCTCGCGTCTTCCTCCGACGCTCTCGATCCCTCGATCGTCGGCGAGGAGCACTACCGTGTCGCCGTCAAGGTCCAGGAGCTCCTGCAGGAGTACTCCGACCTTCAGGACATCATCGCCATTCTGGGTATGGACGAGCTGTCCGAGGAGCAGCGCCTTACGGTCAACCGTGCCCGTAAGATCCAGCAGTTCCTCTCCCAGTCCTTCCACGTTGCCGAGAAGTTCACCGGCAACCCCGGTGTCTACGTCCGCGTCGAGGATACCGTCCGCTCCTTCGCCGAGATTGTCGACGGCAAGGCCGATGACCTGCCCGAGCAGGCTTTCCGCTATGCTTCCACGATTGAGGACGTGCGCGAGCGCGCCCGCAAGATGGGGGAGAAGTAGGTTATGCGTATCCGCATCGTGTGCCCCGTGAGCTGCGCCTATGAGGGCGACGCTGCGTTTGTGTCGATTCCGTCCACGGATGGCGAGTTTGGCGTTCTGCCTGCTCACTCCAGCGAGATCTGCACGATCGACCGCGGTTACGTTCGCGTTTCCGATAAGGCCATGGGCACTGTCGACCACACGTTTGCCGTGGCCGGCGGCTATGCCCAGGTTGCGGACGATGTCGTGACCGTTCTCGCCGAGCGCGCTTGCGATTTGGCGACCGTCGATGCCGACAAGCTTAAAGCTGATATTCAAGGTTTTGAAGAGAAGCTGGGTAATTTGTCGGAGGATGATGCACGCCGCGCCTACCTCTATAATGAAATCGCATGGTGTAAGCTCAAGCTTGCCCAATAGTCAAACGATTTAGCGTTCGACCATTTGCGAACACATCATGCCCGGGATGGCCCAGCCATCCCGGGCATGCTTTTTGAAAGGGTAGACCTTGGATATTATCCGCGTTGAGGGTGGCCACGCCATCGGAGGCTCCGTGCCCGTCTCGGGTGCCAAGAACTCCGCACTCAAACTCATGGCGGCAACGCTTCTGGCGCCGGGCAAGACGACGCTGCAGAACGTGCCCGATATTTCCGATGTCCACGTGATGGGCAAGGTGCTCAAGGGCATGGGCGCTACGATCGATGTTCTCGACGAGCACACGCTCGAGATTGATACCTCTCAGGTCGATTCTTGGGAGGCCCCCTACGAGCTCGTTGCCAAGATGCGTGCTTCCACCGCCGTGATGGGACCCCTGCTGGGTCGCTTCCATCGCGCCAAGATCGCCATGCCGGGCGGCTGCAACCTGGGTGCTCGCAAGATCGATATGCACATTCTTGGTCTTGAGGCCCTGGGCGTTGAGTTCGATACCGCCCACGGCTACATCAACGCTAATGCGCCCCAAGGTCTGCGCGGTACCACCGTCACGCTCGAGTTCGCCAGCGTCGGTGCGACCGAGAACCTCATCATGGCATCCGTGCGCGCGCAGGGCACCACGGTTATCGACAATGCCGCCCGCGAGCCCGAGATCGTCGATCTCGCCAACATGCTCAACGAGATGGGCGCCAAGATTGTCGGCGCGGGTACGCCCGTCGTGACCATCGAGGGCGTGGAAGAGCTGCATCCTGTTACCCATCGCGTGGTGGGCGACCGCATCGAGGCCGGTACCTTTATCGTTGCCGGTGCGTTGATGGCCGACGATCGCGGTGTCGATATCACGGGCTTTTGCCCCATTCACTTGGGCATGGTGCTCAAGAAGATGGAGCTCATGGGTATCGACTGCGAGCGCGTCGAGGATGGCGTCCATGTGAACCGTGTCGAGCGTATCAAGCCGGTCGACATCCAGACGCTTCCGTTCCCCGGCTTCCCGACGGACATGCAGGCGCAGATTATGGTGCTCTCCGCCCTTGCCGACGGCAGTTCCGTTATTACCGAGAACATCTTCGAGAATCGCTTTATGTTTGCCTCTGAGCTGGTGCGCATGGGTGCCGACATTCGTATCGAGAGCCATCATGCCATGATTCATGGCGTCAAGGGCTTCTCGGGTGCACAGGTTACCTCGCCCGATCTGCGTGGCGGAGCGGCCCTCGTCGTAGCGGGCTTGATCGCCGACGGGACGACCGAGGTTTCGGCTATTCATCACATCAAGCGCGGCTACGAGCAGTTTGTCGAAAAGCTGCAGGCGCTCGGCGCGCATGTCGAGCATGCTTCCGTCCCCGATCCCGTCATCTACTAATACAGGTTGCCTATGTTTAATAAAAAGCCCCTCGCGGATACCACCGCCCGAAGACCCTCAACTGGTGCGCAGGCCAAGATCTACAGTCGCGATAACGTGGCTCGCTATTCCGAGCGCGCTCGTCAACGTCGTCGTAGCCACACGATTCGTCACGTCGCGCTCATTGTCGTGCTTGGTGTGCTGCTGAGTGCCACTACCGCTGCCGGCCTGTGGTTTGCTACCATTATGGGCAAGCTCGGCGATTCTAATGTCATTACCGATAATCTGCGTCGGGTTCTGGTTGACACCGATGAGGCAAAGGATCCGTTCTACGTGCTGCTTCTTGGCACCGACGGCCGTCCGGGCGAGGATACGTATCGTGCCGACTCGATTATCCTGGCACGCATCGACCCCACGCAAAAGCAGGCGACGCTCATTTCCGTTCCGCGCGACACCAAGGTCGAGTACAAGGGCGAGACCATGAAGATCAACGCCTGCCATACCGTTGGCGGCGCCGAGGCCATGGTCGAGGCGGTCAACGAGCTGTGCGGTGTTCAGATTTCCCACTATGCCGAGGTCAGCTTCGACGGTATGCAGGCGCTGATTGATTCGGTTGGCGGTATCGACATTAACGCAACCGATGATGTTGACGACCCCGAGCACCTGGATATTAAGATTACCGCTGGCCAGCAGCATATGGACGGTGCCACCGCCCTTACCTATGCCCGCTGCCGCTACACCTATGCCGACGGCGATTACACGCGCATGCGCCACCAGCGTCAGGTGCTTGGCGCCCTTGCCAACCAGATTCTCAATAACTTCGATGCCACGAAGATTTTTGGCCTGGTTAATTCGCTGTCCGATATGCTCGTAACCGATATGAGCGTTCAGGATATCGTGGCTACGGTCAACGCCATGCGCGGTATGGATGTCGACGGTATCTACTCGGCCAACCTGCCCTCGTACGCCGACGACAGCACCATGATCGACGGTGTGAGCTACGTCTTTGTCTACGAGGACGAGCTCAAGGAAATGATGGAGCGCGTCGATGCCGGCAAGGATCCCAAGGGTCCCAACACCATGGGTCTTTTCGACGGTTCCAGCTCTACGATTGGCGACCTGAACAACAACACGTCTGACGACTACGCAAACGGTACCGCAACCTCATCGGTCAGCTCTGACGATTCCGATGACTCAAGCGATTCGAGTGATTCGGACTACTACGAAGAGCCCACCGGCGACGGCAACGGCTACGAAGCCAACTACTAAGTTACGGCGTTTTACCAAACGCCGTAACGGCTCGACGCTGCGCGCCGCCCAAGGCGACAATTTGTCATTCAAAAGGCAGGGCATGACCAGAAGGTCAATGCCCTGCCTTTTTCATGCCAACTTGTTCGCCTTGGACGTCGCTCGCTGACGTTGGCTCAACATGTGGTGCTGACTACTCCCCTTGCACCAAAAACCGCCCCGTTCTCGGTTTTGAGGACGGGACGGTTTTGCTTACCTAGATTGTTCGAGTTCCTTATGCAAAGCGGGCGACGAGCTCCTGGAGCACGTCGGTCATCTTGACGAGCGAACTGACCGGGACGAACTCGTTGACGCCGTGGTAGCAATAGCCGCCGGTGGAAAGGTTGGGGCAGGGCAGACCGCGGAACGACAGCTGAGCGCCGTCGGTGCCGCCACGAATCGGCAGCACTTGGGGCTCAACGCCGCAGGCAAGGTAGGCTTCCTTGGCAACATCAATAAGCTCGGGATAGTCACGAACGATCTCGGCCATATTTCGATACTGCTGCTTAATCTCGACCGTCACGCGCTCCTCACCCAGACGCTGGTTGAGCATCGAGGCGGCGGCATCAATAAGGTCGAGTTTCTGCTGGAACTTGGCGGCGTCATGGTCGCGGACGATATAGCGCGCTGTGGCGTGATCGACGGTCGCAGATACACCCTCAAGGTGATAAAAGCCCTCGTAGCCTTCCGTATACTCCGGGCGCTGCGCGTAGGGGAGCAACGCGTTGAAGTCGCAGAACAGATTGCCTGCGTTGACCATACGGCCTTTGGCGTCGCCCGGGTGGATGGACTGGCCCTCAAAGCGGACGGTCACCTCGGCGGCATTGAAGCACTCCCACTCCAGCTCGCCGATGGGGCCGCCGTCGACCGTGTAGGCGTACTTGCAGCCAAAGGTATCGATATCCAGCAGCTCGGCTCCGTGGCCGATCTCCTCGTCAGGGCAGAAGCAAATGCCGAGTGCGGGATGGGGCAGAGAGGGGTCCTGAGCGATACGCGCGACAAGTGACATGATCTCGGCGACGCCTGCCTTGTCGTCCGCGCCCAGCAGCGTGGTGCCATCGCTGCAGACCAGGTCCTCACCCACGAGATCGTTCAGGGCGGGAAGCTTGGCGGTGCTCATGGCAACGGGCTTGCCGTCAACCGTGCCGCAGACCAGGTCGCCGCCCTCGTAGTGCACAATGTGCGGCTTCACGCCGGCGCCCGGGGCAACTTCGGTGGTGTCGAGATGAGCAATTAGGCCCAGGGCGGGTTTGTCCTCGGCGCCAGCGCTCGCGGGAATATGCGCGCAGACATAGGCATGTTCGGTTACGTGGGCATCTTCCGCACCAAGCCCGCGCAGTTCCTCCGCCAATACGTTGGCAAGGTCAAACTGAACGGTACTCGAGGGCACCTGGTCGCAGTTTGCATCCTCGGACTGCGTGTTGATCTGGACGTAGCGCAAAAAGCGCTCGAGGACATCGGGGCTCGTGGTGGTGTTTTCCATAAAGACCGCTCCAATCTTGGTCGTCGTGTGCAACAAGAACTCTAGCACGGTATGCCACGGCATACCACGACGCTTGGATGGGGTAGAATCAGCCATTGAATGCAGAAGGGACGGAAGATCATGGATACGACAAATAGCTCGCGCGAACTACATCTGACGGTGGCGAACGAAGACTACTTGGAGTGCATGGTTCGCATTGAAAGCGAAGAGGGAGAAACCAACGGCGTTCGATCGGTCGACATCGCGCAGCGCCTTGGCGTCTCCAAGGCATCGGTCAATAAAGCGGTTTCGGCGCTCAAGGCATCCGAGCTTGTCGAGCAATCGCACTACGGCAAGGTGGTCCTGACCGATCGCGGCCGCGAGGTTGGCACGGCTATCTGGTACCGTCATCGCCTCATCCGCACGTTTTTGGTTCAGGAGCTCGGTGTCGAATTTGAGCGAGCCGATTCCGAGGCCTGCATGATGGAGCATGCGCTATCCGAGGACACGATGAGCCGCTGGCTCGCCTATCTCGAAAAGCAGGGAATCAGCGTCGAGGAATAGCGGGATATATATGGATACGAGTTATTACAACCGCTTTGGTGCCGAGGAACTTACGCGCCGCTTGTCGAGCGAGACCTTGTTGGCGCAGGGCCCCATGGGCAGTGTTTTGTTGAGTGAGTACGATGCCGCTGACATTCCACCGGCGTTTTGGAATCTGGCAGAGCCGCAGACCGTTTCTCGTATCCATCGCTTGTATGTCGCCGCCGGCGCGCAGGTGCTCATTACCAACACCTTTCAGGCATCAAGCTATGCCCTCAAACACGACCAGATTGCGCCGTCCGTGGCGGAGGTCAATCGCGGGGCCGTCGACGATGCCCGCCAGGCGCACCCTCAGCTGCTGCTGGGCTCGATGGGCCCGATCGGTATTGAGTGGTTTGCCGAGGACTCTGCCGAGTATCGTGAAATCCGCGGCATTGCGCGCGAACAGGCGCACGCCTTGCTCAATGCTGGTGTTGACGGTCTGCTGATCGAGACGGTGACGTCTATCCGTAATCTGCAGCCCATGCTTGCCGGCGCCCGAGATGCCGCCGACGGCATGCCTGTTCTGGTGAGTTTTGTCGTTGACGATAAAGGCGACCTGTTGGGCGATGGCCTCAACATCGAGGCAGCCGTTTTGTACGCCGAAAAACACGGCGCAAACTCGGTTGGTGTTAATTGCTGTTCGCTTGCGGCCGCGAACGCGGCGGTGCCCAGGATGGTTGCATCGGCGACTACTCCCGTCACGGTGCGTCCCAACGTGGGCGATCCGGTCCAGACTCAGGATGGCCCCGTATGGCACGAGAACCCCGAAGCTTTCGCGCGCGCATGCATCGAATGGAGACATGCCGGCGCCGCAATGGTGGGCAGTTGTTGTGGAACCACAGCAATCACTACGGCAGCGATGGCCGAGGCGCTCGATATATAAAGGGTAAAACCGCTCCATCCGGGGCGGTTTTTTTATTGCTTGCATGTCCTCGCCAGCATTTGCCCAAATGGTGAATGCTGGTGCCGGCAGGTTGCCGAGTGCGTGTTGCGGGTATACCTCACGCGTACCATGATCCAAACACTGTGAGGTGTCTGCGCGTGTGCGCGATAATTCATTTTGGAACTGACGGTTGGCGCGCTCGCGTCGATGAGGACTTCACTGCCGATAACGTTGCCCGTATCGCCGATGCCGTCGGCGAGTTGTGGCAAAAGACCAATCCGGGCAAAACGGTATATATAGGGTTCGACACCCGGCCCCTGGCGAGCGAGTTCGCTGAGCTTGCGGCGGGCGTGCTAGCAGCGCACGGGCTGGACGCCGTGCTCGCTTCGCGACCTGTTCCGACCCCTGCCCTTACGTGGGCGGCGGCTTATGACGGTGAGGCGTGCGGCGCGCTCATGGTGACGGGGTCCCATCATCCGCAGGGTTATCTGTGCCTCAAGATTCGCATGGGTGACGGCTCGACCGCCAACCAGGATGTCATCGAAGAGCTCGAAGAGACCGTGGCTCCCGAGCCAATGGGGATCGAGGGGCAATATCGCACCGCGGATATCATTCCTGACTATATGCAGGCGGTGGCATCGTTTGTCGATGCCGAAGCCATCCGCGCCGCGCACCTGCGCGTGGTTGTCGATCCCATGGGCGGCGCAGCCCAGGGCTATCTAGCCGATTTGCTGCGCGAGCTTGGCGTTGAGGTGCACGAGATTCACGCCGGGCAGGCGTCTGACCAAGAAGATATCTGCCCCGACCCCGTTGAGCCTTGGGTGGACGCTTGCGAGCGCACGGTTATCGAGGACGGAGCTTGCGCTGGCCTGGTGACCGACGGCGACGCCGACCGTATCGGCGCGGTTGACGAGCGCGGCAGATATATACATCCGCATCAGATCATGGCGCTCGTTTTGGGCGACTTGGTTCAATTTCGTAATTTGGAGGGGCGCGTCGTCGTCAATCTTTCATGCTCGACGCTCGTGCGTCGCATTGCCGAGGCGCTTGGCTGCCGCGTGACCGTCAAACCAGTCGGTTTCAAATATATAGCGGCGGAGATGAAGAAGGGCGGCGTCCTCATAGGCGGCGAAGAAGCCGGTGGTATCGGCATCGCCGCGCATATGCCCGAGCGCGATGGAATCCTCGCCTGTCTGATTCTGTGTGAGCTTATGGCAAAGACGGACGCGCCTTTGGGCGTTCTGGTCGACCAACTCGAGGACAGTTTTGGTAAGACGAGTTACGGTCGACGCGATTTACGCCTTGAGGCCGAAGATGCCGAAACGTTACGAACCCTGCTGCCGGGCGTAAACCCCAAGTCGATTTGTGGCAAGGTGCCGCAAAACGTTAGTCATATGGATGGCTTGCGTTTGGCATTCGAGGATGACACGTGGCTGCTGGTCCGTCCTAGTGGGACCGAACCAGTGGTGCGCGTCTACGCCGAGGGGTTCTCGGTGGAAGAACGCGATGAGTTGCTCGATGCTGGCTGTGCTTTAGCTAGGGGGACGTATCCGCTTTAACCATGAGACTGCCTTATATAAAGAGATGCTCGGCGAGCGGTAGTTAACGGCTGGCAAACGTTAGTCGAATCCCAAGATGTGTAGGAAATGTGTACGCCCAGATTCCCGCCCACGGCGCCCCTCCGGTCTGGCAATATATCTCCTTGCCGCGCGGC
>CAJMST010000021.1 GCA_905216145.1 uncultured bacterium | reverse complement strand
GACGCCGCCCTCTCAAGGCGGAGATCACCAGTTCGAATCTGGTACGGGCTACCACTTCTTTTCTGCTGAGGCTTATGGCCCGTTCGTCTAGCGGTTTAGGACGCCGCCCTCTCAAGGCGGAGATCACCAGTTCGAATCTGGTACGGGCTACCACTTCTTTTCTGCTGAGGCTTATGGCCCGTTCGTCTAGCGGTTTAGGACGCCGCCCTCTCAAGGCGGAGATCACCAGTTCGAATCTGGTACGGGCTACCACGCATCTGATACCCGGACTTCCCATGGAAGGCCGGGTTTTTTATTTTAAACAACCGTCTGCAATTCCCGTTTGAACCAGAGCTTTGCGTTCTGTCTATGGTCCTTGCGGGTACAATATCCAAGATATTTTGACTGTTAGAAGGAGTCTCATGACGGAGTCCTCTCAGCATACGTCTAAGCCCCAGGTCGAGGTTGAGGCCTCGGGCGGCGATGACAATAAGAGCGCACGCCGCGGCGCCATCTTTATCGGCGTCGTGCTGGTGGGTTATATCGTCTATCTGGTGGTAACCGGGCAGATGGGGCAGTTCTGGGCCGCAATGTCGAGCGTCCAGGCGCCTTGGCTCTTTGTCGCGTGTCTTTGCATGTTCATGTATCTGTTCTTTGGCATTGTGGCCTATGCGATCGCTGTCTGGCTCGACCCCAATTCACCCGTCGGCATTCGCGACCTGATCTCGGTCGAGGCGAGTGGCATCTTCTTTGGCAACCTCACGCCTATGATGATGGGATCGACTCCCGCCCAGATCTACCGTCTGACCAAAGCGGGCCAAAATGTCGGCGAGGCCGGAGCCACGCAATTTACGCGCTTTATCGTGTATCAGTTTGGCCTCGTTGCCTGGGGCGCTATCCTACTGCTTGCTCGCATGCCGTTTTTTGCCGAGCGCTATGGCGACATGACGCTGCTGTGCGTCTTTAGCTTTGGTGGGCACTGCTGCATCTTGCTTGGCATCTTCGCCGTCGCGCTCATGCCTAAGACCGTCACGCGCGTCGCCCACTGCATCATCAATTGGCTTGAGCGCATTGGTGTCTCGGCCACTAAGATCGAGGGATGGCGCACGTTTGTCGATGGCGAGATCTACTCCTTCTCCGAGAAGTTCAAGCTTTCAGCCGGACATTTTTCTTCCATGCTGCTCACCGTGTTTATCACCATGCTGCAGCTCGCGTTTTTCTATCTGGTTCCGTATTTCCTAATGCTTGCCTTTGGCCACCACGAGGTTGACTTTTTCTCGGTCATGGCCGCGAGCGCCTTTGTCCAGCTGCTGAGCTCTGCGGTTCCCTTGCCCGGTGGAACTGGTGGCGCTGAGGGCGGCTTTGCATTGTTCTTGGGTCATTTCTTTGGGTCGGCTTCGACAGCCGGCTATCTGCTGTGGCGCCTCATTACGTTTATTGCGCCGACCATTTTGGCTGCGCCCCTGCTGGGACTTAAGAGCGCCCACAACGAGAGCATCCATGCGCGCTGGGATCGCGTGATGCGCAAGCTCGGCCGCACGCCTCAGATACCCTCTGTGGCCGCGAAGCCGCACCCCACGAATGCTGTTACCGTTGATCCCAAGAAGCACGCTCAGAAGGCTTCTGGGGCCGCTAAGCCGGCTCATAAAGCCTATGTGCGTCAGACAGGCGATGGTATTCGCGTATCTCCGTCGGCACTCAATAAGAAGAAGCATCCTAAGTCGCAGTAGGGCAGTCGTGCGTTCTTCATGACGCGGGGCATATTTGTGCCGTATGGGGGATAATCCTCTTACGTAGATTATCTCTCATCTGTTGATGAATGCTCGCATATCGAAGGGACACGCCCATGGCAACCAGCAAACCGCGTCTTGACCGCCGCATCGTTCGCAGCCGCAATGCCATCCTTTCGGCTTTCGAGCGCCTGCTCATGGAAAAGCCGCTGGCAGACATTACGGTGAGTGCCATCGCGCGCGAGGCCAATGTCGACCGCAAGACCTTTTACGTTCACTTTGGCACGGTTGACGGCCTGCTCGATGCCATTGCCGTCGATGTGGTGGAGATGATTGTCGACTCGGTCGAGAAAACGCTTGCTTCCATGGACGGTGACACCAACGAGCGCGCTCTTGGCGCGGCGGCGACCTTCTTTAAAACCGTTAACGAGGCGCTGTGCAACAACTTGGTGCTCAATCGTCAGCTGATCGAGAATATTCCGCTCGATGATTTCATGGCTCGTCTTCGTGCGCCGCTCGAACACGAGATTGCCGAGCGCGATCTGCTGCCCCAAGGTCTCAAGGACGAGATGTTCGACTACTATCTGGCGTTTTTGCTGTCGGGCATTATCGGTATCTATCGCACGTGGGCACTGTCTGACGGCTCGGTTCCTATCGAGCGTGTCTCGGAGGTTGCTAATAATCTGACGTTGAGCGGTCTTTCGAGTTTGGAATCTCGCTTGGATTAGGTTTAGTTGGGCTCGTCGGCGTGGAAATTCCTGTTCACGAGGTTCTCCGGCGCCTTGGAGACCTCGCCGGCGTAGGAGCTGTAGCCTGAGGATCCTTAAAAGAAAGTCCAGTTTATCCTTCCCATTCCAATTGGGAATCCTCCGATGCGCCTTCGCACGCTCGCATGACCTTGATACCATGTGAGCGTGCGAACTCGACGAGCTCTGCGTTACGGGCGTTTATGGTGCCGAAGGCGGCGGGGCACACGATAAGGCGCGCGCAGTGGACGAGGAGCTCTTTGGCGCGGGCTATGGTTTTATCCCCGATCGGCTCGAAGGCGCGCTCGGCCACGCATTCCGTCGCCAGGTCGCGCGCGAGCTCGCAGTCGATGTCCCCTTCGTGCAGAACGCCCGCGTAGAACGCCTTGCCCTGTCGGATGAGCTGGCGAAACACAGCCGACCCCGTACCTGCGCCGGCGATGACGAACGTGTGCGCATCGCCGTGCGGGCGTCCAATTTCCACGCTGCCGAAGCGCTCGTTGAAGGTGCCATGTTGAAGGCCGTAGAGCTCGTCAATCGTCTCGCGCGTGAATATGTCCTCGGGTGCGCCGGCGCGGAAGACCCGGCCGTCCTTCACGCAAATCACCTTGTCGGCGCTTTTCTGCGCGAGCTCGAGTTCGTGGATGGACATGATGACAGCAACATTCCGCGATTTCGCAAGGTGGCGAAGTATTCGCAGCAGGTCGATCTGGTAGCGGATATCGAGATACGACGTGGGCTCGTCGAGTACGAGCACACGCGGATCCTGCGCGATGGCGCGTGCGAGCATGACGCGCTGGCGTTGCCCGTCGCTTATCTGCATGAAGTCGCGCTCGGCGAGCTCTTCCACATGTGCGGTTTTCATGGCCTCGTCGACCCGACTATGGTCGTCGGGCGAGAGTGTGCCCATTCGCCCCGTGTAGGGATGCCTTCCTGCCTCTACGATATCGCGGCAGGTGAGGAGCTCGGTCTGGGGGCGATCTGTCAGCATAACGGCAAGGTTCCTTGCGAACTCCGCCGTCTTCCATCGGGAAATCTCCCGCCCGTCGAGCTCGACCGAGCCGGCAAGCGGTGCCAGATGGCGTGTGATGGTTTTCAAGATGGTCGACTTGCCCGAGCCGTTCGGCCCGATGAGCGCCACGACGTCGCCCGCGCGAACCTCCAGATCGACACCTTCGACTACGACCTTCTTGTCGTAGCCCGCCGACAGGTCGCTTATGCGGAAAAGCGGCGCTCCGTCAGTCTGCGTTTTGGGCCGCGGCACGAATTCCCCCATCTACCTCACCCGCTTCTTCAACATGAGTGCGATAACCACCGGCGCGCCGAAGATGGCGGTGACGGCGCTGATGGAAAGCTCGACGGGAGAGAACAGCGTGCGCGCGATCAAATCGCAGCCCGCGCAGAAGATAGCGCCTCCCAAGAAGCACGCAGGAATCACGCGGATGGGCTTCGACGACTTTAGCGCCGACTTCACGAGATGCGGAACCGCGATGCCTACGAACGACACCGGACCAGCGAACGCGGTCACGCAGGCGGAGAGCATGCTCGCTAGAAGGACGAGCACCACGCGGAATCGTGCGACGTTCACGCCGACGCTTTTCGCGTAGGCTTCTCCCAGCTGGAAAGCGGAAAGGGGCTTCGATATCGCGAATACGCATGCGCTCACGGTGATCACCACGACCGCGATGACCACGACGTCGTCCCAGCTCGAACCCGAGAAGCTACCCAAAGACCAGTTGTGCAGGTTCACGATGGACTGGTCGTCGGCGAAGGCGATGAGGAAGTTCGTCGCCGCCGAGCAGATGTATCCCACCATGACGCCCGCCACGATGAGCATAGCCATGGAACTTATGCGCCGTGCGATGAGGAGCACGAAGCCGATGGTGATAAGCGAGCCCAGAAACGCTGCGGCCACCATGGCCGGCGAGGACATGGCCTGGTTCGCGCCCAGAAGAACGATCATCGTAAGCGCGACGACGAACTTTGCGCCCGAGGAGACGCCCAAGATGAACGGGTCGGCGATGGGGTTGTTGAAAAACGTCTGCAGCAGGAACCCGGAGAGCGAAAGTGCCCCGCCGAGAAGCACGGCTGAAAGCACGCGCGGCAGGCGAATCTCCCAGATGACCTGGCTTTCCATGGAATTGGCCGCGCCGCCCGAAAGGATGCCGGGGATGTGGTCTGCGGGTACGAGCACGCTCCCGATGCACAGGTTGGCCCCGACGAGCACGATGAGGGCAACAGCGAGCAGCGCCGTCACGACGCGACACCGCGCGGCACGCCCCGATTCGTCGTATGTCATGGAAAGCCGGCTTCTCATGGCGCTAGCCGAGCTTCCTCAGATAATGGAAGTCGCTCGCGTCATCGCCGGTGAACGCCCCGTGCAGCTCGTCGATAATGTCGGCGGTAGAAGTCATCTGCTGGTACATGTCGGCGCTTGTGACCCAGACGTTGCCGTTCTTCACGGCTTTGAACTGCGACAATAGCGCGTTTTTGCCTACGAAGTCGTTCAAGGTGGCAACCGATTCGTCGATGGTGCCGTTGTAGACGATGATGTCGGCATCCTTCGCCGTCGCGTAGAAGCGCTCCATTTCGAGCGTTACTGACGAACCTGACGTCGACGCCGTCTGCGCGTCATCGAGTGCGTAGCTGCCGCCTGCAAGCTCGATCATCTGCGCCACGTAGTCGCCCGCCCGCCGCGTGACGGCGGCCCCGTTCGAGTTAATGTAGAAATACGCCACGGTTTTACCTGACGACGCGAGCCCCGACGTTTGCTCGACGCGGGCCTTCTGCTCGTTGAACAGGTGCGCGGCCTCGTCTTCCTTGTCGAACAGGACGCCGAAAAGCTTAATCCACTCGACGCGCCCGAGTGCTTCGGGCTCGCTCGACGACTGTTCGGTGAGCACGACGAGCCCGAGCTTCTGCAGCTTTTCCTTCACATCGGGCGTGTGGTTGATCATGGTGTTCTCGATGGCGAGCGTGCAGCCCGAGGCCGATATTCGCTCGTAGTCGGGCGCGCTGTACTTGCCGCCGTAGGCGATCGCCCCACTTTCGAGCGCGCTTTTGAAGCCTGCGACCGAGCAATCGTCGGCCTTCGTGCCCGACATTAAGATATTGTCGTTCGCATCGAGTGCGTCGACCAGGCACATTGTCGCCGACGACACAAGGTACACCTTGTCGGCGGGGCGCCTTATGACCGCGATGTCGGAGCTCAACCCATCAGGTACCTTCGCATCCTGCGGCATCACGAGGAAGCGCTCCCCGTTCGAAACGCAGATAAGCCGCAAGCCGCCTTCGAACTCGTCGACAGTGAAGTGCTTGGCGTATTCAAGCTGAAGCGCCCCCGTCGGCTTCCAGCCGCAGCCCAAATCGGCGTTGTGGAAGTCGGCCGCGGCGCTTGAAGCCGTTCCCGCGGGGGAGCCGCCGCTTGCATCGTCGCCCGATTTCTCCTTCATGGTGGATGAGTCGAAGTAGAGCGTGTAGTCGATGGTGTGCGGCGTCGACATGGCGACGGTCTCGGCCGACACGGCGATGTCCTCGTCGAGCGTGACGGGTATCTCGAACGTGGAGTTGCCGCCGTCGTTTACGGGCGCGTAGTCCACGCCGTCGACGGTCATCTTGTCGTAGTTCGAACTCGACCAGGTGATGGTCGCGGTGTAGGTGTCGCCATCCTTCATAATTGTGGTTGGTGAGGAGATGCTTGCGCGCCCTGACCCGCCGGAAAGCGAGACGCTCACAGTGTATTCCTGAGAGCCCGTCGTGGCACCGGTCGCGTTCGGGCTCGCACTGCACCCCGCGAAGGGAAGCGCGAGCAGGGCGACGAGAACGCAGGCGATCGCGCGCGCCGCGATGCTGCGGCGCTTCCTGTTTTCCCCCTTGGGAAGAATCGACCGCATGGCGTTACTTCAGTGCGTCGGCGCGCAGATCGACGCCGGCGGATTCGAATACGAGCGTGCGGTCGTACCACCGCTCCCTTCTGATGCTCCACGCGGCGCAGGCGGTGTCCTCGTCGAGCGCATCAACGGGCACGTCGTAGGTGTACTTGCCTTCCGCGTTTTCCACATAGGGGATGAAGTCGGCCTCGCTCGCGGCGGCAGCCTCGTCGCCCGTGCCCATGAAGAGCTTGCCGTAGCCCGTGCCGGAAAGTGTCATCACGCAGTGCATGGAGCCGTTTTCCACGATGAGCTGGGCGTCCACAATCCTGAACATGTTCGAGCTGGAATCTACGGTGATCGGATAGGTGCCGTCGGCCACCTTGTCGGCGGTGATGGGGGCAGCGCTTGCGTCCTCGGGCGCATCGGCCGCCTGTTCGGTTTTTTCCTGGGAATCGGCATCGCTTGCCTTTGCGCTGTCGATTGAATTTCCGCCGCAGCCGGCGAGCGAGAACGCGAAAAGCGCCGCCGACAGGGCGAAGGCGAGGGTTTTCTTCAACATGAAGGGGTTCCTTTCAATCGCTTCGACCGCCCGCGCCGTGCGGTGGGCGGGCGGGATGCGAATGCAACGGGCATGCGCCGTCAGTCGGGGAAGGCGCATGCCCGTTGCACGGGGACGCGACCGGCGCCCCCGTGCGCGGCGAGTTTACAGCTTGGCGATGGCGTCGTCCACGTGCGAGACGTAGATGTCGTCGACCGCGACGTTCTGTCCCAGACCCTGGAGCAGGCACGTCACTTCGAAGCCGGCGGCCACGAACTTCGCAGCCCAGCTGTCGGGGTCGGTCTCGTCTGCCATGTCGTTGTTCGCGTGGTCGCCCGCGACCACCATGAACGGCGCGAGCACGGCCTTCTTGTAGCCTGCGGCGCTCGCGGCGGCGATAACATCCTCGCAGGTCGGTTCAGCCTCGACGGTGCCGACGAAGAACTGCGTCAAGCCCTCGTTCTTAAACACTTCCTGCATCTTGGCATAGTCGGCGTTGGAATCGGCTTCGGTGCCGTGGCCCATGAGGCACAGCGCCGTCTTGCCGTCGTCGAAGGACGCCATGTTCTCCTTAATGGCTGCGGCCACCTTCTTGTAGTCGTCGTCGGAGGTGAGCAGCGGGTCGCCGAGCGAGATTTTGTCGAACTTGTCGGCGTACTTGTCGAGCTCGTCTTTCACGTCGGTGTATTCCAGGCCACCCATGAGATGCGTCGGCTGCACGACGATTTCCTTCACGCCGTCTTCCACGCAGCGGTCGAGCGCCTCGGTCATGTTGTCGATCGTGATGCCGTCGCGCTTCTTCAGCTTGTCGATGATGATCTGCGCGGTGAAGGCGCGGCGGATGTCGTAGTCCTGCCAGTACTTCTCGCGGATAGCGTCTTCGATGGCGCCGATGGTGATGTGGCGCGAGTCGTTGTAGCTCGTGCCGAAGCTCGTGACGAGGATGACCGGCTTCACGGCCTTCTCCTTTTCACTCGATTTTTCGGAACTCGCGGAGGTGTTGGAGCAGCCCGCGAGCGCGACTCCGGCGAGCGCGACGGCTCCGGTTGCTGCGGCGCTCATGAAGCCGCGGCGTGACATCTGGTCGGACATGGTTTTTCCTTTCCTCGGTTTGCCGGTCCCCCGGCGACAGTTGCTTGTCGGCACAAGCGAAAGAAAAGCGCACCCCTCGGGGTTCACAAGGAGCTAACGCCACGGCGATGCCGTGAGGAAAAGGCGAAGCAGTCTGGCTTGGGGCGCGAGGCGGTTCGCCCGCGCGTCCTATACAGTAATGTCCCTTGCCCAGGATTCCCACCTGGTTCCCTCCGCAAGCCAGCGCGGGCTGTGCGGGCGCCGCGCCGGTCATTTCCTTTTATCCGATTGTCATATGCTCGTTGCCGAAACTTTTACTATGATAGTGGGCACTTGTGAACGTGTCAAAGCCAGGGCGGGCGGCATTGCGCCTCCTGCCTGCGTATTTGCGCCGATTGCCGCCGCAGGCGCCGTGTTTTGCCCGCTGCGCGAATGGCGGCGTAAACGGTTGCGATGAGAAACGGGAAGGGAAGGCTCGGATGATTCATATCGTTGGCGCAGGCTCGGGCGCCGCCGACCTTATCACGCTGCGCGGGGCGCGCCTTCTGCGCGCGGCCGACGTGGTCGTTTGGGCGGGGAGCCTTGTGAATCCCGAGCTGCTCGCCGAGTGCAAGGAATCCTGCGTCGTCTACGACAGCGCGCACATGACCTTGGAGGAAATGCTCGACGTGATGTGCGCGGCAGATGCGCGGGGCGAGGAAGTGGTTCGCCTGCACACGGGCGATCCGTGCCTGTACGGCGCCATCCAGGAGCAGATGGACGCGCTCGACGCGCGCGGCGTGGACTACGAGGTGGTGCCCGGCGTGTCGAGTTTTTGCGGTGCCGCGGCGGCGCTTCGCCAGGAATATACGCTGCCGGGAATCAGCCAGTCGGTCGTGATCACGCGGCTTTCCGGGCGCACCCCCATGCCCGCGGGCGAGGGCATGCGCACCATGGCGGAAAGCGGCTCGACTATGGTCATCTTCCTGAGCTCGGGTATGCTCGCCGAGCTTTCCGCCGAGCTTTTGGCCGCGGGCCGCAGCTCCGATGAGCCGGCGGCGCTCGTGTACAAGGCGACCTGGCCTGAGGAGCGCGTGGTGCGCTGCACAGTGGGCACGCTCGCCGATGCGGGCGCGCGAGAGGGCATCGACCGCACGGCGCTCGTGGTGGTGGGCCGCGTGCTCGGAGCTCGAGGCGGGCTTGCGCACAACGGCGTGCAAGCGGAGTCGTACGAGCGCAGCAAGCTTTACGACCCTTCGTTTGCCACGGGGTATCGGAAGGCGAGCAGCTAGCGTGGCCTTCGAGCACTACATATATACCGGGACGACCCGCCTGCGCTGCGGCTACACCACGGGGAGCTGTGCCGCGCTCGCGGCGAAGGCGGCCTGCGAGATGCTCTTGTCACGAAAGCCCGTCGGCCGCGTGTCGATCGTCACCCCCGGCGGGCTGCCCGTCGAGACGGACGTGGTCGACGCATGCATCGGCGAGGGGTGCGCCCAGTGCGCCGTGCGAAAGGACGCAGGCGACGATGCCGATGTGACCGACGGCGTGCTCGTGTACGCGCGCGTGGAACATGCGGGGTCGGGCACGGGCGCTGCGGGCAGCAAGGGCGTGCCCACGCGCGAATCGGAAGTTTCCGTCGATGGCGGCGTGGGCGTGGGGCGCGTGACGTTGCCCGGGCTCGAGCAGCCGGTGGGGGCGGCCGCCATCAACGCGACGCCGCGCGCGATGATCACTTCGGTGGTGCGCGAGGTGTGTGCCGCGCACGGCTTTTCTGGAAATATTGCTGTGACGATTTCGGTACCCGAGGGTGTTGCCCTTGCCGAAAAGACCTTCAACCCGCACCTGGGGATAGAGGGCGGCATCTCCATCTTGGGCACGACGGGCATCGTCGAGCCGCGCAGCCTCGCTGCCTTGCGCGACAGCATCGAGCTCGAGATCCGGCAGCATGCGGCTATGGGGCGGCGCGGAGTCGTGCTCACGCCCGGCAACTACGGCGCGCAGTTCATCTCGGGGCATTTCCACCTAAACGGTGTGCCGGTGGTCTTCATCTCCAACTTCGTGGGCGATGCGATTGATTGCTGCGTTCGCGAGGGATTTACCAATGTCCTTCTTGTGGGACACATCGGCAAGCTGGTGAAGGTCGCGGGCGGCATCATGGACACCCATTCGCGTACCGCCGACTGCCGCGCGGAGATTCTGGCCGCCCACGCGGCCTTGGCCGGCGCGGGCGCGAAGACCGTGCACGAGATCATGTCGTCGGTCACGACCACGGCGGCGCTCGAGGTAATCGAGGCCGCCGGCGTGGGGGACGCTGCGCGCGCCTCGCTCGCTGCGGCAATCGAGGACAGGTTGCGCCGTCGCGCGGCGGGCGCATGCGACATCGCCGCGGTCGTGTTCGACGCCGAGCGCCGCGAGCTTTTCCGCACGTCGGGCGCCGATGCGGTTATCGGGGAATTGGGGGCGACGTATGAGTAAAGGCGTGCTGTACGGGGTGGGCACGGGGCCTGGCGACCCCGAGCTGCTCACGATCAAGGCCGTCCGCACAATCGAATCGTGTCCGGTCATCGCCGCGCCGCAGACGGCGGACGGGGCCATGGTCGCGCTCGACATCGTGCGCGGCGCCGTCGACCTTACAGGCAAGACGGTGATCCCCGTGCGGTTCTCGATGACGCGCGACGCCGAGCGCCGCGCGGCCGAGCATGCCTCGCTTGTTCGCGAGCTTGTCGCGCACCTGGATGCGGCCCGCGACGTCGCGCTGCTGAACCTGGGGGACCCGAGCATCTACGCCACCTTCCAGCGCATAGCGCCCGACGTGCGCGCCCGCGGGTTCGAGGCGCGCGCCATTCCCGGCGTGCCGAGCTTCTGCGCGGTCGCCGCGGCGCTCGAGCGCGACCGCACGCCCGAGATGTCGTCGCCTCTGCACATCGTGCCCGGCGGCTACGACGACGTGTGCCGCGCAATCGGCTGGCCGGGGACGAAGGTGGTCATGAAGGCGCGCCGCTCGCTTGCGGACACGAAGCGCTTCCTTTGCGAGGAGGGCGCCTTCGACGGTGCCGAGCTTGTAGAGGACTGTGGGCTTCCGGGCGAGCGCGTGTACCGCTCGCTCGACGATGTGCCCGATCGGGGCAGCTACTTCTCGACGATGGTGGTGCGCTAGATGAGGGTTTCCTGCATAGCGTTCACTGAGAGGGGGTATGCGTTGGCGGTGCGCACCGCACACGCGCTTTCCGATTGCGCGCAGACAGGTGAAGACGACCTTGGCTGGGACGTTTCCGTTTCGCGCGGGTTCGGCGAGGGGAAGGCCGACCTGCGCGCATGGACGGCGCTCGCGTGGGAAGCGTCGGACGCGCTTCTGTTCGTGGGCGCGGCGGGCATCGCCGTGCGGGCGATCGCGCCGCATGTCGCCTCGAAGGCAAACGATCCCGCGGTTGTGGCGATCGACGAGGCGGGGCGCTTTGCCGTCCCGCTTTTGTCGGGGCATTTGGGCGGTGCGAACGAGCTTGCGCAAACTGTGGCACGCGCGGCAGGGGCCATCCCCGTCATCACCACGGCGACCGACGTCCGCGGCGTGTGGGCGGTGGATACGTGGGCGCGCTGTGCGGGGCTCGCCGTTTCGAATCCCGAGGCCATCAAGCGAGTGTCGGCGCGGCTGCTTTCGGGCGGGCGCGTGGCGCTCTATTCCGACATGCCGATTTCGGGACAGCCGCCTGAGGGGGTTGACATTGCGTCCGACCGCGCTCGGGCCGATATCGTCGTGTCGCCGTTCGCTGGCGCGAATGCAGGTGCGTCCGTTCGTGCGGCGGAGACAACGGGCGAGGTCGTGCCCGCCGGTGAGACGGGGAAGCCGGCGGGCGTGCGGGCGCAGGCGCCTGCGCCCGAGCCGCTTCGCCTTGTCGTGCCCTGCATCGTTGCGGGCATAGGATGCCGTCGCGGTGCGTGCGCCGAAGCGATCGAGGAGGCGTTTCTTCTCGCGTGCGGGCAGGTGGGTATCTCGCCTTCGGCCGTGCGCGAGGCGGCGACGATCGACGTGAAGGCGCACGAGGAGGGTCTGCTCGCCTTCTGCTGCGCGCGCAATATCCCGCTTGCGACGTATTCCGCAGAGGAGTTGTCGCAGGTCGAAGGCAGCGTTTCGCCATCTGATTTCGTGCGCGCGACGGTGGGGGTCGACAACGTGTGCGAGCGGGCAGCGCTCGCGGAGGGGGGCAAACTTATCTTCCCGAAGCTCGCTCACGGCGGCGTGACCGTCGCGTTTTCCAAGGTAACTATTAAACTTTCGTTTAAGGAGCGGTGATGGGAAAGCTCTTCGTGGTGGGAATCGGCCCGGGCGGCCCCGACGGCATGACGATTGCGGCTCGGCGTGCGCTCGAGGCGTCCGACGTCGTTGTGGGTTACACGAAATACGTGGAGCTCGCGCTCGCCGCCGTGCCCGACGCGGCGCATCTCGCGACGCCGATGATGCACGAGGTCGAACGGTGCCGCCTTGCGCTTTCGCGCGCGCAGAGTGGAGACGCCGTGGCGCTCGTGTGCAGCGGCGACGCGGGCGTGTACGGCATGGCGAGCCCCGTGCTGGAGCTTGCGGAGGACTACCCCGATGTAGACGTGGAAGTTATCGCCGGGGCCACCGCGGCTCAGAGCGGGTCGGCGGTGCTCGGCGCCCCGCTTGCCCACGACTTCGCGGTCGTGTCGCTCTCCGACCTGCTCACGCCATGGGAGGTCATCGAGCGCAGGCTCGCCGCCGTGGCGAGCGCCGACTTCTGCATCTGTTTGTACAACCCGCGCAGCAGAAAGCGCGCCGACAGGCTCTCACGCGCGGCGAAGATTATGCTCGAATGGAAGGCCCCCGACACGCTCTGCGGCTGGGTACGCAACATCGGGCGCGAGGGGCAGCAGTCGGGCATGTGCAGGCTCTCTGAGCTGGGGGAGATCGACGCCGACATGTTCACCACCGTGTTCGTCGGCAACGCGGACACGAAGCTCGTAGGCGGCCGTATGGTCACGCCGCGCGGGTATCGGGAGATTCCATGCGAAAGGTAACGATCATCGGGGCGGGGCCCGGAAACCCCGACTTGCTCTCGCGCGCGGCGCTCGACGCTATCGACATCGCCGACGTGGTCATCGGCGCTCATCGCGCACTTGCCGGCATCGACGTGCCGCCCGACGTGGTGAGATGCGAGCTCGTGAAGACGGCGGACATCGTCGCCGCGCTCACCGATGCGGCGTCGTGGCAGCGCGCCGTGGTCGTGATGACGGGCGATGTGGGGCTGTTCAGCGGCGCGCGCCGCCTGGTGGAGGCGCTCTCCGGCAACGCGCAGGTGGACGTGCGCGTCATTCCCGGCATAAGCTCAGCGTCGTATCTCGCCGCGCGCCTCGCGCGTCCATGGCAGGATTGGCGCTTTGCGAGCGCTCACGGCGTGGCGTGCGACATCGTGGCCGAAGCCGAGCGCGCAGGTGAGCTCTTCCTCGTCACGTCGGGCGGGGAAGACCCCTCGCGGCTTTCCGGCGAGCTTGTGCAGGCGGGCTTCGGGGACGCGCGCGTGACGGTGGCCGAGCGCCTGTCGTACCCCGACGAGCGCATCACCTGCGCGACCGCAAGTGAAATCGCAGGTCAGACGTTCGACGACTTGAACGTGATGCTTATCGATTTCGCAGGCGGCGCCGGGTCGCCTGTGGGCTCTAGCGCATCTCGCGCCGCGAGCTCCCGCTGGCCGTACGCTTCCTCGGGCATTCCCGACGAGCTCTTCATCCGCGGCGACGTTCCCATGACCAAGCAGGAGGTACGCGCCGTCGCGCTCGCGAAGCTGCGCCTTGCCGCGACCGACACCGTGTGGGACGTCGGCGCCGGCACGGGGAGCGTGTCGATCGAGGCGGCGCTCGTCGCGCGAGCGGGGTCGGTATGGGCGGTCGAGCGCAACGCGACCGGCGTTCGGCTCATCCGAGAGAACGCGGATGCATTCGGGTGCGGCAACGTGCATGCGGTCCCCGGTGTCGCCCCCGAAGCGCTCGCGAAACTGCCCGTCCCCGACGCCGTGTTCGTCGGCGGGAGCGCGGGCGAGCTTCCCTCCATCGTGGAGGCGGCGCTCGAGAAGAACTCGCAGGTTCGCCTGTGCGTGCCATGCGTCACCGTTGAGACGCTCACCGAGGCGTGCGCGCTCCTCTCGGGTTCGCGCTTTAAGGGGTTCGAGGCGTGCCAGGTGTCGGCCGCCCGCGCCGAGGCTGTAGGCTCGCACCATCTTATGAAGGCGCAAAACCCCGTGTTCCTCGTCAGCGCGCGTGGTGCAGGTGGGGAAGGCGGCGCCCGGTGAGCACGTCCATCCCGCGCTTCATGGTCGCTGCGCCCTCGAGCGGGAGCGGCAAGACGGTCGTAACGTGCGCGCTCCTGCGCGCGCTCGCGCGCCGCGGCCTTGCATGCGCGGCCTTCAAATGCGGCCCCGACTACATTGACCCGCTCTTTCATCGCCGCGTCGTGGGTGCGCGCTCGGGCAACTTAGACGGCTTCTTCACCGACGCCCCGACGCTGCGCGCCCTGCTCGCACGCGGCGCCGCGGGCGCGGATGTCGCGGTGCTCGAGGGGGTCATGGGCTTCTACGACGGCATTGCGCCCGGCGTGTCCGATGCGAGCAGCTACCAGGTTGCGCGCGACACGGAAACGCCGGTTGTTTTAGTGGTGAACGGGCGCGGGGCGTCTTTATCGCTCGCCGCCGTAATCCACGGCATCGCCGAGTTCCTGCCTTGTGCGAACGTGCGCGGCGTCGTGCTGAACAAGACGAGCGCCGCTGCCTGCGCCTACGCAGCGCCTGCGATCGAGAAGCACACGGGCGTCGCGGTTTTGGGGAATATCCCCGCCGACGAGGCGTTCTCGCTCGAAAGCCGGCATCTGGGGCTTGTGACCGCCGGCGAGGTCGAGCAGCTCTCCGCGCGCATCGACAAGATGGCCGAGCTGGTGGAAAAGAGCGTCGACGTCGACCGCTTGCTCGAAATAGCGGCGACGGCACCCGATATCCGCGAGGAACCTTACCGGTTGGAGCCGATCGCGGGAGCGCGGCCCATCGTCGCCGTCGCGCGTGACGAGGCGTTCTCGTTCTACTACGAGGAGAACCTGCGCGCGCTCGAGGACCTGGGTTGCGAGCTTGCCTTTTTCAGCCCCCTGTGTGATAGCGATTTGCCCCGGGGGACAAGCGCCCTCTATCTGGGAGGCGGCTACCCGGAGCTCCATGCGCGGCAGCTCTCCGAGAACGCGCCGATGCGCGAGGCGGTGCGGCGCGCGGTGGAATCCGGCATGCCGACGGTCGCCGAATGCGGTGGGTTTCTGTACCTGCAGCACGAAATCGCCGATAGCGAGGGCCGGCGCTGGCCTGTTGCGGGCGCCCTTGAGGGCTCAAGCGAGAACGGGGGAAGGCTGTCCCATTTCGGGTACGTGGAGCTCACTTCTCAACGCGACGGGCTCTACGGGCCGCGCGGCACACGCATCCGTGCGCACGAGTTCCACTACTGGCAGTCCACCTGCCCGGGCGGCGACTTCTGGGCGCAGAAGCCCCGGCGCGACAAGGGCTGGCCGTGCATGACGACCACCCCGTCCCTGGTTGCGGGCTTCCCGCATGTGTACTATCCTGCGAACCCCGACGTTGCGCGCGCGTTCGCGTCTGCCGCAGCGTCGTTCGCAGAGAGGAGACGGCATGGCTGAAGCAACCGAAACCGCGCTTGCCTGCATCCGCGAGGAAGTCGAGCGCGCGTTCTCTTCGGCGCCGGGCGCCGTGCTCGAAGCCGCGCTCTCCCGGATCGCGCCCGCAGACGAGTGCGCCCGCGCCGCCGCGTACGCCGCGTGGGACTCCATCGCGCACCCCTTGGGGGGATTGGGCGACTTTGAAGACGCCGTCGCGCGTATCGCCGCAGCTCAGGGGAGCGTCGATGTGGCCGAGTTTCCCCGTGCGCTCGCGGTATTCTTCTCCGACAACGGGGTCGTTGCCGAGGGCGTGTCGCAAAGCGGGCAAGACGTGACGCGAGCCGTCGCGCGCAACATGTGCGAGGGGGCCACGAGCGCTTGCCGCATGGCGGCGTTCGCGGGTGCCGAGGTCGTGCCCGTCGACGTGGGTATGGCCCGGGGCATAGAAGACGCGCGCATGGTGCGCGCGAACGTGCGGCGGGGGAGCGGCAACATCGCGCACGGCTCCGCCATGTCTCGCGATGGGGCCGTGCGCGCGATCGAGGTCGGAATCGCCGTCGCGTGCGGGCTTGCCCGCGCCGGCGTGCGCCTTCTCGCCGCGGGCGAGATGGGTATCGGCAACACGACCACCTCGGCGGCGGTGGCCGCAGTGCTCATCCGGGCGGACGCGCGGAGCCTCGTCGGGCGCGGCGCGGGGCTCTCGGACGCCTCGCTCGCGCGCAAGCGCGACGTGGTCGAGCGCGCTATCGATGCGAACTCGCCCGATTCCGCCGACCCGATCGATGTGCTCTCGAAGGTGGGCGGCTTCGACATTGCGGCGATGTGCGGCTTCTACCTGGGGGCCGCGGCCTCGAAGGCGCCGGCGCTCCTCGACGGGGTCATATCCTGCACGGCGGCCCTGTGCGCGGCGCGCCTGTGCCCCAACGCCTTAGGTTACCTCGTGGGCACCCACGCATCAAGCGAGCCCGCAAGCCGGGAGCTCCTTCGCGAGCTCGGCATAAAGGCACCCCTCGACGCAGGCATGCACTTGGGCGAGGGCGCGGGCGCCATGGCGTATCTGCCCCTTCTGGATTCGGCGCTGCGCGTGTACCGGGATGGGAAGACGTTCACGGCGACTGGCATGGCTGCTTACGAGCATTTCGAGGCTGGGAAATGACGGTGACGTTCGTTATCGGCGCCGCCGCGAGCGGCAAGAGCGCCTATGCCGAGTCCCTGTGCCTCGGGCACGACGGCCCCCGCGTGTACCTGGCAACGATGGAGCCCTTCGGGGAAGAGGGCGCCCGCCGCATCGCGCGCCATCGGGCGCTGCGCGAGGGCAAGGGGTTTTCCACCCTCGAGCGCACGCGTGACGTGGGCGCCGCAGTGCCCGGGCTTCCGTGCGGCTGCACGCTTCTTTTGGAGGACGTGGGCAACCTGGTTGCGAACGAGCTCTTCGCGGAAGGCGGCTTGTCCCCACGTGACCCCGACGCTGCGGCGCGCGAGGTGCTCGGAGGCATCGAACGGCTCGCTCAGGCCGCTGCGTATACGGTGGTGGTCACCGTCGACGTGTTCGCCGATGGGATGCGCTACGATGAGGGGACCGAGGCATGGAGGCGCGCGCTCGCGCGCGTGAACGCGGGTGTGGTGGCGCTGGCCGACCGCGCAGTCGAAGTGGTATGCGGGATTCCCGTGTGGATGAAAGGCGAAGGACCTATAAGGTGAAGATAGCAGAGGCAATCGGCGCGGCGTTCGGAACGTTCTCGCGCATCCCCGTCCCGAAATCGGCCTGGACCGATTTCGGGTCAACCCATGCGCTTGCCGCGTTTCCCCTGGTGGGCCTTGCGGAAGGCTTCCTCATGACGGCGTGGGGGTACGTGGCGAACCTGCTCGGCGTACCCGCGACCATCGTCGCGGCCGTGCTCGCGGCGCTGCCTGTGGCGGTGACGGGAGGCATCCACTTAGACGGGCTCTGCGACACCTCCGATGCGCTTGCAAGTTGGGCCCCGCGCGAGCGAAAGCTCGAGATCATGCACGACCCGCGGGCGGGCGCCTTCGGGGTCATCGGTGTTGTCGTGTACCTTATTCTGCAGTTTTCCCTGTTCACCGCGCTGCCGCTTACGGCGGGGGCGTTCCTCGCGCTTCTGTGCTCGCTCGTGTTCTCCCGCGCGCTTTCGGGGCTCGCCGTAGAATGCTGGCCTGCCGCGCGGGCGGACGGCATGGCCGCGGGGCTCTCGCCTGCGAAGAAGCGCGCGGCGATCGTCGTGCCGCTTTGCGCTTTCGCCGCGGCTTCGGCTGCAGGGATGGTCGCGTGCGCTCAGGCCGTCGGCGTCCTTATGGCGGTGGCGGGGCTTTTGGCGCTCGCGTGGTACCGCCATGTTGCCCTGTCCCGCTTCGGCGGGGTGACGGGGGATTTGGCCGGATGGTTTCTGCAATGGGCCGAGCTCGCGATGCTTGCCATGCTGGTGGCGGGGGGCATGCTCCTATGATTCTCGTGGTAGGTGGCGCGCATTCGGGGAAGAGGACCTTCGTGCGCGAAAAGCTCGGGTTCGCGGCGGACGATTTCGTCGATGCGGCGCAGCTTGCGGAGGGCGGCGTGCCCGCGGCTTTTGCCGGCCGTGTCGCGTACCGTGCTGAGGAGCTCGTACGCGCGCTCGACGCAGACCGGGCGCTCGAGCGGCTGATTGGCTTCGACGCAGTAATTCTGCCCTTGGTCGGCTCGGGGGTCGTCCCCATGCGTGCGGAAGACGCCCAATGGCGCGAGCGCGCGGGGCGCTTAGGATGCGCGCTCGCTGCGCGTGCCGACGTCGTCGTGCGCATGACGTGCGGGATTCCCCAGGTCATCAAAGGAAACCTTGCCGATGCGCCTCGAGGGACGCAGGGCGCGGGCGCGCCTTTGGAAGTCGTCTTCGTGCGCCATGGTGCCACGGCGGGCACGGAAGACCATCGCTACAGCGGGGCGGGCACCGACGAGCCCCTGTCGAGCGCGGGCGAGCGCGCTTTGCGCGACCTCGCGTGTGATCGTGACATGTTCCGTGTTATCACGAGCGGCATGGCCCGCACCGACCAGACGGCGCGCATCCTCTTCCCGAACGCGGAGCTTATGGCGTGCCCCGGTCTGCGCGAGATGGATTTCGGCGACTTCGAGGGGCGAAGCGCCGCCGAGCTTAAAGAGGATGTGCGCTACCGCGCCTGGGTAGACTCCTGGTGCGAGACGCGCTGCCCGCATGGCGAGGGCAAGAGCGATTTCACCCGCCGCGTCGTCGCGGCGTTTCGGGAGGCGTGCGAATCGGAGCGCGCCCAGGGGAGTGGGCGCGCCGTCTTCGTCGTTCACGCGGGTACCGTGAAAGCGCTGCTCTCCGAGCTAGCTGTCCCGAAAATGGGATATTTCGACGTGCATACCGAGCCGGGCGGCGCATGGGCCGCCACCTGGGATGGGCGCTGCCTTCGCGACGTTCGTCCCGCTTCGGGGGGCGATGCCCGGTGATGACGATTCTTGCCGCCGCCGCCGGGTTCGCAGCCGACCTTGCCTTCGGCGACCCGCGCTGGCTTCCCCATCCCGTTGTCGCCATGGGGCGCGCGATCACGTGGGCCGAAGGCCGCCTGCGGGGCTCATTCCCGCAAACGTCCGCGGGCACGCGCGCCTCAGGGCTTGTGCTCGCCGTGGCGCTTCCGCTTGCGTGTGGGCTTTTGACCTTGGGAATCCTGCATCTTTGCGGCATGGTTCACCCCGGCTTGCGCTTCGTGGCCGAGGCATGGGCGAGCTATCAGATTCTCGCGGCATGCGAGCTGCGCCGCCAGAGCCTGGCCGTGGCCCGCGCGTTCTCGAAGGGCGGCCTTGTCGCGGCTCGCGAAGCCGTCGGGCTCATCGTGGGACGCGACACGTCTGTTCTCGACGAGCAGGGCGTTGCGCGCGCCGCCGTGGAAACGGTGGCGGAGAACGCGAGCGACGGCGTCATCGCGCCGCTTTTCTACCTTATGATCGGGGGTGCGCCCTTGGGCATGGCGTACAAGGCGGTGAACACGCTCGACAGCATGGTGGGCTACAAAAACGAGCGCTACATCGACTTCGGCTGCGCCTCGGCGCGCCTCGACGATGCGGTGAACTGGATTCCCTCGCGCTTATCGGCCCTGTTCATGATCGCCGTGTGCCCGATCGTCGGGCTCGATGCTCGCGGGGCGGCGCGCATCTGGCGCCGCGACAGGCGTCGCCATGCGAGCCCCAACTCGGCGCAGACCGAGTCAGCGTGTGCGGGCGCGCTCGGGCTGCGCCTGGCAGGACCCGCGGTGTATTTCGGCAAGCTCGTTGAGAAACCGACGATAGGCGACGCGTCCCGTGAAATTGAGTGGAGCGACATCGCCCGGGCGACTAGGCTCATGCTCGCCGCGTCCGTATGCGCGCTCGTCGTCTTCGGTGCCGCACGCGCGGCGGTCGTGCTCGCCGTGGGGGCGATGGTATGAGGGAAGACCACGCCGCGTCCCGGGCTGCCGGGGGAATCCTGCGCGCCCGTGCGCATGGGGGTAGCACGCAATCGCTCGGCATCGCTTGCGAAGGGGGCGCCTCCGACCTCATTGACTTCTCGGTGAACGTGAATCCGGCAGGCCCCTCGCCGCGCGCCGTTGCCGCAGCTTGCAAGGCGCTTTCTCGAATCGACGCCTACCCCGATAGGGAAAGCCTCGCCCTCGTTCGCGCCCTAGCGCGTGCCCAGGGCATTCCCGAAGATACTATCGTCTGCGGCGCGGGCGCGTCCGACATCATTTGGCGGCTCGCCGCGGCGGTGCGCCCGAAACGCATCGTCGTGTGCGCGCCGACGTTCTCTGAATATGCGGAGGCGGCATCGTACTACGGCGCATGCGTGCAGGAGTTCCCGCTCTCCGAAGCGGACGACTTCGACGTGCCCGCCTCCTTCGCCCGCGCGATCGAGGGGCCGGGAGACGTGGCGTATATCTGCAATCCGAACAACCCGACGGGGCGCCTCGTCGACCCCCGCGTGATCGATGCCGCGGCTTGCCGCTGCGAGCAGGTGGGCGCGCTGCTCGTCGTGGACGAGTGCTTCCTCGGATTTGCGCCCGACGCCCGCGAAAGGAGCGTGGCCGCACGCGCCGCGTGTTCGCGCCATGTGGCCGTGCTCTCCGCATTCACCAAGCTCTACGGAATGGCGGGGTTGCGGTTAGGATATCTGATCAGCGGAAACGCCCAACTCCTCGAGGGGATTCGCCGGGCGGGGCAGGCGTGGCCCGTCTCCTCGGTCGCCGAGGCCGCGGGTATCGCCGCCCTGGAAGACGTCGAATACGTCTCGCGCACGCGCGATGTATTGGCGGGCGAGCGAGCGTGGCTTTCCCACGAGCTCTCCTCGCTCGGGCTTTCCGTCGTGCCGTCGGATGCGAACTTCCTTTTAGTCCGGACACCGGCGAAAGACATCCCCGAGCGCCTGTATAAACAGGGGGTTTTGGTCCGCACGTGCGACTCGTTTTCGGTACTGTCCCGTTTCTGGTGCCGCGTCGCGGTGCGCACGCGCAAGGAGAACGCCCGGCTTGCGATGGCGTTCAGCCGCGCGCTTCGGGCGGAAGGCGCATCGGGCGAAGGCGAACCCGACGAACGGGGCGGCGCTTCTTGCAGCGACGCTATGGCGGGCGCGGATGGCCGAGGCTCGGCGAAGGAGGTCGATACCCGTGGGTAGGGCGAAGCCCATCATGATCCAGGGCACCATGTCGAACGCGGGGAAGAGCCTGCTTGCGGCGGGGCTGTGCCGTGTGCTTTCGCAGGACGGCCTGCGCGTGGCTCCCTTCAAGAGCCAGAACATGGCGCTCAACAGCGGTGTCACGGCCGATGGGCTCGAGATGGGGCGCGCCCAGATCATGCAGGCCGAGGCGTGCGGCATCGCGCCCGACGTGCGCATGAACCCCATCCTGCTCAAGCCCGAAAGCGACCACCGAAGCCAGCTCATCGTGGCCGGCAAGGCGCAGGGAGCCTTCGCTGCGAGGGACTACTTCGCGCGAAAGAAGGCGCTCATGCCGCAGATTTTGGAGTCGTTCGATTCGCTCGCGGAGGAAAACGACGTCATCGTCATCGAGGGCGCCGGCAGCCCCGCCGAAATCAACCTTGCCGAAAACGACATCGTCAACATGGGGCTCGCGCGCGCCGTGTCCTCCCCCGTGCTGCTCGCGGGCGACATCGACCCAGGCGGGGTGTTTGCCCAGCTCTACGGCACGGTCGCGCTCTTTGCGCCCGAGGATCGCGCTCTTTTGCGGGGGCTTGTGGTGAACAAGTTCCGCGGCGATGTGGAAATCCTGCGCCCGGGTTTGGCCCCGCTCGAGAAAATGTGCGGGGTTCCCGTCGTGGGGGTCGTGCCGTATCTTACGCTCGACCTGGACGACGAGGACTCGCTCGCGCCGCGCCTATCTGCCCGCGAGGCGCGCGGCGTCATCGACGTCGCCGTCGTGCGCCTTCCACATCTGTCGAACTTCACCGACTTCGACCCGCTTTCGCGCGTGCCCGGCGTGGGCGTGCGCTACGTTTCCTCGACGACCGATCTGGGCCGACCCGACCTGGTGGTGCTCCCCGGCTCGAAGACCACGCTCGACGACGCGCGCTGGCTTGCGGCTAGCGGCATCGGAGCCTGTGTACGCGCGCTTTCGGGTGCGGGCACGCCGGTGCTCGGCATATGCGGAGGCTACCAGCTTTTGGGTGACGAGCTTTCCGACCCGCACGGCAGGGAAGGCGCTGGCACCGCGCGCGGGCTCGGGCTCATCCCTGCAAGTACGGTGTTCAGGGAGGAAAAGCGCCTCGCCCAGTCGGAGCTGCGCATCACAGACGCCCAAGGTGCGTTCTCGGTGTGGAACGGCATGACGGCTCGCGGGTACGAGATCCACGACGGCGAAACGATCGTCTCCTGCGCCCCTGCGGGCACGATTGGCGGCAAACCAGAAGGCGCGGCCTGCGGAAACGTGTTCGGAACCTATCTCCACGGCCTGTTCGACGAACCGGGGGTGGCGCTCGCCCTCGCGCGCTCGCTCGCGCGCATGCGTGGCCTGCCCGAGAGCGTCGTGGGTGCTGCGGGCGCGGCGTCCGCGGCCGATCACCGTGCGCGCGAGTTCGACCGCCTGGCCGACTCCGTGCGCGTGGCGCTCGACATGGAGTATGTCTACCGCATTATCGAGGAGGGCGTATGATCCACGTGTATCATGGCGACGGCAAAGGCAAGACCACGGCGGCGATGGGCCTCGCCCTTCGCATGCTCGCCGCAGGCCGCCGCGTCGTCGTCGTGCAGTTCCTGAAAGACGGCGAAAGCGGGGAGGTGCGCCTGCTCGCCGAGCATTTCGGCGTGCCCGTGTTCGCGGGGAAGGCGTCGGACAAGTTTACCTGGTCCATGACGTCGGAAGAACTTGCCGCGACGCGCGAGCTGCACGATGGGAACCTCGCTTCCGCGCTCGCCGAGCTCGAGGGCGCGCAGGAGGGGCTGCTCGTGCTCGACGAGGCGCTCGACGCGCTTTCGAAGGGGCTTGTCGACGAGGCGCTCGTGGACCGCGCGCTCGATATGTCCGCGCGCGGCGTCGAAGTAGCGTTCACCGGGCGCGCGCCTTCCCGCAAGATCGTGGAGAAGGCCGACTACATAACCGAGATGCGGTGCGAGAAACACCCCTACGCTCAGGGGATAGGTGCAAGGGAAGGAGTGGAGTACTAGATGGATTCCAAGGAGATGGCGCCCGGCGACATCGAGCGGCGCAGCTTCGAGATCATCACCGAAGAGCTCGGCGGCCGCACGTTCCCGCCGCTTGAAGAGCCCGTCGTGAAGCGCGTCATCCACACCACTGCCGACTTCTCGTACGCCGATTCCCTCGTATTCACCCATGACGCCGCGCACTGTGCTCTCGACGCACTGCGCGCAGGGGCCACGGTGCTCACCGACACGAACATGGCGCTCGCAGGCATAAGCAAGCCCGCGCTCGCGAAGCTCGGCTGCAAGGCCGTGTGCTACATGGCCGACCCTGATGTCGCCGCAACGGCGCGCGCCGCGGGCACGACTCGCGCCGTTGCGAGCATGGACAAAGCTTGCCGCATCGAGGGTCCGCTTATCGTGGCCGTCGGCAACGCTCCCACAGCACTTCTGCGCCTCGCCGAGCTCATGGACGCGGGGAAGATCGCGCCCGCGCTCGTCGTTGGGGTGCCGGTCGGGTTTGTGAACGTGGTCGAGGCGAAAGAGGAGCTACTCGCGCGACGCGTGCCGGCCATCGTCGCGAGGGGTCGCAAGGGCGGCTCGACCGTGGCGGCCGCCATTATGAACGCGCTGCTCTACCAGATCACGCGCACGGGTGGCGCGAAGTGACGGCCCCCGCATCCGTGCCGGCGCTGCGCATCTTCGCCGGCACCACCGAGGGCCGCCTTCTGTGCGAATGGGCGAGCGGGGCGGGCATCCCCGCCCGTGCCTACGCGGCAACCGAGTACGGAGGAGAGCTTTTGGGCGAGCTTCCGGGCATCGAGGTGCATGCGGGCAGGCTCGACGATGCCGACATGGAGCGCGAGCTTTCCGGCGCGCGCGTCGTCGTCGACGCCACGCACCCCTTCGCTACGCTCGCAAGCGGCAACATCCGGGCCGCTTCGCTCGCCGTGGGTGCACGATGTCTGCGCCTTGCGCGCCCGGTCGAAGCGCTGCCCAAAGGCGTCGTGCCGGTCGCGTCGATCGCCTGCGCGGCGCGCTTTCTCTCCGAGAACCCGGGTCGCGCGCTTCTCACGACGGGGAGCAAGGAGCTTGCTCCCTACACGCGCGTCGCCGATTTCGCGGAGCGCTTCTTCGTGCGTGTGCTCCCGCTGCCCGGTGCTATAACGAAGTGTATCGACGCGGGGTTTTCGCCGTCGCACGTCATCGGCATGCAGGGGCCCTTCACCCGCGAGCTCAACGAGGCGATGCTTCGGCAGGTGGGCGCCCAGTGGCTTGTGACCAAGGACTCGGGAACCGTAGGCGGCACGGCCGAGAAGCTTGCCGCCGCGCGCGACGTGGGAGCGCGCTGCATCGTGATCACCCGTCCCGCCGAGGGAGGCGGGGCCCTTTCGCTTCGGGAAGTGGAAGACGCGCTCTTACGGGAGTTCGCGCGCTAGGCGCTCGCCGCGCCTGCGCGGCCTCCCGCCCGCGAGGAGGAGCGCCCCGAGCAAGCTCGACCCGTACAAGCCTGTCATCCGCCAATAGCTCGAGGACGACGCCCGGAACTGGCGCAAGCAGTCCTTCAATAAGTTGCGGTGAAATAGTGTCTGTTTTTGCTGTTACATAGCAAATTCAGTCCCTAATTCACCGCAACTTATTGGTGGTGGCTTACTGGTAGCGTAGACATTCGACAGGATCGAGCTTTGCCGCGCGGCGAGCGGGGTAGAAGCCAAAGATTACGCCGATGCCGACGGAGACGGCGAAGGCCAGCAACACCGTGGCGATTGAAAAGCTCGGTGAGATTTGCCCGCTGGCACCGAGCTCGCTGAGAACCCCTGATCCTGCGGCAAACATCGCGAGTCCCCATGCCAGCAGATAGCCAATCAGGACACCCAACAGTCCGCCGGTGACGCATAGCGCCGAGGACTCGGCCAAAAACTGCGCGGTGATATCGCGACGACTGGCGCCCAGAGCGCGGCGGATGCCGATCTCGCGAATGCGCTCCGTTACGTTGGTAAGCATCATATTCATAATGCCGATACCGCCGACAAGCAGCGAGATGCTGGCGACAGCACCCATGATGAGCGAGAACGCACCCATAAAGGAGTTGAGTGCATCGATGGCGCTTTTCATGGATGTCGCCGATACACTGTCGTACTCATCCTCCTCCTCGATGCCCTTCATCGCGCGCACCTTGGACTCGATGGTCTTGCAGAGCTCATCCATGTCCGTGCCCTCGGCGGCAAGTGCCGTCACGCTGGGGAATGAAGGATTCTCGTCGCCAAACAGCCCGGCGATGGTTTCGCGTGGCATATACAGCGTGAGCGAGCCCATGGAGTCGCTGCCGCCATCAATCACGCCTACAATCTGCACCTCGCCGTTGGACACCTTGATGGTTTTCCCCAGGGCATCCTGTTCGTTGCCGTAAAGCTGATCGGCGCCGCCGCGGCTGATGAGCGCCACGCGCGAGCCTGATTGGGACTCGGCCTGGGAATAGGTGCGCCCCGCAACGAGCTTGCTGGCGCCCACCGCGTCGAGCATGTCGCTCTCGACGCCCTGCGCCATGACGGTATAGCTTTTATCGCCGGTCTTGTACTCGGTATAGGCGCTGTCCACGACGCCGATCTGCTCTATCTGTGGCACCAGTTTTTGAAGCTTCTCAACATCAGAATCAGTGAGTTCTTGGGACGAATAGATTTGCACCATGCGTGCCGCATTGAGGCCCAGGCTGTTGACCAAACTGTTTTGGATGCCGCCGATGAGCGAAGTCATGGCGATAACCGAGGCGATGCCGATGACAATGCCCAGGATGGTGAGCAGGCTGCGCCCCTTGTTGGCCTCGAGCGAGTGAAGGGCTTCCTGGATGAGATCACGGGTGCTCATGCCACCACTCCTTTCGGCGGGTTGGCGGAGGCGGAAATCATGGGCAGGTTATCTACGGCGCTGCGCAGGGTCTTCGGTGCATGTGGAATATACGCGCCGTCGTGAATGCGACCGTCGCGGATGGTCACGGCACGGTCGGCCTCGGCGGCGATGCCGGGGTCGTGTGTGATAAGAACGATGGTTTTGCCGCGCTCCTGAAGTCTATGGAAGGTCTCCATCACAAGCGCTCCAGTCGCGGAGTCCAGGTTTCCCGTCGGCTCATCGGCCAGGATGATGGGCGGGTCATTGACAAGGGCGCGCGCGATGGCAACTCTCTGCATCTGGCCGCCCGAGAGCTCGGATATGCGGTGGTCCCAGTGGTCGACCGGTAGCGTGACGGCCTGCAGCGCGTGCACGGTGCGCATTTCGCGCTGGCTATGGGGCACATTGGTGTAGGCCAGCGGCAGCATGACGTTTTCGATAACCGACAGGCGCGGCAGCAGGTTGAAGCTCTGAAAGACAAAGCCAATGCTCAGGGCGCGAACTTCGGTGAGCTCGTCATCGTCAAGCTCGGCCACGTTGAGCCCTTGCAGGTAGTAGTCGCCCGCCGTCGGCTTATCCAGGCAGCCTAGGATGTTCATGAGCGTTGATTTGCCCGACCCCGAGGGGCCAGTGATAGCGACGAATTCGCCGGGATTTACCGCCAGGCTCACGTTGTGCAGGATGTGGGCGCACCCCGCCTCGCTCTCAAAGATGCGGTGCACGTTGCGGATGTCGATAACGGGACGCATTACATGCCCTCATCGTCAGACATACTGCCCGAATCCGCGCTGTAGCCGCCGTCAGCCGTTGCGTCCGCTCCGGTGTCCATGACGAGGGTGTCGCCATCGCGCAGCTTGGTAACCGGCACGTTGGGGTTGATCTCGTTGCCCTGGTCGTCGCGCTTGACCTGTGTCTTGCCGACTACGGCTTCGTTGTCGTTTTGCGTCACGACGGTCACCTTCACGCGACGGGTTTGCTTGCCCTCGTCATCAGTCGCCACGTTGACGTAATAGTGTTCGCCGTCTTCGGTCATGAGCGCCATCGTCGGCACCATCACCACGTCGTCGAGCTGCTCGGTCACCACCGATACCTCGGCCGTCATGCCCGGCTTCAGGCGCGCGTCGGGCGCCTCGATGAGAATGTCGACGTTAAAGGTTACGCTGCCGCCGCCACCGTTGGCGGCGTCGGAGTTTGCCACCGACGCGATAGCTGTGACGGTGCCCTGGCTCACGATATCGGGAAACGCTGGATACGTGACGTTGGCGCTCTGCCCAACGGCGATCTTGGCGATGTCCTTTTCGCCCACCTGCACGGTCACCTTCATCTTGGATAGGTCGGCGATCTGCATGCACTGTTTGCCGCCGCTCGTATCGCTTTCGCCCATAATCATGCCGCCTGTTACCGTGGCGCCCACCTTGGCGTTGAGCTCCACGATGCTACCCGAGCTCGGGGCCGTGACCGTGCGACTGGCGGCCTTGGCGTTCGCCTGCTCGAGGTTTGCCTGGGCCGATGCGAGGCTGCGCTGCGCGGCCGATACGGCGTTCGTGTCCGCTGATGCGGCGGGGATGCCAGCCGCTGCGGAAGCTCCATCGACGTCCGTCGTTGGGGTGGCCTGCGCGGCAGCTGCGGCTTTCTGCGCGTTGGAGAGGTCTTCCTGAGCGGCTGTAACTGCACGCTGCGCCTCGGCAACGTTGCGATCGAGCTCGTCGTTTTTAATGGTCATAAGCACTTCGCCCTCGTTGACGGATTGGCCCGCCTGCACGTTGATCGAATCGACCGTACCGTCGACAGAAGGGGAGACCACTGAGGACGAAATGGGTTTGAGCTGGCCTTTCGCCTCGACCGTTGTGGAAAACGTGCCCTCGGTCACCATGTCGGTCACAGGCCCGCTAGCGCCCTGTGGCTGCGCATTGATAACCAGGGTTGCGACAATGGCAATGAGCGCGACGGCACCCACGACGCCGGCGGCAATACCGCGTCGAATCAGCTTTTTGCGACGACGTTCGGCACGTTTTGCCTTGAGCTTGGCATATGCCTCTTCATCGGAAATCTCGGCCGTATCGTTCGTGCGTCCGCTCTGCTTGTCGGTGTGTGTGTTTGTAATCAGAGGAATCGTTTCGGTGGCACCTTCGGGCGCGTACTCGGTATCATCCGGGCCCGGGGTGATGGTGGGGACATTCGGCATAGCGTCTCCTTTATAGTAAGAACCTCGATAAGTATATGCGCCCACCGGTTGGGGCGGGCGCATAGGATGGTTTCTTTCGGAATTGTTAGATTGGTCGCTGCGGTTCCACGTTGTATGAATGCGCGCGTTGCACTATGAGTGGACAACCACGCACAGGCCGACTTTGATGCAATCGTGCAGTGCCTTGGCGTCGGCTAGGCGCAGGTTGATGCAACCGTGGCTGCCGCACCACTTGTACGACTCGGCATTATCGAAGCTCTTGTCGTTTTGCCAGGTGGCATCGTGGAAGCCGATCATATTGCCCTCAAACGGCATCCAGTAGCTCACCGGGCTTTCGTATTTGGGCTTACCGGTCTCGGGGTCCTTGGCTCCGATCAGGGTGCTGCCGCCGTCGTTGCTGTTGATCTGCCACACGCCCTCGGGGGTTGCGTCTTCGCCCGGTTTGCCGGAAATAAAGTTGGCCTCCCAAACGATATTACCGTTCTCGTCATAGTAGCGCGCGTGCTGCTCGGACAGGTCGACGTCGATATACGCCTTCCAGTCGGGCTCTCCCTTTGCGGTAAAGGTGTCGGCCTTCTGGGAGTACTTGATCTCGATTTCGCCGGTCTGCTTGTTGTTAATGGCTTCCTCGACCTGCTTGGCGAGCGAGCTGCTGTCGATGGACCAACCAAAGTCACCGCCTTCGACGGCGCACTGCTTGCCATCGGCGCGCGTCCACCAGCGAGTGGAGCCAACGGTATTAAAGCCGTTGGCGAGCTCGGCTGCCCAGCTGCTGATCTGCGACGTATCGAGCGTGGGGTTGGCCGGATCGGCGAAGCTGATCCACTGCAACACGGAGCTGCCATCAACCTTGCCGGCATCCTCGCCGTTAAGCTTGAGGGTCACGTTGACGCCCAGGAAGTTGTTGGCGGCATCGCATGCGGCCTGAATCTGATTATCGGTCAGCGTTCCATTGAGCGGCTCATAGGCATCGTTGCCGAGCTTGGAAAGATCTACGGTCTCGGCCAGCGAGGCAAGCTCGAGTTCGGCATACTTAATGACATGCTCGCGGTTGAGTTTTTCGTTGGAGCGCGCCTTCTCGACGGTAAACTTGCCGGCTTGCTCGTCATAGGAGCTATTGGCCTCGAACGTGCCCGAACGCCCCTCGTTAAACTCGTCGATGGCGGCGCCCAGATCCTTCTCAAACTTCTTTTGGTCAAAGGCGTCGGAGAGCATGGACAGGTCGACGTCTTGATCAAGATCGACTTCGTTGGAGGTAGCGGTTGTTTTGGTCTTGCCGCTTATGGATTCCACAAGGCGGACCGGCCAAATAAAGGCTTCGTTGTGGTTGATGATTTCTTTTGCAGCAGCTTCACCGTCGACGATGGGTTCATCGGACTCGGGCTGATAGGTCCAGCTAAAGTCATCGCCTGTCACGGTGAGCTTATAGTGCTTCCATGCCGAGTTGACCTTAGTGGCGGCAGACGAAGCGTTGGAGAACGAGACGTCGACGCCGGCAATGGTGGTGTTGGGGTAGGCTAGCTGCGAAAACGCTACGATGCCAACGATATAGACAATGACGATAAGACCCAGGACGACAAAGAGCGTCGTTTTTTTGCCCGACTTATTGTTGCCGGCGGGTTTGCGCGCGGGGCCGCGATCGCCTCGAGCGTGCGTGGGGGGCTGCTTGGGCGCATTGCCGTTTGCCTGGCGCTGCTGACGTTGTTGACGCTGCTGTCGCTGTTGGTTCGGGCGTTGGGAAGCGTTTGCCGCACCACGCTGCTGACCGTGGCTCGGCGCGATAGGACGCGGTGACTGAACGCCGCCGGTGTGCCTGCTCGGCTGCTGCGGATCGGGAATCAGTTGAGTTCGATCGTTTTGCGACATCGTATGCATATCCTTCGAATTTCGCCTTATGGCTCATCGTGTTTTTACTGGGCTTGCATTATAGCGATTGCCCTGCTGTTTGTGGTACGGAAACGGTGGCATTCAAAAGAGGTGGGACATTTGTCCCACCTTTGAGTCATACTTTGCCGTTATCCGCACACGCCGCATTTTGCACAGGCCGAAAGTGCGGCCGGAGCCTGCGCGATGCCGCCCTTGGCCGTCTCGCGCAACGTGGCAGGCAGGGCGTGGCCCACCGAGAGCATGACGTGTGCCATCTGGTCAAACGGCACCAGGCTCTTGATGCCGGCGAGGGCGAGTTGCGCCGAGCTAAAGGCCGCAGCCACGCCTATGGCGTTGCGGTTTTGGCAGGGCACCTCGACAAGGCCGCCGACAGGGTCGCAAACGAGGCCCAACAGGTTGCTCAGCGCGATGGAGCTGGCATCGAGCGCTTGCTCGGGCGTGCCATCCATCATCTGGACCAGTGCGGCGGCGGCCATGGCGGCAGCGCTTCCAACCTCGGCCTGGCAGCCGCCCTCGGCGCCGGCGACGCAGGCGCTCGTGGTGAGGTTGAGGCCGATGGCGGCTGCGCAGTAGAGCGCGTCCATAACCTGCTCGTCGTCGAGCTGAAGGTGATCGGCGAGCGCCAGCACGCAGCCGGGCACGACACCCGCGGAGCCTGCCGTGGGGGCGGCGACGATCACTCCCATCGTGGCGGAGCGCTCGAGCACGGCCATCGCGCGGGCCACGGCGTCGGTTTGAACGGTGCCCATCAGGCTCGTGCTCAAATCGTTGCGGCCGGTGGCATCGACGAGTTTAGCCTCGCCGCCGATAAGCCCGCCGAGCGATCGCTGCGGATTGACGATGGGGGTCGTGGTCTCCTCGCGCATGACGTCGAGCACGCGGCGCATGGCGGCGACGGCGTGGGCCTCGCCGGTCAGACGCGCCTCGCGCACGGCCATGACGGCGCCGATATTCAGGCCGAGCTCGGCGCACGCATCGAGCAGCTGCTCGCCGTCGTCGAAGATCTCCTTGGCCGAGACGCCGGGGGAGAGCGACGAGGCGGAACCGGGGAGCTCGATAAAGGTCGCGTAATCGACATTGTCGAGTTTGCGTAGCATGGGGATAACGGTGTCGTCGGGCGCGCCGTCGGTCTCAAAGACGGAGTAGGCCTGGCCGCCCACTTCGGTGCGGTAGGTGCGGCAGAAGGCGATGTTCACGTGTGCGTAGGCGAGCAGGTTGGTGAGCGCGGCGAGCACGCCGGGGACGTCGTAGTGCGCCACGAAGAGTGTGGAGTACATGCCCGAGATGTCGACGCCGACGCCGTTAATGCGGCTGATGCGCATCTTGCCGCCGCCCAGGCTCTCACCGCGGACCTGTGCCGTGGCGCCCGTGTCGTCGACCATGTCGATGTCGACGGTGTTGGGGTGGATGGAGGCGTCGTCGCCCTTGATGTCAAAGTGATATTCGAGGCCCTGCTCGCGTGCGAGGTCGAAGGCCTGCTTGATGTTCTCGTCATCGGTGTCGAGGCCCAGGATGCCCGCGACGAGCGCACGATCGGTGCCGTGGCCGCGGTAGGTGTGGGCGAAGGAGTTCCACAGGCCAAAGGTGACTTTGGTGATGCGGCCTTCCAGCAGGCTGGCGGCAACTTGGGCGCAGCGTAGGGCGCCGGCGGTGTGCGATGAGCTGGGGCCGACCATGACGGGGCCCAAGATCTCGAATGCCGAGGTCGTAGCTAGTGTTTGCGGCTTGCCTGCCATATGCGCTCCTGTTCTATCCCGTCGTCCCGAGGGGCGGGGCATAAGATCGCCTGCTCGGACAGTCCTGCTCGCACGGAGAGCACATTAAGTGCTCTCCGGCTCGTGCGGAACTCGCGATCGACCTTATGCCCCGCCCCTCGGGACTAAGGATACATGGTTGGGGTTGCTAGATGGCAAAATTCATTAGCTAGGGACGCAGCGTAGGCTCATATCGAAGCATCTTTACCACCGGATTAATAAAAAAGAAGCACCGCTTGGGGGCGGTACTTCTTTTGAAAGCGCGTGCGTGTTGTGACCTTAGCGGTTCTTAATTACAGGCCGCAGGCTGCTTTGAGTTCTTCGACTCGGTCGGTTTTCTCCCAGGTGAAGTCGGCGTCTTCGCGGCCGAAGTGACCGTAGGCTGCCGTCTTTTCGTAGATGGGGCGACGCAGGTCCAGGTCGCGGATGATTGCGCCCGGGCGCAGGTCGAAGGTCTTCTCTACGGCCTCGACGATCTTGTCCTCGGCGACCTTTGCGGTGCCGAAGGTGTCGACCATGATTGAGAGGGGCTTGGAAACGCCGATAGCGTAGGCAAGCTCGACTTCGCAGCGGTCGGCCAGACCGGCGGCGACCACGTTCTTGGCGACCCAGCGCGCGGCATACGCGGCGGAGCGGTCGACCTTTGTGCAGTCCTTGCCGCTAAAGGCACCGCCGCCGTGACGGCCGTAGCCGCCGTAGGTGTCGACGATGATCTTGCGGCCGGTGAGGCCCGTGTCGCCCATGGGGCCGCCCACGACAAAGCGACCGGTGGGGTTCACGTAGATGTCCGCGTTGTCCCACGGCATGTTCTCGGCGGCCATGACCGGGGTGATGACGTGCTCGATGAGGTCGGCCTTGATCTTGCCCATGTCCTCGATCTCGGCGGCGTGCTGCGTGGAGATGACGATCGTCGTGACCTCGACGGGCTTGCCTTCCTCGTAGCGCACGGTGACCTGGGTCTTGCCGTCGGGGCGCAGGTAGGGCAGGGTGCCGTCGTGGCGCACGGCTGCCAGGCGCTCGGCCAGGCGACTGGCAAGGTAGTGTGGCATGGGCATGAGGGTCTTGGTCTCGTTGGAGGCATAACCGAACATCATGCCCTGGTCGCCGGCACCGATCAGGTCGATCGGGTCGGTGGTAGCGCCGGTCTGAGTCTCGAAGGACTCGTCAACGCCCTGGGCGATATCGGGCGACTGCTCGTGGATGAGGCTCATAACGCCGCAGGTGTCGCAGTCAAAACCGAACTTGGCACGGTTGTAGCCAATGCGGCGGATAACACCGCGGGCGATTTCCTGTACGTCGACGTAGGCCTGGGTGCGAATCTCGCCGGCGACGATGACGGTGCCGGTGGTCACGAGGGTCTCGCAGGCGCAGCGGACGTTCTCCACGTTGGCGGGCACGCCGTTGGGGGCGATGTAGCCCTGCTCCTGGAGCTCTATTTCTTTGGCGAGGATTGCGTCGAGGACGGCGTCGCTGATCTGGTCAGCGATCTTATCGGGATGACCTTCGGTCACCGACTCCGACGTAAAAACAAAGGACCCGTGTTGGGGCGGGATGGAACGAAGTTCTTCTGACATGATTGTCCTTTCAAAAACGTGTCCCGGCGACCGTTACCATTCCGCCGGGCTCTCTATGCAAGGGCACATCATAGCGCGTAAATCAAACATTCACACCCTTTCCGCACCTACTCATTGGGGACAGACTTAAATGATCGGCCTTACCTAAGTGTCGACAGGTTGCCCAAAGAAGGGGGTGCGGACAATTTTTCGTACCACCTAGACTGCCAGCCCCAGGCGTCTCCTC
>CAJMST010000020.1 GCA_905216145.1 uncultured bacterium | reverse complement strand
GGCGGCACTCGGTGCCATGGCCGGCATCGGCGCGCTGGCCGTCGCGGGCGGCGCGGCCCTGTACCGCAGGCGCCGCTAGCGATATGCACGAGTGGGGCGAATCCATCCGATGGGTTCGCCCCACTTGCCCTGCTGGGCGGGAGCGGGTAAGATATACCGAGCGCCTAGCGCGTTCGATGGGTTCGGATGACGACATGTTCCGAATCTGGTCAGGTCCGGAAGGAAGCAGCCATAAGGAGCCTCTGTCGGGCATCCGAATCCATCGAGCGCACGGGCGCTTTTTGGTGCCGCGATTTGGCCCGGCCGGCGGCGAGATATTTGGTGTCTCGCTGGTCCTCGGCTGCGCCTGCGGGATCGCTCGACTACCAAATATCTCGCCGCCGGCCGGGCCACTTCGTCCAAAAATCACCCGTAAAGGCGCATTTATCTGAAGAATTGAATCCCGTGTTTTGTGCTGCTTGTTGGCGTTGCCTGGGCATTGATAGTTGCGCGCTTCAAGAGACGGCGGCATTACCATCTGTTTTTACAAGTAAGAAAAGAGGCCCGTTTCCCTGGGTTTGGTTGGGGAAACGGGCCTCTTTTGTCTATGGGCTTGAAGATTGGTGGGAACGATATGCTCTGGCGGCTATTTTGAGTTCTTGAGGCGGCGTGTGGCTGTGGCGGTTATTCCGAGTCCTGCGACGGCGATTCCTGCTAGTGCGATTGCGCTCGGCGTTGTGTCGCCTGTGTTTGCGAGCTTGCCGGCGGTCGTATTCGCTTGTTTGCCGTTGCCCGTGTTCGCCTGCTTGGAGGAGCTCGGTGCGGTGTCTTTGCCGGTCGCGGGCGAGCTGGCGGGCTGTGTCGTCTCGGCCGGTTGCGTCGAGCCGGAGGGAGGCGTCGTCTCGGTGGGTTGCGTTATCTCGGGCGAGGTGGCCTTGTCTGCCGCGGCCTTTGCCTCTTCGTATGCCTTGCAGGCGTCGTCATAGGCCGCTTGTGCCTTTTCCAAATCGCCGAGGAGCGCATCTCGCTTGGCTTTGGCCTCGTCGATCTTGGCTTTCATTCCCTCCGCCTCGGTTTCGTAACGCTTAAACCGTTCTTCCTGACGTTCGAGCTCGCTTCGCCGGTGCCTAAGCTCAATTTCCCAGGGTTCTACTTCTGCTTGCGCCATGCTGATCTCCCGACGCAACTGACTAAGAGCTTCGTAGGAAGCCCCGTCGCTGCGTGCCTTTTCATATTTTGTCTTAACCTCGCTTACGCGATTGTTGGCCTCGTCGTATTTGGCTTGGGCTGCATCGACGTTTGCTTGCATGGCGGGAAGGGGCTCCCTCCATTTGGCGGCTTCTGCCGAATATTTATCGTAGAACGGTTGAAGAAAGGCAATGTTATCATCAATTTTCGCAATTATCTCGGGACTGGCGGCGGCTTTTGCGGCTTCGAGGTTTTTGAGCGCTTCCTGCATGGCTGCATACGCTTTTTCTTTTTCGGCTGCCGCATCTTCCGTCTGCAAGGCGACCGCATCGACGGGGGAGCTGGTTTCTGCCGCGATCGCCGTTGCGGGGACAATTTCCGCGGCAAGTGCCACGGAAAGGGCGATGCCCATGGTTGCTCGTCTTGCTCTTCTTGCGAGAATGTCGTTCATCTCGGCACCTCATTTCAAGGGTCGGCGACTAACTTGGTAGCACTAATGTAAGTATATCAGGCGGTTTGCCCGTCATTGATCGGGCGTGCGCGTATACCCCTCGATTAACAGCCGTTAAATCTATCCCTTAAGGAATGCTGCTCGCTGGCGTTGTTTGGAGCGCGGTGGCGATGTGGTTCAAGAGGCGGCGGTGCTGTAGCTTGAATTTTTGCAGTTAAAGAGGTCCGTTTCCCTGGGTTGGGGAAACGGACCTCTTTTTGTCTCTTGGCTTGTGGATTGGCGAAGACAATAACCGCTGGCAGCTATTTTGAGTTCTTGATACGGCGGGTGGCTGCGGCGGTTATTCCGAGCCCCATGGCGGCGATTCCTGCTAGTGCGATTGCGCTCGGCGCTGTGTCGCCTGTGTTTGCGAGCTTGTCGGCGGTCGTATTTGCTTGCTTGCCGTTGCTCGTGTTCGCTTGCTGGGCGGAGCTCGGTGCTGCGTCTTTGCCGGTCGCGGGCGAGCTGGCGGGCTGCGCCGTCTCGGCCGGTTGCGTCGAGCCGGAGGGAGGCGTTGTCTCGGTGGGTTGCGTTATCTCGGGCGAGGTGGCCTTGTCTGCTGCGGCTTTTGCCTCTTCGTATGCCTTGCAGGCGTCGTCATAAGCCGTTTGCGCTTTTTTCAAATTGTCGAGGAGCGTATCTCGCCAGGCTATGAACTGGTCGCTATGGGCTTTATATTTCTCTGCAGAACGTTCACAGTCATTAACTCGTCCTTCCTGACTTTTGAGGCGGCGCTGGAACTCGTCAAGCTCCGTTTCACAATGATCTACATACGCTTTTGCCCCTACGATCTCATTTTGCAACTGCCTTATTTGCTGTTTAACAGTTTTGACAAGCTCCTCGTCGCCGAGTGCTTCGAGTGCCTTAAGCACCTCAAGTTTGTTGTCTAATTTTGCCTGGAGCTCGCTTACCCGGTTGCCGGCCTCGTCGTATTTGGCTTGGGCTGCATCGATGTCCGCTTGCATGGCAGGAAGGGATTCTTTCGATTCGGCGGCTTGCGCCAACATCTCGTCGCGGTACTTTTGAAAACGGGCAATGTCATTATTAAAGCGCGCAATTTTCTCGGAACTCGCGGCCTTTTTTGCGGCTTCGAGGTTTTTGAGCGCTTCCTGCATGGCTGCATACGCTTTTTCTTTTTCGGTGGCCGCGTCTTCCGTCTGCAAGGCAACTGCACCGATGGGGGAGCTGGTTTCTGCCGCGATCGCCGTTACGGGGGCGATTCCCGCGGCAAGTGCCACGGAAAGGGCGATGCCCATAGTTGCTCGTCTTGCTCTTCTTGCTCTTCTTGCGAGAATGTCGTTCATCTCGGCACCTCATTTCAAGGGTTGGCGACTCACTTGGTAGCACTAATGTAAGTATATCAGGCGATTAACCCGCTCTTGAATCTCGCCAGAAATGACGAGTTGTTTACGCTTCTTTTGGGCTCACCGTACTATCATGATTCGAATTGAGTGTGAATGATGATAGGGAGCGCCTATACATGATTGAGCTGCTCAGGCGTTTTGGTGGTAAGTTTCGCCGGTATATGGTGATTGGCCCTGCGTGCAAGCTGATCGAAGTGATTTTTGACCTGCTGACGCCGCTGGTGATTGCGCAGATGATCGACAAGGGCATCGGCGCGCACGACGTCAACGCCGTCGTCCACTACGGCATGGTGCTCGCCGCCATGGCCGTGATCGGCATCTCGTTTACACTCGTCTGTCAAAAGATGGCGGCGCTCACCTCGCAGGGCATGGGTACCGACATTCGCGGCGCGCTCTACCAGCACATCAACAAGCTGAGCTATGCCGAACTCGATCACTTTGGCACGCCGTCGCTCATCACCCGCATCACCAACGACGTTAACCAGGTCCAGCTCGCTGTGGCGCTGGGCGTGCGCATGCTTATCCGCTGGCCTTTCCTGGCGGTGGGCTCCATGGTTGCGGCCCTCGCCATCGACCTTAAGCTCGGCATTATCTTTTTAATCTGCACGCCCGCCATCGGCCTGGTGTTTTGGTTTGTCATGGCGCGCTGCATTCCGTACTACAAGCAGCTGCAGGCAAAGCTCGACCGCATTGCGCTCATTTGCCGCGAGGGGCTTTCGGGCGCTCGTGTGGTCCGCGCGTTTGTGCGCGAGGATCACGAGCGCGAGCGTTTTGCCCAGGCGGCTGACGATCAGGCGCATGTCGCCATCGCGGTGGGCAAGCTCTCGTCGATTCTCAACCCCGTCACGTTTTTGGTGATGAACCTGGGCGTGTGCGCCATCCTGTGGGTGGGCGGCATCCAGGTGAATGTGGGCGAGCTCACGCAGGGCCAGGTCATGGCGTTTGTCAACTACATGACGCAGACGCTCACCTCCATCGTGTACGTCGCCAACCTGGTCGTGGTCTTTACCAAGGCGAGCGCCAGCGCGTCGCGCATCAACGAGGTGCTCAATTGCGTGCCGAGCATTACCGACGAGGGCAACGAGCCGGTCGCCCTGCCCGAGCCGAACGCGGCGGGCGCAGCTGCCCCGGTCCCCGCGCTGAGCTTGAGCCACGCGAGCTTCTCCTTTGGCGCGGGCGCCGCCAATGCCGTCAACGACGTGACCCTGGAGCTGCCGCTGGGCAAAACGCTCGGCATTATCGGCGGTACGGGCAGCGGCAAGTCCACGCTCGTCTCGCTCATTCCGCGCCTGTACGACGCGGGCACCGGCAACGTAAGCGTGATGGGTGCCGACGTGCGCACTTGGCAGCTCGATCAACTGCGCCATGTGGTCGCGACCGTTCCGCAGCGCGCGTCGCTGGTGAGTGGCACCATCCGTAGCAACCTGACCTGGCGCGACGAGTCGGCGACCGATGAAGAGCTGTGGGCGGCGCTCGATATGGCACAGGCCAGCGAGTTTGTGCTCAACAAGCCGCAGGGCTTGGATGCCCCGGTCGAGGCGGGCGGCAAGAACTTCAGCGGTGGCCAGCGTCAGCGCTTGACCATCGCGCGCGCTCTGGTGGGCTCGCCGCAGATCCTGATCATGGACGACTCCGCCTCGGCGCTCGACTTTAAGACCGACGCGGCACTTCGCCACGCCATCCGCGAGCGCAGCGCGCGCGGTGCCGCCGAGGGCGGGCTCCCGCTGACCACGGTCATCGTGAGCCAGCGCGTCTCGACTGTGCGCGATGCCGACATGATCTGCGTGCTCGACCACGGTTCGGTCGCGGGCCTGGGTACGCATGACGAGCTGTACGCAAGCTGCCAGCTCTACCGCGAGATTTGCCAGTCGCAGCTTCGTCGCGAGGAGCTCGAGGGCCAGCAGGGGAGTGCGACGCCCGCTTCGGACTCCGCTCCCGCATCCGTCTGCGCAAAGGAGGGCTGCTAGATGAATCCGTATACTTCTTCCGGATCGGTCGCCACGATGACGGCCAATGTGTCCGGCAACGATAACCTCAACGACCTGGGCGACGGCCCGCGCCAGCCCGGCGATCCCGAGCGCTATCCCGTGGGCGCGGTGACCCGTCGCCTGATGGGCTACGTGCGTCCGCACCGCATTTCGTTTATGACGTCGTTTGTGAGCGCCGCCATCTCGGTGATCCTGCAGCTCTACACGCCCATCCTCATCGGCGAGGGCATCGACCTCATCGTTGCCGCCGGGCGGGTGGACTTCGATGCACTGCTGCCGCTCGTCACCAAGCTGGCAATTGTCGTGGTGGGCGCCGCGGCGTTCCAGTGGCTGCAGGGCTATTGCGTTAACCGCTTATCCTACGAGACGGTGCGCGACATGCGCGTGGAGGCGAGCGACAAACTCAGCCGCATGCCGCTCAGTTTTATCGACAGCCATGCTCACGGCGATCTTATGAGCCGTGTGGTCAACGATGTCGACCAGGTGGGCGACGGCCTGCTGCAGGGCTTCACGCAACTCTTTACTGGAGTCATCACTATCGTGGGCACGCTCGCGTTCATGCTCTCCATTAACCTGACCATGACGCTCGTGGTGGTGCTTGTCACACCTCTTTCCATCTTTGCCGCCGGCGCTATTGCCAAGCTCTCCAACAAGAGTTTCACCGCTCAGCAGCGCATTCAGGGCCAGCTGGGCGGCCATATCGAGGAGTATGTGGGTGAGCAAAAGCTCGTGGACGCCTTCGCCTATGGACCGAACGCGCAGCAGCGTTTCGACGCCCTCAACGCCGAGCTCTACACCGCGGGTGAGCGCGCGCAGTTTATGGGTTCGCTCTCTAACCCCGGCACGCGCTTTATCAACAACATCATCTATGCCGTGGTGGCCGTGATCGGCTGCGTTGGCGTGATTACGGGCGTGCCCGCGGCGCTCACGGTGGGCGGTGTGCAGATCTTCCTGTCTTACGCCAACCAGTACACCAAGCCGTTCAACGAGGTCACCAACGTCATCACGCAGATCCAGACGGCCTATGCCTCGGCGCGCCGCATGTTTGCGCTGCTCGATGCACGCGAGCAGGAGCCCGATGCCGCGGATGCCGTTGAACTCACAGCCCCGCAGGGTGAGGTCGCCTTTGAGCATGTGGACTTTAGCTACGTGCCCGACCGCAAGCTGCTGCAGGACATCTGCATCGACGCCAAGCCCGGTATGCGGTTTGCCCTCGTTGGCCCCACGGGCTGCGGTAAGACGACGCTCATCAACCTGCTGCTGCGCTTTTACGATATCGATGCCGGACGCATCATGGTCGATGGCAGGTCTTCGCGTGACTACACGCGCGCAAGCCTTCGCCGTGCCTTTGGCATGGTGCTGCAGGACACTTGGCTGTTCGAGGGCACGGTGGCGGAAAACATCGCCTACGGTTGTCCCGATGCTACGCGTGAGCAGATTGTCGAGGCCGCCAAGCGCGCTCATGCGCACAAGTTTATCGTGCAGCTGCCAGGCGGCTACGATACGGTAATCGGCGAGGACGGCGGCACGTTTAGCCAGGGTCAAAAACAGCTGCTGTGCATCGCGCGTGTCATGCTCACCGACCCGGCGATTCTGCTGCTGGACGAGGCGACCTCGAGCATCGATACCCGCACCGAGCTGCAGGTGCAGGCGGCGTTCGACGAGCTTATGGCCGGTCGCACAAGCTTTGTCGTGGCGCACCGCCTGAGCACCATCCGCAACGCTGACTGCATTCTGGTGATGCGCGACGGCCAGATTATCGAGCGCGGCACGCACGACGAGCTGCTAGCGGCAGGCGGCTTCTACGCCGAGCTCTACCGCAGCCAATTCGCCCAGTGAGCAAGACGCGGGACATGTAACGCAGCGCTAGGGCGCGAGCGTGTCAACGGGGGCAACGATGATGCCCTCGGGCGTTGTGTGGACCGGCATGCCGAACCCGATGACGATGAGTTTGGCCGCGGGAGGCCTCTCGCCGCGTTCGACCAGCTTGCGCTCGAGTCGAAGCAGGTTTGCAGACGCCTCGGGGATCTGCGGGCTTCCGAGTTTTACTTCCACGGCAATCCAAGTTCCATCGCGCCTGTGTATAACGGCATCGACCTCGAGATCGTCGGCGTCGTGGTAGTGGGACACCGATGAGTCATTTGCGGCGGCATAGACCTTAAGGTCGTGCAGGACGAGGGATTCGAAGAGCAGCCCCAGTGTCTTCGGGTCGGATGCCAATGACTCCGGATTTGCTCCGAGCAGCGCAACGGCAAGCGAAGGGTCGGCGAGGTGCCTTTTCGCACTTTGCCGCAGCTTTACCGGCGACCTGAGCGCCGGATGCCAAGCCGGGATATCGTCGATGATATTGATTCGTCTCAGAGCATCCATGTATCTGGAGACCGAATTCTTCGAAACGCCGGTACCGATATCTTTATCGATGGACTTCGATCCAGCAAGTGTCGACTCATTTCGCGCAAGCGATGTCAAAAGAGACCTGACCTTGACCGGATCACGTTTGACGCCGTCAGTTCTAGAAACATCCGATTCGCATACGCCATCAACATAAGCAGCGGCAATCCGCATAGCATTTTCAGTTGTTTTCCCCATCGCTTGAGGCCAACCACCGCGACACAGCAAATCGGCGATGCCGGCGACACCAGCGATCGATCCGACCGCCTGCTTGGCGGGGTGGCCGGAAAGCAGCGCTCTAATCGAAGCCGCGCCCGAAGAAACGCCGAGCTCAAACAGCGTCATGGTATCCATTCGCAATCTAGCTATTCGCCCAACGCCGCTATGCATTGGCTGCTTCGAATCTTGCGGCGTTGCTGAGCCCGTAAGAATAAACTGTCCGGATTCTCCCTGTCTTGCGTCACACTCGAAACGTATGGCATCCCATAGTTTTGGTTCTTCCTGCCATTCGTCGATGAGTCTAGGCGACGGTCCTGCTATTGCCTGCGCTGGGTCGATCCGAGCCAACTGGAGAGCGGAAAAATTTCCAGCCGGATCGGAAAGAGACAAGGATGATTTGGCAAGACGTCTGGCCGTAGTGGTCTTTCCGCACCACTTCGGGCCTTGAATGAGAACCGCACCGAAGATATCGAGATTATGCCTGATTGCCTTGTCGATGCATCTGTCTACATACCTATCCATACCGTCACCTTCTCAACTTGCCTTGATTATGTATTTTACCAGCTGCGTGGTGACGATTGACGGTAATCTGTGGTGACGATTGATTACGAACTATGGTGACGATTGGCGGGTATCTGTGGTGACGGTTGTCATCGATTCGGGGCATAGGGCAGCTTAGCTGTCTCAAAGCTTATAGATTTCGGAGCTTGCGCTGCGGGCGTTTTTGTCCATTGATGTCGCCTGCGTCGCCAATCGGCAGACGGTGGTTTACATCTGTCACGTTAGTACTAAGATATTCATCTAATAAATTGCATTAGTGGCTTTAGTTTTGGGGAAACGAGGCAACGTGACTATGACATGCTCTTTGGTGGTTAACAGCAAGAGCGGTAATACCAGGATGGTTTCGGGCGCGATCAAGCGCGCCCTGCAGGCTGCGGGCGTTGAGTTTGTCCATGCCGCGGCGTTGAGCGACGATGCGGATGCCGAGCAGGTCGCGCGCGAAGCGCAGGGGGCTTGCGCGGCCGATACCGTGCTCGTCGGTTTTTGGTGCGACAAGGGCGCATGCACGCCTTCGGTCGCGGCGTTGCTCTCCGCCCTACACGGCAAGCGCGTTTTCCTCTTTGGTACCTGCGGCTTTGGTGCCGATCAGAGCTATTATCAGCAGATTATCGATCGCGTGTCGTCCAATTTGGCAGAGGATGCCGAGCTTGCGGGCTGGGCGATGTGCCAGGGCAAGATGGGCCCCGCGGTCAAGCAGCGTTACGAGGCCATGCTCGAGCAAGATCCCGACAATGCCCGCTTTAAGATGCTGCTCGACAACTGGGTTGCCGCAAAGGATCACCCCACCAAAGAAGACCTCGAGGACATGTCCGCCGCCGCCAAGAAGGCCGTGCTGGGGGAGTAGCTCCCATCGCTGACGGCGGTCGGTCCATCTTTCTAAATGTAACGTCCTCCCGGGCGTCGGGGCACGAAGTTCCCTGCTCTACAGTCCTGCGCAAGACGAAGGCCACATTAAGTGGCCTTCTTTGCGTGCGGAACTCGCGATGAACTTCGTGCCCCGCCGTCCGGGAGGACGCCTCTTTATTGATGGGAGGCCTGATAGGTCGATGGTTCCGTGCCCGGATGCGTCCAAAGTGGGACGGGCTTTCCGGATGGGCAGGCTTTCGGAAAATGCGTCCCGGAATTTGCCTTTGGAATGGGACGCAGTTTCCCGTTGAGGTGCTTTGCGGAAAGTGCGTCCCACTCTGGGCGTTCGAAGTGGGACACGCTTTCCCAAAGGCGCGCCAACGGGAAATTGCGTCCCGAAATTTGCGCCCAAAGTGGGATGCGGTTTCCGGTTGAGGGTCTAAGGGGAAAGTGCGTCCGCAGTCCCACGCTTGAAATGGGATGCAGTTTCCCGATGAGGCACTCGACGGAAAATACATCCCAGAAATGGCCTTTGAGCTGGGATAAGATCTCCGCGGCATCTCGGATTCTCAAAAATGAGACACGCCGTTGGCGAAAATGAGACACGTGATATCGGGCGTCGGACGTATCATTTGCAAAAATGAGCCGCTCCATTCGAGTAAAGCGAGGTCCCTCATGTACGTTCCACACCCCCGTATCCGTAGGCTGTCGAAAATCCCGCTTGTTGGGACGGCGGCGCTTGCTGTGTTGATCGCCACGAGCGTCGCCTGCTTCACGGCCACGCCCCAGGTTGCCCAGGCGGCAGACGCGCCCGCAATCACCGATATGACCGAGCAGGATTATCAAGCCCTGGGTCTGGGCACGAGCGAGGACATTCCGGCCGATACCGTTGGCCCCTATTCCACTGATACCCCCACGACGTTTGCCACGCGCAGCGAGGTCTATATGGCAGCTAACGGTAGCCATGGCAATCGCTACACTCTGCGCGACAAGCTCGAGAACGTCGAGCGCGGTGACATTGGCGGCAGCAGCAAACTCACCGATGGCTATGGAAGTGTGTGGGGCGCCGCAAAGTTCTGGCAAAACGTCAACAACTTCGATACGAACAGCGATCTCTACAAGCATAGCGACTACGGTGGCGGCACCTGGTCGTACCTAAGCAACAATGAGTCCTCAACAGTACTCGCCAACGACAACAACGGTTTCTCGGGCATTCACGCCACGAGTGTTGAGTTCTGCAGCGACGCCAGCACGGGCAAAAAGAGCCGCGTTGCCGAGCTCCGTGCCTACGGCGACAGTTCCTCCACGACGATTGACGGCAAGTCGTACTCCGGAAAGATCGAGCTGGTCCTCTTTTCGTTTGCCAACGGGCGCACGCGCAAGCTCGATACACGCCTGCCGGTGACGGTCAACACCAATATGATGTACGAAGGCCGTTTTAAGTATCTGGATGCCGGTTATCTGCAAGAGCACGATGCCGTCTTTGATGTCGAGGCGGGCGATGTCGATGGCGACGGTGTGGACGAGCTTTTTGTCTACGCGGGTTGCTATGTCGACGAGAACGGCGTGCGCAAGGCCGTAGTCGACATGTACGACCTGGAGGGCGGCAACTGGAAGCAGAGCGTCGTTAAGATCGATGCCGGTAACGCCGCTGACTACACCACGCACAACAAGGGCGGGAACGATTCCTGGACGCATCTTCAGTCAGCTCCTGTCGTTTCGCTGGCGGCCGGCGACCTCGATCGCGATTTTTGCGATGACCTCGCCATCGTGGTCTCGGCACCCTACGGCAAAAAGAATATTGATAAGTCGACGCATTGCGAGCTGTTCTCGTGGGATGCATCCAAGGGTGCGCTCGTCCATGTCGATGCTCTGGGTGACGCGGGCGCAATCTCCCTCTCCGCGAACGGCAAGACCATGGTTGCCGCGAATGCGACATTCGGCACGTTTGCCGCCTACGATGAAGAAGGAAAGAAGACGGGTGAAACCGTCACGGGCCTTATTCTTGCGGGCTATGACTGGCAAAGCAGCACTTTTGATTACGGCGCCTCTGACGGCAGCAAGGGGCTGTACGGCGCGCTGTACCGCTACGCGTATTTTGACTCGGAGTCTGGCGAGTTCAAACTTTCCGATTGCAAGGAATACAGAGACGGGCTCCTCGCCTCCTATGGACTGATGCATGTGCCCAACAGCGCATGGAAGGATAGTGCTCAGGATAAGCGCTATCCGTGCACCTTGGCACCTATTGCTCTTGCCACTGCCAACCTTGACGGTCTGTCCGAGCAGCCGGCGGTCGACGAGGTGCTCGTGGGCGGCGATGTGTTCCGCGACTTTGCCTGCAACACGGCGCAGAGCGGGGCCCAGGGCTTGGGTTCCATGGTCGGAACCATGAGCATGAGCGGCCAGCAATACAACAGTAGCAACAAGCATGACCACAAGGGTATCGAGCAGGTGTGGATCAGCGATGTCAAGGCGGGCAGCGTCTCGGGTTCGGACCGCTATAACGAGAGCTTTATCGCCGTGGTGGGCAAGCACCGCGATGAGGACCTGCGCAAGAACGATGACTACTATTGGATGACCGCCTCGCATTTTTCGCTCGACGAGAACGGAAAGGTGCGCCGCGGCGAGGAGCAGGTGATTAGCGAGAGCAACCGTCGCGGCACTACCTACGGCACATTTATCTCGCTCGCGCTGCCCGATGTCGACAACGACAGCGTCAAGATTACGTACAAGGACCGCTACAAGGTCTATACCAACCCGCGCGTGCTCGCCGTGCTGCAGGATGCTCCCTATGTTGAGGATCTGGAGCAGGCATACGGCTATCTGGTGTTGGGCGGTACGGAATATGGCGAGGGCACGAGCACAGGGCAGATTCACGGCGGCACTATTGGCGCCGAGTTGGGCGTTGCCGTCGAGGTACAGACCGGTCCGCCCCTGGTGGCGATTAATGCTTCAGTCGATTTTGCCGCCGAGGGATGCTATGACTATCGGAGCGAGCGCACAGTGAGCGCCAGCGTAAGTTATGAGTCGCATGCCGGCGAAGGCGACAAGGCCGTGCTCTACACGATTCCGATGGTCTATTACGAGTACGAGATCGAAAATGAGGAAACTGGCGGCAAGGGCGTGATGGCGGCGCCCGTGTCGCTCGGCGCGCAGACCTCGGTCGTTAATGTCGAGGCCTATGACCGCGTTGCCAAGCAGCACAACATGACGCCGCTCAGCTACTTTTTGACCAACCGGTCGGGAGAGCCCGACAGCTATTACACGGCGCTCAACGGTACGACTCCCGTGCAAGATTCCTTTGGTCTGGGCAAGCCCGGCGTGACGCGCGCTTACACGTACGATGGGTATAGCGGTGCTGTCGCGCAGTCGGGGGCGAGCACTACGCAGACCATCGAAGTCGAGGAGGGCGAGGAGCAGGAGTTTGAGTACGGCTTTACGCTGAACGGCAGCGTTGTCATGGGCGCGAAGCTTGCAAAGCACGAGTTATTTGGCGGCCTGTGCTTTGGTGCCAACGCCGGCTTTACTACGGGTAACTCCTCGAGTGAATCGACCGAATACGGCGGCACCGTCGACAACCTGCCCGAGGCCGCGAAGGATAAGTACGGCTTTGCGTGGCGCCTGGGCGTCAACGCGGTGGATGTCGACAAGTTCGAGGCAGACTCGGGCGACAAGCTCGGCACCAAGGACACCGACCAGTTCTGGATCGTGGGCTATGACGTTAAGGACGTCGAGATGCCCGACGCGCCGGCCGTGACGGGCTTTACGGCAAACGCCGTCGATTCGACCAGCGTTACGTTTAGCTGGGACGATGTACTCGCAAACAAGAGTGGCTTTAGCTACGGCGTGGGCATGCTGCAGAGCAATGCGGCGGATGCGGTCGTCAATAGCTGGAAGATTGCCGACAACACGCAGACCTCGCTCAAGTGGGATGGGCTGCAGCCCAATACGGAGTATCGATTCGCCATCGCCGCCGTTAAGAACGGATCCACGACCGAAACAGGTATTCGCTCGGCAATCATCACGGTCAAGACCATGCCCGATGGCATGACGATGACCGTGAGCGGACCTGCGGCGGATGCTGCGGAGGGGTCGGATCTTGGATACGACTCTTCGGTTGAGCGCGCGGCGGGAAGCCACCTGACGCTCTCGGCGATTGGCCATGTGAAGCAACTCGGTGCCGACGATAGCGAAACAGGGCTGGCACCGACCTATATGTGGTACCGCAAGGGCCGCGGCGAGACAGAGTTTAAGCTCGTGGGTGCCGATGGCAACCTCGCGGCTGGAACGGCCTCAAAGCTCGAGATTGACCTGACCGCAGACGATGACGGTGCGCAGTATTACTGCCACGTGGGATACAACGACGTGGGCCTCGACACCGGCACGACGCTCGTGAATATCGAGGCCGAGGAGACGGCGCCCACAACGGTGAACGCCACCCCGATCCGCACGCGCCGCCTGTTCTCACAGGCAAGTGCGGGCGCCAAGAAGTTCCTGGACCATACGCTGGTAAACACCGCCGGCCCAACCGATTCCGAAGGCTCAAAGGACCCCGAGACTCCTGAGACCCCGACGAACCCGGACAAGCCCAAGTCCGACAACGGAGCTAAGACCGACACCAAGGTCAAGACTACGACCACAGCGAAGAACCTCGCAAACACCGGCGACCAAACATTCGCCCTAGTCGCCACCGCAGCAGCAGCGGGAGCAACGCTCGTAGTGATAGCCCTCATCATGCTGATCAAGCGCCGCAAGACCCACTAGTAGCCAGTCGAACATATCGACAACCCAAAAACCCGGGTAGCCAAAAAACAGGCCACCCGGGTTTTCTGTTGAGTGGAGACTCCGCAAGCGGAAACTGCATCCCACAATTAGCGCCCGGAACGGGACACATTTTCCGTCAAGCCCTCATCCGGAAAATCCATCCCAGTTTGAGCGCCCGGACCGGGACGCACTTTCCCAAAGGGTCCTCAACGGGAAACTGCGTCCCATAATTAGGCCGAGAAATGGGATGAACTTTCCCAATGAGAGCCAACCGGAAACCACGTCCCAGAATCAGCCCCCAAAGTGGGACGCACTTTCCCAACGAGCCTCAACCGGAAAATACATCCCGGAATCCAGCTGAATAGTGGGACACACTTTCCCAATCGGGTCCCAAGCGGAAACTGCATCCCGTTCCGGACGTGAATTCTGGGACACGGTTTCCGGATGCAAAAAGGCCACATGACGTGGCCTTCGACTTATATATGTTCAGCGGATACCCCTACGACAAGCCGCGCTCCAACAACAAGGCGTCTGCCCGGCGACGCGGAACGTAAGGTTCATCGCGAGTTCCGCACGAGCCGGAGAGCACTTAATGTGCTCTCCGTGCGAGCAGGACTGTCCGAGCAGGGAACCTTACGTTCCGCGCCGCCGGGCAGACGAACCAGTTATGAGTGACCCGCTACTTGATCTTGGTCGTACCCGGTGCCAGGTTGGGGTCGGTTTCGTTGGCCTCGGTCTGGAAATGCTCGGTGTAGACGTTCTTGCCGTCGCGGAACATCTCGTAGTACTGCATCTTGGCGTAATCCTCGCGCGCCTTGGTGGCGGCTGCTGCGGCGGCGTCGTCGCCGGTGACGTTGGAGGAGAGCGCCCAGCGCAGGCTGGCGTCCTCGTAGCCCACCGAGTTGATGGCGGGCAGCGACTCACGCAGCGTCATGTGCGCCTTCTGGTAGTCGGAGAGGGGTGCGCCGATCAGCTGCATCAGCTGCGTGGACAGGTAGTTGGTGGACAGGTCGTCGACCTCGCTCGTCTGGTCGCAGCCGGCAACGTCGTAGTTGGCCCAGATGATGTAGTCGGTCTGCCACAGACGCTCCTGATGCGTGGCGTCGTCCTCACCGGTAAACCACTTGTCGTTGAACTTGGACGGGAAGAACGGCTGGTGATCGCCCCAGAACACCACGACCACCTTGCGGTCGAGCTTGCTCAGGGCGTTAAGGAAGTAGCGCAGCGCCTGGTCGGACTGCTCGATGCACGAGACGTACTCGTCGACATCGGAGAGCGTGCCGTCCTCGACGGTCTTGGCGTCCAGATCGGTCGTGTCGATGTTCAGGTGCATCTGCTTGTCGACCGGCAGCAGGCCCGTGTCGTAGCCCGAGTGGTTCTGCATGGTCACGTCGAAGATAAACTGCGGATCGGCGTTCTGGTCGAGCAGCTCAAGAATCTTGTCATAGGTCGCCTGGTCGGTCACCATACCGCGCAGAGTGTCGGCTCCCTGGAAGTCGTTGATGGACAGGAACCGGTCAAAGCCAAAGTCCTTGTACACGTTCTCGCGGTTCCAGTTGGTGGCGTGGTTGGGGTGCATGGCCGTGGTGGAATATCCGAGCGACTTGAACTGCTCTGCCAGGTTCCCGGTCGTTTCCATGTTGTAGATGGTGTAGGGGTACACGCCCGAGCCCAGGTTGGCCATGGAGTTGCCGGTCATAAACTCAAACTCGGTATTGGCGGTACCGCCGCCGTAGGCGCTCACGTAGAGCTTGCCGCGGCTGAGGCAGTTGGACAGGTTCTTAAAGTACTGCGGGCCCTCGTAGCCGGCGCGCATGTTCTGGTAGATCGACAGATCCGAGAAGGTCTCGTTCATGATGGCGATGACCGTGGGCTTCTCGCTGTCGAACTGCTCCTTTGCGGCGGCGCGCTCATCGCTCTTAGCCGCGTCGGATTTGTCATAGGCCTTGGCGTACTTTTTGAGCGTGGCCTTGGCATCGTCGACGGAGTAGTCGGCGGGTTTGGGCGGCTTGATGGACTGCGCTGCGCTAATGAAAGCGGGCAGGTAGCCCTCGCGCCAGTAGCTCTCGAGCGGGCGCCAGGTGTAGACGGTGATGCCGAGGGTGTTGTAGTAGTCGATGAGCGTGACGTGTGCGGTCACACCGCCCAGGCACAGCACGGCGACGAGCAGGTTGGTGAGCAGCATGCGCTTGGCGTTGGCGGCGCCCTTCTGACGGTGCGGTGCCACCAGGCCGGCGTACTCGCACAGCAGCATGGCGATGGCGGTAAAGCCCATGGACAGCACGCAGAACAGCGAGATCGAGAAGGTGTAGCCGGTGCCGGCGACCGCGGCGGCGGTGGAGATGGCCGAAAGGTCGCCCGGCTGGATGGGCATGGATTTAAACGTGATGACGAAGAACTCGGCAATGCCCAGGACAAAGAGGGCAAAGGCCAAGACCGCGGGGGCTGCGCCGTGGCGCTGGAACAGGAAGAACAGGCCGACCATGAGCGTGGTGATGATGGCCCACTCGAGCAGGATGCACAGGGGGTAGACCCAGGTAAAGTCGTGGTTGGACGAGACCTCCATGCCCAGCAGCGCAAAGACGCCGGCGAGCAGCAGGCACAGGACGGCGGCGACGAGCGGTTTACCCACAAAGGCTCCGCGCAGGCGGGCGAGCTTGCCGGTGGGGGCGGGGGCGTCGGGCCCGGCGAACGCAAAGACGCGCGGGGCGATGCGGTCGCGGGCGATGCTGGCCCAAGCGCAGCCGGTGAGGATGGCGTTGGTCAGGATGAGCATCACGAAGGCGAGCGGCTCGTTCTGCGCGACGAGGCCAATAGCGCCCCAGACGGTCAAAAAGAGCTGGAACAGGCCAAAGGCGACGCTCCAGGCGAAGGCGCCCTTGGCAACGGTGCCCGACTGAGCGCGAATGGCCTTGGCCTCGCGCAAGACAAGGTAGACGGTCGCCGCAAGACCGACGAGCGAGATGGCGGCAGCGAACATGCTGAGACTCCTCACAAACTAAAACGTACGAAAGCGGGGGTTTACCCGATTGTTACCAAGATATGTGCTGCAATTGGTGTCTGCGCACAACAACCAGCCATATTAACGCGCACGTGTGACGGTGTGGCGCAATGTAGTGGCGACCTGCGCGATAATGGACGGGAATTACACGGAAACGTAAAGGCTTCTTAAAGAATTGGCGAGGATGAGGCGATGAACGAACGGGCTTGTATGACGAGTGCGGGTGACGTGGACGCTGGCATGGACGCGGGCGGCTATCCGGTCGAGACGACGGGCAATGCGGTGCTGGACACGTTGGAGCACCGTTCCTCCACGCGTGCCTTCGCGCGTGATGACGACGACCGTCCCGTGGCGGTGACCGACGAGCAGCGGGCGGCAATTTTGCATGCGGCGAGTCGCGCGCCGTCGGCGGGCGCCATGATGATGTATTCCATCGTGAGCATTCGCGAGCAGGCTACGCTGGATCGTCTGGCCGACCTGTGCGACCACCAGCCCATGATCGCCAAGGCGCCCTGGGCACTTATATTTGTGGTCGACTATGCCAAGTGGATCGATCTGTTTGAGCACGTGGGCTGCTTTGAGCCCGAGTTTGTCGAGCGCACGGGCAAGGCGCCCCGCCGTGCACCGGGTTTGGGTGACTTTGCCATCGCGGCCCAGGACGCCGTGATCGCTGCGCAAAACGCCGTGGTCGCCGCCGAGGCCCTGGGCCTGGGGAGCTGCTACATCGGTGATATCGTCGAGAATGCCGAGGAAGTGGCCGAGCTGCTCGATCTGCCTCCGTATACCATGCCGCTGTCGATGCTCATCATCGGCACGCCCCGTAAGGAGCGTCCGGCCATTGCGCATCCCGTGGTGAACCTGGTGCACGAGGAGCGCTACTGCCGCGCCGATGCTGCGACTATGGACGCGCAGGTAGCCGAGATGGACGCGATGTTCCGTCCGCATGCCCGCGTGGTGGGGGAGCGCGTCGTGGACATCTATACCCGCAAGCACACGAGTCCCTTTATGGCCGAGATGAGCCGCTCCATGGAGTGGTGGTTCAAAAATTGGCTCGGAAAATGACGGATGCGACAAAGAGACAGTCCCTTTGTCACATTCCATATCGCCGAGGTGGCTTAAAGGCCGTATAAATGTTTATCTAGCTGGGAAAACAGTGCCATTCAAACATGGGCCGATTACCTATAATTCCTTCGAACATTAAAGTTGGGAGGAAACCGGCTTATGGAACAAAAGGCCAAGGAGGCAGCTCCGCACGCTGCGATTCCTGTGAGCATCTCGGCGATGCTCGTCACGCTGGGCGTGGTGTACGGCGATATCGGCACCAGCCCTATGTATGTAACCAAGGCGCTCGTTGCCGGCAACGGCGGCATCGGAAGCGTCACGGAGGAGTTCGTGCTCGGCGCGCTCTCCCTTGTCGTGTGGACGGTCACGTTGCTGACCACCATCAAGTATGTGCTCATCTCGCTGCGCGCCGATAACCATGGCGAGGGCGGTATCTTTGCCCTGTACAGTCTGGTCAAGCGCTGTGGCAAGTGGCTTATCATCCCCGCCATGCTAGGTGGCGCCGCGCTGCTCGCCGACGGCATCCTCACGCCGGCCGTTACCGTTACCACGGCCATCGAGGGCCTGCGCACCATCCCGGCGGTCCATGCCGTGCTGGGCGATGACCAAGGCCGCGTCGTCGCCATTACGCTCGCCATCATCATCGTGCTCTTCTTGGTACAGCGCATCGGTACGGCCAAGATCGGTCACGCCTTTGGCCCCATCATGACGCTGTGGTTCCTGTTCCTGGGCGGCACGGGTCTGTTCTTTGTCTTCCAGCACCCCGCCGTGCTGCTGTGCCTCAACCCGGTGCGCGGCATCGCCTTTTTGCTGAGCCCCAACAACCACGCGGGCATCATGATTCTGGGCAGCTGCTTCCTCGCCACCACCGGTGCCGAGGCGCTCTACTCCGACATGGGCCACGTCGGCCGCGGCAACATCTACGCTACCTGGCCGTTCGTTAAGTGCTGCCTGCTGCTTTCCTATATGGGCCAGGGCGCTTGGCTTATGAACAACGCTGCCAACCCCGAGCTCATGGGCATTGCCGACCTCAACCCGTTCTACCAGATGCTCGCCCCGGGCCTGCGCCCGTTTGCCGTCGGCCTTTCCACCGTCGCGGCCATCATTGCCTCGCAGGCGCTCATCACCGGCGCATTCTCGCTGGTGTCCGAGGCCAGCCGTCTGGACCTCATGCCGCACATGCAGGTCTTCTACCCTGCCGAGACCAAGGGCCAGCTCTACATCCCCATGGTCAACAACGTCATGCTTGTCGGCTGCGTCATCGTGGTGCTGCTGTTCCAGAACTCGGCGCATATGGAAGCCGCCTACGGCCTTGCCATTACGCTGACTATGATGTGCACCACGCTGCTGCTCTTCTTCTACCTGCACGAGGAGCGCAAGCTCAAGGTTGCTCCGTGGATCTTCGCGGCCTTCTTCCTTTTGCTCGAAGGCTTCTTCTTCGTGAGCTCACTTACCAAGTTCTTCCACGGCGGCTACTTCACCATCCTCATGGCCGCGCTCATCATGGGCATCATGGTGTGCTGGTACAACGGTACGGCTGTTGAGCAGCGCCAGTTTACGCTTCTGCCGCTGCGCAGCTACCTGCCGCAGCTCAAGCGCCTGCGCGACGACGACCGTTACGAGCGCATGAGCGACAACGTCGTGTACCTGACCAAGGACACCCATACCGACTACATCGACCGCGATATCGTCTATTCGATCTTGGACAAGCATCCCAAGCGCGCCCGCGCCTGGTGGTTTGTGAATGTCGAGACCATGGACGAACCGCACACCTTTGCCTATTCGGTCGAGACGTTCGGCACCGATTACGTGTTCCGCGTGCATCTGTACCTGGGCTACAAGATCAACCAGCGCGTCAATGCCTACCTGCGTCAGGTCGTTCAGGACCTGGCTGCCACCGGCGAGCTGCCGCCGCAGACGCATGACTACTCGGTCTACAAGGATCCGGGTAACATCGGCACGTTCAAGTTCGTCCTGATCCGTAAGCTTCTGGCGCCCGAAAGCGATGTGGAGCCGAGCGAGCGTACGGCCATCACGCTCAAGTACATCATCCGCCGCGCCGCCGGCACGCCTGCGCGTTGGTACGGCCTGGAGAACTCCAACGTGAGCTTTGAGTACGTGCCGCTGTTCACCAAGTTCAAAGCCGTGAACAAGATGCAGCGTCTGGCTCCCAACGAGCGGCCGTAGGCGCCGACAGGTTGCACGGAGTTGGTTTTCGATGGACAAGATTGAGGCCGGGGAGGCAAACATGGATGCAAAGATGCTTGATGGCCGCGAGGTGGTTGCCGAGCTGGTACGTGAGGCACGCGCCGACGCCGCCGAAGATCGGTTTTTGACGAACCGTGCCAACATGGATATGGCCGACCGCGTGATCTCGATCGTGGCACTGGTATTTGGAGCGGTGTGCGTGTGTGCCCTGCTCGCGCACGTGCTGTTTGTCTAGCGACCGCCGGTTGCAAAGGCTATACACTTGGAACCACCACAAGGGAAACCACCACAAAGGTGCCTGTCCCCTGTGGTGGTTTTTGTTTTTGAGAGAGGGGCGGGGCGCTGATGGACGTCCGTACGGACGGTGATATTGCCGATAGCTTTTGGTGGCGGCGCACAACGCTGACGCGCCGCACTCCTCTGTATGACGCCTGCGTGTCGGTGGGGCTGTTGGTCGCGGCGACGATTGTGGGCGCGCTGCTCGACCATCCGGGTCTCGCGCCGAGCATCATGATTGTCTATGTGTTCGCCGTTCAGCTGTGCGCATTCTTTACCTGGAGTCGCCTGTATTGCTTGCTGAGCTCGGCTGCCGCCGTGGCGCTCTACAACTTCTTGTTTGTCGACCCGCGCTACTCGCTGTCGCTTATCGACCGCGTCTATCCCGGCATGTTCTTTATCATGTTCGTGGTCTCGCTTGTGTCGAGCTCGATTGCGTTGGCCCTGCGCCGCGCCTTGGCACAGGCTGCTGCCAGCGACCGCCGCACGCATATGGTGCTCGAGACCAACCGCATGCTGCAGCGGTGCGCCGATCAGCAGCAGATTGTCCATGCCATGGCGACGCAGCTGGCGCGTCTTTCAGGCTGTCCGGTCGTGTGGTACAGCGCCGACGCCGAGGGCGATGACCTGCTGCCGCGTGCGACATACACGGCCGTGGGCGATGCCGCACCGGTGCACGAACTGGCGCCGCAGATGCCGCCGCGGCTCTCGGCGTCCGCCTATGTGGGAACGCCGCTCGACGCCACGTTTGGCGGCTCGGCGTTTTATGGCATCTACCTGACGGTTCGCACGGGCGACGGCTTCGTCCGCTCGGGCGAACCCGCTTCGGTGGTGGGCGTGCTGGCTATCGTTGCCGAGCCCGGCGTACTGACGCATGAGGAGCGGACACTTGCCGATGCCATCGTGAGCGAAGGCGAGCTGGCGCTCGACCGCGCCCGCGCCATGGAGGCCCGCGAGGAGGCGGCGGTGCTTGCCAAAAATGAGCAGCTGCGCGCCAACCTGCTGCGCTCCATCTCGCACGACCTGCGCACGCCGCTCACCAGTATTTCGGGCAATGCCGATGTGCTGCTCGACCAGGGCTCGACCGGCACCGCCGTGCTCGACGCCCAGACGCGCCGCGGCCTGCTCCTGTCCATTCGCTCGGATGCGCTGTGGCTCAACGCCACCGTCGAGAATCTGCTCGCTATCACCAAGCTCGAGGGTGGCGGTATGCGCCTGCCGACCACGCTCGAGCTCATGGACGATATCGTCGAGGAGGCGCTGCGCCACGTGAACCCTGCCGTGCGCGAGCACGACCTTAAGGTGGTGGCGTGCGATGAGCCGGCGCTCGTCAACGTCGATGCGCGCCTGATGGTGCAGCTGGTGGTCAATCTGGTGAACAACGCCATCACCTATACGCCCGCAGGCTCGCATATCGTGATTTCGATTGGCGTCGACGATGGACGCGTGGCGTGCTCGGTGGCCGATGACGGCCCGGGCATTGCGCCCGAGGACCGCGAGCGGATCTTTGAGTCGTTCTATACCGCCAACCACGGTTTGGCCGACAGCCACCGCAGCGTGGGCTTGGGTCTTTCGCTCTGCCGCTCCATTGCGCTGGCGCATGGCGGTAGCATAGAGGTTGCCGCGGCGGACCCGCACGGCTCGGTCTTTACGATTGAGCTTCCCGTCGCCGACGTTTCGTTTGATAAGGAGTAGCGCTGTGCCGAACTCTGCCGTAAAACCGCTCATCTTGGTCGTTGAGGACGACCCCGCCGTTCGCAATCTTATTGTTGCCGCGCTCGAGGCGCACGGCTTGCGTCATATGGCCGTGGAGACCGCCCATGCCGCCATCGCCGCCGCCTCATCGCAGGCACCGAGCATTGTGCTGCTCGACCTGGGTCTGCCCGATATGGACGGCGTCAAGGTGGTGGAGTCGGTGCGCGCATGGTCGGGCATGCCGATCATCGTGGTCTCGGCGCGCAGCGAGGATGCGGACAAGATTCGTGCGCTCGATGCTGGCGCCGACGATTACCTGACCAAGCCGTTTTCGGTCGAGGAGCTGCTCGCGCGCATTCGCACGACGCTCAGGCGCCTTTCGTATGCGCAAACGGGCGGCGTTGCCTCCGAGGGCTCGTTCGATACCGGTGAGCTGCATATCGATTTTGATGCCGGCATCGCCACGATGGATGGCGAGGAACTGCATCTGACGCCGATCGAGTATAAGCTCCTGTGCCTGCTGGCACACAACGCCGACAAAGTGCTGACGCACCAGTTTATCCTGCACGAGATTTGGGGCACGGCAACTAAGAGCGACCTGGCGAGCCTGCGTGTCTTTATGGGCACGCTGCGCAAGAAGATCGAGTCCGATCCCGCGCATCCGCGCTATATTCAAACGCATGTGGGTATCGGTTACCGATTGGTCACCCAAGGCTAGATCGCCGGCCACCATCCCACTATGAGTTGCGGTGAAATACGGTCTATATTTGCCTAATTCCAGGCAAAACAGTCCGTATTCCACCGCAACTTTGTTATTTGCCTTTGGGCTTGCTGGCGTAGAACTTCTTCTTTTTAGGCTTGCCGTTGCCGGCCTGCGCGTGCGCGGGCACTGCCGCGCGAGGCTTACGGGCCTCGGGGTTGCGCAGCTCCTCGGTTCGCTCGGCAATCTCCTCGGCGCTAAAGCCGACCTCGGCCATGGCGTCCTCAATGGGCAGGCGGCGCACGATATAGCAGTGGTGCACCTTCTGGTTACGTGCGAAGTCCTCGGGAATGGTCTGCGCCGTAATGTCCTCCAGCACGACGCCCGCGCGCGCGAGCTTGCGCGTTTCGGGGCGGAAGCCGCGCAGGTTGCAGCTGAAGATGGCATGGCCGCCCTGCGCGAGCAGGCGAGATACGCCGGCCAAAAGCTCAACATGGTCGCGCTGGACATCCCAGGTACGGCGGCCCATCTTTGACGAGTTCGAGAACGTGGGCGGGTCGACAAAGATCAGGTCCCAGCGGTTGCGCGTCTGGCGCTGGTCGCGAATCCAGGCAAGCACGTCGTCGCGCACAAAATGATGCTGCGGCCCCACAAAGCCGTTCTGGCGCATGTTGCGCTCGGCCCAGTCCAGATAGGTGTTGGAGAGGTCGACCGTCACGGTCTCCTCGACGCCGCCATCGGCCGCGTAGCAGGTGGCAGTGCCGGTGTAGGCGAACAGGTTGAGGAAGCGGCGCGCCTGTTTGGCGTGCTCGCGCACTAGGTTGCGGGTGACGCGGTGATCCAGGAAGATGCCCACATCCAGATAGTCGTCAAAGTTGACGGCAAAGGTGAGGCCGCCCTCTTCGATGAGCGGCAGACGACGGCGTGCGATATTGGCACGCTCGCCCGATGCGCCCTTGCCGGCGCCCTGCTTGCCGTACTGCGAGCCGCCGCGCGAACGCATGCGGGCCTTGGCGTGCACATGCTCGGCCGGAACATCCAGGATGCGCGGCGCGATGGCCAAGATGTCGAGCATACGGGCCTGGGCCAGTGCGGGGTCGATGGTCTTGGGCGCGGCGTATTCGGCGATGACGAGCCAGCGGCCCGGCGTCTGCGGGCAACCCTCGTACAGGTCGATGGCAGCGGAGTAGTCGGGCAGGTCGGCATCGTAGACGCGGTAGCAGCTCACGCCCTCGCGCTTTGCCCACTTTCGACGCAGACGGGCGTTCTTGCGCAGGCGGTTGGCGAACTGCTCGGACTCCGGGATGAGCACGGGCAGCGGCTTGCCGTCGCCCAGGTCGAGCGTGGCGGTAGGTTCGGGCATGAGGGTGTCGGCGGCTTCGCCTTGGGCATCTGCGGTCTGCTCCTCGGCATCTGCGCTGGTCGCAGCTTCGAATGCCGCGGCGGCGTGGTCGAGCGAGGGCCAAACCTCAAGAGCCGCCTCCTCGTTATTGGGCATGACGGCAATCGAACGCTCGGGCTCGGCGCGGAGCGCACGGGCCAGCAATCCGTCACGGGTGAGCGCGGCGACCGGTGCCGCGGCAAGCTCGGGCGCGCGGCGCAGCTCACCGACCAGCGTCATGGCGTCATGCATGAGCGAAAGCGGGGTCTCGGTGGTGTCTGCGACCACGGCGGCACCGGCGACGGCGCCCGCGTGGTCCAGTACGGTTGCGGACTTGGCGGCGCAAAAATCGACAAAGCGTTTGTAGCCGGCACACTTGACCATGCGCTCGGCGGTCTTGCGGGCGGCGGGGTCAATGTCCACGGCGACGATGCGCGCCTGGCGCTCACACGCCGCGGTCTCGCGCTCGCGCGCCTCGGCAAGCAGCTGTTCCCACAGAGCGGCGTCGTGCAGCTGCCAGCCCTCAAAGCCCCAGTGCTCGCGGGCAGCGCCCGGTGCACGGTCGGTCAGGATATTCACGGCCTCCAACAGCAGGCCACCGCCGGCGCACGAGGCGTCGATCAGCGTGGGCAGAGCCTCATTCTCGTAATCGTCGGCCGTCAGCTCGCGCTCGCACAGTGCGGTCCAGCCGACCTGCGCCAGCACCAGGGCGGCGTAGTCGGGGCGCAGCACGTGTGAGCCCTCGCCGGCGCGGGTCGCTGCGGGCGGCAGGCGTTTGAACAGCGGGTCGCCCGAAAGGTCCAGGCTAATGCTCGCGCGACGCTGGCGCAGCGAAAGCAGCAGGTGAACGTCGGGGTCGGCGGCATCGACATCGGCACGACGGCCCGTGGTCTCGGCCAGACGGTCGCACAGCGCGTCCTTGGCGCGCAGGGCCGAGAAACGCGTGTTTCGCAGCTGCTCGGTCACGCCGCGGGCTGTGATGGCGATGGTGGCGCCGAGGCGGATGATGCTCTCCCAGGCAATGTCGTAAACGCCGTCGTACAGCTCATCGGCATCCTGCGCCTCAAAGCGCCCGAGTACCACGAACACGCGGCTCGCCAGGCGTGACCACAGACAGGCGCGGTAGCCTTCTTCGAGCTCGCCCTCAAATGTAGCGCGGCCCTTCAGCCGGCGAACATGCGAAAGCCCGAGGCGTTTAAGCTCGTCGGCGAGTGCGGACTCAAAGCCCTCGGGGCAGCTTGCGTAAAATTCCATGGGTGACCTCTCTGGTTGCGTCGCTCCATTATATGATGGATACTTCGTTTACTCTCGCCCCCGAAAGGAACCCATATGATTGATGCGTGCCCCGATTCCGCCGTGCTCTTTTTTGACGTGGACGGCACGCTGACGTCGTTCGATCCCGACAACATGACCGACAAGGACTTTTCGGCGGTTCACCCCTCGCAGGCGGTCGTCGAGGCGTTTCATCGTCTGCGCGACGCGGGACACCAGGCATTTATCTGCACGGGTCGTCCCCTGTGGCTCATCGCGGACAGTTTGCGTGCGCTCGACCCCGCGGGCATCGTTGCCATGGCAGGCGCCACGCTCGAGGTCGAGGGCCGCGTGGTGCATGAGGACTGCTTTGACGAGGACGTTATCGAGGAGCTTGCGCGCCGTATGGCCGCGGCAGGGATTGAGGCCTTTTTCGAGACCAACGTGGCTACTTTTGCCCTGGAACCCGCGGGTGTTGAGCAGTCGTCTCTGATCGGCACTTCTGTGGTGCACAGCACCGAGGAAATGCGCGTCGACGACCGTCTGCGCGTGGGCAAGGTAGGCATCGTTGCGAGCGACCTGGCTCGCGTAGCCAACGATGATGGCTTTATCGATCGCGAGTTTGAGCTGTGCAACACCGGTGGTCAGAATCGCGAGCTGAGCCCCAAGGGCATCGACAAGGGCGTGGGCGTGGCGCGAGCGCTGGAATACCTGGGTCGCACCGGCAACGCGCGCACCTTTGGCTTCGGCGATTCGGGTAACGACCTGGGCATGCTCACTGCGGTCGAGACGGCTGTCGCCATGGGCAACGCCATGCCTGAGGTCAAGGCGGTCGCCGACTACGTGACCGACGATGTCGCACACGACGGCACCGTTACGGCGATGCGCCACTTCGGCTTGATTTAATAAATGGCCGGTTCGCCCTCGATGTGGGCGAGCCGGCCATTTGAGTTATTTTGCAAAATAGAGCTTGGGATGACTGCGGCTACTCTCGATTGCCGCTGTCATGATGCCCTCGTTGTCTCCATCAACGATAATGCCATCGAGGTCATCGATCTGCGCGGACTGATAAAAACTGGTCTTGTTGAACTTTCCCTGGTCAACCATCATGTAGCCCTGGTTCGAGTTGGTCAAATACATGTGCTTGATCATGGCCGAGAAGTCATGCTCGACGGTAAAGCCGTGGTCGGGATGGAATCCGTCGGCGCTGACAAATGCCTTGTCGGCATGAAGCTTGCTCATGCAGTCGAGCGTTAGCGCGCCCGCGAGATAAAGGTGACCCTTTCGCACGGAGCCGCCTAACAGCACTACCGAAGCATTGGGCAGATTAAAGCTGGCATAGTTTGCGATAGCAAGATCGCCGGTGATGATGGTGATATCGCGTTTGTCCATGAGGGCCTTAGTGAAGTAAAAGGCCGTGGTGCCGATGTCGATCACCAGAACGTCGCCATCGTCAACAAGAGTTGCCGCGGTTGCAGCGATTGCCTCTTTGGCCTCGACTTGGACATTGATGCGCTCTTCGGGATACGAAATGGCATTGGAGCGAGAAAGCGATACCGCTCCGCCACGTACGCGACGCAATTTGCCTTCCGATTCCAGTGAGACGAGGTCGTGCCGTGCGGTAACTTCCGAAACCGAAAAGCGGCGAACGATGTCGGATACCGAGATATTTGGCTTTTCGGTCAGCCAGTTCATGATAAATCGCTGACGTTCGGCCGGTGAAAGGTCTGAAGTAGATGCCATAAGTTGCTCCTTTTGAACGAAAGGCAAAAGAAATGCCTTTCGTAATCGAAATATAACGTATCGATATGAAAAGAACAAGGCATAATCGAGCGAACGAGATGAATGACACGCCTTGCTTTTATTTGTAATTAGTAGTTGGCCTGACGTGCAGAATGCCTGCAACAGCCAGCAAAGAGTCTTGCCTGAAAGGTGTTCGAAAAAAGTGAGATACGTTCACGCCCGATAATCGACCGTTCACGGAAAGTTGGCAATTGAGCTTTCGATATCTTTTGAAGTAGTTTATAAAAGAAAGCCGAAAAGCTTTTGAAACAAAGAAAAAGGCTTTCGATAGCAATAATGCTAGATGAGAAAGGACCAACATGGCGATCAAGGTGTTTGCCGACGGCGCTAACCTCGAGGGCATGCTTGACATGCACGACAATGGCAACGTTCAGGGCTTCACGACCAATCCTTCCCTTATGAAGGCCGGTGGCGTGACCGACTACCGTGCTTTTGCCAAGACGGTTCTTGAGCGCATCACCGATGTGTCGGTCTCTTTTGAGGTGTTCGCCGACGACGAGGCTGGTATGGAGGCCGAGGCTCGCGAGATCGCAACCTGGGCGGACAACGTCTACGTTAAGATTCCGGCGCTCAACACCAAGGGCGAGTCCACCGCCGCGCTGGTCAAGCGCCTTTCCGCCGATGGCATCAAGGTGAATGTCACCACCATCTTCACGCCCGAGCAGGTCGACGAGTTCGTCGATGCCGTCTCTGCCGAGACCCCCTCTATTCTGTCTATCTTTGCCGGCCGAATCGCCGATACCGGTGTCGATCCGCTGCCCCTCATGGCAGAGTCCGTAAAGAAGGCTGCCGTCAAGCCCGCCGCCGAGGTTCTCTGGGCATCCACGCGTGAGGTGCTCAACATCTTCCAGGCAGAGTCTGTTGGCTGCCAGATCATTACGGTCCCCAATGCCCTTCTTGCCAAGCGCAAGAATTTCGGGAAAGATTTGCTTGAGTACTCGCTTGATACGGTCAAGGGCTTTGCCCGCGACATTCAGGCGCTTGGTTTTCACATCCTGCCCGAGGAGTAGGGGGCGAGCATGCTGACCGATCTTCTTAAGCCCGAGCTTGTTGCCTGCCACGTCGAGGCCTCCGATTGGGAGGAAGCGATCAAGGCGTGCGGCAAATTGCTCGTAGACGCCGGCAAATGCGACCAGAGCTATGTCGACGCCATGATTTCATCGGTTCACAAATTCGGTCCCTATATGGTTCTGGAAGAGGGCATCGCCATGCCCCATGCCCAGGCCGATGGCAACGTGAGCGAAGCGGGAATCTGCATCGTCACGCTTGATCCTGCGGTAGCGTTTGGACATGAGGATTTCGATCCGGTTCACGTGCTCGTGGGCATCTGCGCGCCCGACCCCAAGGCCCATCTTGGCTGCTTGGCGGAGCTTTCGCAGATGTTCGAGGACGAGGACTGCGTTGCCAAGCTCAGCGCGTGCGATACGCCCGAGCAAGTTCTGGAGACCATGCGTTCATTCTTTTAGGCCTTAATGGCACGGCGATGCGTCGCCGCTTTTGGATAGACGGGAAAACCGTCACGTGTAGGAGAGGAAGGTTGCCATGCATATCATCACCGTATGCGGAAACGGCATCGGGTCCAGCCTGATGCTCGCTGGCAAAGTCGAGGAGCTTTGCGAGGAGGAGGGCATCAAGGCCGACGTTGAGTCTATGGACCTGAACGGTGCTTCTTCCGCAAATCCGGATCTGTTCATTACCGTTAAGGAGCTCGCTCCCGAGCTTCACGGTAACGTCGTGATCGTTCGCAGCTATGTGAACAAGAAGAAGATCCGCGAAGACGCCCTCGAGGCAATCAAGGCGGCCGCCGCTAACGCCTAAAGCGGCACAAAAAAGGGCGGTTCCCTGTGGAAGAGGGAAACACGCCCACGTTAAAAAGAAAGGAAGCCCAGATGCAAGTCATCCTTCCCATACTTGAGTTTATCCAATCGATTCTGACCAAGCCAGCATGGATTATGGGCCTGTTCGCTTTTGTCGGCCTTGTCGCGCTTAAGCGTCCCGCCCACAAGGTGATGACGGGCACCCTGAAGCCGATCCTTGGCTATATCATGCTGTCTGCCGGCGCCGCTGTTGTTCAGGAGAACCTTGCTCCGCTGGGGACCTTCATCGAGACCGGTTTCCACATCACCGGCGTCGTGCCCAACAACGAGGTCGTCGTTTCGATGGCCCAGAGTGTCCTCGGCGTTCAGACCATGATGATCCTGATTCTCGGCTACGTCGTGAACATTATCATTGCTCGCTTTACCAAGTTTAAGTACATCTTCCTGACGGGCCATCACAGCATGTTCATGGCTTGCCTGCTGTCTGCTGTTCTGCAGGCATCTGGCTTCGAGGATGTCCAGCTTATCATTGTGGGCGGTATGTTCCTGGGCCTCGTGAGCGCCATGCTTCCCGCCGTCGGCCAGCGTTTCACCGAGAAGGTTACCGATGGCGACGAGATCGCCATGGGTCACTTCGGCTCGCTTGCCTACTATATCTCCGCTGCAGTCGGTACGCTGTTTGCTAAGGACGCCGAGGAGAACAGCACCGAGAAGATCGAGGTTCCCGAGAAGTATGCCTTCCTGCGCGACACCACCATCTCCACGGCTCTTACCATGGCCTTCTTCTACCTGGTGACTGCTTTTGCCGCTTACATCGCAGATCCTGCGGTTGTTACTGAGACTGCTGGCGGCGACAACGTGATTGTTTACGCCCTGACCTGTGCTCTGTCCTTCGCCGTCGGCGTCACCATCGTCTACAACGGCGTCCGCATGATTCTCGCCGACCTGGTCCCGGCCTTCCAGGGCATCTCCAACAAGCTGATCCCCGGTGCCATCCCCGCCGTCGACTGCGCCGTCTTCTTCCCCTACGCTCCCACCGCCGTCATCCTCGGCTTTGTCGCTTCCTTTATCGGTGGCGTGGTCGGTATGTTCATCGTGGGCGCTACCCTGGGCATCTTCATCATCCCGGGTATGGTTCCTCACTTCTTCTGCGGCGCCACTGCCGGCATTTACGGCAATGCTACCGGCGGTCGCAAGGGCGCAGCTCTTGGTGCTTTCGTCAACGGCCTGCTCATCACCTTTGCCCCTGCTCTGCTCCTGCCTGTTCTTGACGTCTTCGGCTTCAAGAACACCACGTTCGGCGACTTCGACTTCTCCGTTATTGGTATTACGCTCGGCCGCGCTGCCGAGGCCTTCGGTACCACCGGTGTCTACGCGATTCTCGCTGTCCTTCTGATCGTCGCCTTTGTCCCCAACTTCATCCACACCAAGGGCGCTGTGATCAACCACGTTGAGGAAGAGTAATCCAGGCACACTTTAAGCCCTAATCGGGCGGAGCTCCGATAACCGGCTCCTACACGGAAGCGGTGACGTCTCAAATGAGGCGTCACCGCTTTTTGTTTTGGAGTGGTTGTGAAAACGTATTGACGAAGCATCGTCTCTGCGCCGTGAGCGGAATCAAACGCAATGAATGGCAAAAACGTTTTGCTGCTGGGGTGTCGATATAAAAATGGTAAAACCGTAAAACCGTTCGCCGAGAAGATAAAAACCCGCAGCTCACGCCTTGATAAACATAGGTAAAGTGTTTAGCAGTTTATCGGCCGTATGCAAACGGAAGGAATCAGGCAGATGGCAATCAAGGTGTTCGCTGACGGTGCAAACCTCGAGGGCATGCTCGACATGTACGAGAACGGCAACGTTCAGGGTTTCACGACCAACCCGTCCCTTATGAAGAAGGGCGGCGTGACGGATTACCGCGCGTTTGCCAAGGAGGTTCTGGCGCACATCACCGATGTGTCCGTATCGTTTGAGGTCTTTGCCGACGACGTCGAGACCATGGAGGTCGAGGCTCGCGAGATCGCTACCTGGGCCGACAACGTCTACGTCAAGATCCCGTGCGTGACCACCAAGGGCGAGTCCACCGCCGAGCTGGTGCACAAGCTCTCTGCAGACGGCATCAAGGTCAACGTCACCACCATCTTCACGCCCGAGCAGGTCGACGAGATGGTCGAGGCCGTCGACGCTGAGACCCCGTCCATCATCTCGCTGTTTGCCGGCCGTATCGCCGATACCGGCGTCGATCCCATTCCGTTTATGACGGAGTCGGTTAAGAAGGCGGCCGCTAAGCCCAACTGCGAGGTCCTGTGGGCGTCCACGCGCGAGCTCATTAACATCTACCAGGCCGAGGCCTGCGGTTGCCAGATCATCACGGTGCCTAACAGCATCCTGGCCAAGCGCAAGAACATCGGCCGCGACCCGTACGAGGTCTCGCTCGACACCGTGCGCGGCTTTGCCAAGGATATCGCGGCGCTCGGCTTCCATATTTTGCCGTAACGCGAACACTGACTACGCTGCGAGTTGTTCGCCCGGCCTTTCCTTTCCCTATCGCTCACGCGCTTCGCAAGGGTCGCGCTGGGCAAAGGAAAGGCCGGGGCTGCCGACACGAACTTGCCGGTAGGTTGGTGATCGGCCTCCAATCCTGCCGTGGGCAAAGGTACCCCCGCCTGCGACGTGCAAAATTGAGAGTATTCAGCAAGGTAAAGGCTTTTACCAGCTAGATAAAGCACGGAACAGCCCCCGTTTTGGCTCTGACGACGCTAAAACGGGGGCTGTTTGTGACTTTATTGCCTCTGAGGGGCATCCGGAACGGCGGAATTTGCAGAATACTCGCGATTCTGCACGTCGCGAGAGGGGGGACCCTTGCTTTAGGCGGTTTACTTCCCCTGCACCATGGTGAGTGAGATCTTCTTGCGGTCGCGGTCGACTTTCTCTACCCACACCTTGACCGTGTCGCCGACGCGTACCACGTCGCTCGGGTGCTTGACGAAGCGGTTAGCCAGCTTGGAGATGTGCATGAGGCCGTCCTGGTGCACGCCCACGTCGACGAAGGCGCCAAAGTCCACAACGTTGCGCACCGTGCCCTTGAGCTCCATGCCGGGCTCCAGGTCGTCGATGGAAAGTGCCGTGCGGCTAAAGACCACCTCGGGCGCATCGTCGCGCGGGTCGCGGCCGGGTTTCTTGAGCTCGTTGACAATGTCGATGAGCGTGAGGGTGCCGCAGTCCAGGTCGCTTGCCAGCGTCGAGATGCTGCCCAGACGGCGCTCGATGTCGGGTACGCCGCCGCGGCTGAGTTCGCTGGCCGCCACACCGGCGCGTTCCAGGACGGACGTGGCCACCTCGTAACTCTCGGGGTGGACGCTTGTCGCGTCGAGCGGGTTCTTGCCGCCGCTGATGCGCAGGAAGCCCGCGGCGTTGAGGTATGCCTTGGGTCCAAGCTTGGGGACTTTCTTGAGCTGGCGGCGATCGGTAAAGGCGCCGTTTTCCTCGCGGTAGGCAACGATGTTCTTGGCCACGCTCGGCGTGATGCCCGATACGTATCCCAGAAGGCTCGCGCTCGCGGTGTTCACGTCGACGCCCACGCGGTTGACGACGTCCTCCACCACGTGGCCCAGGGTGCGCGAGAGCTCGGCCTGGTCAAGGTCGTGCTGGTACTGGCCCACGCCGATGGACTGGGGCGGGATCTTGACGAGCTCTGCCAGCGGGTCCTGCAGGCGGCGGCCCAGGCTCATGGCGCCGCGCACGGTGACGTCCAGGTCGGGATACTCCTGGCTTGCGAGCTCGGAGGCGGAGTACACCGACGCGCCGGCCTCGTTGACGATGGTGTATCGCAGCCCGGGCGCCTGCTCGGCAATGAACTCCGAGACGACTTCCTCAGTCTCGCGACTGGCGGTGCCGTTGCCGATGACGATGGTGTTGACACCGTCCTTTTTGACGAGGCGAGCGAGCTCGCGCTTGGTGCCGGCGACGTCGTGGCGCGGCTTGGTGGGGTAGACCACGCCGTGGTCGAGTAGCTTGCCGGTCTCGTCCATGACGGCGACCTTGCAGCCGGTGCGGTAGCCCGGGTCGAGCGCGAGCACGCGGGCGCCACGGACGGGGCGTGCCGAGAGCAGGCCCTCGAGATTCTTGGCAAAGACGTTGATGGCCTCGGTCTGTGCGCGGACAGTGAGTTTGGCGCGGGCCTCGCGCTCCAGCGAGGGGGCCATGAGGCGCTTGTAGCCGTCGGCGATAGCGGCGTCAAAGACGGGCGCAAACACGCCCTGACGGCGGGGCCAACGGCTTCCGAGGCGTGCCGTGGCGGCGGCGCCGTCGACGTTCACGCGCACGCGGAGCTTGCCCTCGCGCTCACCGCGATCGATAGCCAACACGCGGTGGTTGGGTATACGGCGCAGCGGCTCGTCATAGCTGTAGTACGGCTCGTAGGGGGTCTTCTCGGCGGGGTCGGTGGCTTCGACGACGATATCGGCGGTGTTTTGCGTAAAGGCGCGCAGGTCGGCGACGTTCTCGGGGTCCTCGGCTACCGTTTCGGCCACGATGTCGGCGGCACCGGCGAGCGCCTTTTCGGGCGTGTCGAAGCCGGCCTCATCATTGACGTATACCGCGGCGGCGTCGAGCGCGCTGCCCTTGGCCGAGGCTTGCATGATGATCATGTTGGCGAGCGGCTCCAGGCCGGCCTCGCGGGCCTTCTGCGCGCGGGTCATGCGCTTTTTGCGGTAGGGCTTGTAGAGGTCCTCGACACGCTGGAGCTGCGTGGCCTCGCGAATCTGCTGCTCGAGTTCGGGCGTGAGTTTGCCCTGGGCATCGATAAGCAGGATGACGTCCTCTTTACGTTGCTCAAGATTGCGCAGGTAGGACAGGCGCTCGTCGAGGGCGCGCAGGGCGACGTCGTCCATGCCGCCCGTGGCCTCCTTGCGGTAGCGCGAGATAAAGGGAATGGTGTTGCCCTCGTCGATGAGCTTGACGGCAGCCTCGACGTTGGCGGCCTTAAGGTTGAGCTCGCGGGCGAGCTGGGCGATAAGATCCATGAGACTCCTTGCGTTTAAGGTGCGTTTGCGGCACAGGGCTACCAAGGATACCATCCGTCGCAAAAGACTGTTTTGAGGCCGCGCCACGAAAACGGTCTATCTACTACGTTTGAACCGTATGGGTCGACCATCCCCCGGTTTTCCGAAAATACGCAACCCGTCTACCTGCACTGATAATTGTTCTCGGGGGAAGCGGGCACTGCGGGGCGCGGCA
>CAJMST010000019.1 GCA_905216145.1 uncultured bacterium | reverse complement strand
GAGGACGCGGCCAAGCGTCGGCTTGACGTGATCCAGGCGAGCGGCATGACTGCGGGCGACATCATGGCGGAGTCCATCACCTACGGCTACGACGTGATCTTTGTGGACTACGTCCAGCTGATCGTCCCCGAGGGCAACCCGCGCGACTTGCGCAGCGAGCAAATGGCGACCGTCTCCCGCGCGCTGCACACCTTTGCCCAGAGCCGCGGCGTGCTGGTGGTGGAGCTGGCGCAGCTCTCGCGCCCCGAGCGCGGGGCATGGCGCGCGCCGGATATGCACGACCTCAAGGAGACGGGCCAATTCGAGCAGGACGCGGACCTCATCGTCATGGTCTACCGTCCCGACCCCAAGCAGAACTACTCGCAGGAGAAATGCCGCGTCATCCAGATCGCCAAGAGCAAGGAGGGCCGGCGCGGCAAGGGCGTGTTTGCTTTTGACGGCAAGCATCAGACCTTCGCGCCCTACACCCGCGATGACGAGACGGGCCGGAAGGAGAAAACGGACGGCGAAGCGCCCGGTCAGATGGCGCTTGAAGAAGTGCCAGAGGACGAGAACGCGCCGTTCTGAAAATCGAGAGAAAGAGAGAAACGACATGCCAAGAATCGGAGATCCCCACGCCATTTTGGCGGACATCGGCGCGGCCATTGGCCCCGGACATCGGGAGCTTCCGCGGCTGCTGCCCGGGCGCATCGTGTACATCAACCGCGCGCACCGCTGGTTCCTCGTCTAGGCCGGCCTCGGCGACGGAGTGACAGTCCGCGAGGGCTTCAAATTTTGACAGAGAAACAGGAGAACGACATGAAAACCATTGCGATCATGAACAACAAAGGCGGCGTCGGCAAGACCGTCACCGCCATCAACCTCGCCGACATCCTCGTCGCGGACTACAAGCAGCGCGTGGTGCTGGTGGACTGCGACGGGCAGGCGAACCTGACGCGCTTTTTCCTGCCGGGGGCGGACAAGCTGGAGCTCACCACCACGGCGGATGTGCTGCGGGGCGACTGCGAGCCGCTGTGGAGCGACAACCTCGTGCCGATCCGACCGGGGCTCGACCTGCTGCCGAGCAGCTCCGACCTCTACGAGCTCGACCTGCAGGCGATCAAGGACGGCGTGAGCGCGCCGGAGCGACTGCGTCACTTCGCCGAGGCCGCGGCTGCGGACAGCGAGGTGGACTGGATGATCTTCGACTGCCCGCCGGGCTACACGCTCGCGAGCGTCGCGGCGCTGCTGAGCGTGCGCGAGGTGATGATCCCCGCGCTTGCCGACAAGTTCTCACTCGACGGCGTGTTTGCCGTGACCGCGCAGCTGCGCGGCCTGAGCGCGGCCTGTCCGGGGCTGCGGTCCCGCGTGCTGCTGACGCAGACGCGCAGCGCGGAGGTGGTGGGCGAGTGCGAAAAGCTGCTGCGGTCGCAGCGCGTGCCGCTGTACCGCACGAAGATCCGGCGCACGGACAAGGTGCCGGAGAGCACGGTGACGCTCTCACCGATGCGGGAGTACAGCCCGCGCAGCAGCGCGGCGGTCGATTACCGCTGCCTCGCCGGCGAGCTGATGGAGGAGGTTTAACAATGGCGGGCAAAAAGTTTGACATCACGAAATTCGCGGCGACGCTGCCCGAGGCCGTGCCCGAATCGGGCACACGGGAGCAGATCGAATACATCGACGAGGCGAAGCTCAGCGGCGACGGCGAAAACTTCTACAGCATGGAGGGCATTGAGGCCCTCGCGCAAAACATCGAGCTGGTCGGATTACAGCAGCCGCTGCGTGTTCGCCCTGACCCCGATGACGAGGGCGGCTACATCGTGGTCAGCGGTCACCGACGCCTGACCGCGATCCGCACGATCTGCAAGGTCGACGAGCCGGAGCGCTGGCGGACCGTGCCGTGCATCGTGGAGCGCGGCGAGCTGTCGCCGGCCATGCGGGAGCTGCGGCTGATCTACGCCAACAGCGACACGCGCCGCATGTCCAATGCGGACATCAGCGCGCAGGCCGAGCGCGTGGAGAAGCTCCTCTACCAGCTGCAGGAGGAGGGCGTGGAGTTCCCCGGCAGGATGCGCGACCATGTCGCCGAGGTCTGCCAGATCAGCAAGAGCAAGCTGGCGCGGCTGAAGGTGATCCGCGAGGGGCTGAGCAAATCTGAGCAGATCGAAAAGGCGTGGGAGAAGGGCGAGCTGCCCGAGGCGACGGCCTACGCGCTCTCGCACATGCCGACGGAGCTGCAGGATGAGATCGCCCACGTCTACACGCACCGAAAGAACTACTATGGCCACGGCCTGACATATCTGGGTGAGCGGAATGTGACGAAGATTGCCGAGGCTCTGGCGGCGCTCGACGCGCTGCCGTGCAAGAAATACGGCGGCAATTGCTCGGACTGCGCGCAGGGCAAGCGGGAGCACATCATCTCCACGCTGATCGAGAGTTGCTATTTCTACGCGCCCTGCGGCGCGACCTGCTGCGAGAAGTGCTTGGAGCTGGCCACCTGCAAACAGGTGTGTCCGCACCTCCTCTCCACGCAGGACCAACTCAAGACCGACAAGCGCGCCGCGCAGAAGGCCGAGCGGGAGCGGCAGGCGGAGGCCGACCGTCCGGTCATCAGCGAGATCACGGAGCTGTGGCGCCGCTTTGGCGTCGCTCGAGCCGCAGCCGGAAAAAGCGTAGTGGAGTGCTACAACGCCGCAGGCGTTGTGTATGGCGTCCCCGACGCGGACGAGGTCACGCGGCTTGAAAACGGCGAGGCGAAATATGCAACTAACACCAAGCTGCCCTATGGTTACAGCTGTTATCTCAGCGACATTCACCACTTTACGCGCGTTGCGGACCTGCTGGGCGTGTCGCTGGACTACCTCTGCGGTCTGACGGACGGTCCTTTACCGCCGCGAGATGAGCAGACAGTCGGCGTGGATCTCGCCGCGCCGGAATGGCAGGCCGGAAATCCACCGAAGGAGGGCGAATATTATGCCTGCTTTGACATCGGCAAGAATGCCTGCCGTCTTGCGACATGGAGCGGCTGGGACTGGCGCTTTGCCGGCGGCGCTACGATCGAGGCCCCGTGCCTCGGCTGGTGGCCGCTGCCCGCGAGGGCGTCGGCAAAGGAGGGCGCATGAAAAACGCTTACGCAAAGGAGCAGGCGGAGCTGCGGCGGCAGCTGCTCAACTACGGGGCGCTGGTCGGCCAGCAGTTCAATGTGGATATGATGTGCCTTGCCCTCAATGAGGAGGGCTTCGGACACGACCGGATCATGCGCATCATTCACCGCGCAGAGAAGCACGGCGAGTATTTTCACGAGTGCCTCGCCTACGGCGTGGAGAGCGACGCGCGGTTCGAGCAGCTCGACCAGCGGCTCCGGTACATCTGCCGCGACCACCCGGAGGACTTCGTGCCGCGTGAGGAGCGCTACCCCAACGTCAAGGTGCCCGGCATGGGCAAAAAATTCAAAGCGGAACCGATAGGAGGATGAACATGAAAACCGAAGAGATCGTCAGGGCGCTGCGGTGCGTTTCCACCGCAGGCAACTCGTCCGACTGTGAGCACTGCCTCTACAGGATGGAGGGATCTGTCCCCGCTGAGATGCGGGACACGTTTGGCGCGGATGTTTACCACAGCTGCGATGTCGACCGCGTCGGACTGGACGGCGCAGATTTGATCGAGCGCCTGACCGCGCGCTGTGCCCGCTACGCCGAGGAGATTGCCGTGGCGCAGGAGCGGCAGAGATGGATCTCGGTGACGGAGCGGCTGCCGGAACCGCCGAAGGAGGTGGAGTGATGGAACGACTGACATACCGCGATAAAGACGGATTCCCGATGATGAAAAAACGTGGTGGATTCAAACAGGGCGGCGTTGAGCGCCTTGCCGCCTACGAGGACACGGGGCTGACGCCGCAGGCGTGCGCTGAGGCACGGGAAGCCGGAAAGGTGCTTTCCAGCTGTGACATATCTTTTGGAAGACTTGCGGAACTGCTGACAGCCGAAAGAGCCGGTCGGCTGGTGGTGCTGCCGTGCAGAATCGGCGCAACTGCATACATCCTTATCCAAGATAGCGCAATTTTCTACCCGGAGACAAACGGCTGGTATATCGTGGAGGAGACAATCGACGCAATTACGCAGGACGGGTTTTATCTTGGCGCTACGGAAGACGGCGACTTTAGACCAAATGATGCAATCGGCAAAACCGTATTCCTGACCCGCGAGGAGGCGGAGAAAGCATTGGAGGAGATGAAGGATGAATGACATGGAACGCAGAACCTTCTGCGCGGCGCTCAGCCGCTACGGCGCGCAGGCGCAGATCACGATGGCCTTTGAGGAGATGGCCGAGCTGCAGGATGTGCTGTGTAAGTTTTTGCGCGGGCGCGTGGACGGTGACACTCTCGCCAACATCGCCGAAGAGATCGCCGACGTCGGGATCATGCTCGACCAGATGGCGATCGAGTTTGAGGTCGAGGACGCGGTGGCGGAGCAGCGGGCACACAAGGTCCGGCGGCTGCGAGAAAGGATCGAAAAAGATGACTGAATACATTGAGAGGGATGCGCTGCGACAAGCGGTGCTGGAAAGCCAGCACGACAACTCCCATCCACGTGGTTGGGCTCATATTGCACATGACTGTGAGCACGCACACTTTGTAGCGATGATCGACCGCTTCCCAGCCGCTGACGTCGCGCCGGTGATGCATGCGCGGTGGATACATAGCCGATACGAGGACTGTTCTGAACAGTTTGAGCTTTTGAAGTGCTCCCAATGCAACCACGAGGCGTATGCGATGGCCCTCTATGTTCGCGGCGGCAATTACTGCCCCAACTGCGGGGCGAAAATGGACGGAGGTGCGGACCATGCCTGAATTTAGACGCTTGACTTACAAGACTCCGGACGGGGCGTGGGGCATCAAGGGCGTGAGCCTGCTCACCTGCCCGGCGCGGCTCTACGGCGCGGCCGCAAAGCTGTGCGACATGGAGACGCTGTGTGAGGAGGCTGCCGCGGCGGGAGACGGCGAGCGGATGCTCGACGCGCTGCAGGAGCTGGTGGACAAGGGCCTCGGCGGACGCTTCATCGACCTGCGCAGGGCGCTGGAAGGGGTGGAGCTATGACGTGGAACAGGGTGTTGATCGTCAAATTGCCGGAGCTGCACGCCGACGTCAAACAGCTCGAGGCGTTCCGCGCCTATGTGTGCGACGCGCTCGGCGCGGGCACGCTGGTGCTGCCGCTCGGCACGACCTATGCGGTCGAGGAATTTCCCGCGCTCGGCGCGGTAGAGGTAGTCGCGGGGAACGCCGTGCCTGTCGTGATCGGCGGGTCAAGACCGACGCCCGCGGGCGGAGGCGGCGGGCTGGTCGTTGGCGGGCGCGTCGTCCGCTCGGTGCCCGATTCGGGCACGGAGTCGGAGCCGGAGCGGGCGGAGTCTCCCGCGGAAACGCCGAAGCAGCCGAATGCACCGGACAAGCCGACGCCGATTTTGAGAAGCCCTCCGGAGCGGAGCGCAGCGCCGTGCTCTCATAGACTGCCGATGAGCGAGAGCGAGATCGTGGCGTCCTACCGGCAGGCGGCGAAGCCTGCGGCGCAGATCACGGTGCTTGCGGATCTCAACGCCTGCTCGAAGGAGCGCATTGAGGAGATCCTGCGCGAGGCCGGCGAGCCGCTGCCGAAGAAGCGCGGACGCCAAAAGCAAACGGAGGGCGCGCATGAGTGAGCTGTGCGTGGTCACGCAGCGGAGCGGGCCGCTGACGAAGACCTACACCACCGACCGGTTCCGCCTCGTCTTATGGGCGGGCGAGCAGCAATGCCGCGGCTCGCCCGCGCTGCCCTCCATGTGGAGCTCCAGCGCGGAGAAGCTGGAGCTCTACCTCGCCCTCTTCGGCTACCTGGGCGTCCACTATGTTCTGACCTTCGACGATGCGCACCTGCCGGCGTCTTTCGAGGACGTCAAGCGGTGCTTTGCTGCGTTCTGCAAGCGCGTGCGGCGCTTCGACCCGAGCATCCGGCGCTATGTCTATGCGGTGGAGGCGGGGCACAGCAATAAGCGCTGGCACATCCACTTTGTGGCGAGCGAGGACGACCTGCCGTTTGCCGTGGTTCAGTTCCTGTGGGGCTACGGCTTTGTCAATCCGGGCTATAAGGAGTATCCCGTGCTCAGCCGCGACGGCGGCTACCGGCGGCTTGCGCGGTACTTCTGCAAGCCGGACGAGATGATTCCGCTCGGGAAGCATCCGTGGGGCGTGGCGCGCGGGATGCGGCAGCTGATCCCTCCGCGCACGGTGCGCGTGCAGACGCGAGCGCCCGCGATGCCGCGTGAGACCTTCTGGAACGAGCGCTCGCGGCCGCTGGCGCGCGAGGTGAACGGCATGGCGGCATGGCGCATCGAGTACGCGGACTGGATCGCAAAACCGCCGGAAAACGCAAGGACTTTTATTTTAGACTAATGAATCTAAGATAATACTTCTATAGAACGTTTCTACTTGTACGCTATGCTTTATTTGTAGACAAGGGGCAAAAAGGAGGCAAAAAGTGTTGCAATCAAAACGAAATGATGGTAAACTGGTCACAAAGGACGGATGGCTGATGTGCCCGAGATGCGGGCGCGGCAAAGTCCTTCGGCTCGATCCCGGAACCAGAGCAAAAGACTTGCCGGTCTACTGCAAGTGCTGCCGGATGGAGTCCATCGTGAATATCGACGAGTGCCTGTGCCTTAGCGCCTGCGCCACATGATCCGCTGTATGCGGTTTGTGTCGGTGCAGGCTTTTTGTTTTGCCCGGAGGTGATAGCCCGATGGCCTTAAAGCCGCTCCGACCCTGCCGGCATCCCGGCTGCTGCGTGCTGGTGAGCGATGGATACTGCGACGCCCATCGGCCGCGCGGCGACCGGCGCAGCGAGGAAGCGCAGTCCTGGCGCTGGATGTACCAGACCGACGAGTGGAAGCTCGACCTGCGGCCGGCGCAGCTCTTGCGCGAGCCGTTCTGCCGCGAGTGCGCCCGGCACGGGCAACGGGTCCGCGCGACGGATGTTGACCACATCGTCGACCACAAGGGCGACTGGCAGACCTTCTGCGACCGAGACAACCTCGAGAGCCTCTGCCACAGCTGCCATAGCCGCAAGACGGCGCGAGAAATGCACGAAAATCGCAGCAAGTCAAAGCGCCGCGGCGCTGCGGCGCGGCAGTAGGCTTGGGCGCTCGGGCGCGTCGCGAGAGCGTCGCGCGGGGCTTCCTTGCAGACCCCTCCCCGGGGTCAGAAAGTTTGGGTGCTGCCCTTGGAAACCGCCTGCCCCCCCTCGTGCGAAATTTTTTCCCCACGGGGGATTTTCGGAAAGTTCCTGCGTGTTCCCCGCTCTTTGACCGGGGCGGTCATGAATTTCCTCCTACCCCGCGCCCTCGAATCGCGAGGGGCGGGGAATGCGCAGGAGCGCCGCCGGTGGCGGAGAAAGCGACTAAGCATTCGAGGCAGCGGCGCTGTCGCCGCAAGCGGAAGCGCCGCGGGGACGGCCTGCCGCGGCGGTGGGCCAGATGCGCAGGAGCAACAAAACAACATCCGGTGTGGTCCCCGGCTCTTGAAGCCGGCCATAGCCTTCACGGATCTGTCCCCCGCGCCCTCAGCGTTGAGGGCCGGGGACTGCATCGGAGATATCGACAGGAGGCAAGGCATGGGAAAGAAGCAGACAGTAGGGCAGACGCCGGTGCGCGTGGCGGTCAAGGACCTGCCGACAATACGCATCGACGAGCTGATCCCCTATGCAAACAACGCGAAGATCCACGGGCCGGAGCAGATCGAGCAGCTGCGGCGCAGCCTGCGCGAGTTTGGCTTCGTCTCGCCGGTGCTGATCGACAAGGACAAGAACCTGATCGCCGGACATGGGCGCGTCGCGGCGGCGCGGGCCGAAGGCATGACCGAGGTCCCGTATGTGACGGTGAGCGAGCTGAGCGAGGCGCAGCGCCGCGCCTACATCATCGCCGACAACCGACTTTCCGAGACGGGAGAGTGGGACGCAGCGCGGCTCAAGTTTGAGATGGAGGAGCTAAGCAGCCTTTCTTTCGACACCTCGCTGACCGGGTTCACGATGGACGAGATCGAGACGATCCATGTCAGCGCCCACGAGCGGGCGAAACCAGCGGCAGAAGGAAACCACTTCTGGGGAGATGTTGAGAGCGAAAGCGGCGAGGATTATGAGAAATTTGTGGATAAATTCAAGCCGAAACTCACCACCGACGACTGCTACACGCCGCAGAACATCTACGAGGCGATCCGTGACTGGGCTTTGGCGCACTACGGCTTGCAGGGCGCGCCGGTTGTTCGGCCATTTTACCCCGGAGGCGACTATGAACACGAGCCCTACTCGGACGGCTGCGTGGTGATCGACAACCCGCCGTTTTCTATCCTCTCGCAGATCTGCCGATTTTACACGGAGCGCGGCATCCAATTTTTCCTTTTTGCGCCGGCGCTGACGCTTTTTAGCATCGCGGCCGGGACATGCAACTATTTGCCGATGTCTTGCCGCATCACCTATGAAAACGGCGCGGATGTGCGCACAAGCTTTGTGACCAACCTTGGAGACTGGAAAATTGAAACGGTGCCGGAGCTGTGGCGCAGGGTGGATGAGCTGAACACGCAGAACACCTGTGAGGGTGCGGCGGAGTTGCCCGGATACACCTACCCGGACTGCGTGATGACACCGATCCGCATTGCGCCGACCGCCAAGTGGCAGGCGCTGCGTGTGCGGGCGGAGGAAGCCGCCTTTACACGGGCGCTGGACGAGCAGCGCGCACAGAAAAAAACCATCTACGGCGCGGCGTTTCTTCTTTCGGAGAAGGCGGCGGCGGAGAAGGCGGCGGCGGAGAAGGCGGCGGCGGAGAAGGCTGCGGCGGAGAAGGCTGCGGCGCATGTTTGGGAGCTGAGCGACCGCGAAAAGGAAATTGTCGCCGCGCTGGGAAAGCATGACGATTGCTGAAGCGGAGCGGATCATGGCCGCGACGGAAAGCCCGTATCTCAAGCGGGACATGGAGCGATATATTCGGCGGCAGCGCAGAAAGGAGCGCGGAGATGGCAGGAGTAAGACAACCGACCGATCTGGTCGTGAGGAACGGGCGCAAGCACCTGACGCGCGCCGAGGAGGACGCGCGGCGCGACCGTGAAGTGGTGGTGCCTGCGCCGCAGCGGGCGAAGCCGCCTAAGTGGCTGCCTAAGGAGCTGCATCGCGAGTTTCGCGCGATCGGCAAACAGCTCATCGACGTGGGGCTCTACACCGACCTCGACGCGGACAACCTCGGGCGCTATCTGGTCGCCCACCACGAGTATATCAGCGCGACGGCGGAGGTGCAGCGGGCCTTGACTCAGGCGCCGGGCCACGCGCGCGACTTAGAGGCGGCGGACGGCTGGGGCCGCGTGCAGGAGCGCTACTTCAAGCAGGCGCGCAACTGCGCGAACGACATGGGCCTGACGGTCTCGAGCCGCTGCCGGCTGGTCCTGCCGAGCAATCTGCCCGCGGCGGCGTTCACGCCGGGGAGCGGGACGGATGAGTTCACGGAGCGGCTGCGGCAGCGGCAGGCGGACGCGCTGGCGCGGAGCCTGTAGCATGGCATACGTTTTCGACCGCGAGGCGGGGCAGTTTGTGTGCGACTTCGTCGAGCGCCTGCCGACGACCAACACGGGCAAGCTCTTTTCTCTCTACGACTGGCAGCGCGAGGCGCTGATGGAATTTTACGGCACGATGGACGTGCCCGAATCGGGCACGGAGGAGAGCGCAGAGCGGCTGCGCCGGTACTGGTACCTCTACCTCGAGATTCCGAAGAAGAACGGCAAGAGCGAGCTGGCTGCGGCGCTGGCCCTCTATCACCTCTTTGCGGACGGCGAGCTGAACGCGGAGGTCTATGTCTGCGCGGCGGACAAGGAAAACGCCTCGATCGTCTACAACGCGGCGATCTTTATGGCGACGAGCGCGCCGTGGACAGCGAAGATGATCGCCCAGGGCGAGCTGCGGCCCATCGAGAGCCGCAAGCGCATCGAGTACCGCAAGCGCGTGAAGACCGGCAACGGCGGGTACAAGTGGATCACGGTCGGCATTCTGCAGGTCCTCTCCGCCGAGGCTTACAGCAAGCACGGCTACAAGCCGAGCTGCGTCATCTTCGACGAGCTGCACGCGCAGCCCAACCGTGAGCTGTGGGACGTCATGACCGGCGCGGCGGGCGCGAGCCGACGGCAGCCGGCATGGATCGTGCTGACGACCGCGGGCGACGACCCCGACCGCAGCTCCATCGGCTGGGAGATCCACGAGAAAGCTGTGGGCATCCGCGACGCGCGGCAGCTGCGGCGCATCCGGAGCGATGGCGGCGACGTTCGCTCGGTCCTCTCCCTCCGGCATGTCGGGGACGAGGACCTTGCGGACGCGGAGGCCGAGCTGCTCGGCCGTGACGAGGAAAACTGGCTGCCGATCCTCTACGGCCTGACCGCGCTGTTCGGCGACGATCCGGACGACCTGGAAAAGCTCGACATCTGGGACGAGAGCCTGTGGTATCTCTGCAACCCCTCGCTTGGCAAGCATCTGAGCCTGCGCAACATCCGCATGGAGGCGGCGAGCGCAAAGCGCAGCGAAGCCGAGGAGCGCGTATTCCGATGGCTGCGGCTCAACCAATGGATCACGACGAAGTCGGTCGGCTGGATCTCGCTCAACCTCTACGACAAGACGCAATGGGGGCCAAGCAAAAAGCGCGAGCGCGAGGAGTGGCTGCGGCAGCTGGACGGCAAGCTCTGCTACGGCGGCGTGGACCTTTCCACGAGCCGCGACCTGACGGCCTTTGTTCTGCTCTTCCCGCCCCAGCCGGGGCTGGACATGGCGGTGCTGCTGCCCTATGGCATCTGGCGGCCCGAGGCGACGGTGGACGAGGCGGAAAAGCGCGACCACGTCCCCTACCGGGACTGGGCGCGTGCCGGCTTCCTCGACCTCTGCCCCGGCGAGGTCATCGACTACGGCGCGGTGGAGGAGCGCATCCGCGAGGCGCGGGAGCGCTACGACCTGCGCATGGTGGGCTTTGACCCGTATCTGAGCCGGACCATCACGCAGCGGCTCGCGCCGATTGTGCCGATCATCGAGATCCCGCAGGACCTGAAGAACATGAGCCCCGCAATGAAAGAGACAGACGACATGATGCAGCGGCACACGCTGCTGCACGTCCACAACACCTGCTTCCGCTGGACCTTTGGCAACGTCCGCTGCCACGCGGACGGAAACGGAAACATTAAGCCGCTCAAGAATAAATCAACGGGGCGCATCGACCCGGCGGTCGCGAGCATCATCGTGATGGCCGTGTGGATGGTTGCCAGGAATCAGAAGCCCGATCTTGCCGCGGCGGTGGCACGGGCGGACTTCACGCTGTGAGGAGGAAGGCTGTGGAAAAACTGCGAGACGCCGTGCTGAAGCTCGGCGTGCTGCTCATCACGGCAGGCGCGGGGATGATCTATATCCCGGCCGGCTTTATCGTGGGCGGCATTCTTTTGATCGCAATGGCCGTTGTCGACGGCTTTGACGATAGTGCAAACGACGAAGGGAGTGATGGTCAAGCATGAGCATTATCAAGGGCCTGCGCGCGGCAACCGCACGCTCGCCCACCGTGAGCAAGTCCGTAACGGTCGGCAGCCTGACGGCTTCCGGCGGTCTGGCCGTCGGCGAGGACCCGCAGAGCGCAGCGCGCAAGCTCAGCGCGGTCGACCGCTGCATTGAGCTGCTGAGCGACAGCATCGCGAAGCTGCCGAATTATGTGATCGACACAAGGACGCGCGAGCGCACGGACCACGAGCTGCTGCGGCTGCTGAACATCCGGCCGAACGAAGCTATGACCCCGTTCATTCGAAAGAAGGTGCTGGAGACGAGCCGCCTGGAGGGCGGCAACGGCTACGACTGGATCGTGCGCGACGAGCGCACGGGCAAGCCGGTGGAGCTGATCCCGGTGCCGTGGTATCTGGTGCAGCCCTGGCACGACATGGCGGGCCGCGTGTGGTACGACGTGACGCATCCCTTCTCCGGCAAGGTCATGCGATTGCCAAACGAGGACGTGTGCCACTACAAGAACGCCACGCGCAACGGCCTGCTCGGTCTCGGCACGGTGACGCGCGCCGGCGAGGTGATCGCCGCGGCGCGGGCCGCGCAGGAGTATGAGCTGAGCTACTATGCCAACGGCGGGCAGCCGGGCGGCGTGCTGGAGACCGACACCGACCTCGGCGGCTATGTGCTGGACACCAAGGGAAATCCGGTCAAGGCGGCGGACGGCTCGCTCGTGACCAAGAAGGACCGGCTGCGCGCCGAGTGGGAGCGCGTCCACATGGGGCCGAGCAAGGCGCACCGGACGGCGATCCTCGACCTCGGTCTCAAGTACACGAGCATCGCGGGGACGAACCGCGACGCGCAGTTCGTGGAAAACAAGCAGCTGTCGATCACGGACATCGCGCGCTACTTTGGCGTGCCGCTCTACAAGCTCAATGAGGGCAAGCAGGCCTACGGCAGCAATGAGCAGAACGCGATCGAGTATGTCGTCGGCACGCTGCACCCCATCGTGACCCAGTACGAGGAGGAACAGAGCTACAAGCTGCTGACCGACAACGAGCTGGCCGCGGGGCTGGAGCTGCGCATCAACATGATGGCGGAGCTCAAGGGCGACACGGCGAGCCGCGCGAACTGGTACCGCACAATGAGCGACCTAAGCGTTTACAGCCCGAACGACATCGCGGCGCTGGAGGACCTACCGGACGTTCCAGGCGGCGACCGCAGACGCGCCCCGCTTGACCGCGTTCCGCTGGACGAGTGGCCGCGTCTGGTTGCGGAAAGGGGCGGTACGACCGCCGGAGAGGAGTAACCCACATGGATATGATTTTTAAGGCGGCACGGATCGAAAAGGCCGCCGTTGGCGAGCGGGAGCTTGCCCTCATCAACGCACAGGCGCTGCGTGAGTTGAGCGCGGACGAGGTGTTCACCTTCCGTCTGGCCGCCTGCGACAACCAGATCGACCGCGACGGCGAGCGCTTCACCGAGGCGACGCTTGAGCAGCTCAGCAAGCTCTACATCGGCAAGCCCGTGCTGCGTGACCACCGCTGGAGCGCGGAGACGCAGACCGCGCGCGTCTATGACGCACAGGTGGCGGACGAGGGCGAGGTCAAGCGTCTGGTGCTCAGCTGCTACATGGTCCGCACGGCGAGCACCGCAGACACCATCGCCGCCATCGAGGGCGGCATCTTGCGCGAGTGCAGCGTGGGCTGTGCGGTGGAGCATGTCAACTGCTCGATCTGCGGCGCGGACCAGCGCAAAACGCTGTGCGAGCACTGTCCGGGCCGAGAGTACGACGGGCAGCTCTGCCACTTTGATCTTGACGGCGCGGCGGACGCCTACGAGGTCAGCTTCTGCGCAGTGCCCGTGCAGCCGGAGGCCGGCGTGGTGAAAGCGAAGCGCTACGGCGGCGCCGAAATGCAAGAGACCCATGCGCCGGAGGGCGCGGATAACAACGAGCACTGGGCGGACGAAGCCGCTTTGGAGCTTGAAAAAATGAGATTTTAAGGAGGCACACAATGCGTAGAAAGTACAACGACCTGCTGGCGAAGCGCGCCGGCGTGCTCACCGAGGCTGAGAGCCTGCTCAAGGAGGGCAAGCGCGAGGACTATCTGAGCAAGATGACCGAGATCGAGAACCTCAACACCGAGATCACCGAGGTCAAGACCTTCATCGAGGAGCAGGACCGCAAGTTCCTCGGAAAGCAGGAGAACCCCGCGGAAGCGCGCGACAAGGCGCTTGAGCGCGCGGAGATCCTGCGCAAGGGCGGCGAGGTGAAGTTTGAGGCGGCGGAGGTCCGCAAGGCCATCACGCTCGCGACCACCTCGCTCGCCGAGCCCACCGGCGTGGGCCGCGACATCCGCGGCGGCGACGCACCGATCAGCGCGATCATCGACCAGGTGCAGGTCGTCAACCTCTCCGGCATGGGCGAGTATCAGGAGCCCTATGTCATCACCGAGCTGGACGCGAAGGTCGGCACAGTGGCGTCCACCGCCGGCAAGGCCCGCACGGCGAGCACCGACCCCACCTTCGGTGTGGCGCAGATCAAGCCCTACGACATGAGCGTGACGAGCTTCGTCGACCGCAATATCGGCAACCTGACCCCCGCGGACTATTACGCGAAGATCTACGGCATGGCGCTGCGCGCGATGCGCCGCAAGTGCTCCGAGCTGATCGTCAACGGCGACGGCGAGAGCAGCCATGTGTTCTACGGCATGAAGAACGCCAAGAACAAGGCGGGCGCGAGCATCTTCGCCAGCGTGGACGTGGCCGCGGTGGACGTCAACCTGCTCGACACCCTCTATTTTGCCTACGGCGCGGACACCGAGGTCGGCGGCAGCGCCCGCCTGCTGCTCACCAAGGCTGACCTCAAGGCCATCGGCCAGCTGCGCGGCACGAACGAAAAGCGCCGCCTGTTCACCATCGAGCCGGACATGGCGAACCCCAACACCGGTGTGATCCGCGACGGCGGCGTGGTGATCCCCTACACCATCTGCCCCGACCTCACGAGCCTTTCCGGCTCGACCGCGAGCGCGAGCGCCGCGATCCAGACCATGATCTACGGGAACCCGCTCAACTATGAGCTCGGTCTCTTCTCCGATTTTACTGTGCGCGTGGACGAGAGCTACAAGGCGCAGGAGCGCCTGCTGACCATCCTCGGCGACGTGATGGTGGGCGGCAACCTCGTGGTCGACAAGGGCGTCGTCGTCGCGACGCTGCCCAAGAGCGGGGGCTAAGCGATGCTGCCCGAGAGGCTGAGCGAGATCGCCGTTTACTGCAAGGTCGACGCGGACGACGCGGAGCTGCCTGGCTATATTGACGCGGCGGAGGGCTATATTCTCTCCGGCGTGTGCAGCAAGCCGGAAGACGGGACGCCGCGCTTCGCGATGTATCTCCTCTGCGTCAAGGCTCTGACGCTTGAGCAGTACGACCGGCGCGGCATTTCCATCGACCAGGCCGCCAGCGAGAACCGCGTCGTTCGGCTCATGATCAACCAGCTCAAGCTCAGCGAGCCTGTGCCCGATTCGGGCACGGGCGAGGGAACGGAGGGAGGCGTGTGATGCACGTTGACGCAGGAAAGCTCTCAAAGCGCATCCAGCTTTTGCGGAAAACGACGGCAAAGGACGCCGACGGCTACGACGTACCCGGCGAGCCGGAGCCCGTGCGCGAGACCTGGGCGCAGTTCTCGCAGACGAGCGGCACGGAGCTGATCCGGGCAAATGCGGAGTTCGGCGAGGCAAAGGTGCGCTTTCTCACGCGCGCGAACCCGGAGCTGCTTGACCGGCGGCTCCTGATCCGCTACGACGGGCGCGACTACAACATCCTCTACGTCAACACCTACGGCGACGAGGGGAAGTACATGGAGTTCTGGTGCGAGCGCATCACGCAGGAGGGCAAGGTATGACGCTGAATGAGCGAATCATCGCGGTCGTGACGCCGATCGTGCCGGTGTGCGTGCCGGATCTGCTCTTCACAGAGGCGGGCGAGACGCCGCCGGAGGAATACTGCACGTTTGACTACACGCAGACCGCCGGTCTTGCCGGCGACGACGGGATCGACGTCGGGCTCGCGCGTGTGCAGCTGCACTACCTTGCTCCGCTCAAGGCGTCGACCGTCGCCAAACGGCGGGCGCTGGCCGCGGCCATCGAGGAAACGGACGAGTTCTCCATCCCGACTATTTCGCCGGCGACGGACGAGCTCGGGCAGCACTATGTGTTCGAGTTCGACGCGCTGACCGAGGCCGAGGACGATGGCGCAGTTTAAGGCGGATGGCATCGAAGGTCTCGCGCTGACGGTGCAGGAGATCGCAGAGATCCCCGAGGACGTCAAGCGGCAGATGCTGACCGCAGGCGGCGAGGTGGCAGCCGAGGCGCAGCGGCGGAAGATCCGTGCGCTGGGGCTGGTCGACACCGGCAAGCTTGCCGGCAGCATCACGGTCAAACAGAAGCTCTACGTCGACAGCCGCAAGAATAACGCGCCGGCAGTGCTTGTGCTGCCGAGCGGCTCACGCGGCAAGCCGGTCATCCGCAAGCCGCGCAAAAAAGGCGCACGCCGCCGCTCGACCAACAATGACGTCGGTTTCATTCAGGAGTTCGGCGCGCCGCGGCGCAACATCCCCGGCAAGCAGTGGATGGCGCAGGCGAACGCCGAGTGCACCGACGCCGTGACCGCGGCGGAGTTCAGCGTCTATGACGACTGGCTCAAATCAAAAGACCTGTAAGGAGGGCACACAATGGCAAAATATGGCGCATCCTATCTCTATTTCGCGCCGTTCGCGGAGACCGACCCCGACACGAACGCGGCGAAGCTGCCGAAATACGGCACGAAGGTCCACCTTGGCTCGCTCATTACCGTGGCGGACACGGTGAACGTGCAGTCGGCGGAGATCAGCGGCGACAACGCGGTCGAGGACCGCGTGGACGAGGTCGCGGATTACGACGTTTCCACCTCCGTGACGGAGCTGGAAAACGCGGTTGCAGCCGCGGTGTTCGGCTCCAATCTGAGCTCGGACGGCGATCTGAGCTACAGCTTCGACGACGAGTCCCCACAGGGCGGCCTCGGATTGATCTCGAAGCGAAAGTACAAGGGCAAAGTGTTCTACAAGGGCATTTTCTATCCCAAGGTGCAGGCCGTGCGGCAGGGCGTGACCTACAACACCAAGGGCACATCGATCCAGCTGACGGGCGACGATCTGAGCTTCCACGGCACGGTGCCTGCCTGCCGCAAGAGCAAGATCGAGTCCAAGGCCCTTGACACCGAGGCCTTGGCGCAGGCCTGGATCGACAGCAAATTCACAGAAAGCGCGAGCTGAGACAAACGGGCGGGGACCTTTCTCCGCCCGTTTCCGGCATAGGAGACAAATATGCGAAAGACCGAATGGAAACTCAAGGGGCACACCTTCACGCTGTGCCTGAACGCCGCGGCGCTCACGGACATCTATGACCGCTTCGGCACGGAAAAGGATATCCCCGACCTCTACCGCGGCAGCGACAAAGCGAGCTTTGACGCGCTGTGCTGGCTTTTGTGGAAGCTGAGCGAGCAGGGCGAGCTCGTGCGGCGCTGGGAAGGGCTTGATCGGCGGCCCATCGTGCCGGAGAGCTATTTCCGCGCGAATATGGCCCCGTTCGACGCGCTGGACGCGAGGCGCGCGCTCAGCGCGGTCTATGAGCAGGCCTTCCGGCGCGAGCGCGACGAGGACGACGAGGAAGAGGAAGTTGACCTCATTTTGCAAGAGCTTCAAAAAAAAAACGAGAATTTAGCGCTGCTGCTGCGCCATGTGGGCACGCAGCGATTGCATCTGAGCCTGCGCGAGACGATGATCCTGACGCCGGGAGAGCTCGTTGATCTCCTCGCGCTGGAGGCGCGCAAAGTCCCCCGGGAAAGGAGCTGGGAGTAAGTGGCCACACGCACCATCGCCACGCGGCTGACGCTGGAGGGCGAGAAGGAATACAAAAAGGAGCTCGGCAAGGTCAACCAGGAGATCGGGCTTCTGAGCGACAAGATGAAGCGCGCCGACGCGGAATTCCGCGGGCAGGCGAACAGCATCGAGGCTTTGACCACAAAAAACGATTTGCTGCGCGAGGCGCAGCAGAAGCAGATCGACAAGATCGCCAAGCTGCAGACCGCCATTGAGGACTGCGGCGAAGCCTATGGCGAAAACGACGAGGCCGTCATGCGCTTCAAGCGGCAGCTGGAAAAGGCGGAAACCGACCTCATTGACCTCAACGACGAGCTGAGCTCCAACGAGCGCTACCTCGACGAGGCCCGCACGAGCGCCGACAAGTGCGCCAAGAGCATCGACGAGTACGGCAAGCAGGTCAAGGACGCGGCAAAGGCCACCGACGACTTCAACGGCGCAGGCGGCGGCAAGGGCGGCATCGGCGATCTGATCGGGCAGCTCGGCAGCCTCAAGAAAATGCTCGTCGGCGGCGCGGTTGTCGCCGGACTCAAAGCGACGAGCGACGCCATTATCGGCATCGTTGACGAGACCGAGGAATACCGCAAGATCATGGGCACGCTGGAGGCCAGCTCGCAGGCGGCGGGCTACACAGCCGAGCAGACGGCGGAGTCCTACGAGTATCTCTACGGCGTGCTCGGCGACACGCAGACCACGGCGACAACGGTCGCAAACCTGCAGGCCATCGGTCTCGCGCAGGGCGACCTGCGCGACATGATCGACTCGGTCATCGGCGCGTGGGCGACCTACGGCGACTCCATCCCCATCGACGGCCTCGCCGAGTCGGTCAACGAGACGATCCAGGCGGGGCAGGTCACGGGCACCTTTGCCGACGTGCTCAACTGGGCGGGCGTGAGCGAGGACGAGTTCAACGCGAAGCTCGCCGCAGCAAACGATTCCGCCGAGCGCGCGCAGATTGTGCTCGACCAGCTTGCCAATCAAGGCTTGCCGGAAACCGCCAAGGCATGGCGCGACGCCAACGAGGATGTCGTGGCCTACAACGAGTCCCAGATGAAGCTCGACGAGGCGATGGGGCAGCTCGGCGAAACGCTCGCGCCGGTCGCAGCGGGCTTAAAGGACGTCTTTGCCGAGGGCGTCTACGCGGCGGCGGACGCGGTCGCGTGGCTGATCGAGAAGATCCAGACGGCCATCAACTGGCTCAAGGATCTCAACGACCGCATTTCCAACAGCAAGGAATGGAAGGAGTTCACGGCGGCGGAAAGCACGCCTGCGAGCGACTACCAGGCGCTGCTCGACAGCTACAAGATCGACGGCAGCCATGCCGAGGGCCTTTACCGCGTGCCCTACGACGGTTACGTCGCCGAGCTGCACCGCGGCGAGCGCGTGCTTACGAGCGGCGAGGCGGACGCCTACAACGCCCTCGAGCGCTACGGCGGCACCGGCCGCACCATGACCGCGCATGACTTCCGCGCCTCGCTCGCGCAGGCGGTCAATGCGATGGCGGCGATGAACCGCGACATGAAGGTCACCGTCGTGAGCACCATGAATGTCAACGGAAAGGAGTTCTACCGCGAGACGATCGAGGACCTGCGCACCGTAAACCGCTCGACGCCGGAGGTAGGTGAGACTGCATGAAGAAAGTACGGACGACACAGCTTATCCTGGACGGCGTGGCGCTGCCTTACGTCTCCGGCGACCGCTACAGCGCGCATCCGGCGACGCTCAGCCGGCAGGTCGAGATGATCTCCGGCCGCGTCGTGAGCGAAGAGCGCGGCAAGGTCTGGCGCATCACCTACAGCGCCGACTACATCGACGACACGACCTGCCGCGCGGCGCTCGCGGTCCTCCGCGCCGGCACGCCGTTCACGGCAGCCTTTCTGCCCGACAACGGAGACGAGCTCGTCAGCGCGGAGGTGCTCGTCGAGAGTCTGACCGACCCGACCTTCGCATTTACCTCCCACGGCGTGCCGCGCTGGCACAACGTAGGCTTCACGCTGCGGGAGGTGAGGCCGCATGATTGAGTCCTCGGCGGCGTATCTCGCCGCCATCACCGGCGACACGCGGCGCGTGCTGCTCAAGGCCGTCATCCACATCATCGACCCGGACATGCAGCTCACCGGCGGCAGCGCGGACAGCCTCGCGCCCTGGGCGAAGACCGCGGAGCTCTACGATTACCGCTTCACGACGGCCCGCTACGCGACGCTGGAGCAGGACCGCTGGCTGCTGGACGGCTCCTTCAACATCTTTCCGGACGACTATCAGGTGAGCGAGCACATGGGCGTCGCGGATGCGCAGCTCTCCGGCGCGGACGGCAGCTTTGCTTCTCCCGCCTGGGCGGCGATCACGTTTTCCGACGTCAGCGTGCTGCAGGCATTCTCGGTCTATTTCCCGACCGACGAGCTCGAGGGTGTGGCCGAGGACTTCACGGTGGAGGTCCTGAGCGCCGGGCAGACCTTTTTTACCAAGACCGTCACCGGCAACACGGCGAGCGCGGTCGTTTTTGAGGGCTTCACCGTGCAGACGCCCGACACCATCCGCGTGACCGTAACCAAATGGAGCCTTCCCTCGCGCCGGATGCGCGTGGTGGAGATCCTGCCGGGCGTGTACGAGGAGTGGACGGAGGACATCGTCGCGGCCTTTGACTGCAAGCAGCAGGGCGACGTGAGCTGCCTGTCGCCGCCCTACGGCACCTGCACGCTCAAGATGGACAACCTCTCGCGGCGCTTTGAGCCGCGGAGCAAGTCGGGTTTGTTCCAGAGCATCGAGGAGCGGCAGGGCGTAGAGACCTACATCGGCGTGCGGCTTGCGGACGGCAGCGTGGAGTATAAGCGCGTGGGCGTCTTCTACCAATACTCCGACGGCTGGAAGACCGGCGACAACGGCCTGACGATGCAGTGGGACCTTGTGGACATCATCGGGCTGCTGGCCGACCGCGCGTACCTCGCGCCGACGGTGCTGCCCATCACGCTCTCTGGCTGGATCGCTTCGCTCGTTTCTCAGCTCGGCACCAACTTTGCAAGCCGCTACACGGTGGACGCGGACTATGCTGACCTCGCGGTCACGGCCTCGAGCCGCGCCGCGGTGAGCGGGAAGAAGTGCGGCGACATCCTGCGCTGGGCCTGCATGGCAACCGGCACATGGCCGCGCGCGGACGCGGAGACCGGCAAACTCGCGGTGGAACCGCTGTGGAATCAGGGCAGCAAGATCACGCTGGAAAACCTCGTCAACTACCCGACGATGAAGGCCAACCAGTCCCTCGCGTCGCTCATTTTCCACCTCTCGGATGGGACGGAGTACGTCGTCTCGGGTAACTCCACGAGCAGCGAGAAGACCGTGACCATCGAGAACCCGTTTCTGCACACGCAGGCGCAGGCGCTCACGGCGGCGCGGCTGATCCTATCGTGTTACGGCGGCAACCAGCTGGAGCTGACGGGGCGCGGCGACCCCGCAAGCGAGATCGGCGACGTGGACACCGTGTGGCTCGACGAGAGCAGCGCGACCACGGCGCGGCGCATCTACCAGACGTTTCAATTCTCGGACGGCGTGTTGCAGGGCTGCCAGAGCAAGCTCTTGCGGGCGGACGGCTCGTATCTCTACACCGAGCGCGCGGTCTTTACCGAGAGCGGATCGTGGACGGCCCCGGCGGGCAAGACGCGGCTGCGCGTGATCCTCGTCGGGCACGGCGGCAACGGCACGGCGGGCGCGGACGGCGACTTTGACGCGGCGGGCGCGGACGGCACGGACGGTCTCGGCGGCCTTGTTTGGGCGGACACCATTCAGATCAACGAGCAGCAGACCTTTGCCATCACCATCGGCGAGGCTTCCACCTTCGGCGTCTACTCCTCCGCTAACGGGCAGCGCTACCCGAACGGCTTTACCGACATCCAAAGCGGCGACAGCTTCGCCCGCACAGGCGTGGCCGTGCCCAAATCGGGCACAGGCGACGGCGGCAAGGGCGGCAGGGGCGGCAACAAGGGCGAGCGGCACAAGGAAAAACAGTACCACCCGGACGGAAGCCCCGCAGGGAGCCGGTGGATCGTGGACGTGGAGCCTGGCAAGGGTACGTCCGGCGCGATTGGTGCAAGCGGCTGCGTGGTGGTGTACTGGGACAAGGAGGAGAGCGCATGAGCGGATTACCAAGCGGGTATACACAGCTGGAGTACATTCGGAGCAGCGGAACGCAGTACGTCAACACCGGCGTTGTTGAAACGTCGAATACGACAATCGACCTTGATCTGGAAGTCGAGCAAATTCTGCCGCATTACATATACGGAGTTCAACAGAATTCCGGCAGTTATGCATACAACTCTATTTATCAAAACAATCTTTTTGAATACAACTATGCAGATTTAAGTTTCACGCAAACCGCACGGATAAAAATGCAGCAGCGCATAGCCGATGGAACCATGTACGCGACCATCAACGGCGTTACACTAAACAGACCAATCGGCGTTCCCATTCCGGACACTATACTGATTTTTGCAATTCGCTTTAATAACGGCAATGTCCGTTTGTACCCGGCTGCTGTGAAACTCTATGCGTTCTCAATCAAAAAAAGCGGCACGCTCGTTCGCGATTTTGTCCCCTGCAAGAACGACTCCGGCGCGGTCGGCCTGTACGACACCGTCGGCGCACGGTTTTACGCCAACGCGGGAACGGGCAGCTTTACGGCAGGGCCGGAAGTTGTTTACGAGCCGGATGCCCCGACAAATTTTGCCGCCTCCGTATCCGGTCAAACCGTTGCGTTAAGCTGGGCCGCATCGGCAAACGCAGCCGGCTACCGTCTCAAACGGGACGGCGTACAGATCGCGGATCAGACCGGCACGACCTACACCGACACCGTCCCGGACGAAATCGCACTCTGCACTTACACGCTGACCGCCTACAATGACGCCGGGGAAAGCGCGGCCGTGACGTTGTTGGTCCTTGTGCAGTTGGAGCTCATCACCGACCGCACGCGCGCGGACGTGGAGAATGAGACCGACAAGGGCTTTTACAACGCCTCCGACCTCAACCGCGTGGGCGCGGCGGTGGAGTACATCGCGGGCCGCTTCACGGCGCTTGGCTACGCCTGCCCCGTGACGGTCAAAAAGGACTGGCTGACGAGCGACGCGCCGACCGCCTCGCAGATGGAGGCGTACCGGCAGAACATTGTCACGCTGCGCGGCCAGATCGCGGTCATGCAGTCCACGCCGGATGCTCCGGCGAGCATGGCGGGGCTGGACTACGTCAAGGCCAACAACATTGAGCAAATTTTAGCGGATATAGATTTTATCCTGCAAAATATGCCCGCAGCATCCCGCCACTGCGGCGTAACTGTCTGCGGTAGTAAAGGAGTGATTGCATGAGAGACCGGACCCCAACAAAGGTACTGGGAAATGGCGCATTGCGGTACGGCGTGTACGACGCTGATGGGACGTTTCTCCGTTATGAGTATTTAGGCTTGGACGACCAGCCCACGCAGGAGGGCACGCCGCTCAACAAGGCGAGCCTTCTCAAGGATTCCACCGCGGCGCTGCTCGGTCTCGGCACCGACGCTGTGCCCGACGACGCCTTTGTCGCGCTCGTCTTGGGCCAGGGCGTTTACGGTTACCGCGTCAGGGTGCAGCTTGCCGACGGCTCGCCCGTTGAGGGCGCGACCGTGAGCGGCATCCAGCCGCTGACCGGCTCGACACTGGTGACCGGCGCAGACGGGACTGTGCTCGGCAAAAGCGCCAGTGCAAGCGTGTCCATCGGCTGTACCTCGCCGTACATCGACCAGAAAGCGCCCGCAGCGCAGACGGTTACAAAAACCGGAACGATCACCGATGTGACACTGACGCTGGAGAACGTTACCGATATGCTGACAATCAGTTCGAGTAAAACTGCCAAAATCTCGTCGATGGCAAAAACGCTTGATATGTTTGCCAGCGGCGGTGGCGGCGGTGGCGGTAATTATTCCGCAAGTACTAATGGATGTGGCGGAGCCGGTGGTGGAGGAGGATACGCAAACAATAAATTAAATATTCCAATTTCTGGCGACACAGATTTAAAAATCGTAGTTGGCGCAGGTGGAGAAGGAGGACAATCTGGGGAAAACCCAAACGGTAAAAATGGTGGGGAAACGACTGTATACCTAAATAACGTAGCTACACTAACTGCATTAGGAGGTTTTGGTGCCACCGGATCAACCGGGGCCGGAGCAGGAAATGGGGATGGCGGTATATATTACGATAGGGAGATTACCCCTAGCGCTAACGGTTCGTCTGCATCAGTGCCTGTATTTAATGAATCTTCCATTGGGGTCAAAACCGGTGGAGGTGGCGGAGCCGGTGGTGGCGCATATAATAATGGCTATGGTCTTGGTGGATTTCCTTGCGGTGGCGCCGGAGGAGCCCAAAATATTGGTGCCAAGAATGGAGGAATTGGCGGCGGCGGTGGTGGTGGCTACTACGGTGCCGGCGGCAAGGGCGGCAATGGCGGTCCCGGAATTGTTTATCTTCGCTTCCATTTTGACGCGGCGTAAAGGAGGGCCAACATGAACTACTGCATTGTAAATGCCGACAATATCATCGAAAACATCATCGTCTGCGAGAGCGATGAGGTTGCCGCGCAGTTCGGGGCCGTGGCCTCCTACGACGGCGCGGCGATCGGCGAAGCGTACAATCCTCCGCCCCCACCGCCCACCACCGAGGAGCGCGTCGCCGCGCTGGAGGCGGAGAACAAGCTCTTAAAGGAGCAGGTCAGCGCGCAGGCTGATCAGGCGGAATTTTACGAGGACTGCATCGCCGAAATGGCAACGGTCGTGTATGCGTGAGTTTATCGCCGAGCTGGCGTTAAACGTATATTTTACATTACAGAAAGGAAGTAAAGAAATGATGGCAATGTTATTCGCACAGAGAGTAATCCTCGGCAAGACGGAGTTTGACAAGGTGCCGAACAAGCTCAAGCCGCAGGTGGCGGACATCCTCATCAACGAGTGCGGCCTGCCCGAGCTGGTGCCGGCGGAGTACGGCGGCACGGCGGACATCACGAAAGAGTAAGAAAGGAGAAACACAATGGCTACTTACAAGAGGATCGCATCCGACGGCAAGCCCATCGAGGTCACCGACACCCCCGCGGGCCTGAGCGAAAACTCGGGCGTCAAGAACAGCATCGTGCAGCCCGTCATGCGCCGCGACCTTGAGCGCGCCGGCACGGAGATCTATGTCGCCCCCTGCTACAAGCTCACATACGACGAGGACGGCTACTGCGTCAAGATGACGACCTGCGCCATCCCCGAGGACGTCGCGGAGAAGCTCGCGGAGCTGAACAAGTGAGCAGAGCGGGGGCTATCCCCCGCTCTATCCTAAGGAAAGAGAGACAACGCCTATGGAAGATTTGGCTGTGAAGCTTCAGGAGGTCAAGGACCGCTCGCTCCGAAACGAGGGGCGCATCAAGCAGTTAGAGGTAGATCAGCGGGCGCTGAATGAATTGGCGCTGTCGGTCAAAGAGCTGGCGACCGACCAGACGAACATGAAGGAGGACATCGGCGAGATCAAGGCCAATGTGCGGAGCCTGACCGCCGTGCCGTCCAAGCGCTGGGAGAAGGTCGTGGAGCTGATGATCGCGACCGTCGTGGGCGCGTTCATGGCGTGGCTTTTGACAGGGGGCGCGGTATGAGGGACATCAAGGGCTCCACCAACGAAGAGATCCGCATGATAAAGGCCATCCAGCGCTCCGTCGGGGCGCTGGACAACGGCTGGATCGGCAACCAGACCTTGAGCGACATTGCCGCCAAGCTCGGCGCGGACTGCTGGCCCCTTAACGTCGAGCTATACGGACAGCCGACGCTCATCGCGCGGGACATTGAGCCTGTCAACATGAGCGGTCCGCTGCCGAAAAACGCGATTTCGGGGAGCTTTTCTTGGCAGGGTCAGCCGTGCAGCATCCTCGTGCGCGGCGGCAAGGTCGTGCGCGACTGGAGCTGTCACTATCCCCGCCCCGAGAGCGTGCTCTATAAGACCACGGACGGCGCGGTGCGCATTGCCCGCGTGTCCTCGGCGGCGGCGCTGGGCGGCGTCGTGTGGGCGGTCGGGGGTATGGGCATGCTTGGCAATTATAACCCTGCCGCAGAGGGCTTTACGGGCGCTTACTCCGATGTGCTGCGCAAGACCAACCACACCGTTCTCGGCTGCAAAGGCGGGATGCTCTACGGTGTCTACTGCCGCAGCATGACCGCGCAGCAGGTCAACGCCTTCGTGCGGGACAAGCTCAAGCTGGAATACGCCGTCATGTTAGACGGCGGGCACGTCGCCGCCATCAACGGCGCGTGTAACAAGATCAACACCAACCAGCGGCAGTATTACGCCGTGCGGTTTTTGTAAAGGAGGCAAAAAATGCAAAATCGACTTGCCAATCTGCTCACAGTCAAGAGCATCGTGACCATCGTGCTCACGGCGGTTTTCTCGGTGCTTGCCCTGCGCGGCAGCATCAGCGGGACGGAGTTTCTGACGATCTTCACGACCATCATCGCCTTCTACTTCGGCACCCAGACCGAAAAGAAGAAAAATGAAGAGGTTTCTTGAGACCTTAACCGCGTGGGAAGGATCCGTGCGCGGTGACGCGGTGCATAAGCGCATCGTGGACGCCTACAACAGCTATCTCCCGCACCCGCGCGGCTACAAGCTCACCCACACCGACGACTACTGCGCGGCGATGGTGTCCGCGGCGGCGATCCTCTGCGGCCTGACAGAGGTCATTCCCGTCGAGTGCAGCTGCGGCGAACAGATGCGGTGGTATCAAGCGCGCGGCCAATGGGTCGAGAACGACGCGCACATCCCCCAAATCGGCGAGCAGGTGTTTTACTGCTGGAACGACCGCAAAGACTACGCCCTCACGGACTGCACGGGCGCGCCCAACCACACGGGCATCGTGACCGCCTGCGACGGGCAGAAAATCACGGTGTTCGAGGGCAACAAGGGAAACCGCCACGAGTGCGGCTATCGGACGTTGGAAGTCAACGGGCGGTATATTCGCGGCTTTGGCGTGCCGAAGTACCCCGCGGAAAAGCTCACGTTAGTGCGCGGCGACAAGGGCGAGGCGGTCGGCAAGCTGCAAGAGCTTCTCAACGCCTGCGGCTACGAGCTGGACGTGGACAACTCGTTCGGCCCCGCGACGCAAAGAGCGTGGGGGGAATACCTCGCCGCATACATTCTCAAGGCCCTAAAATGATTTGTGCCCGAATCGGGCACGGAAAGGAAAACCGGCGGGAAGTCTGCAACACTTCCCCTCGCGTGGGCGCCTGCAAGCCGTGGTGCCTCTATGGACACACAGCACAGAGAGATCCGCGCTCAACTTTCCGCGATGGCTCCGCGCAGGGCCATTTCCTACATTCGTTCCTTCGACCTGCCGCCCGACGAGGCCGCAAGCCTCATCGAGTGCGACGTGCGCGGGCGGTCCTGCGTGCAGGCGGCGGAGCTGCTCCACCTCAGCGTGGACGGCCTTGCCAAGCTGCGCCGCCGCGCCTACCGCAAAATCGCAGACGGACAAAAAGAGAGCACCGACTAATCGTCGGCGCTCTCTTTTTTTATGGGCAGGGCAGAACGCGGGCAATTTGCGGGCAGTTTGCAAACCAAAAACCGCGGTACGATAGAGGCAGAACAAAAGGAGGTGCAGCGCATGAATTATCCCGCAGGCAATCCATACCAGCCCTATTACCCCTATCCCGCGCCCACAGCGCCCACCCTGCGCGCTTCTGCGGCCCCGAGGTATGAAGTTATCCATGTGACCGGCAGACGCGGCGCAGAGGCCCTGCAAATGGCTCCCAACAGCTCCGTGCTCGCCCTCGACGACACCGCGCCCCTCGTCTGGCTCTGCCGGACCGACGGAGCCGGCTACCTCACCGTCACGCCCTTTGACATTGCCCAGCACGCCGAGCCCCCCGCGGTGAATGTGGACGACCTCAGCGCGAGACTGACCAGATTGGAGGAGATGTTAAGTGCCCACCAACCCGATGCTGAGCCTGCTAAACCCGCAGGCAAGCGCCGCACCGACAGCAGCAGCGCCGAGCAGTCCTGACGTCAGCGGGGCCGTTGGTCTCTACAAAGCCTATCAGGCCGCGCGCAATCCCATCGCCGCACTGGAGCAGATGGCACAGTCCAATCCAATACTCGCGCAGCTCCGGCAGGCGCAGCAGGGCGGCACCGATATGCGCGGCGCGTTCTACGCGCTCTGCCAGCAGCAGGGCGTCGACCCGCAGACGATCCTCGCGCAGTTCCAGTGATCCAGACGGGGTGCACACCGTTCGGAAATATATTTTTCGGAGGTAATCAACAATGACGGAAGGTCTTTCCCCTGCCGACATCGCCGCTGTTCAGGGCGGCGGCTTCGGAGGCTTCGGCAATGAGGGCCTGTGGCTCTTTGCCATCCTCGCCCTGATGGGCGGCGGCTTTGGCAACTGGGGCAACCGCGGGACCGGCGACCGCAACGCCACGGTCGGCGACGTTCAGCGCGCCACCGACTTCGCGGCGCTCGAGCGCCAGAACAACGAGACCGTCGCTGCCGTGCGTCAGGCTGCCTATGACAACCAGGCCGCGGTCAAGGACGGCAATTACAACATCCTCGGCGAGCTGCGCGATCTGCAGGCTGCCACGGCCGAGGGCTTTGCGCATCAGCAGGAGTGCTGCTGCAACATCCTCCGCGGCATCGACAGCGTCAACTACAATGGCGCGCTCAACACCGCGAGCATCAACGCCAACACCACCGCGCAGACGCAGAAGATCCTCGACGCCATCGCGGGCAACCGCATGGCGGACATGCAGAACCAGATCAACCAGCTCCAGCTGCAGGCAGCGCTGTGCGGCATCCCCCGCACCACGCCCTACGGCTACGGCATCGTGCCGCAGTTCGCGGTCGCCGGCTGCGGCGCCTACAACAACGGCAACATCTAAACTATTTTCTCCGCAAGGGGAATATGGTAACGCCCTATTTGGCGAGGCAAGGCGGGGCGGCAACAGCTGCTCCGCCTTTCAAAATTTTATGAAAGGACCGAATCAATATGAGTAAGTCTGCGATCTATACCACCAACGTCAGCGCACCGACCGTCGCGGTCGGCGGCATCGTGCCGTTTGGGACCACCACGCGCCGCTACGGCTGCAACATCCGTCAGGATGGCAACGCTATCACGCTCTGCGGGCAGGGCTACTACCTTGTCAACATCTCCGCGACGCTCGCTCCCACGGCGGCCGGCACAGTCAGCCTGACCGCGCAGAAGGACGGCGTGGCCATCATCGGCGCGACCGCGTCTCAGACCGTCGCGGCGGCCGGCATCGCCAACCTTGACATCACGGCCATCGTGCGCAACGCCTGCGGCTGCGAGAGCTCGCTCCTGTCGCTGATCCTCGGCGGCGTGGAGTCGGTCGTCAACAACCTCGCAGTCACGGTCGAGAAGCTGTGAGGTGCAGCATGGAGATGCTGACCAGAGATCACGTTAAAGCCTATAAAGACAAGATCAAGGGCGCGCTCGTTGAGTACATGGCTATGCCCGCCAGCGAGCGCTCCTCCGGCGCGATCCGCGCCATGCTCGAGGGCTGGATGCTGCTCGACGAGGTAGAGCCGAGCCTGTGCGGCTGCGGCGACTTTACCCAGGCGGACGCCGAGAAGTGGGCGCAGCACATGCGCAACACGGACGGCAGCACCGGCGCGCACTGGAGCATGGAGCAGACCACCTCGCTCGCCGAGAGCCTCGGCGTGAGCCGCGACGAGGTCTCGCCCTGGTGCTGGTGGATCGCCGTGAACATGATGTATTCCGACTACTACGGCGTCGCCTCCCACTTCGGCGTCGCCACGCCGGAGTTCTTCGCGGAGCTCGCCCGCGCCTTCCTCCTCGACGAGGACGGCCCCGGCCCCAAGCCCAAGATGTCGGCCTACTACTGCGGCATCGTCAAGGGCAAGGACTGACCGCGTCTGCAAATCCGTCTGTAAAATGGCGTTTTAAATCTGGCGCACGGCGCACAGATACGCGCATAACGCACAGATTTGAACACGACCGAAAACGCGCAAACCCCTTGAAAACAAAGGAAATCCCGCAAACTCAACGGTTTGCGGGATTCCCTTTATTTGGTCCGAGTGGCGGGATTTGAACCCACGGCAAAGATGTTAAAACGCTTGATTTATAAGGGTATTTTTAATGCATCTGCAAATCCGTCTGTAAAATTACTCCTATTTTCCCTCTCCCCTACCCTGTTTGCCGGCGCGATAGAACTCGCTCATCTTATTCTCGGCATGCAGGCGGTCCGCCTGCGCGAGGCGCAGGTAGAACTTGTGGATCGTGTTGTGGTCATTCCAGCCGCCGATCTCCTGCACCTCCAGCTCAGTCAATCCCACATGGAACCCGAGCGAGGCGAACGAGCGGCGCAGCCCATGCACACCGCATTCCGGCAGTCCGGCTTTTCGGCAGATTGTATTGATGCCGCCCCGCAGCGAGTTTTCTGTGCAGGCCAAAATCGGCTTGCCCTCGTCATGCAGCTCTTTCAGCCGGTCATATAGCGCCGGGATCATAATGCGGATCGTGCGCTGTGAACTCACATTTTTGTTGGTCTTTTTAAAAACATACTGATTCGAGCTGTTCATCACGCGCGAGCCGGAGACGGTGATCGTCTTCTGCTTGAGATCGATGCGGTCCCACGTCAAGCCGAATATTTCCGACCGGCGCAGGCTGTGCAGCGCGAGCAATGCGCCCGTCTCAAACTGAGAGCCCTTGACGGCATCGACAAACTCTAATATCTGGTCGTAGGTCAGCCACGGCAGCTCTGTGCGTGCGTTTTTCTGCGGAAGGCGCACGCGCGGCGGCGTGACGTCGTTCTCGCGCATGACCTCCGCCACAAGGCCCCACGCATTGCGCACGGTCTTTGGCGCGAGCGTCCGAGCCTCGGCGTCGACCGCCGCCTGCCATCCGGTCAGATCGGTGATCGGCTGCTGCATTTTGTGCGGGAATCGGTGGAGCTTGACCGCCTCATAGCCGCGGATGGTGGAGGGCGAGAGCGCGATTTTGTTGACGTCAACAAAATGGTCGATCGCCTGCTCCAGCGTCAGGCTTGCGGCCTCGGTTGCCTTCCGCGCCTCGACAAACCCCGCGCGGACGGCGCGGGCGCGGGCAAGGCACAGCTCGCGCGTCGGCTCGGTGACGCTCTGGCCCTCCGCGCGGAGGTAGACCGTCCAGCTGCCGGAGGGCAGCTGCTTGGGCGTCGGGACCTTGACCTCGTCCCGGCTGCGGCGCTCGCGCAGCTGCTTGACGCCGCACCAGTTGCAATAGATCGAGTTTTCGGGGATCTCTCTGCCGCAGGCCTTGCAGGTCATCGCGCCGCCTCCCTTCGCGAAAATGGAACGACCGCCGCCATGCCGGGCGGCGGCCTTTTGCGTCACTTAATATCCATTCTGCTCTACGCCGTAAACGGCCTGCTCATGCGTGAAGCCGTCGTACTCGAGCTGTTCGATCAAGCCATCGCGGGAGAACGATGTGAAACTAAGATAGGACTTGGCTTTCTTCGCAGCTTGCTCAAACCAGTCTGCACCGCAGTTGTCCACGGCATAAGTGGCATCCGCAGTCGAGAACTTTTCATATTCGAGTTGCTTGATCAAGCCCTTGTAAGAAAATGCCGAGTAGTTTAAGTAAGACTTGGCCTTTGCCAAAGCGTTTTTCTGCCCCATTGTCGGCTCGCCGGTCTGTGCCGGCGTTGTGGGCTGCGTGGGCGTTTTGCCCGGAGAAGTCAGCACGACGGTGTTGGTGGCATTGTCCCACCCAACCGTCAGGCCGAGCGCAGTCGCAACCGCACGGACAGGAAGATAAGTCGTGCCGTCAATGATAAACGGCTCGACTGCAGCGCCGGTTGCATCTGTCAGCGCAATCCGCGAGCCATCAAGAGTGACCTTAATGTCGCGGAATGTGAGGGTTCCGGACTGGGAACCGGACTTTGCCATAGCCGTGCCAAAAAGGCACACAATCAAAAGGGTAACGACAACTCCGCTCAGGAAACTTCTGAAATTGCTTTTTTTCATTTGCGCTTCCTCCCTCGTGCCCGAATCGGGCACAATTTTTTATTTATTTCCGCAAGTTCGCGGATACTTAACGATTTTTCCGCCTTTTTCGACAGCATCTTGCCGAAAAAGGTGCTATGGTAAAAGTACACGCAGGTGCTCCGGAGGTGTCAGCTCGCCTGCGCAGGCCCCGTCGTCAGTTGCAGGGGCGGCGGGGCCGACCTACAATCGGATAGCAGGACCACCGTGCTGCGAAATCAAAAAGGAGGCACATGCTATGGCTGAAGCACCCCACACAGCACCGACCGCGACCGAACTCGACCGCAGCGCCGAGGCGCTCTATCGGTCTCTCCCCCCGAACGACCGCGAAAAGGTCAGGATTTTTCTCGCTTCGCTGCGAGGTATTTCATGTAATCTACCGCGTTCTGCTTATCTTCGGAATTAAGCATATTCCAAATATGCGGCAGTCCGCTCTCTTCTGAGGGCGGGCTGTTTTCTGTTTTCCTGTCTGAATCACTAATTATATCAATGACATGGTCTATCAAACTTAACATCGATTCAAGCGTTTCGTTCCAGTCCTTATTTGATTGTTTGCGCAATTCTTTTAGCTGAATAATTTCCGCCCGCAATGCAGTTTCGTATTGTTGGACTGGTTGATTCTCTTTGTCTTGTCCAAACAGTAGCCATCCAGCCGTAGTACCTAAGATTGGTGCAATTACTGCAGCCATCCCAATAAAAGACCTGCTTTTTCCGTTTTTCCAGTCTGTAATTGTTTGCGGCGATACCCCAATAGCTATGGCAAAATCTTTCTGTGATATGTTTTTGGACTTCAACAAGTCAAAAATTCGGTCTCTGGCGGCATTGTATTCGTTGTCTAAGTTACCCAAATAAAATCACATCCATTTGTATAATTAAAATAAAAATCAGAAAATTTTTGATTTTGTATTGACAATCAGAAAAACTCTGATTAAGATAGGCGTACAAGGTTAAAGCGAGACTTTAACCGAGCGAAAGGAGAAGAAACATGAACGAGTTTGAGTTTCTGCGTGATGCAGCCGATCGCGGCGGGCTTTATCCGGCGTTTGCCGGTATGGTCCAGACCGTCGTCAGCGCACAGGAGATGTCGGACCACGCAAAGGTCAAGCGGCTCCGCGAGCTCAGCACCGCGCTGAATCAGGTCATTGACGCGCAGTATACATCGTGCGAAAGGAGCGGGGAACATGAAAGAGTTTGAGATCAGCATCAAGTCCGCGCCGGGCGGCGCGGTCGTCACCGTGCAGGGGAGCACGCCGACCATCGTTGTTCAGTTTGGCATCCTTGCAAACTCCATCAGCGAGAGGTGCGGCATCCCCCGCGAGCTGCTGATGATGGCGGTCATGAAGGGTGCGGAAATGGAGAGAGATCTCTCATCCGGCAGCGTCTGTATCGACAAGGGCGCGATCGACCGCGCGCGCAACGAGAAAGATTAAAGTCACGCTTTAACTTATACCACACATTTTTGACGAAATCAATAGAAAGGGTGTGAAGAATTGACAAGATTCCGAATCCGCGCACTGCGCGAGGCGCGCGGCATGACGCGCTACGAGCTGGCGCAGGCGGCGGCGGTCAGCTATCAGGCCATCGCCCAATGGGAGAGCGGTGCGGCCATGCCGACGGCAGACAAGCTGCCGACGATCGCCGCGCTGCTGGAGTGTGAGGTCAGCGACCTCTACGACGACGAAACGCTTCGCGCCGCGAGCGAGGCGGCGAGGGCCGCGGTGGCGGCCAAGGGTGCGGCCGACGCGAGAGCGCTGGCCGCAGGAAAGTGAGGAGGTGAGGACATGCCGCGCGTCAACTTAGGCAGGAACACAGCGAATGAAAAGCTCGTCGCCCTGATCTGGGGCATGGCGGACGTGAGAGGTCTGACAAACGAGCAGTTAGGCGACAAGGCGAACATCTCGCGCACGACGGTCGCCCGACGGAAGGCGAAGCCCGAGGACCTTACGCTCGGCGAGCTGCGGCGGCTGGGCCGCGCGCTCGGCATCCCGATCGAGGAGCTGCGCGAGGCCATCCGTTACTAAAATCATATCACGAAGGAGGACATTTTACCATGTCGGCACTGTACCCGAATATCTACCAAAGAGGGCGGAAAACGACCCTTTTGACGCAGGAGGAGGCGGCGGAGCGGCTGCACATCTCGCCCGAAACGCTCAAGCGATACGAGGGCGGACGGCTCACACCGCCGGACGAGACCGTCGCGCGGATGTGCGAGGTCTACGGCGTGAGCTGGCTGGCGCTGGAGCACGCGCAGGCGACCGACCGGCTCGGCATCCTGCCGGAGGTGGAGCCCAAGCCCCTGCCGATGGCGACCATCTCGCTGACCAACCGCCTGCGCGACGCAGCGGACCGGCTGGCCGGATTGCTCCGCATCGCCGAGGACGGCGTGATCGACGACGCGGAGCGCCCGGAGTTCGACAACATCGTGCAGGACTTGCGCGAGACCATCGCCGCGGCCTATCAGGTGATTTACGCGGACGGCGCAAAAAAAGAACGCCCCGAGGCTGGCACCTCGAAGCGTTCACGCTCTCAGAGAAACTCTGAAAACCATTGCAAACACAGTATATCGCAGAAAAAGACGAATGTCAACACCTTCCGAGGGGAGGCGCGCGCATGACGGGACTGGACATCTTCCTGATTCTCGTCGGCGTCACGTCTCTCACAGAGCGGCTGATGAAGATCATCGTCTATTTGGATGGAGGAAGCTATGGGAGACGCAAGGATCGTTATACGTGAGCGGGGGTATTTTTCGCTGCCTCGAAGTGCCGCACAGGACGACCGGCTTGCGCTGGAGACGCGCGGCCTGCTGGCATTGATGCTGAGCCTCCCGCCCGATTGGGACTACACCGTGACCGGCCTTGCCGTCAAGGCCGGCTGCGGCCGCGATAAGATGCGCCGCATGGTGCGTGAGCTGGAGGCGGTCGGGTATCTGGTCCGCGAGCAGGCCCATGACGAGGGTGGGCGATTTGACGGCAACGTCTATGTTCTGCAGGAAACACCACCGTTGTCGGGAAAACCAGACAACGGTAAAACTGCCCGCGAAAGCCCGACACCGTTGGACGGGTTTTCAGTCAACGGTGAGGAGGATAATTCCACCGTTGTCGGGAAACACCGACAACGGTGTGAACCGTCAACGGCTGAGCCGTCGACGGGTTTCAAGGCGGAACAGATTAGAGAAGAAACGATTATGGATAGAAATATACCCCCCTATAGTCCCCCCAAGGGGGACGGCGCGGAGCCGAGAAAACGGCGCAGCAAAACGACGCCGACATGGAAGCCGGAGCGCTTTGAGGGCTTCTGGGCCTACTACCCACGCGGGGAGAACCGCATGGGCGCGGTGCGCGCCTGGGACAAGCTCAAGCCAGACGACGCGCTGATCGACACCATCGGCCGGGCGCTGCAGGTACTCAAGGCCTCGCCCGCGTGGCGGGACGGCGTCGGCATCCCGTATGCCTCGACCTTTCTCAACGGCCGGCGCTGGGAGGATGCCAAGGCCAAGCGCCCGGCGCAGAGCGCCAAGGCACAGCCGGTGCGCCGCATCGAGCAGCCGCCGGATAGTCAGGACGGAGGGTGGACATGGGCCGAGTAGACGCGCAGCCAAGCGCCGGTTTGGAAGCCGAGCGCGCTGTGCTCGGCGCGATGCTGATCGACGAGAGCATCGTCAGTCAGGTGCTCGCCGAGGTGGACGAGCGCGACTTTACCAGCACAGCCAACCGGCTGATTTTCCAGGCGGCGCGCGAGGTGTTCCGCGAGGGCGGGCACGCTGACGCCATCACGATCAATGCGAAGCTCGGCTATGCCTCCGGCTCGCCGCAGCAGCAACAGCTTATCGACCTGATGGAGGTCACGCCCACAAGCGCGAGCTGGCGCGAATATGCGCAGCTTATGCGCGAGCAGGCGGCGCTGGGCCGCATCCGCGCCCTCTCGGCGCAGATCAACGGCGCGGCTACGCTCGACGACGTCCGTCCGCTGCTCTCGGAGCTTCAGGCGCAGATGACCTCGCGGCGCGGCGTGAAGGTCGTGCCGATGCTGGAGCTTTTGCAGGATTTCTCCGCCCGCCACGCGAGCGGCGCAGCCGCGGACTATGTGGGCTTCGGGCTGGACGTGCTTGACCACAACAGCTTCATCCGGCGCGGCGACGTGGTGGTGCTGGGCGGCTACCCGAGCGACGGAAAGACGGCCCTTGCCCTGATGATGGCCTATCACATGGCCAAGACGCTCAAGGTCGGCTTTTTTAGCCTCGAAACGTCCGCCGGCAAGATCGGCGACCGCATCGTGACGCAGGGCATGAAGATCGACTTCGACGCGATCAAGCGCCGCCGCCTGACCGACCGTGACTGGGGCACCTTCGCGGTCTGCTCGGAGGACGCGGCCAAGCGTCGGCTTGACGTGATCCAGGCGAGCGGCATGACTGCGG
>CAJMST010000018.1 GCA_905216145.1 uncultured bacterium | reverse complement strand
TGGTTTCTGATGCGGCGCGCTGCGCGCCCCGCACAGGCTAAAGCCCGTAACGAAAAAAGGAGGGGCCCGAAGGGCCCCTCCTTAGGAAAAGGAATCGAGTTATTCCACAGATGCAGATAAACGTCAGCTGCTACTCCATCATATCGAGGACGGACGGGCGCAGCTCGTTCTCGGCGGCATCGGGATCAGTCTCGCGCAGGCGGCTGATGTAGCGGTTGTACCACAGCACGGCAAGGCCCAGGAAGACAACCACGCCACCGACGTTATAGACCAGCGTCAGCCACAGCGGCTGATCCAGCGGAATGGTGCCGCAGACAAGCACGAAGCAGAAGACCACGAGCAGGAACGCAGCGACGATCAGGCCAAAGGAGCGCGAGCCCATGCGGAAGCCGCGGGGCGCAGCGTCGAAGTTCTTGCGCAGCATAAAATAGGCAAGCAGAATCAGCAGCGGCGGAAGCAGAGCGGTAGCAGCGGTCATGTTGGTAACGATCATGAGCAGGTCGTCGAGGTTGCCAGAGCCCAGAGCAGGGATGATCAGGATAGGAACGACGATGGCGAACTGCAGCCAAGCGGCGCGGGCAGGAATGCCATGCTCGTTGAGCTCGACGATCTTGCTACCAAAGACGCCCTTGGGGATCTCGGTGAAGAAGACCTTGATGGGAGCGGAGGTCCACATCATGAGGGAACCCAGCGTAGCGGCGAGAAGGATCAAGCCGATGACGCGCGTGGACACTTCCATAGGAATGCCAAAGTGGGCAAAGACAGCGCCGAACACGTCGAAGATGCCGGTGGAGATGGCAACGCTGCCCTCGGGAATGAACAGGTTGACCAGCAGCGAAGCGCCTGCATACAGAAGGCCGATGGTCAGGCCGGCGATAACGACGGTGCGCACGAAGGCCTTGACGCCACCCTTAAGGTCGTTAAGGAACACGCCGACAGACTCAGCGCCGCCAACGCCCTGGATGATCCAGGCAAGCGTACCGAAGAAGCCCCACATAGTGGCGAAGTTGCTCATGTCGGGAGCCATGTTGGCGGGCGTGGGAGCCGTAGCGAACTCAACGCCGCCAAAGGCAGCAGCCAGGGACAGCAGGATGAACACGGCAGTCAGGCCGAGAGCCGCGGTCGAACCGAAGGAGGAAATGGAGCCGATCCACTTAGCGCCCTTGGTCGAAACCCACGTGGCGATAGCAAAGACGACGATCTCGATAATGGTGATCCACAGCTGCGAAAGCTCGGCGTTGGCACCAAAGAACACGTAGCTCGCGTAGATGATGACGTTGGGCAGGACGGACGCAAAGAAGAACAGGTTAACGAACCAGTAGCTAAATGCCGTCAGGAACGCCCAGCGACCACCCATCGAGGTCTTAACCCATGCGTACACGCCAGACTCGGAGTCCTTGTTGAGGCCGACGAACTCGGCGGTAACCAGGGTATAGGGGACAAAGTACAAAAGCGTGGCGAAGAAGAACGACGGCGCTGCTGCCAAGCCGATGGCCGCGTTGTTGTTGATGATGTTTTTGATACCGAACACGGCGGCGACCGTCATGCCCAGCAGAGCGAACGAACCGATCGTTCCTCGTTTTTCAGAGCTCATAAGCCCTCCCAATCATCTATTAAATGTCATCTAAACCCGTCCGAGCTGCAAGTGCAAACACGGACGGCGCACCTGCTAAGGGGAATGGGGAAAAGGGAGTCAACAAAGCCATCCCCCTTAACGGCGCGAAGCAAACGTCCAAACGGACGAATACTACTTGTTGGGGAAGGAATAACCTTCGACCGTCACGTGCAGTACCACGACGCGGGGATCCGAAGCCTCGGCGATAACACGGTAAGCCTCGTCGATCTCGACGACGGCAACGCCGCCGGCGGGAATCGTCACGGTCTCCCCCGCCCCCTCAAAGCGCTCGCGATCATCGATATCGCTGTAAGCGCGGGTGCAGGTGAGACCTGCCTTGGGGGCAACCTCGACGGTCAGGTCGCCGTCGAGCGGAGCGAGTACGGCATGGTAGCGACGGTGACCGACCAGATCGGCAGTAGCCGCCTCATGAGCGTTCACCCACCAGTACACCAACGAGTCGCCGATGGAGTAAGCCACGTCGTGCTGCAGGTCGGCAACACCATCGAGCGCCTGACCGGTGCGCATCCACTTCTTGACGGACTTCATCTGGGCGTCGAAATCGGCACGCGAGTTAAAGATATGCATGACTTATGCCTCCTTAATGGGTGCCAGCGCCTGAGCCAGATCGGCAGACGTCAGCGGTCGCAGGGACACCTCAAAGCTGAAGCTCTCAAAACGGGTGCGATAGGAATCGAGCACCTCGGAACCCCAAGAGTTCGAGCCAAGGCCGAGCAACTGGTCGTTGATGTTGACCGTGACCGTATCGCCCTTGACCAGGTCGAAGACGTGCTTGGCGCTATCGATAGCCTCGCAGCTGTAGGGCCAAGCCGAGAACGAGAACGGGTTGGAAGCCGCATCGGTCGGACGCGTCACGACCAGGCCGTCACCGTGGCTGGAGCGCAGGGCCACCCAGCGGGTACCCTCACGGTTGGCGCAGTCCTGAGGCATAACGTAGGGCGTGAACATGTCGTCCACCGTGGTGTGGTAGTGCCCCACCGGGTTGGCACGCAGCGAGTCCGGGTAGTTCTCGCCGGGGCCGTGGCCATACCACTCGACGGCGCGATCGCATCCGGGAACCTCGAAGGAAATACCGATGCGCGGGATGATATCCGAGTAATCGCCGTAAGGATCGCCGGATACCTTAAGGTCGACACGGCCGCTCGGCAGCACGGTGTAGACAAGCTCGACGCGCATGCCAAAGGCGCGGACGGGAGGAGCGACGCGCTGGTTCACCGTGACGACGACCGCGTTGCCATCCTGCTTCCAGGACACGCTGCGGGTGGACGTCTGCATCACGTCGATGAAGTTATCCTTCCACAGGGAGTCGTACTCCTGAGCGTGGTTGTCGACGAGCGGATGCCAGAAGCCCACCTGGGGACCGGACGCCATAACGTCGCGGCCGGATGCCTTCCAGGCGCTGATGCTGCCGCTGACCTTGCTGAAGGTCAGCTCACCGTTGAGGGAGTGAATGCGGATTTCCTGCTCGGTCTCCTCGACCGTAAGCTCAGGACGAGTGGGAGCCGCGATGGCTGGCGCCGGATGGTTGGCGATGGCAAACTGGCTTGCACCCAGTTGGAACATCGGCTCGCACCAGACGTGAGCGGCCATGGTGTAGGCGTGCACGGTCAGCAGGGTCTCCCCCACTGCGGCCTCGCGAATCACCAGCGGCAGCTGGACGGACTCGCCGGGGGCAACCGCACCGGGCATGAGCGTCTTGCGGCACACAACGTCGCCGTCCACCAGGGTCTCGGCCGACAGGCAGACATCCTCGAGGGTGGTAAACCAACGCTTGTTGGTGACGGTCAGCTCGCCTGCCTCGGCGTCATAAGCCATGCGAACCGGGCAGATGACCTGACCATACTCAGTGAGGCCCGGGCTCGGCTGCTGCCAAGGGAACACCATGCCATCGATGCAGAAGTTGCTGTTGTTGGGGTAATCGCCGTTGTCGCCACCGTACATATCGTAGGCAACGCCGTCCTCGGTCACAGCAGCCAAACCGTGGTCGCACCATTCCCAGATAAACTGGCCTTGGATGCAATCCCAGCGATCGAAGACCTCCTGATACTCGGACAGGCCTCCGGGGCCGTTGCCCATGGAGTGACCGTACTCGCAGTTGATGCGCGGCTTGGGGAACGGATGCTCACCAAAGTCGTTCATCTGCGACACACGGGAGTACATCGTGGAAATGACGTCGACGGTATCGGCGTTGCGGTCCTCCTCGTAGTGGACCGGACGACCGTCGAGCTCGTGAGCCTTGGCGTACATCGCGCGGATGTTACAGCCATAGCCGCTCTCGTTGCCCATCGACCACATAATGATGCAGGCGTGGTTGCGCTCCTGCATCACCAGGCGCTCAATGCGGTCGACGTAGGCCGGCTCCCATGCCGGGTCGTCGGTGACCAGGGCGATATTGCCGATATTCTCGAAGCCGTGGCTCTCCATATCGGTCTCGGCGACCAGCATGATGCCATACTCGTCGCACAGCTCGTAAAAGCGCGGGTCGTTGGCGTAATGGGACGTGCGCACCGCGTTGATGTTGTGCTGCTTCATGAGCTCCAGGTCGCGGCGCATGCGATCGAGGCCCACGGCGCGGCCCTTGTGATCGTCGTGATCGTGGCGGTTGACGCCATGCATCTTAAAGTAAGTGCCGTTGAGGTAGATATGATTGCCCACGACCGTCACCTCGGCAAGACCCTGGCGATGCGGGACGTACTCGCTGACCTGGTCACCGTCGTAGACCTCAAACGTAAGGTCATAGAGGAAGGGGTCCTCGGGATTCCAGAAGTGGGCATCGGCAACGCTGCACTCGGCATGGCCGTCGACGCACTCGCCCGTAGCCACCACGTTCTCGCCATCGCTGAGCGTAAACACAACGCGGGAAGCGCCCTCGGCAACCGTATCGAGCGTGATCAAAGCGGTATCGCCCTCGCGGTGCGTGCGGAACCTAAAGTCGACCAGGTGCGCGGCGGGACGCTGCAAAAGGTACACATCGCGGAAGATGCCCGATGCCCACCACATGTCTTGGTCCTCGATATAGCTACCATCGCTGTACTGCAGAACCTTGACCGCAAACAGGTTGTCGCCCTCGACAAGCGCGTCGGTCACGTCGAACTCGGCAGACAGGCGCGAGCCCTTGGTCATGCCGATAAACTTGCCGTTGACGTACAGCTCGCCATAGCTCTCGATGCCGTCAAAGCGAATGATCTCGCGAGCGCCGGCAGGCACGGCGGGAAGATTGACGATGCGCTGGTACACGCCCGTGGGATCGTCAGAGGGAACGAACGGCTGATCCACCGGGAACGGGAAACCCTCGTCGGTGTAGGCAAGGTTGCCATAGCCGTCTACCTGCCACAGGTGCGGAACCTCCACGTGATCCCACTCGGGCTCGTACGTGGAAAGCTCCTCGTTAGAGGCGGCAGCAGGCCCCTCAAAGAGGCGGAACTGCCACGAGCCGGACAGCTGGACAAACCCGCGCGACAGCTCGCGGCTGTACGTAGCGGCGAGATCGGCGGTCTCGTAACCCATGAAGTACGCATGGGGTGCCAGGCGGTTCCTGTGGGTGAGCGCTTGGTTTTCCCAATCGTTAATGGCGTCCATGGTGATGCTCCTTCGTCATCGTAGTGATTCTTGTGCAACCGGTTGTCCTTATCTTACGGGCGATGCAAAATACTGTGCAACCGGTTGTCCGCTGAACGGTCGATTTGGTCGGGTTAACGGTGCAACCGGTTGTACAACCGCGACACTTATGTCACCCTGAGTATCGAAACTCAGCGCAAGACATCGTTCTTAAGCTCGTAGGCAACCGCCACGCCCGCTGATATCTCACCCATACGAGACGTATTCGATTGCGGCTTGGTTGCAAAACGACACCGGTCACCGGATATCATGAACGCTGTTCAGGCGCACTATAGTAAGCTGTATCCGCACCAGCCCGTATCAGCGACAACTTCGACCGCATTCTCCAGGAGACGCCATGACCCAACCAGTTCGCACCGCACCTACGCTTGCCGAGGTTGCCGCAGCTGCCGGCGTGTCGCGCTCCACGGCATCGCGCGCTCTCAACGATTCGCCCCGCATTAGCGAGGAAACCAAAAAGCGCGTCCGCGCGGCGGCCAAGGAAGTCAATTTTGTCCCCAACGCTCGTGGCCGAGCGCTCGCTGTCGGGCGCACGGAAATCATCGCCGTGCTCGTGACCGAGCCCCTGAGTGAACTCTTCAGCGACCCCACCTATAGCGAGTTTTTGAGCGGCATTACCGAGGAACTGTCGGAGTCGTCCTATCTGCCCGTTATCTTGCAGGCGTCTTCTACGCATGAGCGCAACCGTGCACGCGAGCACTTTGAGCGCCGCTCGTTCGACGCCGTGATCGACGTCTCCCCCTACAAGGGCAGCGAGCTGCTCGAGGTGCTGCGCGAGCTGGGCGTACCCACCGTGTTGTGCGGCCAGCTCGAGGGCCACCCCTATCGCGATGTGTTCTCGACGGTCTACTCTGACGACGAAGAGGGCGGACACTTTGCGGCACTCGCCATGAAGGAACGCGGGCGCAAAGATATCGTCGCCGTGTTGGGACCGCAAGACAACCCCGCTGTTGTCGACCGCCTGCGCGGCTACCGTGCCGTCTTGGGCGAAGACCTCCCAGACGCAAACGTTATCTATACCGGCTGGAACAACGGAGACGGCTATCAGGCCATGCACCAGATCCTCGCGCGCGAGATTGCTTTCGATGGCGTGCTCTGCGGATCGGACCGTATCGCGGCTGGCGTCATCACCGCGCTCAACGAGGCAGGCCTATCCGTTCCTGCGGACGTTTCTGTCGTCGGCTTCGACGATCACGAGATTGCGGCGCGCTGTGTCCCCGCGCTCACGACCGTCCGTCAGCCCCTGCGCGAAGAAGGCCACATGGCCGCCAACATTGCGCTCGACATGATCAAGGGTGCCGAGCCCACCACCTCCGTGATGCACATGCAGCTGATCCAGAGAGACTCGCTATAAGAAATTGAGGCAGGCTTTCCGCCAGACAGTTGTTGCGGAAAGCCTGCCCCGTTTTGAGCGCTCATTCTGGGGCACAGTTTCCGTTAGACAGCTCAACCGGAAACTGTGCCCCATTATTTTGCCGAATTCTGGGTCGCGCTTTCCCAGAGGGCCCCTTTGGGAAAGCGCGACCCATTCCGGACGCAGATTCCGGGATGCACTTTCCGCGACGTCCGGTCATCCCAAGCCCTCACAATCTCGGCGCATAAAAAACGAGGGAAGGCACACGTCCTTCCCTCGTTGCAAGCAATATGTAGCCGCTCGCCTACATCAGGCGCAGGCTGACGTCCTTGAGCTGGGCGCCGCTAACGGCACTCGGGGCGCCCGACATAAGGTCGGAGCCGCTGGCCGTCTTGGGGAACGCCATGACGTCGCGGATGGAGTCGGAACCGGTGAGCAGCATGCACACGCGGTCCAGGCCCAGAGCGAAACCGCCCATCGGGGGCGCACCAAACTTGAGGGCCTCCATGAGGAAGCCGAACTGAGACTCGGCGCGCTCCTCGGTAAAGCCCAGGAGCTTGAGCATGGACATCTGCATCTCGGCGTTGTGGATACGCATACCGCCGCCACCGGCCTCAAAGCCGTCCATGACAAAGTCGTAGGTGCAAGAACCTGCTGCCAACGGGTCGGCCTCGATCTTGGCGATGTCGGTCTCGGTCGGCAGAGTGAACGGCTGGTGCTCGGCTGCATAGGCCTTGCGGTCCTCGTCCCAGTGGAACAGCGGGAAGTTGACAACCCACAGGAAGTCGTGGCCCTCGCGCTTGATCTCGAGTGCGTTGGCCATGTGAGAACGCATGCCACCCAAGATCTCGTCAGAGAGCAAACGCGGGCCGGCGGCGAACATCACAAGATCGCCGGGCTCGACGTCCATGCGCTCGCGCAGGGCAGCCATCTCCTCGTCCGAGAAGAACTTGACGATGGGGCTGTTGATGGAGCCGTCCTCGCGGAAAGCGATCCAGGCCAGACCCTTGGCGCCAAACGTGGAGGCCACGCCGGCGAGCTTATCGATCTTGGCACGTGCCCAGGCACCGGCGCCCTTGGCGTTGATGGCCTTGACGACAGAGCCCTCCTCATTTGCGGCGGTCGCGAAGACCTTGAACTTGGAGTTGGCAAAGATGTCGGTCAGGTCGACCAGGTGCATGCCATAGCGGGTATCGGGCTTGTCGGAGCCATAGGTGTCCATGGCATCCCAGTAGTTCATGCGACGCAGCGGCGTGGGCATCTCGACACCCATGCGGCCGAAGGCATCGGCAAGAACCTCTTCGAGCGCGCTCATGACATCGTTCTGGTCCACGAAAGACATCTCGATATCGACCTGGGTGAACTCTGGCTGACGGTCGGCACGCAGGTCCTCGTCGCGGAAGCACTTGGCAACCTGGTAGTAGCGCTCGACGCCACCGACCATGAGCAGCTGCTTCAGAAGCTGCGGGGACTGCGGCAGAGCGTAGAAGTTGCCCGGCTGGATGCGGCTGGGGACGATGAAGTCGCGGGCGCCCTCGGGCGTGGACTTGAACAGGGAGGGCGTCTCGACCTCCATGAACTCACGGTTGTGCAGCGCCTCGCGAATGGCAAAGGTAAAGTCGGAGCGCAGCTTGAGGTTGGCCATCATCTCGGGACGGCGGAGGTCCAGATAGCGATAGCGCAGGCGGGTGTCCTCGCTGGTCTCGATGCCGTCCTCGATCTGGAACGGCGGGGTGACGGACGTGTTGAGCACCTCGGCGTGGTCGGTCAGGACCTCGATCTCGCCGGTCGCGAGCTTGGCGTTGGTGGTCTCCTCGCCACGGGAGCGCACGACACCGTGGATCTTGATGGGCCACTCGGGACGCATGGTCTCGGCAATCTTAAAGGCGTCGCCGTCGGAGTGCTCGGGGTCGAAGGTGAGCTGCGTGATGCCCTCGCGGTCGCGAAGGTCGCAGAAAATAAGGCCGCCGTGGTCGCGGCGACGGCTCACCCAACCGGTGAGGGTGACCTCTTCGCCCACGTTCTCGCGGCGAAGCTCGCCGCAGGTACGGGTGTGCATGGAATGCTCGTCGATGGGACGGGTCTGGCTCATACCAGTGATCCTCCTTTATGGATCTGTGCCGCCCCGTGTCGTTCCGGGCGGCGTCGTACAGATTTGCCCAGCCTGCGTAAACCGCGCAGCCAGACATGGCGTTCTATCTTATCGCACCTGTGTCGATGTGCCGCGGAAAAGTAGCTCCTGCCCAAAGACTTGACGGAGACGAAACAATTGACGCGCCGCGGCACCCGCCCGCGCTCGTCACGTGCGACAATATGCCCCAATAAAACAGCACTTGGAAAGGCCCGTCATGACTGCACGCCTCATCGTTATGGATATCGACTCCACACTCATCAACCAGGAGGTCATCGACCTGTTGGGCGAGGAGGCCGGCGTAGGCGAGCAAGTGGCGAAGATCACTGAGCGCGCCATGCGCGGCGAACTGGACTTTAAGCAGGCGCTCGAGGAGCGCGTGGGGTTGCTTGCCGGCTTGGACGAGAGTGTGTTCGAGCGCACCTTTGAGCGCGTGACGTTTACCCCCGGCGCGCTGGAGCTTGTGCGCTCGGCACACAGCAAGGGCTGGAAGGTTGGCGTGGTAAGCGGTGGCTTCCACGAGGTCGCCGACAAGATCGTAGCCGCCGCGGGCATCGATTTTTGCCTGGCCAACCGCCTGGAGGTCGTAGACGGCAAGCTCACGGGTAAGCTGGCGGCAGACATTGTGACCAAGGAGTCCAAGCTCATCCAGCTGCTGGACTGGGCAGTTGAGTGCGGCGTCGACATGGCCCACACGGTCGCTATTGGCGACGGGGCAAACGACATCCCCATGATCCAGGCCGCGGGCACGGGCATCGCGTTTTGCGCCAAGCCCAAGACGCGCGAAGCCGCCCCGTTTGCCATCGACGAGCGCAACCTGATGCTCGCCATGGACATCATCCTGCGTGACTAGTCAGTTTGCCTCACAACTTCATCTAATCTGACATGTCAGATTTCCGAACAATTATGCTCTAATGTTCGGAAACAACCCTTCGCGTGCTAAACTTTTCTGAGTCGAAGGGAACTTATATGGACAAACGAGATCTTGAGCAATTGCTAAGTGACGTGGCAGACGGAAGCATTACGCCTGCCGATGCCCTCACGCGCATCCAGACGGCGCCAACCGCCGACCTGGGCTTTGCACAGCTCGATCTTTCGCGCGGGGTGCGCCAGGGAGCCGGCGAGGTTATCTACGGCGCCGGTAAAACCGCCGAGCAGATTGCCGCCATTATCGAAGCGCTTCTCGATGCAGGCCAGGGACACGTCCTGGTCACGCGGCTCGATGCCGATAAGGCTGCGCGCACCGCTGAGCTTCTTGCCGACGACATCGACCTTGGATATATCCCGAACGCACAGCTCGCCCTCGTGGGCGGCAAGCCCTCCCCTACTGGCAACGGACGCATCGTCGTCGCCTGCGCCGGCACGAGCGACCTGCCCGTCGCCGAAGAGGCCGCGTTGACGGCCGAATTCTATGGCAACGAGGTCGACCGCCTCTACGATGTGGGTGTCGCCGGCCTGCACCGCCTGCTCGCGCATGCCGAGGAACTTGCACAGGCGCAGGTGATCATTGCCGTCGCCGGCATGGAGGGCGCGTTGGCGAGCGTCATCGGCGGCCTGGTGAGCTGTCCAGTCATCGCCGTTCCCACGAGTGTGGGCTACGGTGCAAGCTTTGGCGGCGTGGCAGCACTGCTCGCCATGCTCAATTCCTGCGCCAGCGGCGTCTCGGTCGTCAATATCGACAACGGATTTGGTGCCGCCTACCAGGCAAGTCTTATCAACCATCTGAGCGCCGGCACATCCCGCGCCCGCTAAGGAGCATTCCATGTCCAACCATCAGCACACGCTTATCATCGACGGCACCTCGGGCATCAGCGGCGATATGACCGTCGCGGCCCTGCTCGACCTGGGCGCCAGCGAGGAGCATCTGCGCGAACAGCTCGCCACGCTTCCGGTCGACGGCTTTGAGATTGCCGTGACGCGCGTAAACAAGCATGGCATCGACGCCTGCGACTTTGACGTTCAGCTGGCAGAGGAGCTCGAGAACCACGATCACGATATGGCCTGGCTCTACGGCAACGAAACAGTTGTCGAGCACACACACGAGCATGAGCACCACCATCATGACCATGGCGAGCACGAGCACTGCCACGAGCATGACCATGAGGCCCACGGCCATGGTCACGAGGGTCACCATCACGCCCACCACCATCACCACCGCTCTTTGGCCGATGTCACGACGATCATCGACGGCTCACAGATGAGCAACGGCGCTAAGCGTCGTGCGCTCGTCATCTTTACCGCGCTCGCCGCCGCTGAGGCCAAGGCTCACGGCAAAACGCCTGACACCGTCATGTTCCACGAGGTGGGCGCCGTCGACTCCATCGTCGACGTCTGCTCAGTCGCCATCTGCCTCGATAACCTGGGTATTGAGGACATCGTTGTCGAGTCGCTCTCCGAGGGCCACGGAACCATCCGCTGTGCCCACGGTCTCATGCCCATTCCCGTCCCCGCTGTCGTCAACCTATGCCAGGCGGGCAATATCGCCCTCACGCCCGCACCGGTCGCCGGCGAGCTCGTGACGCCCACGGGCGCCGCCATCGTCACCGCGCTGCGTACGTCCGACCAACTGCCCTCACGCTACCGCATCGAAGCCGTCGGCTACGGCGCCGGCAAGCGCCCCTACGAGGGCTGCTCCGGCACGCTCCGTTGCCTGCTCGTTCACGTGGATGCATAGCCATGGATGCCCGCAAAGAAAAAAGCCGCGCTGCCATCGTTGCGGCGTTTTCCGAACTCCTTCGCGAGGAGGACTACGGCAAGATTACCGTCGGCGACATCATCGCGCGCGCTCACGTAGGCCGCGCGACATTCTACGGTCTCTTCAAGAGTAAAGACGACCTACTGTCCGAACTCGTGAGCGACATCTGCACCCACGCCCTCGACGACGATGGCACACCGCTCGACGACCCACTCGTGCAGGTCGAGCATATCCTCAACAACCTCTGGGAGCGCCGCCAGGGCGTTCGAGCCCTCGTAGCCGGCGCCGGCTCACGCGTCTTCGCCGACTGCTTACGCAAGACCATCATGTCACGAGCAGACGAAACCGTCCCTACCGACCCAAACGGCCCCGCCGCCACCATGGACCGAAGCTTCCTGCTACACCACATAGCCTCAAGCTTCGTAGGAATGGTCCAATGGTGGGCCTGGCACAACTTTCAAGCAGATAAGGCCGAAGTAGCCAAAGACTACCTCTCAGCCATTAAGCCTCTCTTCAACTAAGTAAACCCCTCATTCCAAAGCCCCGCCCCCAACCCAAAGCGCGATACATCCCAAAGTGTCAGCAGCAGCCCAACGTCCCCACCAGCAACAAGCCCCTCCCATCCAAATTCAGATATATATGTTGGGTTGCTTGCACGAACGCAATAAAGACCCCGCAGCTGCCCGCATGGGGTAACTTCCCAGCGCATTCCGCAGGACGCAAAAAGGCTCGCCGCACGAAGTGCGCAGCGAGCCTTTTTGCATGTCCGAGGACGCGCTGGGAAGTTACCCCATGCGGCCAGCGGACAACTATGTAGCCTCAGACTAGAACATGCCCAAGAAACCATGCACAAACAGTGCAGCCAGAGCGGCACCGACAAACGGCGCGATGCCAGGAACGAGCAGGCCGTACTTCCAGTTGTTGTCAGCCTTGTTCTTGATCGGCAGCACCTGATAGGCCATGCGAGGACCAAGGTCACGAGCCTGGTTCATGGCGAAGCCGGTGATGCCGCCCATGCCCATGCCAACAGCCCAAACGATCAGACCGACGCAGATAGCGAGCATCAGGACGTTCTCGCCAGCACGGTTAGCAGCAGCAAGGATGGCGCTGATGAACACAAAGGTGCAGATGGCCTCGCAGAAGAAGTTGCGGGCATAGTTCGTACCCTCGGTGGTGGGGTTGGTCGAGAAGATGTTGCGCTGGGCAATGGGATCGACGACACCATCGGAAGCCTTGAACTCATCGGCATACATCAACCACGCGATCACGGCACCCGCAAAGCCACCGAGCATATCGGCAATCATGAAGGGGATGCAGCTGCTCCACGGTACCAGGCCGACGATGCACTGGGCAAGCACCATGGCGGGGTTCATGCACACGGCACCGCCAAAGACAAACAGGCAGACCGAGATGCCAAAAGACCAGGTGGTGATGGCAAACATATGGCCGGAGCCCTGATACTTGGTGCCCTTGAGCACGGTATCGCAGTGCACGCCCACGCCAAAGATGATCATGAGGGCAGTTGCGCCGAATTCGCAGAGGAGTTTGGTAAGCATAAAACCTTATCTTTCTTGTCGGTTATAAACGATTCGTTTAGGCCGTGCACTAGTGCTGCGCGACGACAACGCCCAGGCCATCGGGAATGACGGCAACCTTGGCATCGGCACCCTTCATCTCAAAGGCGAGCTTGAGCGCCTCCTCGATAGTGTTGACCGGCGTCATGTGCATATCCTTGATCATCTGGTGATCGCACAGGTCGGTGACCATGATCACAGGGTGATGCGCCAGGATGCGGGCAAAGATCTGGCTCGTCCACTGGTCGGGCAGGGTCTCGTCCTTAGGACGGTCGATACAGGCGCGCTCAAACTCTGCCGGATCGTTGTCGGCGATGTTGTGATAGAAGCCCTCGCCGCCGTGACCGTCGGCACAACCGGCGACGTCGATGATCACACCGCCCTCGGGAAGCGTGGCCTCAGCAGCGCACATGCCCTTCACGGCCTGGTAGATGTTCTGGTCGAGCGGGTAGCCGCCGTTGGTGGTGATGGCAATCTCGCACTCGACGGGCTCAACGCCGGCAAGGCTCTTCACGAACTCACAGCCAGCCTCGTGCGCCTTGTGGATGTCACCGGCAAAAGAACCGATGACCTCGTGCTTGCCGTTGAGCACCACGTTAAGCACAAAGGCAAGGTGAGCCATCTCGGCAGCGGCAAACATATCCTCGCTCACGTGGTTGTGGCACAGGTTGCCGGCACGCGAATGGGAATCGTTCACAAACTGACCGTTGTGGTTGTACATGATGGTCTTGTAGCTGGCGATACCGGGAAGGACGGACTTGCGGCTACCAGAGAAACCGGCAAAGAAATGCGGCTCAATAAAGCCCTCGGCAAGCAGCAGGTCGCAATCGGCGGCGATCTTGTTGATGATGCACTCGCCACCAGAAGGAAGGGTGCCGATCTTTTTCATCATGCTGTCGTCAGTCGCGACGTGCATGACGATTTCCTCGTTGGCAACAATCTCCTCGCCATACTTGTTGACGAGTTCCTCGTGCGTCGACGGACGGTGCATTCCCGTAGCAACCAAAATACGCACACGAGCCTCAGGCGCAGCAGAATGGATGTGATGCAGCAGAATAGGCATCGTCACGCGCGAAGGCACCGGACGCGTATGATCGGAGCTAATGATGACAATGTCCTTTTTGCCAGCACAAAGCTCCTCGAGCGAAGGCGAGCCATAAGGGTTGGCAAGCGACTCCTCTACCAGCTCTTCCTGCGATTTCGTGGTCTTAAACTCGTTTTGATGACCCTCCATCACACCCGCGAAGTTCTTATCCTCGAGCTCCAGATGCAACGTCTTGTGGTCAAACGGCAGTTCACATTCAAACAATGACGAGCGCCCTCTTCCTTTCAACTGACACACTAGATAAACCGTTGGAAGGATACGCCGCTCACCGAAAAACACCACCGTCCACCGACTCATTAACACAACGTTCATATTTGACCCACAACAAAACGGCCGCGACCCCAAACGGGACCGCGACCGCTACAGTCATAAGGTCAGAAGCGCGCCATTCTTCTCCTCAGCTTTAATCCCTGAAGACCGAGGACGAAGGGACCCGATGGGTCTCCCTCTGAATGCATTCCGCAGCACGAAGCCCCCTTATCCGCAGCTCCGAAGGAGCAGGATAAGGGGGCTTCAAGTGCGAGGACGCATTCAGAGGGAAACCCGTCGGGTCCCGGTGAGAGCCACAGGGCTATCGATTACCCCGTGTTCTGCAGTCCTGCCGAGACGCCGGTCACAGTCGAAAGAATCAGGCTCATGTACTCGGCCTTCTTCTCCTCTGCCATCTCGTCCTGGTTCATACGCACCTCGCGAAGGGCGCGGACCTGGGCGATGGACAGGGCGTCGACGTAGGGGTTGCGCACGCGGACGGCGCAGCCAAGCACGCGGCGGCGCTGCAGCGGCCACTCGTCACCGACGATGGCAAGGACCCACTTACGCGTGAGCTGCATCTCGGTGAAGACCTTCTTGGACAGATCCTGGCGGTCGCCCAGGTGCAGATACATCTTAGCGATGCGCTGGTCGGTCTTGGCGATCGACATCTCGATGTTGTCGATAAAGGTGCGGAAGAACGGCCACTCCTGGTAGGCAGCCTTAAGCTGGTCCAGATCGCCAAACTGCTCGCAGGCGGTGCCCAGGCCGTACCAAGCGGCCAGATTGATGCGCGCCTGGCTCCAGCTGAAGATCCACGGAATGGTACGCAGGTCGTCGAGCGACTTGGCACCCAAGCCGCGCTTGGCAGGACGCGAGCCAATCGGCAGCAGACCGACCTCGGTCAGCGGCGTCACGGTCGAGAACCACGGCGTAAAGTCCTCGGTATTCAGCAGGTCCAGATAGCGCTCGTGGCTTGCGGCGTTGAGCTTCTCGGCCATATCCCAGAACTTCTGCGTGGTTTCGGTGTTGGTCTTCTCGACACTCGGAGCCGACTGCAGCAGCGTTGCGGCGGCAACGGACTCAACGTGGCGCTGAGCCAGCGTGCGGTTGCCGTAACGGGCAAAGATGACCTCGCCCTGCTCGGTGAGCTTAAAGAAGCAGTTGACCGAACCCTTAGGCTGCGCCAGCACGGCCTTGTTGGCCGGGCCGCCGCCACGGCCCACGGCACCGCCGCGACCGTGCATGAGCACCAGGTCGATATCGTTCTTCTCGGCCCACTTGGCAATGCGCTCCTGCGCAGAGTGCAGCGCGAGCATAGCCGTGGTAGGACCGGCATCCTTGGAGGAGTCGGAATAGCCCAGCATGACCTCCATGCGGCGGTTGGTCTGGGCAAGGCGCTTTTGCACCACGGGCAGCGTAAGCATCTGGTCGAGCACGTCGACGCAGCCCTCGAGGTCCTCGAGCTGCTCGAACAGCGGGATCACGTCGAGCTCGGGGACATCCTCCTCGTGTGCAAAGGACAGGTGGGCAAGCTCAAAGACGTCGGCCACATGCTGGGCGCTCTTGGTGAACGAGATGATGTAGCGGTGCGCCATCTTCTTGCCGTAACGCTTTTGGATGGAGCCGATGGCACGGAAGGTATCGATGACCTCGCGCGTCATGGGCTGCAGATCACCATGGATACCGTTCTCGTGGATATCCTTGAGGGCGCGGGCGTGCACCACGGAGTGCTGACGGAACTCCATCTCGACCATGTGGAAGCCGAAGGACTCGACCTGCCAGATGATGGTCTGGACCGGGCCGTAGGCAGCACGGACGGCACCGCAAGCGGCCAGCGAGCGCTGGACGACACGCAGGTCATCCAGGAACTCGTCTGCGCTGTGATACATGGTGTCGGTGATACGACGGACGGTGGCGTTGAGTCGGTCTGCCATGACGAGCATGACGGCGCGATGCGGCTCGTGCTCGGAGATCAGCTCGGCGCGTGCCGTGTACTGGGTGCTCATCTCGACCTGATGGTTCCACAGGTTGATGAGCTCGGCAGACGGCTTGCTGTAGGTGGCCTCGAGCGTGAGGTTGCGGCCGATGCGGCGGCACTTGTCCTCGAGCTTGAGCACCATATGGGTGAAGTACTTGGCGGCGACCTCACGGCTCACCTTGGCGGTGACGTTGGGGTTACCGTCGCGGTCGGAACCGATCCAGCTGCCGGGATGGAAGAACGCCGGGCACAGCGGCGGAACGGTACCGGCCTTGTCGCCCAGCACCCAGTCGTCAAAACGACGATAGATAACGGGGATGACGTCGAACAGCGTGTTGTCGAAGATGTCGATGATGGTATCGGCTTCCTCGACGGGCGTGGGCTTCTTGAGCGCGATGGGGCTCGTACGCACCAAGGCGTCGATCTCCTGCAGCATGTGGCGTTCGTTCTCCACCAGGTCGGAACCGCCCAGACGCGGACGCTCCTCCAGCAGGTTGGAGATACGGCGAATCTTGCCCTCGACGGCCTTACGACGAGCCTCGGTGGGATGCGCGGTAAAGACGGGATGGAACTCAAGCTTGCCGAGCAGCTCGTTGGCGCCCTCGACGCCCAGCTCATTCACCAGCTGGTGATAGGCGACGGTAAGCTCGTTGGCGGGATCGACCTCGGTATCGGTCGACGCACCGGCCTCGCGCTCGCGCAGCTGCGCCACACGGTAGTTCTCCTCCGACAGGTTTGCCAGGTGGAAGAAGCTCGTAAAGGCGCGGACGATAACCTGCTGCTTATCGAGCGGCAGACTGTCGATCAGATCGACGACCTCGCGAAACGCCACGGCGGTGGGCTCGTCGGCGGTGGGCACGCCCTGCTCGTCGACGGCCTCGTCAGCGGCACGGCTACCGGGGTTGCCGGCATTGGCCACGATTTCGGCCGACAGAATCTTGTCGAACAGGTCCGCGATCTCGGGATCATACTCGCTAAGCACACGGCGCTCCAGGCGCAGGAACAGCGCCAGATTATCGCGCAGCTCCTCGGGGATCTCGATCTCGGCGAGACGCTCCCTGGACTCGGCATTCGAGCCGATTCGGTTAACGAGGCGGTTGACCACGGCAGCGACGCGCGCCGCGGCTTCGGGTACAGACTGGTTGCTTAGGTTCTCAGCCACGTTTCCTCCCATTCCTCCTTCTATGCACGTAACATGCGATATTCATTATAGGCACTCGGCAAAAACTTTCGGCGCTGATTGCGCTTTACCACACAAAAGTATTTTCTGCATTGCAAGGGTTTTTGCCCTAAATGGTCGTATTTCTCGGTGGGCGGCATACGCAAACGGGGGCATTCCGCATAAAAGCGAAACACCCCCGTAACAATCGTTCGCCGCGAGCGGGACGTGTTGGCGGACCCGCAATTCAAAATGATGCGCTACAGGCGCTCGCGAACCGCCTCGACAACGTTGGCCAAATCGACCAGCACCTCGTCATGGCTCTCCATGTCGCGCACCTTGACCTTGCCGGCGGCAAGCTCGTCGCCACCCAGGACCAAAATGAGCTTGGCGCCAACCTTATCGGCCTGCTTAAACTGAGCTTTGAGCGAACGGCCCTGGTAGTCGGCCTCGGTCACGATACCTGCAGCGCGGAGCTCCTGCGTGATGGCAAAGACGTTCTGGCGCAGTTCCTTGCCGGCATTGGCGACGTAGACACACGGGGCCTCCTCGGCACCCAGGTCGCTGCCAAAGACCTGAAGGGCCAGCAGCGCACGCTCAAAACCGACAGCGAAGCCGACGCCTGCCGTGGGCTTGCCACCCTCGAGCTCGACCAAGCCGTCATAGCGACCGCCGCCACCGATGGAGCCGACGCCGGCGCCGGGAGCCTCGACCTCAAAGACGGTACGGGTGTAGTAGTCCAGACCACGCACCAGGGTGGGGTCCTCGACATACTCGATACCGGCGGCATCCAGATAGCGCTTGACCTGCTCATAGTGCTCGCGGCACTCGTCGCACAGGTTGTCGCCCATCAGCGGGGCGTCGGCCATGATCTCGCGGCAGTGGTCGTTCTTGCAGTCGAAGGCGCGCAGCGGGTTGAGCTCGGCGCGCTCGCGGCACTCGTCGCACATCTCGTCGGCGTGATCGAGGATAAACTGCTTGACCTGCTCGCGATAGGCCGGACGGCATTGGGCATCGCCCATCGAGTTAATGAGCAGACGGAGCTTGGAAAGATCGAAACCGAGGCGCTTGTAGAACTCCATAAGCATGATGATGCACTCGGCGTCTGCCGCCGGATCGGGAGCGCCGAGCCACTCGATGCCTACCTGGTGGAACTGGCGCAGGCGGCCCTTCTGGGGACGCTCGCCGCGGAACATGGCCTCGGCATAGTAGGCCTTAAACGGCGTGGAGCCCTGGGGCACCAGGTTGTTCTCCACGACGGCGCGCACCACACCGGCCGTGCCCTCGGGACGAAGCGCCAGGCGCTGCTTGGGCTTGAGCTTGGTGTCGGTGCCTTCGGTAAAGACGCGCTCCAGGTTGGCGCCACTAAACACGCGGAACATCTCCTTACGCACGACGTCGGTCGACTGGCCGATACCGTGGACAAACACGTCCACCTGCTCGATCGCGGGCGTCTCGATGGGCTTAAAACCAAACGGCTCGAACACGCCGGCCGCAATCTGCTGCATCTTTTGCCAGGCGCGCATCTCGGCGCCGATAAGGTCGCGGGTTCCCTCCGCCTTCTGTGCCTGCATGGGCAAACACCTTTCTTTTGTATCGCGTCATAGGTAGTGGTCATTATACGGCACAAAAACAAAACGCGGCGGCGCGTCTGACCGAACGAGGGTATGGGGGCTCGTTCGGCCAGACGCGCCGCCGCGGCATGTGATCCGTTTCGTACGTCCGTGGGCGCCTTGGAAACCGAATGACGGTACGAGGATCTGTTGGGGACGGAGGAAAACGGATCATTTCGTAGGCCCGTGGCCGCCTTGGAAACCGAATGATGGTACGAGCATCCATTCGGCTTCCAAGGCAGCCACGGACAGAACGGGGCGAACAGAAAAGAGCGACGGAGTCTACTCCCCCGCCACGCTCGCGCGCAGCTTGGCGGCGATGGGCTCGGATGCCAGCAGAAACACGAGCATGACCACGGAGCACGCCAGGCACACAATCCAGGCGCTCGCAAAGGAGCCCGTGGCATCGAACAGCACGCCCGAGACGATGGCGCCCACGGTGCCGCCGACCATCTCGAGCGAGGTAATGGTGCCCGTGACCTTGCCGAGGTCGGCCATGCCAAACTGCTTGGACGCGGCAATAGTAGGCGTGATGGTGCCCATGCACGTTCCGACACCAAAGCTCACGGCAGCTACGATGGGACCAAGATCGGTCGCGGGGAAGCACAGGGCAACGCAAGCGATAATGCACGCAACGGATCCCAGCACGTTGCCAAAGCGCAGGCCAAAGCGGTCGTAGATGGCACCGAGCGAAATCTTGGCGATAACGACCGTGACCATGTAGGCAGAAAGCACCGTACCGGCCCACATGGGGTCGTGGCCACCCGTGACGATCTTGGCGCCGTTGACGGTAACGCTCGTCATGTTGGTAACCTGGTTGGGCAAGATGGCGCCGTTAACGAGCCCCATAAAGAGGAAGGCGACGACAAGCAGCCAAAACGCCGGGCTCTTCTTGATGCGAGACCAGCCAACGTTAACCTCAGGAGCCGTGTGCTCGTCCTTGTCGCCGGCCATCGAGACGGACGGATCGCCCGGGTTCTCGCCGAGCGGCTTCAGGCCAATCTCGGAAGGCTTGGTGCGGAAGGAATAGGCCGTGATGGGCAGCGCCGCCACCATACAGATAGCCGCGAGCACCAGAAAGGCGGAACGCCAGCCAACGCTCACGATCAGCGAGCTCACGATGGGAGACAGAATAGCGCCGCCAAAGCCCGAGCCCGAAAGTGCGATGGAGATGGCAAGGCCTCGCTTGGCCGTAAACCAGTTGGCGGTCACCAGGCTAATGAGCAGACGGGTCGAGGCGACGGCAAAGCACCCCGAGACGGCAAAGAGCACGTAGACCTGCCACAGCTCACCGACAAAGCTCATCCCGGCAAGAACGGCAGAGGTGGCGATTACAGTGAGGGAGCCCAAAACGCGACCGCTCACTTTATCGGCCACATGACCGATCACAAGTGAGCCGATAACGCTCACCACGGTGGAGATGGCGTTGGAGATGTTGTACTGCGCAAGCGTAATCCCGAGGTCGCTTACGATGAGCGGCTGAAACAGGCTCATGCAGTTGACGAAAATCGTGTAACACGTGGCCATGATCACAAAGCCGGAGGCCACGACGAGCCAGCCGGGGAAGAACTTACGTTGCTGGGACATACTGCTCCTTTTTAAACAAACGAGTAGCAAGATTGGGTGCTATCGGTGGTCGGCGATGTAGCCCAAAGCGACAGCGGTATAAGCTGCGGCACCGAGCGGCAGCTCGGCATCGTTAAAGCGCGCCTTGGGATGGTGCTGGGCAAAATGCTCATCCGTATCGGTTACAGCGGCGCCCACGGTAAAGTACGCACTCGGGATCTCGCTCGAAATCAACGCGAAGTCCTCACTCGCCATGGCGTGGAACAGCGGCAGGAAGGCGGCCTTGGGCAGCACCGCGTCCACGTAGCCAAGCGACGCTTGCGTCATATCGTCATCGAGTACGAGCGGGGGAACATCCGAGAGTGTCTCGAGGGTCGCCGGCGTGCGATACGTTGCGGCCACGCCGTTGACGACCTCGGCGATGCGGGTCTTGAGGTGCTCCATGAGCTCGACGTCGAAGCCGCGCAGCGTACCTTCGAGCACGCAGGTATCTGGGATGACATTTGCGGCCTGACCGCCGGCGAACTTGCCAACGGTAAGCGCGACCTCCTTGGCCGCCGGCACCTCGCGGGAGATGAGCTCCTGAAGTGCCAGGTGCACATGGACGCCGGCCGTGATGGGGTCGATGCAGATCTCGGGGCTCGAGCCATGGCCGCCCTTGCCCTGCAGCGTGATACGGAAACCGTACACGCCCGAGAGCGCCGGGCTGCCGTAGAGTACCAGGCCAAGCGGCGACTGGCTATTGACATGCATGGCAAAGGCGACCTGAGGACGCGGGTTCTGCAGCAGACCGTCGGCGATGGCGGCGCGGGCACCCTCAAAGGTTTCCTCGCCCGGCTGGAACAGCAGCTTAACCGTGGCGTTGGCATCAACAAGTTCAGTCTCGCGCGCTTTGAGCATACGAGCCGCACCAAGCAGCGCCGTCGCGTGCATATCGTGACCGCAAGCGTGCATGCAGCCGTTGGTGGATGCAAAGGGCTCGCCGGATTCCTCGGCAACGGGCAGGGCGTCCATGTCGCCACGAAGCATAACGACCGTACCGGCCTGTTCGTCCGTGCAGACGCCATTGCCCTGGGCCGCGGCGGCACCGGCGCCGACAAGGCCCACAACACAGGAACCGTCGACGAGCGTGGCAAATGGGATGTCCATCTCGGTCAGGCGCACTTGAATATACGCAGAGGTCTGCGGAAGGCGATTACCCAACTCGGGCATCTGGTGGAGATCGTGTCGCCACGCAGCGAGCTCGTCTGCAAAAGCCTGAGCTTCTGCAACAAGACCGTCACCGATAGCGGCCTGCGCCGCCGCGGTGGCCTTGGGCGCTGATTGCGGTTGAAGATCGGACAAAGCTGGTGCCATAGATGCCCTCCAGTATCGTTTTTGCAGCAAGCACTTTGATAGCGTAAAGTGCAAGGTACTACTTTAAGGGCGACGCATAAAAAATGCCGCCCCGGGAGGGCGGCGCAACAAGTTGTTTACAATTGCGGGCGCGGCTTTCGACGCAAAAAATCGAAGTGAGTCTCGCTCAAGATAATCGACAGGAAGATGAGCGCGAAGCCGGCGAGCAGGCGCGAGGTGAGCGCCTCCCCCATCAGCAGCACCGAGAACAGCACACCCGAAGGCGACTCCATCGAAAGGAGCAGCGAGCCCGTCGAGGCCGGGACATGCGCCAGGCCGACGTTTTGGATGAGCAGAGCCGCGCATGTGCAGCCCACCGAGAGAAACGCCATCGCACTGATAAAGCTCGGCGTCCACACGGACAGAGGCGCTTGGGTCTCGAATAGCAGCGACGTTGCCAGGCTCAGCACGCCGTTGCCCACAAACATCCAAAACGTGATGACGTTGATGTCCATTTTGCGACCGTACTTGGCAGTCACCGCCATCTGGATGGCGAAAAAGGCCGCACCCGCCAGCGTAATGACGTCACCAATGTTGAATTCAACGCTATCGAGTGCGACGAGGCCAATGCCCGCTAGGCACAGCAGCGCGGCACCCAAGTTGTAGCGCGTGAGCTTTTCGCCGCTCAGGAAATAGCTCGCGAACGGTACAAGGATGCAATACGTGCCCGTCAAAAAAGCATTCTTGCCCGCCGTAGTATGTGCCAGACCGACCGTCTGCAACGCATAGGCCGCCCACATGAGCACGCCCATACTCAGGCCAACGATCAGGTTGCGAGCGTTGAGGTGCGCGATGATGCGCTTGTGGAAGACGGCAAACATGACCAACGCTGCGGGCAGAAAACGTACATAGAGCAGCGCGAACACCGGAATGGTGCCGAGTGCGTCCTTCATAGTGGTAAAGGAGTAGCCCCAGATGACCGCCACCGAAAGGAGCAAAACCTTCCAGAACAGCGGAGAGCGTGCGCCGGCGCCCCGGGGAATACCGCCCGCGCCCAAATCCTCACGGGCTACTGGGCTATCGGGCAAGTTTTCGATTTCGTTGGCAGCGTATTGGGCCATGGAACATCCTCGCACTCAATCTGGGCGTGGTGTCCGCACGCGTATGGCTGCGTGCCGCCTCATGGTCAAATAAAAACAGGGCGCACCGGACCCCCGGCACGCCCCGCTACTGTAGCAACAACCAAGCAGCCCGTGCAATTCACTACGCTAAAGCATCGGGTTGTAAGACCTCGATGTTCCGACGGCGTTTACGTTGCTGTATTAAATCAATTTAGTACTCTCCAGCTTTTCGATAATCCAGTCGTTGGCTTTGATGACCGGGCGGCGGAAGACGACGCCCAGGGCCAGCGACGGAATCAGATAGCTCGCCAGAATACCCAGCTCAACCCAGTACTCCATATGGTAGGCACCGGCCATGGCGGCGTGCATGGCGTTGATGCCGTGGGTAAACGGCAGGAACGGGTAGATCGCCTGGAACACGGGGCCGGTCATCTCGATGGGGAACGTACCGCCCGAACCGCCGACCTGCATGACCAGCAGCACGACGGCGAGGGCCTTACCGATATCTCCAAACGATACCGTAAGCGTGTAGACGATATTGGAGAACACGAGACTCGCAACCCAGCCCGCCAGCACAAACTGCAACGGGTTGTCGCACTGGATGCCAAAGAACAGAATGTCGCCCGCGCACACGAGCGTTGCCTGCAGCAAGGCCAGACCGCCAAAGAACAGATAACGGCCCAGGTAGATCTCGTGCAGGCGCACGGGAATGAGCTCGTTGATAAGCTCATCGTCAACCGAGACCTTCATCATGGCCGCCAGAACAATCGAGCCCACCCACAGCGACAAAATCGTATAGAACGGCGCCATGGCCGAGCCGTAGTTGCGGATCGGATAGACCGGCTTGCGGTCGAGCGCGACGGGACCGGAAAGCGACACGGCCAGACCCTCGGGGTCGTTGCCGATCATCGTCTTGATTGTGGCCAGGTCACCCGAGATCAGAGCGCTATCAAGCTCGTCCTTAAAGGCACTGATCTTGTCCGACGCCTCGCCCAGCTGATCGGAAGCCTTGTTGACGAGCCCCGCGGCCTTGGAGAGACCCTTCGCGAGCGAACCAGAGGCGTCGGTCAGACCGCTCACGGCGCTATCCAAGTCACCCGAGATACCGTTCAGGGAATCCAGAACGCCCGAAATGGTCTTCTTGAGCTCCTTGGCCTTAACCGAGAACGTAGAATCGTAATCGGACTTGGCACCCGAGATACCCGCCTTGGCATCGGCGATGGCCTGGTCGACCTCGGCACGCGAGTTGTTGACCTCCGCCATGCCGTCCGAAAGGGACTTTGCGGTCGCCGTCAGGTCCTTTGCATTGTTGCGGTACTCCGCGGCAATTCTGCCCAGCGACGTCGCAGCGGACTTGAGCCCGTCTTTGAGCTTGTCATCACTCACCTTGTCGGCAAGGTTGCGGAGCCGATCGGCCATCGCATCGATATCGTCAGCACGCGTATTGAGCGCCGCTGCGGCTTCGTTGAGCTGAGACACCGTAAGGTAAACATGCTGTTTCGCGGCATCGAATGCCTTCGCAAGCTCGGCGGACACGTTGTCGAACGAGCCCGCGCTTCCGTCAATCGCCGCGTCAACGGCATCGCTGGCGGCCTTGAGCGCTTCCTTGGAATCATTGATGCCGCTCTTGGCGTGCTCCATCAGCTGCTTCGTCGACTCATCGACGGTGCCCGTCTGCTTGAGCATGCCGCCCGCCGATGTCAGCGAATCGGACGTAGAGCTCAAAATGCCCGCGAGCGACGTCGCACTCGCCTGAACGTCCTGCAGGTCCTCGACCGAATCGCCCAGCGTAGAGGACAGATTGGCGATAAAGTTGCTCACCTGGTCGGTGCTCATATAGTCGAGCAGGCTGGACACGGTTTTAAGACCGATAGTCGTGATGGTCTTGGTAAAGGTCTCGTTGACCTGACTCTGGACGGCGCTCGAGCCTTTCTCGGTCACGATCTGCGCGATGGCGTTGGCCTTCTGGTTCTCGTAGAACTCGATATCGGCGTGCTTCACCTCAGTCGAGAAAAGCGTCATCATATCGGCGCTAAACGTTTTAGGGATAACGACGGCAGCGTAGTACGCGCCCGACTTAACGCCCTCAATCGCCTTATCGCGGTCGTTGAGGACGACCCAGTCGAAGTTCTCGTTGCCGCGCAGGGTGGCGGTTACGTTTTCGCCCACGTTGACCTCGACGGGAATCAGATCGCTCTCGTAGCCCTCGTCAGTGTTGACCACTGCAATTTTAAGGTTGCCGGTATTGCCGTAGGGATCCCAGCTTCCGGCGATGTTAAACCACGCGTACAGGCACGGCACGATGATCAGGCCCATCACAACAACCAAGCCGATCACGGAGCGAGACACGTTTTGGACATCGCGCTTAAACAGGTGCAGGATGTTTTTCATTTATGCCTCACCTCCTTTAGAGTGCTTGCCAAGCGGGGAGGTGTCCCCGTCGTTTCCGCTTACGTTGTCAACGTCGTCGACATCTTGAGCCTTACGATGCGCACCGATATGCGGCAGACGGCTCGTGGGCTGTTCGCTGTCCTTGGTGCCCCGCTCGCTGGCGTTGAGACCAAACATGCGACGGGCAGCAGGGATGGCAGCCGTGTGCTCGCGCATCTCGCGGCGAAGGTCCTCGTCCGAAAGCGCTGAGATACGCATCTGGGTATTGAGGCTCGCACGGATGTACTCGATGTTGATGAGCCAGCCACAGATGGCGATAACCGAAATGATCCAGATAACGAGCAGGATGATCTTGCCGTTATTGTCGATATCGAGCACCGTCGAAAGCACAAAGAGCAGAACCTGCACGCCTACCACGGCGGCAAAACCGCCCTTGATGTAGTACGGGTAGCGATGCTCAAACGCCACGGCATGATCGAGCAGCTCGCGACGGTACGAATCCGAATCGAGCATGACGCGCATGGCCGTGCGCAGCGAATAGCGCTGGCGCGGCAGGTCGTTGGACTCGCAGATCATGAGGCCCGTCGTGGAAAGCTGCTTATCAAAGAGCAGGTTGAGGTTGAGCAGCAACGGGCGCAGCTGCAGACCGATAAAGAGCGCCACGATAAGGAACACGCCCAGGATGCACAGGTTGAACAGGTAGTTGAACGAATACATGCCACCGACGGTCTCGCGCAGCAGGTTGATGCCATAGGTGAAGGGCAGCAGCGGGTGCAGCCACTGGAAGAAGCCGGGCATCATCTCGATGGGATACATGCCCGACGAGCCGGGGATCTGCACAATGACGAGGATGACGCCAATGGCTTTACCGATATGCTTAAAGGTGGTGGACAGCGCATAGATGATGTTGACGTAAGTGAACGAGATAGCGATGCCGCCCAGCACAAAGAGCAGCGGATTGACGCACTGAACGCCAATGACCAGGTCGCCCACCGTAACGATAATGGCCTGGAACGCGCCCAGGATCACCAGCAGCAGCCAGCGGCCAAAGTAGCCCTGACGCGCCGTAAAGCTACCGATGCCTTCACGGTCTACCTCGAGCTTGTAGATGGCGATGAGCACATAGCCGCCCACCCACAGCGCCAGATTGGTGTAGAAAGGAGCAATGCCCGAGCCAAAGCTCTTGACCGGATAGATTGACTTGGACGTCAGCTCAACCGGAGATGCCATGAAATCTGCCACGTCATCGACGTCGACGTCCATGAGGTCGGCTAACTCGCCCATAGACTCAGAGGTCTGTAGCGCCGCAATGTCATTGGCGGCGGTTGCAAGCTTGTCCTGGACCTTGGCAAGCGAGGAATCGGTCTGGGACAGCGTGGTCTTGGCCTGGCCGAGCGTAGCGCTAAGCTGCGCCAACGTGCCGCGCGCATTTGCAAGTGTAGGTGTCATACCCGAGACGATACCGGTCAGGTCGCCCGAAACGGCAGCAAAAGAGTCGAGCGCGCTCGAGGCCTTCGGCAGCGCGTTTTGGCCCAAGTCCGTCTGGGCTTGGCCAAGGTTGGTCGCACCGGTATGAATTGCGTTATTGATAGCGTCACTGGCACCCGAAACAGCCGCTGCGTCATTCGCCATGGCGCTCGACTGCGCGGACAGACCGTCCTTGATGCTCTGAAGCTTTTCATTCTGCTCTCGAAGCAAATCGATGGTCGATACAATGCGCGCGTCAATTTCCTCGGAACCTGTCGACGTGTCATTGGCGAGAATCTCCAAGTGCCCGATAACGGCCTTATTGTGGTCGATCGTCGCTTGAAGAGACTCGAGCGAGTTGTCGATACGGGTGGTCGTAGATGTGACCGCGCCCGTCAGCTTGCCGATGGCAGCGTTCGCAGAGGCCGACGTCTTGGTGAGCGCAAGGCTGCCTTCCGAGAGCGCCTTGGAGAGCGAGGTGATGGAGTTGCCCGCCGTGGTGCGAGCTTCGCTCAGCAGGTCGTTGCCCTGGGAGATCGCCTGCGTCAGCGACGGTGCCTGGCCTTGCAAGCCGGCAAGTGCCGCATCAGCCGAGGCGATAGCGCCGCTCGTCTTATCGATGGCGGCATTCATATCGCCAATCGAATCGCGCACCTCGCCCAAGGTGTCGGACGCCTCGGACACCGAACTTGCCAGCGAGTCCTGAGTCTGGGTTGCCTTGTCCTTTAAATCGACACCGGCATCCTTGGCGATACCGGCAACAGTCTTGCCTACCGTAGAGACAAATTCCGAGTTGATCTGCTCCTCGATGGTGTTTGCACCGGTATCGGTAACCTTGGGCGCAATGGCGCTCTTCTTCTCATTGACGTAGTACGTGAGCTTGGGCTGATGGTAGTTGCCGTCGAGCATCGAAACCAGGTTATCCGAGAAGTTCTTGGGAATCACGATAGCGGCATAGTACTCGCCGCTCTCGACGCCCTCCTTGGCATCGGCCGTCGAGTCGACGAACGTCCAGCCCAACTGATGATTCTCCTTGAGCTGGTCGACCACTTTGTCGCCAGCGTTGAGCTCACCCACCAAGTCGTTTTGGGTGCCTCGATCGTTGTTGGCGATAGCAATCTTGATGCCTTGGGTGTTTCCATACGGATCCCAGTTTGCCACGATGTTATACCAGGCATACAGCGAGGGAATAACGCACACGCCTAGGGTAACCACCAGGGCGACGGGGTTCACAAGCAGTCGCTTAATGTCGCGCTTAAATATCGCAAAGGACACCTTTGCATTGGATAGTTTGCTGCCGAGACTCACGCTTGGACCATCCATCCTGTCGTTAAATCGAATCGTACTATCGACAACCATTGTAGTAGGCGCTTTAACGTCTCAAAGCACAATGGTGTTGAGTTTTGCGGGTAGCAATATACTACGAAGATGAGTTAACGTACAGATGTACAGTATCCTAAATTTCAGCAGGTCACAAAACCACAACCCGCACAAATTAGCAATTCAAATAGTCATCGGGGACGTTCTTAAACGACTAGTCAAACAAAAACGTCCCCAATGACTACTTAGGACCACGGCAACGTCGATGTTTTGGCAATGCCAGCGAGCGGGCGCCAGAGCGAACAAATTGGCATGAAAAGAGGACGGCATAGACCTTCTGGTCATGCCGTCCTCTTTGAATGACAAGTTGTCGCTCTGGCGCCCGCGCAGCGTCGACTGGTCCGCCGTTCGTTAGAACGGCGGAACTGAGGGCAGCGTCGAGCCGTTACGCGGTTTGGTAAAACCGCGTAAATACCTAACTACATCAAGTTGCAAACAGCTGCTGCGAAGGCAACGGGGTCCTCGGGCAGAATGCCCTCGACCAGCAGGGCCTGGTCATAGAGCAAACCGGAGTACTGCTTGATCTTGTCGGCGTCGCCCGCCTTCTGAGCGGCGACGAGCTTGGAAAAGACCGGGTGCTTGGCGTTGAGCTCGAGCACGCGCTGGCTCTTGGGCATACCGTCGGGCGCGCCCTCGGGACCCTTCTGGAGCACCTTCTCCATCTCGAGCGAAAGCGGGCCCTCGGTGGTGATGCACGCGGGAGCATCGGTCAGGCGCGCAGAGACGGCAACCTTCTCGACCTTGTCGCCGAGTGCCTCCTTCATGGCGTTAAAGAGGTCCTCGTTCTCCTTGGTGGCGTCCTCGGCCTCCTTTTTCTCGTCCTCGGTCGCCAGGTCAAGATCACCGGTTGCGACGTTCTTGAGCTCCAGGTGACGATCCTCAACCTCGGGCTCGGCACCATCGGCCACGGCCTTCTCGGCAGCCTCGCGGGCGGCATCGTCCTCGTAGATCTTGGGCATATCAGCGGCAACGTACTCACGCATGGCCTGGAAGGTGAACTCATCCACGTCCTGCGTCAGCAGCAGCACGTCATAGCCGCGGTCGAGCACGCCCTTTACCACGGGCATCTTGGCCAAGCGCTCACGCGAGTCGCCGGCGGCGTAGTAGATGGCCTTCTGATCCTCGGGCATGCCCTTGGCATACTCGGCCAGGGTAATCATCTTCTGTTCCTTGGCAGACCAGAACAGCAACAGATCGGCGAGCTCATCGGCCTTCATGCCATAGCTCGAGTAGATGCCGTACTTAAGACCGCGGCCAAAGTTCTCAAAGAACTTCTCGTAGGCCTCGCGGTCGTTGTCACGCATATCCTCAAGGTCGGCGGTGATCTTCTTTTCCACACGCTTGGCGATGGCCTTGAGCTGACGGTTCTGCTGCAGCGTCTCACGCGAGATGTTGAGCGACACATCGGCGGAATCCACGACGCCGCGGACAAAGTTGTAGTAGTCGGGCAGCAGGTCGTCGCACTTCTCCATGATCAGGACGTTGGAGCTGTAGAGTGCCAGACCCTTCTCGTAATCCTTGCTGTACAGATCGAACGGCGCGCGGCCCGGCACAAACAGCAGGGCATCGTACTCGAGCGTGCCCTCGGCATGGAAGCTGATGGTGCGCGCAGGATCGTCAAAGTCGTGGAACGTGGACTTGTAGAACTCGTCGTAGTCCTTCTGCTCGACATCGGAGCTGTGCTTCTTCCAGATCGGCGTCATGGAGTTGACGGTCTCGAGCTCCTGGTAGTCCTCGTACTCGGGCGTGTAGTCATCGCCAGCATCCTCGGGCTTGGGCTTCTGGCGGCTCTTGGACACCATCATCTGGATCGGGTAACGCACATAGTTACTGTACTGCTGAATTAGGCTCTTGAGGCCCCACTCGGTCAGGAAGCGATCGTAGGTCTCGGCCTCGCCGTCGGCATCGAGCTTCTCGTTCTCGCGCAGCGTCAGGATGACATCGGTACCGTGCTCGGCACGCTCGCCGTCCTCGATGGTGTAGCCCTCAAGACCGTCGGATTCCCACACATGGGCGACATCCTCGCCGTAGGCGCGGCTGACGACCTTCACATGGCTGGCGACCATAAAAGCCGAGTAGAAGCCCACGCCAAACTGGCCGATGATGTCGACATCGGAGCCCTGCTGCTCGGCGTTCTCGGTCTTAAACTCCTCGGAGCCGGAATGGGCGATGGTGCCCAGATTGCGCTCGAGCTCCTCGGCGGTCATGCCAATGCCGTTATCCGAGATGGTAATGGTGCGGGCGTCTTTATCAAAGGAGACGCGAATGGCCAGGTCGCCCTGGTTGATCTTGACGCTCGGATCCTGCAGGCTCTTAAAGTTGAGCTTGTCGACGGCATCGCTCGCGTTGGAGATAAGCTCGCGCAGGAAGATTTCCTTATTGGTGTAGATGGAGTTGATCATGAGGTCGAGCAGTTTTTTGCTCTCGGTCTTAAATTGACGCATGTGCAGTCCTTTCGCGCTACCCCTGCCCGCAAAAACGGCCCGGTTGCCCGAGCCGCATCGCAGACCTGCTATGTTCAGACTTAGATTTTATAACCTATTAGCGCGCATATATACATACGGAATCGAAAAACTGTATGTCCGAGCGCTCCAATGCGTCAATTGCCAAGGAGTGTCCCCAACTGCCGGCAGGAAAGGAACGTCCCTATCTGCCATCTACGCGCTTGGCCATCCAGACATGGGGTTGGCCCTCGTCTTCGTAATCTACCGGGGCAATTTGCGTGTAGCCCGCCTTTGCATAAAGCGGCAGCACGTATTCCTGCGCATGCAGCTTAATAAGCTTAGCGCCGGCATCGCGTGCACACGAAGCACTGGTCTCCACGATCGCACTCGCCAGTCCGCGACGACGCATAGCCGGCAGCACGGCGACGCGCCCCATAATGTAGGTCTCCCCCGCCGCAACGTCTTCGTCCATGTCGCATGCCGGCAACACCGGGGCCTCTGCGTCAGCCACGCGCTCAAGCTCTTCGGGAAACACGCGCGAGCAACCGGCAAGCTCGCCGTCTACATAGAGCGTCACATGAATGCAGTTCGGATCCTCGTCGATAGCATCGAACTCATTCTCGTAGCCCTGCTCGTCCATAAAAACGACGCGGCGCACCAACGCCGCGTCATCAAAGCATCCCGTCTTAAGTTGGATATCCATAGCTGCCCTTTCATTCAACGCGAACGTTAGGGACAGATTTTAGCGAAAATGAGCTCCGCGCACGCTAAACTTCGCGCGAGCCTTCGCCAGGCAGTCGTAATGACCCACGTTATGGGCATCGCTCGCGATGAAGCTGTACAGGTTCTGATCGAACAGGCGCTGTGCCGGCTTTTTTTCGCGACCAAAGCGACCGCCGGCAATAAAGTCCGCCGAAGCCTGCAGCTTGCAGCCCATATCGACCAGGCGCTCCGCCACGCTTACATCCTTTTGAACCGCACGATAGCGCTCAGGATGAGCGATGATCACCTGGTAGCCACGGCACTGCAAATCGTAAATCGTGTTCTCGTACTCTCTAAACGCATACGCATCGGCATGCGTCGAAAGCTCGAGCAGAAACTCGTTGGTCCCATCGAAATGCAAGTGCTCCGCGGCATCGATACCAAGCTCAACGAGCTTTCGATGGTTGACCTCGAAGCCCATCTGGAGCGGAAAACCGTCAGCGTTATCACGCAGCAGTTCAAAGGCATCCCACATCTTGTCGTAATCAAAATAGGGATCACGGCAGTGAGGAGTGCAAACGATTCTGGTTACACCGGCCCGCTTGGCAGCCTCGAGCATCGCCAAGCTCTCATCGAGATCGGCGGCGCCGTCGTCTACACCCGGCAAGATATGGCAATGAATGTCACGCATAGGTCAGCCTTAATCAACTAAACGTTTGCTCGGTTGGTGAAGATGCCCTTTTTGGAAGTCCCCTGATCGTCGGAGCCCTTCTTCACCTTCTTACCGTCCTTGGTGTAGTAGGAGTAGTAGTACTCGCTGGTCTCGGTCTCACAGTAATTCATGACGGTACCGATGAGCTTGACCTTTTCGGACTTCTTAAGCTGGCCGATAGCGTTGAGCGCCTCCTCGCGCTTGGTGAAGTCCTCGCGCACCACGAACAGCGTGCCGTCGGTCAGGCTGGCAATCTCGGCAGCATCGATGAAGGTGCCGACCGGGGGAGCGTCGAAGATGACGTACTGGAACTTAGCAGACAGTGCCTTTACCAGCTTGGCAAAGCGGTGAGAGACGATGATGTCGGCAGGATTGGGAATATGCGGCTCGGCATCAAGGAAGTAGAAGTTCTTCTGACCCGTCTCGACAATTGCCTGGTCAATGGAGATCTGCTCGGAAAGAACCGCATAGAGTCCGCCGCGCGAACGAACGCCGAGCATATCGGAAAGGGACCTGCGGCGCATATCGGCCTCAACCAGGAGCACGGACTTGCCACTCGTGGCGATTGCCTGAGCAAGGTTAATGGAAACCGTAGACTTGCCCTCGTTGGGAATCGAGGAGGTAACGGTGATGGTGCGAATGGGGTCGTCCACGCTCGCAAAGCGAATGTTAGCCAGAAGGGTCTTGGCGGCATTCTGTACAACGAGCTTATCGGTGTTCTTTGCCTTAGCCATGCCTATTTACCACCTTTCATAGCCGGAATTCGGCCAACAACGGGAATGCCCAGGAGCTCTTCCGCCTCTTCGGCACCGCGGATGCGGGTATTGAGCATGTCTGCCAAAACGACATAGGCGACTGCGATAAAGATACCGGCGAGGAACGCGACAGCAACGTACAGCATACGCTTGGGACCGCTGGGGGCTTCGGGGGTCTTAGCCTCGTCGATAACGTTGATGCTCTGGGCAGCGCCGACGTTCTGAGCGACCGTACTCACCGAGCTGGCCATGGCCTTTGCGACCTTAGCCGTCTCCTTGGCATCGGTGCCGGTAACCGAAAGCGTAATGACACGCGTGGTGGTCTCGGAGGAAACAGACACCTTGTAGTCATCCAGATCGGTGAGGCCCAGTTCATTGGCTGCGCCGCTCTTAACGCTATCGCTATCCAGCAGCGTGGCGATATCGTTGGAAAGCATCTGACTCGCCGAGAGATCGTTGTAGCTCATCTGACCGCTATCGTCGGTCTTGGCGAGAATGTACATGCTCGTCGTCGCGGTATAGGTGTTGTCCATCGCAACGAAGGACACGATGCCCATGGCGATCGCGCAGACCACCGGAAGGGTGATGACCAGCTGAAGGTGCTTCTTCAGCAGCTGGAACAGTTCGAGAAGGGTCATGCAGCTTGCCTTTCATTTCCCCAGTTCGGATTGACAAAACTGTCCGTATGTTATCGCATCTTTTTACCGAGACCAAACTCTATACATAAGAAACAGGCTCTCCTGTAAAAATGTCGGAAGCAATCGTAAAATTGCACAACAACGCCGCACCCGAAAGTCAAATGCGGCGTCTGCATCAATATCTATGTTATATCGCTATGCGAATGGCTCGTCCTGCTGTATGGGAAACGTCACCGTAATGGTGGTTCCCACGCCCAACTCGCTCGACAGATCGAGCGTGGCGTGATGATACAGGGCCGCATGCTTGACAATGGCAAGCCCCAGACCGGTTCCGCCGCGTGCCTTGGACCTACTCTTGTCCACGCGATAGAACCGCTCAAATACCTTGCCCTGTTCTTCAGGCGCGATACCGATTCCCGTGTCGGCGACCGCAAGGAACGGATGGCCTTCGTCGTTGGTGCCGCACTGCAGCGTAACCGTACCGCCGGGTCGATTGTAGCGGATGGCGTTGCTTGCCAGATTATAGATGAGCTCGTCAATCAAGCGCGACACGCCCTCGATGACCACAGGCTTGGTCTCATGACTTATCGTCACATTCGCCTGACGGGCGACCTGTTCAAGACGCTGCTCGACCGCGTAGATGGCACGCGAGAGCTCAATAGGCTCCGTGGACCCAATGGGCACCGCCTCGCCCTCAGCTGCACGCTCGGCCTCGTCCAAGTTAGACAGCGTAAGGATATCGTTGACAAGCGCTGCCAAGCGGCCCGCCTCACGATAGATGCGACCGCCAAAGTTGCGCAGGTCGCCCTCGCCCTCGACCATGCCGTTTGCGATGAGCTCGGCATAGCCCGAAATCGCCGTAAGCGGCGTCTTGAGCTCATGGGTGATATTCGCCGTGAACTCGCGGCGCATACGGTCGTTGTCCGCCAGCACCGCCATTTGGCGCTTGAGCTCCTGGCGCTGCGACTCAATACGCTCAAGCATGGGGACCATCTCGGCATAGGCGTGCTCATAGCTACGGCGTGGGTGGTCCAAATCCACCTCTTGCAAAGGCGCGATGATGGCACGGGACTCGCGGCGCGCCATAAAAAACGAGAGTACCGCACCCGCTGCTGCGATAAGCAGCATCGGCGCCACCATCGACAGCAAAATCGCCGCAACGCCAGGCTGGGCCTGCGCCAAGCGGACAACCTGGCCGTTATCAAGGGCGACGGCGCGATACAGCATAATCTCGTCGAGCGTAGAGCTTGCGCGCTCCGCGGAACCCGAACCACTCTCAAAGGCCTCGATGACCTCGGGGCGATCGCCATGGTTGGGCAGTGTGGAAGGCGGCGCCTCGTTGTCGTAGGCAACCGATCCATCCTTGTTAATCAGCGTGATGCGCAAGTCCTCTCGATCGAGGCTACGCAAGAACGGGATGGGCTCCTGCTGCTCGTCGAGGGCGGCAGCGATGAGCTCGGTTTCTTGCGCCAGGTTGGCACTCGTGGCATCCGCCAAGGTGTTTTGCACAAAGAACGCACCCAGCACCGTAAACGCCACGATAACCGCCATGGCGCAGACAAAGATCGTCACAAAAACGCGGTGCGACAGCGTATGTTTTCCCTGGGGGGCGAAGACCACGGGTTACTCCTCCGATGCGGTGGCCGCGGTGTCGTCACCTTCGGCACCATCACCGGCAGAAGGCTCGGCCAAGCGGTAGCCCACGCCGCGCACGGTCTCGATGGCGCTGGCATGCTCGCCCAGTTTTTGGCGAAGCGTCTGCACGTGCACGTCAACGGTGCGCGAACCGCCGTCGAAGTCCCAGCCCCACACGCTCTGCAGCAACGACTCGCGGGTAAAGACCACGCCGGGCTTGCGCATGAGGTACTCGAGCAGGTCGAACTCGCGCAGGGTGAGCTTAAGCGACTCGCCGGCAACAGTCACCTCACGATGGCTGGGCGAGAGCACGATGTCGCCCACGCTGAGCACATCGCTTGCCTGTTTGACCATGCCGCCGCGACGCAGCAGTGCGCGGCAGCGGCTGGCGAGCTCCATGAGCGAAAACGGCTTAGTCAGGTAATCGTCGGCACCGCCATCGAGCGCCATCACCTTGTCGAGCTCGGTATCCTTGGCGGTAAGCATCATGATGGGCACCGTCGCCGTCAGGCGATCGGCACGCAGTCGACGCATAATCGCCAAGCCATCGGTATCGGGCAGCATGATGTCGAGCAGGACGGCATCGGGTACCCGTCGCGCCACGGCAGCCTTAAACTCACCGTCGCACGAAAAGCCTTCGGCCTCAATCCCCTGCTTGCGCAGCGCATAGACCGTCAAATCCCTGATGTTGTCATCGTCCTCGACGTAATAGATCATGTTGAACCCCTTTGCGGCCGGCATGACCGCATCTTAACCCTAAAGGTACCTTTACTAGATGGTATCAGCCAAAACGCCCCGTCAAATAATCCGCCGTGCGCGGATCGGTCGGATTCTTGAAGAGTTGCGCGGTGGGCGCGTGCTCCACCAGCTCACCCAGCAAAAAGAATGCGACCGAATCGGAGATACGCGCCGCCTGCTGCATATTGTGCGTAACGACCACGAGCGTGCAGGTCTCTTTGAGCTCGCAGGCCAGCTGCTCCACCACCAGCGTCGATACGGGATCGAGTGCCGAGGTCGGCTCGTCCATCAGCAGAATGTCGGGCTGCACGGCAAGTGCGCGGGCGATGCACAGGCGCTGCTGCTGGCCGCCCGAAAGACCCAGACCCGACTCTTTGAGCTTGTCCTTGGCCTCGTCCCACAGGGCGGCGCGTCGCAGGGAGTCTTCGACCAGCTCGTCGAGCACGACGCGATCGCGCACACCCATACCGCGCGGCCCATAGGCGACGTTGTCGTAGATGCTCATGGGAAACGGGTTGGGGCGCTGGAACACCATGCCCACGCGCTGGCGAAGGCGGCAGATGTCGTAGTCGCCCAGGATATCTTGACCATCGAGCGCAATCTTGCCCTCGATTCGGCAGTCCTTGATGCCGTCGTTCATGCGGTTAAAGCAGCGCAGCAACGTGGACTTTCCGCAGCCCGAAGGCCCGATGAACGAGGTAATCTGCTTGTCGCGGATCTTGATATTCACGTCCTTGAGCGCATGGTGGTCGCCATAGAACAGGTCGAGGCCCTCAACATCGATTCGCGTCGGCGAGGCGGCAAGATCCTCTGCCGTGGGGCGAGTCGCATCCCCAACCTCGCGCTCGTGCGCGGCCTCGGCCTGCGCTTTCATGAGTTCTTCAAGCTCCGTGGGCTCCACAGCCGCAGCAGCCGTCATACCGCATACCTCCACATCGATATCAATTCAGCAGTATCGATAGTAGGAATCGCGGCTCATATGCACGTGAGCGCATTGTCAAGTGTTTGTAAGGGCACGCTGGCTATGCGGCGGGCAGCTCGATGGTGAATATCGTGTGTTCGGGCGTCGATTCACATGCAACGGTACCGCCGTGCGCGCATACGATCTCCTTGGCGATGGCAAGCCCCAGTCCAGCGCCGCCGCGATTGGTCGCACGCGCCGCATCCAGGCGATAGAACTTCTCAAAGATCACCTTGAGCTTAGCCGCAGGGATGGGATCGCCCTGATTGATAAAGCGCACGCGCACGCCACCGCCGTCCCGGCGTCTGGCCTCGATCGTGATGGTCGAGCCCTCATAGCTATAGGCAATAGCGTTTTTCATGATGTTGTTGAACACGCGAGCCATTTTGTCGCCATCCACGAGCACCGTCAGGTCCTCGCGAATATCAACTTGGACTTCCTTATGCTGCTCGTTGAGGATGGGATAGAACTCGTCAGTCACCTGAGCCAGCAGCAACCCCAGATCAACATAGCCGCGCGTGAGCACGATATCGTGGAAGTCAAAACGCGTGATATCGAAGAACTCTTCGATGAGCGTATCGAGCCGGTGCGCCTTGTCGAGCGCCACGCCCGTAAAGTGCGCACGTTGCTCAACCGGCAGCTCGGGAGCCTCTTGCAGCAGCGAAAGATAGCCCACCACACTGGCAAGCGGGGTGCGTAGGTCATGTGCCAAGTACGTGACCAAATCGTCCTTGCGATGCGACTCGTCACGCAGAGCTTGCTGCACCTTGCGCTCACGGTCACGCACGCGGTTAAGGGCGCCCTCGACCTCCAAGAAGTCGCCGTCGATGTTATCCCAGGTGTCGGGGTGATCGATCAGGCGATCTTGAATACGAGCGGCCAGCACACAATCGGCATGCTGCTCGCCCTGCTCGTAGCCCTGGTAGTACAGGGCGCGGCCACACAAGAACAGCACGCACGCTGCAAGCGCCAGCACAAAGCCAAGCATGTTGAATACAAAGCCGGCATCGAACAGCACCGGCCCTTCGATGCCGCCGAGCGCCATGGCGCCAATCGCCAACGTCATGGCCCACGCGGCGCCGCCAATCACCACGCAGCGGCACACGATCTCAAATCGATCGATCAGCAAAAAGCCGACAAGCAGCACCGCCAAGATTCCGACGATGTTGTCGATGCCAATCAGCAGCAGGCTCAGCAAAAAGAGCAGCACCGTTGCAAGCGCGCGGTTGTCGACGACCGACCTCACGTATTCAAAGAGCCGATCGGGCACCTCGAACGCTTGCCTATCGTCTTTTGTCATATCAAGATCCTCACAAGCGAAAAGCGTTATTCGATGATGTAGCCGACGCCCCAGACGTTTTTGATAAAGCGTGGCTTTTGTGCGTCGTCGCCGATCTTTTCACGCAAGTGGCGAATATGCACCATCACCGTATTGTTGGAGCCGGGCATAAAGTCCTCGTTCCACACCGCGCGGAACAGGTCCTCCACGGCCACCACGCTGCCGCGATGCTCGACCAGATACAGCAAGATTGAATACTCGGTGGGCGTGAGGCGAACCGGTGAACCGTCCACTGTCACGGAACGAGCATCGCGGTTGATCTCCAAGCCGTCGAGCTGGAGGGTCGGCGACTCGGCCGCCTGTGCGCGGCTACCGTAGCTGGTGTAGCGGCGAAGCTGAGCGTGCACGCGCGCGATGAGCTCCAGAGGACGAAACGGCTTAACCACGTAATCGTCCGCGCCAAGCGAAAGGCCCTCGATCTTGTCTTGCTGGGCATCGCGCGCCGTCAGCATGATCACGGGATAGGTATGGCTGGAACGGATCGTACGCAGCAGCTCAAAGCCATCGATATCGGGCAGCATGACATCCAGCAGCGCCAGATCGAACTCCTGCTCCAAGATTGCCTTGGCAGCATCGGCCCCGCTATAGGCAATCTGGACATCAAAGCCCTCTTTTGTAAGGTAGATACCAACCAAGTCGGCGATGGCCTTTTCGTCATCAACTACCAAAATGCGCTCGTTCATGCGTGCTCCTCTCGCGCTCCATTATGCCCGAGGGGGCGCCCGTCACACACAACAAGCGTGGGTGATTAAGTCGGCCTTAAGCACCCTTGTGCCCGTTCGGGCGCGGATGTGGGCCACGCACGCACGCGATGATCGCCGACGCCGGCAAACGATATACTCTTGTTCCAGAAGAGACCATCCCGTCGAAAGCGAAATCCGTGAAGTCCCTCACCTCTTTTGCAAAGCGCTCAGCCCAGCTTGCCGCCGGCTTTGTCTGCGCTATCGCCCTTGCCGCTGGCGTGCCCACCGTCGCCGGCGCCCAAGTGCTTACGACCGACAATGTTTGCGGCAAAACCGCCGATGCGCGCGGCATCACGGCCGAAAACCTGCCCGATATCGATGCGACCAATGCCCTCGTCATGGGCAAAGACGGCACCGTCTACTATGGGCGCGGCGCCGATGAGCAGGTCAAAATTGCCTCGATCACCAAGGTCATGACCGCAATCCTAACCGTCGAGAATTGCAAGATGGACGAGAAGGTCACGGTGAGCAACGCTGCAGCCACCGTGGGCAATTCGACCGCCGGCTTGCTCGAAGGCGACAAGCTTACCGTGGAGCAGGCGCTGCGCGGCCTGATGATTCCCTCGGGCAACGACGCCGCCATCGTGCTCGCCGAATATGTGGGCAAGAAGATCGACCCTAAGACCAAAGACGCCGAGGCCACCTTTGTGAAGGCCATGAACGAGCGCGCTAAGAAGCTCGGCTGTACCGGTACGCTTTTTGAAAACCCGCATGGTCTGGACTTTGATGAGTGGGCTGGCGATATGCACTCAACCGCACATGACGTGGCGCTGATGATGCAGGAGGCCATGAAAAACGACACGATCCGCGAGGTCGTAGCGAGCGAGGATTCCTGGATCGAGGTCACGGGCGCCGACGGCACCGACCATTCGCATTCCATGGACACGCATAACTATTTGCTGGGCCAAGATGGCAACATCGGCGGCAAGACCGGCACCACCGACGACGCGGGCTATTGCTTTACGAGCGCCTACAACCGCGACGGCGACGAGATCTACACCGTCGTTTTGAACTCCACCACCACCGACCAGCGCTTTACCGATACCGCAACCCTTGCCAATTGGTACTACGGCCACAAGGTCACGGTCGCGATCGCCAACACGCAGGAAAAGACCGCCAACGGCAACCCGCTTATGGCACGCATTAGCCAGACAGATTGGACGGACAAGACGATCGACGCCACGCTCGCCGACCCCACGGCGCAAGCGACCGTGTTTTCCCTTGCCGGCGAGGTGACCGAAAAGGTTAGCTACGACGATCTTTCGGGCACGGTGCATGTGGGCGACAAGGTGGGCAGCGTTACGCTCAAGCAGGACGGCACCAAGATTGCCGTCGTGGATTTGGTTGCCGACGAGGAAGGCTCGGGGCCGAATCCCATTGAGTGGCTCCTTGTGAAGCTCGACCGCCTGGGCCGCCGCATCGACAACCGCCCACTTGCGGCAGAGAGCGAGACCGTAGCCAAGGCACCCGAGGTGTAGGGCGCAAGAATAATAAGTCCACTGAAAGGAGGCGTCCGAAAGGATGCCTCTTTTTTTGAGGGTTCGAATCCCCAGCTAACATTCTTCTAATTAAAAAAGGGCCCCAAATGGGACCCTTCTTTAAAGTTAAACTGGCGGAGAGCTGGGGATGTCCGGGCATGCTACGCATGCCCTCCGGCTTCAAAGCCTGACGGCTTTTCGCCCACGGGCTACAAACGCTCTCGCGTTTGCTTAACGCCCGTGCCCTCTCGGGTTCGAATCCCCAGCCTCCTTTCTCCGCACAAAAAAGGGCCCCAAATGGGACCCTTCTTCAAATTCGTACTGGCGGAGAGCTGGGGATTCGAACCCCAGATGCCCTTTTGGGGCATACTCGCTTAGCAGGCGAGCACCTTCGGCCTCTCGGTCAGCTCTCCGTAACAGCCGTTCTATAGTAACCAAACAGCCAAGGATGGGCAAGAGGAAATTTTCTAATTGCCTAGCATCCTTTCCTCCTTGGAAGCTTCGCCTACCCCAGCGAACGGTTAAGGGAGCCGAGCTCGTCGTTGCCCATGGTGCGCCACATTTGGAAGATGCAACCGCGTGCCAGGAAAAAGAAGCCGTTGTCGACCAGTTGCACAGCGGCATCTGCCAGCTGATTCGTCACGGCGGACACTGGCGGCAGCTCGAGTCCAGCCTTGCGGATGGTCTCGACCGCCTCCTCGAACGTCGGAGGCTCGCTGACGCCCATCTCATTCATAAGGCCCTGCATTTCTTCCAGCGCGCTGCTGCCCGACTCCTCGCCGCGCGGCACCAGACGGTAACAAGCCAGCGCCAGGTCGAGCTGATCGCAATTCCAATAGGCAAACGCCAAGCGATAGAACAGGTAGCCAATTGCAGAACGATCGCTGGCAATACGTAGGCCGTGGCGCGCCACCTCGATAATCTCGTCAAAGCGCTCCAGACGCGCAAGCACGTTGATGAGCGCAAAGTGCGATTGCATGGACGAGCGCGCCAGATCGTAAAGATGGCGCACCTCGGGCAGCGCTCGTTCAAAGTCCTCTTGCTCGGCGTAAAAGCTGCAGATCTCGTGCTGGGCAAAGTACAGCGCATCGGGCGCACGAAGGATTCGCACAGAGCGGTCTTCTTCCAACACCGGTAGCACCATGCGTACCAGCTGGTTATCGCAAAACTGCGTTTGAACCGGACCTGTCGCCAAAAGCTCGGCGACAGCGCACTTAGCCTCCAACTCCTCGACAAGACGGGAAAAGCCTTCAAAAGCACCTGTACGGTCGACTTTTGCCTGCTCGCGCAATTCAACAACACGGGCCACGTATGGGTCGTCGTCCTCTTCCATGACCTCCAACTCGTCAGCCGTATCGGCAAGCAGCAGATCGCGCAGCGCCGGCGGCAGCGTGCGATGGTCATCACGCGGACGAGCATGAACCTCCGCAGGCTCAATCGTCTCCGGAGCGGTTGACTCATACGCCTCAAGCACACGCTTGCACGGCATATCGTCCATGTCCATGCTCTCAAGATCCTTGGCGACAGGCACGCAATCGGCCAGATAGGCCGCACGCTCAAAGAAATACGTTGCGACAACACGCTCGCCCTGCTCACCGTCGGGAGCAGCAATCTGCACGTAGCAGCGCGTGATGCAGGTGCCCGCGGCAAAACACGCTGCCGCAAGCGTGAGTGCCACGCGCGCATCGTGCTCCGCGGCCCAGATCGCGCGCGTGTCCTCGTCCAGCTCGCGCCAGGCGTCATCTTGAGCGTCGTATTCACGTTGCGGCATGGCATCAACGACAGACTGCCCAAACCGAACGAGCATAATCCCCTCGGCAACGTTTGCCCGATAGGTATAGTCGAGCCGCGTGACCACGTTGAGCGCCTCAACGATTCGCGCAAAACGGGTGCGCACGTCCCACTCGCCGCCCGGCTGGCAAGCCACCGTACCCGGTTTGCCCCACGGGTTATCGCTCGAGGCCGTATCGAGCAGTCGGGGAACATCGTTGGTCGTCTTGGCGATATGCCACGCATCAAAGAGCGCGCAGCCCTCAAGGCTCGGCGAGGATGCCGCAGGGGCCAATCCAGCCCCGATGCGCTCAAAGATGCCGGAGAGGCGGTTGAGACGACACTCGATGGCGAGCAGCGTGTCAATCTCGTCCTGGTCTAGCAGACTACGATCAAAATTGAGATAGAACAGCTTTGAGCGATCGATGCGAGCCAGGCTCATCTCGGACTTGGCGGCGATGGTGCGCAGGCGGGGCAAGTCAATTTCGCTCATAAGGGCGGCGGCATAGCGCTCAATGCCACTTGGATTATCCGTATGGTCAATGCGGTAGAGCAACGTTTCGATTGCATCGGGCAGCGGCGTGGAATCAAAACCCAGCAGTACCTCAACCGGCTCGGGGAGTTTTACAAGTTTGATTTTGTCGACGGCATTTTTCATACCCTCGTCGAGGCCGTCGCCGCCTGCCGTGTCTGAGACAGCGTTTTCAGAATCGGCGAATATCACGTAACGCAAGAACATCGAGGCCATGAACTCGCCGTAGCGAAGGCTGCGCGTCGAATTCCACGTCTCGCGATCGGATTGTTCGCGCATGGTGCCTTCGGGAGAGCCGATGACTCGCGCCCGGGAGCGCATCGTCCCATCGGTACCCCTGACTGCAATCTCACCGATGTTGGAATCGGACTCGTCAAGAATCAGCTGCATGTCGGGATCGTCGGGCAGCGATACTTCGTTAACGGGACGGTCCACCTTATAGACCTCACCCGAAACGCTCACGTAGCCCAAAAGCGACACATGGCTTTTGCCGACGAATTCGACGACATAGCATGATTCATGCGGGTCCTCGCCAAAGAGCTTCCAAACCACGCCATACGAGCGTCCCGCAGGCTGCTCGGGCATGGCCGGAAAGCGCTTTTTGGGATCAAGAAACCTGAGCTTGTATGTCGGACGCTCTGCCACGAAATATCACCCTAATCGGTCGTCTAAAGAAAGAGCGCGCCACGGGCTCACCGAGGCGCATACTCGAAATCTTACACGAGTCGATGAGAAATAGTCCCCTTTGACCGAGGCTCGAACCCATGCGGCGTCCGCCTAAAAGAAAAGCCCCCGTTGCCGGAGGCTTCAAGTTCAATTGGTGCGGCGTATAGGATTCCGCGCATCCGCTGCGCGGATCCGCACCGGCTTCGCCCGCCTGCCGGCGTGCTCGCCCGCTCGCTAAAAACGCTCCGCGTTTTCTTGACGCCCGCGCCTCGACCGAGGTTCGAATCCATGCAGTGCTTACGTAAAAGAAAAGCCCCCGTTGCCGGGAGCTTTAATCTCAAATGGTGCGGCGTATAGGATTCGAACCTATGACGTTCTGATTCGTAGTCAGACCCTCTATCCAGCTGAGGTAACGCCGCGACTTGTTGATTATTATGCACATCGACTGAATAAAGGTCAAGCATTTTTCGAAAAAAGTTATCGAATTTGATTTTTACTCATTTGACGCAGTCAATCGACTCGATACTTTCAAACACAGCAAAAGCAACTTCTCAAGTATATCGACATATAAGAAAAGCCTCCGTTACCGGAGGCTTTAAAGTTCAGTTGGTGCGGCGTATAGGATTCCGCGCATCCGCTGCGCGGATCCGCACCGGCTTCGCCCGCCTGCCGGCGTGCTCGCCCGCTCGCTAAAAACGCTCCGCGTTTTCTTGACGCCCGCGCCTCGACCGAGGTTCGAATCCATGCAGTGCTTACGTAAAAGAAAAGCCCCCGTTGCCGGGAGCTTTAATCTCAAATGGTGCGGCGTATAGGATTCGAACCTATGACGTTCTGATTCGTAGTCAGACCCTCTATCCAGCTGAGGTAACGCCGCAACGCACGGATTATTATGCACGTGACCCCTCGATGGGTCAAGCGACAATTTGGAAAAATTTTACGAAGTGATGATTAAGATGCTCGCGCCTCGACCGAGGTTCGAATCCATGCGGTGTTGCCATAAAAGAAAAGCCCCCGTTGCCGGAGGCTTTAAGTTCGATTGGTGCGGCGTATAGGATTCCGCGCATCCGCTGCGCGGATCCGCACCGGCTTCGCCCGCCTGCCGGCGTGCTCGCCCGCTCGCTAAAAACGCTCCGCGTTTTCTTGACGCCCGCGCCTCGACCGAGGTTCGAATCCATGCAGTGCTTACGTAAAAGAAAAGCCCCCGTTGCCGGGAGCTTTAATCTCAAATGGTGCGGCGTATAGGATTCGAACCTATGACGTTCTGATTCGTAGTCAGACCCTCTATCCAGCTGAGGTAACGCCGCAGCGCAAGACATATAAAACCACTTTAGCTTATTGGAGTCAAGCACAATCTCAAACTTTTTTGTGGAACGCAGTTTTGTCATGCTGCTCCGCATATACCGCCGTTCCCCGTACGATCGATTGGCTTTTCGATCACGTCGAACTTAGCGTCAAGTTCCCTCAGGAGCGATCTCACCCGCTGGGCACAATCATAATCGGCAAACGAGATGCTCAGCATGCGCGCGACCTGGTTGGAAGTCCCAACTCCATAGAAGTGCTCCAGCGCCACAAGTCCCTCGTGCGTCACAAAGGTCTCGACCACATGCGGCGACTCCTCAAAGCACCATTGTGTCAACGGACCCTCGCTCGTCTGTCGAACCACCAGGCCACCCATGCCAGACGGCTCACACGTTACAAGCAGGTACTCCCCGCCCTCGTCGCTCTCAAACAAAACCACCCGATCATCAAACAGCTCCATCGCGTCCCCTTTCTCTCGCTCTTATTTAGCAAAAGCATAGCAGGTAGATGGCTGTATACAGAACAGTTGTTCGTGTGTTTTCTATTGAGCTGTCCGCACGGCATGGTATGGACCTGCGCACGAAATAGGGCGCCCCCGAAGGAGCGCCCTTGCATATCCCCTATGCAGCCAATTTACGCGACCGGCTCGATCTTCTCGAGACCGCCCATGTAAGGACGCAAGACCTCGGGGATCGTGATGGTGCCGTCGGCGTTCTGGTAGTTCTCCAGAATAGCGGCCATGGTGCGGCCGGCCGGCAAGCCGGAACCGTTGAGAGTGTGCAGGTAGCGCGAACCCTTGAAGTTCTCGGGGTCGCGATACTTGATGTTGGCGCGGCGAGCCTGGAAGTCACCGCAGTTGGAGCAGGAGCTGATCTCCTTGTAGGCGTTGTAGCTCGGCAGCCAAACCTCGACGTCGTAGGTCTGACGGGCAGAGAAGCCCAAGTCGCCGGTGCACAGGCTAATCACGCGATACGGAAGGCCCAGCTGCTGCAGCAGGTACTCGGCCTCGGCGGTCATGGTCTCGAGCTCCTCGTCGGACTCCTCCGGCTTAGCGAACTTGACCATCTCGACCTTGTCGAACTCGTGCTGACGGATGATGCCGCGGGTGTCGCGACCGGCGGAACCGGCCTCCTCGCGGAAGCAGGGGGTGAAGGCGGTGTAGCGGCGCGGCAGGGTGTCGGCATCGAGGACCTCGCCGGCGTGCAGATTGGTGAGCACGACCTCGGCGGTGGGGATCAGGAAGTTGTCGCCCGAGACATGATAGGCGTCGTCCTCGAACTTGGGCAGCTGGCCCGTGCCGAACATAGTCTGACGCTTGACGACGATAGGCGGCCACCACTCCTTGAAGCCACGGCTGGTGTGCGTATCGAGGAAGAAGTTGATAAGGGCACGCTCCAGGCGGGCGCCGGCGCCACCGAGAACGGTAAAGCGGCTGCCGGAGAGCTTGTTGCCACGCTCGAAGTCGAGGATGTCCAGATCGGTGCCCAGATCCCAGTGCGGCTTAAAGTCGAAGTCGAACTCGCGCGGGGTGCCCCAGCGGCGACGCTCGATGTTCTCGTCCTCGTCCTTACCGTACGGCGTGGCCTCGCAAGGAATGTTGGGCAGGTGAGCCATGAAGTCGTACTGCTCCTGCTCGAGGGCGGTACGACGCTCGGCCAGACCGTCAATCTTCTCGTTGACGGCGCGCACGGCCTCCTTGGCAGCCTCGGCCTCGTCCTTCTTGCCCTCCTTCATCAGGGCGCCGATCTTCTTGGACTCGGCATTACGCGTAGCCTGGAGCTCCTCGACCTCGGTGATGACGGCACGGCGCTCGTCGTCGAGCTCAAAGAACTTCTCGCGATCCCAAGACGTCTGGCGGTTAGCCATGGCGACATCGATGGCATCGGGGTTCTCGCGAACAAACTTGATATCAAGCATTAGATCCTCCGGCGATATACATTCCATTTAGGTTGCAACCTTGTACATGTATGGGCAAGTATATACTTATGAGCGTTTACGACCCAACTCAACTACGCAAGAAGGCACCCAATGGACGCAGTTTTTTCCTTTTTGTTTGGCACCCGCACCGGTTTTGCCATCCTTTTCGCCGGCGGCATCCTGTTATTTGCGATTCTTGCCTTTGTAATGGAGAAGCGTACCCATAAGATGTACGTCGACCGCGGACCCAAGTCCGAGGATGAGGAAGACAGCTTCTGGGACTAACCTGCCAAAAAGGGCCAGGTTTATTTTGGTCGGTTTTATCTGGGCAAACGCAAGCGCCCCGCAACTGGAATTGAGCCAGTTGCGGGGCGCTTTTCGCACATACGACAAAACCGACGCTCCTATAAGTTGTCAAGAGGCAGTTTGCGGGAGCGTTCTCTC
>CAJMST010000017.1 GCA_905216145.1 uncultured bacterium | reverse complement strand
CCGGTGCCGCCGTGGGCCTAGGCGCCGCAGCCGGCATCGCCTCCAACATGGCGAGCACTCGCGCCCCGCAGCGCCCGCTCGCCCAGCTCGTCGACGTCGTGAGCGGCGAGAGCCATAGCATCACCTCCGCACAGGTGACCATCGGTCGCGAGCGCTCAGTTTCCGACATTGCCCTGCGCGACCCCAACGTGTCGCGCCGCCACGCCCAGCTCACCTTTACGGGCTCGGATTGGTCGATCGAGGACCTCAATTCCACCAACGGCACGCTCGTCAACAACCGCCGCATTACGCGCTGCCCGCTGCGCAACGGCGATCTGCTGACGTTTGGCCTGAGCACCTTTGAATTTAGGGGATAGTCGCTTATGAACATCGATATCGTCCTTTTTGCAGGCCGCATCGTCCTGGTCGCCCTGCTCTATATCTTCTTGTTCGCCGTCATGAAGACCGGCGTGGGACTTGTGCGCGGGCAGCGCCGCGACTCGGCTATCTGGACGATTGATGTGGACAAGGGTCCGCGCGGTATCCGCGGCATCCACGTAGACATGCTCGGCCCCGTCATCGTCGGTCGCTCGCCATCTTCGGACATCTGCATCAACGAACCGTTCGTCTCGGCCTCGCATGCGCGCTTTTCGCTGCAGGGCCCGGCGCTCATCATCGAGGACCTCAACTCGCTTAACGGCACGCTCGTCAACGGCCGCCAGCTCGTGGAGCCCGCAACGCTGCGCGAGGGCGACGAAGTCCAGATTGGCGACGTGGTCATGAAGGTGAACCGTCGATGATCGACGAGGAGAACAAGTCCGCAACTATGACCGAGGCACCGGCCGCCGCCACAGCTGCGCCGGCCCACGCCGCTCCGGCAGGCTCCGCACCCGTGGAGCCCGAGGACACCGTGTTCTCCCTGCCTCTTTCGCATGTAACGCATGATATTTCGGATCTCGCCGATAACGAGGACGAAGAGGATGCCGTAGCGGCGCCCATCGGCGCACATGCTGCGGAACAGCCCACAGCGCCCGAAGCAACCCCGGCGCCGGCTCACTTTGCAGAGCCCGTCGCCGCGGCAATCAACGAGAGCGCTGCGGTGTTTGCGGCACCCGAGCCCGCCGCGCCGGCGTTTCCCATAGCCCCGGCATCCGAGGTTGCGCCCGCGTCTACGCCGGCGCCCGAGCCTATAGACGTCAGCCCGCAAGACGACGAGTCGACCGCCCGCGTTTCCGAGGAGCCCGACTCCCCGGACACCGGCGATTCCGAATCAAACGCCGTGACCGACACCGTCTCTCCCGGTGACACCGCCGAAATCGACGTTGCCGCCGTTGAGGCCAAGCTCAAAGACCCCGGCTCGACCATGAGCTTTGAGCCCCTGACCGAGGAGCGCATCGAGACCGACTCGACCTATGATGCCGGCACCACCACGCAACTCATGTGGGGCGCCCGCTCCGACGTTGGCTGCGTGCGCCCGCACAATGAGGATTCCTACCTGGTGCAGTCGCCGCTCTTTTGCGTATGCGACGGCATGGGTGGTCACGCTGCCGGCGAGGTGGCCTCTTCTATCGCTGTCGAGACCATCGCCAAGACAGCTCCTCAGTCTGCCGACGCCGCACGCCTGGCGGCAGCCGTCGAGGCCGCCAACGCCGCCGTAATCGAGGCGGCCCTGAATGGCCTGGGCAAGCCCGGCATGGGCTGCACAGCCACTTGCGCCTATATCGAAAACGACACGCTCGCCATCGCCCACGTGGGTGACTCTCGCGCCTACCTGCTCCACGAGGGCACGCTCATCCGCGTGACCCGCGACCACTCCTACGTGGAGGAGCTCGTGGACGCCGGCGAGATCACGGCAGACGAGGCTCGCGTCCACCCCAACCGTTCGGTCATCACCCGCGCGCTGGGCTCGGACCCCGCCATGTATGCCGACCACTTCACTCTGCATATCGAGGAAGGCGACCGCCTGATCCTGTGCTCCGACGGCCTTTCGAGCATGATTCCCGATAGCGATATCGAGAACATCGCCACGCAGTCCTCAACCGCGCAAATCTGCGTCGACAACCTAGTGGACGCGGCGCTTGCCGCCGGCGGCCACGACAACGTGACCGTAGTAGTCGTTGACCTGGTTGACGATGGCGTTATGCGCGAGGCGCAACGCGTGCGTCGCCGCAACGTTACTATCGCCGCCATCCTGGCCCTCGTCTTTGTGCTGGCAGCTGGCATCTGGGCCTACACGGGTGTCACCGGCTCGTACTACCTGGGTACCTACCAGGGCAATGTCGCCGTCTGGCGCGGCCTGCCCGGCAAGCCACTCGGACTCAAGCTCCACTGGCTCGAAAGCGAAACCAGCATCAAGCTGTCCGACCTGCCCGAAGACACGCAAAACCGCCTCAAGGCGGGCATTCCGCAAACAAGTGTCGACGATGCGCAGGACACGATATCCAAGTACCGCCACCAGATCGATGAAGAGCAGACCCGCCAGGTGATCGACGCGCAAACGATTCGCGACAACACCAATCAGGGATCGACCTCCGAATCAGATTCCGAGAAAACCGCCGAACAGTCCGCCGAGGCCGAAGCCTCCGATAAGAATTAGAAAGGGAGTGCCGCTTATGAGTCGCCGCAACACCGAGCTGCTCTTGCTCATCGCCTCGGCGTTCCCCGTCATCCTGCTGTATGCGATGTACGTCCTCACCGCGGGCGCTGCCATCTCCTTTGAGACGCTCGCCGTACCGATCGGCCTCTTTGCCGCCTTTGCCGCGGCCCACATTGCCGTGCGCATCTTGGCGCCCGGTGCCGACCCCGCCATCCTGCCCATCGTATTTATACTTTCGGGCATCGGCATCACGTTCGTGACGCGTCTCGCCCCCGCTCTCGCCATCTCACAGCTCATCATCCTGTTTGTCTCGGTGGCGCTCATGGTGGGAACGCTTGCACTAGTCAAAAACCTCGATGTGGTCATGCGCTACAAGTACACCTTTGGCATCATCGGCATCATCCTGCTGATGCTGCCTATCTTTATCGGCACCACGATCTCGGGCTCCAAGCTGTGGATTCGCATCGCGGGCTTTACCATCCAGCCCGGCGAGTTCGCCAAGGTCTTTATCGTCCTGTTCCTGGCCGGCTACCTGGCCGAGAACCGCGAGCTGCTCTCCATCTCCAACCGCAAGATCCTGGGCTTTAAGATCCCTCGCCTGCGACTGCTGCTGCCGCTGTTTGCCGTATGGGGTGTGTGCCTGCTCGTCGTCGTCTTCGAACGCGACCTGGGTTCGGCCGTGCTGTTCTACACCATCTTCTTGCTGATGCTCTACGTTGCCACGGGGCGCTTTTCGTATGTCGTTATCGGCCTTGCGCTCTTAGCTGTTGGAGCCGTGGGCGCCTACAAGTTCCTGTCGCACGTTCAGGTGCGTTTCCAGGTTTGGCTCGATCCGTTTAAGGACGCCCAGGGCCAGGGCTACCAGATCGTCCAGTCGCTCTTCTCGCTTGCCGATGGCGGTCTGGTCGGTGTTGGCATCGGCAACGGCATGGCCAACAACATCCCTGTCGTCGAGTCCGACTTTATCTTCTCGGCTATCGGCGAGGAGATGGGCCTTTTGGGCGGCGGCGCCGTGCTCATCCTGTTTATGCTCTTTGCCGTTCGCGGCCTGACCACAGCTGCCCGCGCAAAGTCCGACCTCGCCGCCTTTAGTGCCACCGGTCTTACGGCCGCCATCAGCTTCCAGGCCTTCTTGATCGTTGGCGGCGTAACCCGCCTGATCCCGCTGACCGGCGTCACCCTGCCCTTTATGAGCCAGGGCGGCTCCTCTCTGCTGGCGAGCTTTATCATCGTCGCGCTCCTGCTGCGCGCCGGTGACGAGGCGACCGGACGCGAGGCCGAGCTTACCGGCACCGGCACCATGGCTGCCATCACCGATGATCAGGTCGCATCTGCCGCCGCCCCGACGGGCACGCGCTTTGCCACCTCGTCTTCCTACGGCAGCGGCAGCCATTCCGTCGGCTCGCGCATGCGCCGTCGCCTGCTCGACACGCCTGAATCCGGTGTACTCGGCCGCGTGGCGCTCGCCAACCGTCTAACCCGTGCGGTGCTCGCCTTTACGGCGCTGTTCGCCATCCTTATCGGCAACCTCACCTATGTCCAGGTCATTAAGGCCAAGGACTATCAGGACATGCCGACCAACAACCACACCATCGCCCGCTCCAAGTACATCCAGCGCGGCTCCATCATCACGTCCGACGGCGTGACGCTGGCCGAGTCGCTGCAGCAGGAGGACGGCACCTACGTACGCTCCTACCCCAACGGTAACCTGGCAGCGCACGTGGTTGGCTACGTGAGCCAGCAGTATGGCACCACCGCCATCGAGAGCGTCATGAACGACACGCTCACCGGTTCTAAGGACTACTCCAGCTGGAACAACGCCATCGCGTCGCTCGCGGGCCAGACCCAGCCGGGCAACACCGCCAAGCTCACCATCGACTCGCGCATCCAGACGGCGGCCGAGCAGGCGCTCAAGGGCTTTAAGGGCGCTGTAGTGGTCATCGACCCGCGTACCGGCGCGGTGCTCGCATGTGCCAGCTCGCCCACCTACGACAACACCAACATCGATGCCCTGCTGCAGACGGGCGGCGGCGAGGACGGCTCCATGTACAATCGCGCCATAGACGCGCTGTACACGCCGGGCTCCACGTTTAAGGTCGTTACGCTTTCCGCGGCACTCGAGACCGGTACCGCCAGCCTTACCAGCACCTACCAGGCGCCCGGCTCCATGGACATCGGCAACGCACCGGTCACCAACTCTGCCAACGAGAGCTACGGCACCATCAGCCTGCAGCAGGCCTTTGCCGTGTCCTCCAACGTCGTCTTTGGCCAGGTGGCAAACGAAGTTGGCGCAAACACGCTCGTGCAGTTTGCCAACGCCTTTGGCTACGGCCAAAAGCTCGGCCAGGACCTGACCTCCGCGGCCTCCATCATGGCCGACCCGTCGCTCATGACCGAATGGGAGACCGCCTGGGCCGGCGCCGGCCAGCCTGTCGGCATGGACCACACGCCCGGCCCGCAGACCACCGTCATGCAAAACGCCGTGATTGCCGCCGCCATCGCTAACAGCGGCGTGGTCATGGACCCGTACTTTGTAGCCCAGGTACTCGCCCCGGACGGAACCGTGGTCAAGACCACGCAGTCCCGCTCGCTTGGTCAAGCCGTCAGCTCCGCCACGGCCGACCAGGTCAAGCAGGCCATGCTTGCCGTCGTCCAATCCGGCACCGGCACCGATGCCCAGATCCCCGGCGTCAAGGTCGCCGGCAAGACCGGCTCGGCCGAGACCGGCGGCACCAACGTCAACTCTATGTTTGTTGGCTTTGCACCTTACGATTCACCCACGGTCGCCATCTCGGTGGCCTTGGAGGATTTCGACAAGCATGACGTCCAGGCCGCCAAGATCGCCGGCATCGTCCTGACCGCGGCGCTTGCCGCACAGGGAGCGTGATGCCCATGATCGAATCGGACACCCGAGGCGCGCCGCGGCCGAAGAGTTAGCGGCAACGCGCCACACGGCCCCAGCGGCCACATCGAAGGTACTACACACATCGTTGAGCGAATAGTTATGTTAGGAGCAGGAATGGAACAGAGGGTCCTCGGGGGAAGATACCTCCTCAAGGATAAGGTGGGAACAGGCGGCATGGCGACCGTCTACCGTGCACAGGACCAGGTCCTCGACCGCACGGTAGCCGTCAAGATCATGCTGCCGCAGTATGCTGGCGACGCAACCTTCGCCGCACGCTTTAAGCAGGAGGCCCAGGCAGCAGCCGGTCTCTCCTCCCCCTATATCGTGGGCGTCTACGATTGGGGCAAGGACGGCGACACCTATTACATCGTCATGGAGTACCTGCGCGGTACCGACCTTAAGAGCGGCATCAAGAGCCACGGCGCCCTCGACCCCAAGAAGGTCGCCCAGATCGGCTCGCAGATCAGCTCCGCGCTTTCGGTCGCCCACAAGCACGAGATCATCCACCGCGACATTAAGCCGCAGAACATCATGGTGCTGCCCGACGGCAACATCAAGGTGATGGACTTTGGCATCGCGCGCGCCAAGAACAGCCACCTCACGCAAGACAACAACGTGCTGGGAACCGCCCACTACGTCAGCCCCGAGCAGACCCGTGGTCAGGACCTCGGCCCCACCTCGGATATCTACTCGCTGGGCGTCGTGATGTACGAGTGCGCCACCGGCCGCGTTCCCTTTGACGGTGACGACGCTATCTCAGTCGCACTCAAGCAGGTCAACGAGCTGCCTATTCCGCCGAGCCAGATCAACTCCGGTGTCGACGCCGACCTTGAGCGCATCATCCTCAAGTGCATGGAGAAGGACCCGGCAAACCGCTTCCAGACCGCCGACGAGCTGCGTCAGGTGCTCAACAGCTACCTGTCGGGCCGTGCCGTCAACGTCTCGGAGCCCACGCGCATCATCGGTGCCCCCGGTGAGCTGGGCGCCACCAAGACTCGCGAGCTTTCCGATCAGACGCGCGCCATGGTGCGTCCCGTTTCGGGCGTGAGCGGCCAGAATACCGCCCGTAGCTCGGTTTCGGGCTCTACCGGCTCCTACGAGGTCGAAAAGCCCAAATCCAACAAGAATAAGATCATCGCCGCCGTGGTAGCAGCCGTTGCCGTCATCGGCATCGTGGTGGCCTTTGCCACAGGACTCTTTGGCGGCGAGCAGGTCACCGTGCCCGATGTGCTGGGCAAAGACCAGCAGACTGCCGTCGAGCTGATCAAGCAAGCCGGCCTCGAGGTCGGCACCATCGACCAAAGCTACAACGACGATGTCGACGAGGGCAAGGTCGCCGAGCAGACGCCCAACGGCAACACCAAGAAGGCCAAGGGCACCAAGGTGAACCTGGTAATCTCCAAGGGCCCCAAGCCCTCCGAGAAGGTTGAGGTTCCCCAGCTTGTCGGCCTGACCAAGGACCAGGCAGAAGCCGCGCTGGCAAGCGTTGGCCTGAAGGGCAACGCCTCCGAGGAGGCCAGCGAGGCCGATGAGGGCCAGGTCTTTGAGCAGGGCACCGAAGCCGGTAAGGAAGTCGCGAAGGGCACGACCATCTCGTACAAGGTCTCGAGCGGCCCGGATACCACGTCCGTCCCCGACCTGACCGACATGACCGAGGCCCAAGCACGCAACGCCCTCGATATGGCAGGCTTTGGCGTCGACGTGAGCTACCAGGAGAACGACTCGGTTACCGAGGGCACCGTGATCAGCTGGAACCCCAGCGGCAAGCAGAAGCCCGGCGCCACGATTACCGTCGTCATTGCCAAGAAGTCCGGCAAGGCCAGCGTCCCGGGCAACCTGTACGGCAAGAGCATCTCCGCCGCCGTCACCGCGCTCAACAACGCCGGTTTCTATAACATCGGCTTCTGTGACCAGAACGGCAATCCCGTAAGCGGTAACGAGGATGCCACCGTTACGGGCGTCTCCCCCACCGGCAAGCAGTCCACCGACAGCACGATCACGCTAACAGTCGCACTTTCTGGCTCGGGTTCGGGCTCTGGCTCGGGCACGGGTGACGATTCCGGTACGACCAACTAGTCGCCACCCCACCGTTCATCACGGCTCTCGCCGCAAACATATTCGCTCACAGGCGCCCGCTTGCTCCCCCAGCAAGCGGGCGCCTCGCTTTTGACATGGCATTGAACCAGAAGAGCCCGGCACCGTAGCGGTACCGGGCTCGATATTCCTCTGGTGCCCCCCAGGCGGATTCGAAAACTCCCCCTGCGGGGAAATTGGTGACGCGGGTGTCGACGGCCCGAATCCTGCCCTTAGACCAGAAGAGCCCGGCACCGTGGCGGTACCGGGCTCGATATTCCTCTGGTGCCCCCGGGCGGATTCGAACCGTCGACACCCGCTTTAGGAGAGCGGTGCTCTATCCCCTGAGCTACGGAGGCATGTTGTACTAGTGTAGCAGATTTACTGCATCGCAATACGTCGCATGACTAGACTTCGAAGTTGCGGTGGAATAGTTCCTGTCTGAAGCATCTAAAGCCGTATTTAGGAACTATTTCACCGCAACTTATGAGGAGCTAGTTACCTTTGTGGAAGAGGTTTTTGATAACGGAGGGGATGCTCTTGGCGCCCTTGGCCGTCACATCGATAAAGTCGGGCGAACGCACGAGCTTATCCTCGTCGACGTACTTGCGGACCGCGCGCAACGTCTCTTTGTCATCGCGCGTCGAAAACGTAAAGTGGCCGGTATCCTTGGTGAAGATGGCAAAACGCGTGATCTTCTTGGTGCCGCGCAAAACCTCGGCGGCGATATAGTCGACCTCGTCCCACGGGATTTGAATATAATCCTCGGGATTGCGCTCGTTATAGTACTCAAACGCCTTATTGCCCACCATCACGTTACCGTGGCTGGTAAGCCCCATCAGGCAGGTTGCCGGCGTTGCCAGATCGACCGTGCTGTTCTGAGATTGCGCCATGCGCGCCTCGCCCTCCAAATAAAACAATCGGACCGCATCCAGTGTACCCACCGGGTGCGGTCCGTTTCAATGGCTCAAAAGCCCTTGCCTAGCAATTCTCGGTCTTAAGCCGAAGCGTGCTTACATGAAGCCGCAGAAGCGACCGATGATGCCGACGGCGAAGAGAGCCAGGATGATGACGATCGGGCTGACCTTCTTCTTGAGGAGCTTGCAGACCAGCAGGGTCAGGCACACGGCGGCAAGGCCGGGGATGAGCTGATCGAGGTTGGCCTGAAGCGTGGTGACCTTCATCTGATCAAGGGCGGTAGCACCGACGGAGTTGTACATCGTCAGCGCTTCCTTGATACCCTCGGAACCGGAGGGCAGACTAGCCCAGTCGATAAAGGCGCCAGCAGACTGCTTGACCGTGGAGACGATCGGGGTGAAGGAAATGGACACCCAGCGCTCGACCAGGGCGCCGATGATGAACATACCCAGGATGGAAGCGCCCTCGGTGACCTTGCCCATCAGACCACCGGAGAGGTCCTTGGCGATGGAGGAGCCGACCTTGTAGCCAAACTCCTGCGTGTACCACAGGAAGGCGTAACGGATGATGTTCCACGCGAAGAAGAACAGCAACGGACCGGCGATGCTGCCGGACAGGGCCAGGGAAGCGCCCAGAGCGCCCAAAATCGGGCGAAGGGTGAACCAGAAGACGGGGTCACCGACGCCGGCGAGCGGGCCCATCATACCGACCTTGACGCCCTGGATGGCGACGTCATCGATCGGAGCACCGTTGGCGCGCTCCTCCTCGAGGGCGAGGGTAACGCCAATGACGGGGGCGGAAACATAGGGGTGGGTGTTATAGAACTCCAGGTGGCGCTTAAGAGCGGCAATCTGGTCATCCTTGCTGGTGTAGAGCTTCTTGATCGCAGGGATCATTGCGAAGCACCAGCCGCCGTTCTGCATACGCTCGTAGTTCCACGAGCCCTGAAGGAACTGATGACGGAAGCAAACCTTCTTGCGGTCAGCCTTGGTGAGCTGAATCTTGTTCTCTGCCATATGTATCACTCCCCTCCTACTCGTAATCGTTCAGAATGTCGCCGAGCGGGTCGCCGGAGCCACCGCCCATGCCGCCACCCTGCTTGGCCAGATCCTTAAGGCCAAGGTAGATGAGGGCAAGGGAGATGCCGATGAGGCCAAGGGCGATCAGCGTGAGCTGAGGGATGGCAGCAAGGACAAAGCCGAGGATGAAGAACGGCCAGGTCTCCTTGGTGGCCATCATGTTGATGACCATGGCGTAACCGACGGAAGCGACCATGCCGCCGCCGACAGCCATGCCGCCGGACAGCCAGTCGGGCATAGCGTTAAGCGCGTTGGTAACGGCCTCGGCCGGGATGATGCACAGAAGTACTGCCGGGATGGCGATACGAAGGCCCTGCATGAGGATGGCAGCGTACTGCCAGCGCTCGATGCCGGAGAAGTCGCCCTTCTCGGCGCAACCGTCCATGGCGTGAGCGATAGCGGTAGCAATGGTACGGCAGATCATGGTCAGGAACAGACCAGCGACCGACAGCGGGACGGCGACGGCGATGGCCGCGGTAACGGCCTTGGCCGAATCAGTGGCGCCGCCGTTGAGGGCGAGCACCATGATGATCGAAGAAGCGACCGAGGCCAGAGCGGCGTCAGGCGCGACGGCGGCGCCGACGTTAGCCCAGCCAAGGGCCATCATCTGGAGCGAACCGCCCAGGAGGATGCCCTCCTGAAGGTGACCGGTTACGAGACCGATAAGCGTGCATGCCACGAGCGGCTGATGGAACTGGAACTCATCCAGAATGCCTTCCATACCGGCAAGCAACGCGACAATCGCAACAAGCAGAATAGTGATTGCAGACATGTATCGGACCCTCCTTTACTATGCTTGAGCGGCCAGTTCGGCCTTAGCTTTCTTCAACATGGCGTCGAGATCCTCGGAAGCATCCGAAGGAACCTTGCGGACCTCGAACTTGACGCCCTTGGCCTTGAGGGCCTCGAGGGTCTTAACGTCGTCATCGCCCATAGCGACGGCGTTGGTGACGACGACCTTGCCCTTGGAGTGAGCCATGGAACCGATGTTGACTTCCTTGATGTCGACGCCGGCCTCGATGGCCTTGAGCAGATCCTGCGGGTTCTCGAAGAGCAGCATGGCCTTGGTGTCACCAAAACGCGTGTCCTTGACGACCTCGGCCATCTTCTTGATGGGCACGACGTTGGCATGGACTCCCGGAGGGGCAGCCTGCTCGATCATGGTCTTGCGGAGCTCGTCGTGAGCAACGCCGTCGGAAACCACGATGATGCGGTTGGGGTTGATCTGCTTGGTCCACGTGGTGGCCACCTGACCATGCAGCAGACGGGTGTCGATACGGACGTGGGCAATCTTGATGTGCCCGTCGCCGATGACCGTTCCCGGAGGGATGGCGCCTGCAGGAGCAGCGGCGGCCGCAGCCGGCTTCTTCTCCTCGGGCTCCAGAGACTCGGGCTTGACGCGCACGCCAGCCTTAGCCTCAGTCACGAGATGTTTTGCGATCGCATGTGCAGTGTTCTTTGCGTCAAAGCGCTGCGAATATGCCTCGATGAGCATAGGCAGGTTGACACCGGTGACGATAGCCCAGGAATCGTGACCCTCGATGAGCCCGCTGATCTGGTTGAACGGCGTGCCGCCCCACAGATCAACGAGGAAGAGCACCTGCTCCTGGTCTTCGAAGGAAGCGATTGCTTCCTCGACCTTGGCACGGAAGTCGTCGGGGCCCATGCTCGGCTCGAGCGAGACCACGGCAACAGACGGCTGATCGCCAAAGACCATCGAGCCCGTCTGCTTGATTCCAGCTGCCAAGTCCCCGTGGCTAGCAAGAACAATACTTACCATCACATAACCTCCTTTTTGTCTACGTATTTCCTACACGACATGAAAGGAGTATACCTGTTTGGATTGTGGAATTATAGCTAAATTCGCAAAAGGTTGGATTATTTGTTTAAACGTCTATGTTTGTTACAAATTGATTACGTTGCTGCTTTTTGACTCATTACACGACAAGGCGTCGCTCATCAAGCCATGCATTTTACAGATACAAGCAGGCTGTTCATTAATATCGATTTTAGGCAAGCGCGAACGCGCTTGTACTGCCGCTATTTTGTTTAAACAGACATGGCTTGACTATTTTCGTGACTTATGATCTATGAAACCACTCAAAATAGTTGCGGTGGAATAGTTCTTGTTTAAGAGCCAGAAGGCTGAATTTAGGAACTATTTCACCGCAACTTATAGGGAATCCTAGGCGATGTGGAGAGGGTTGGCGGCGTCGACGGCATCGGGGGCGTCGGAGAGGCCGTCAGGAGCAGCGTCTGCCGGGTCCTCGTCGGGGGTCTCGATCTGTTTGATCATGACCTCTTGGCCCTGCAGCAGGTATGTCTCGCCGCTACCGCAATGGGGACAGGTCTTGCCGTGCTCGACCGTCGCGTAGTCGCGGCCACATGCCTCGCAATGCGTCACAGCCTCGACGGGCTCCACAACAAGCTCCGCGCCCTGCGCGATAGGCTTTTTATCTGCTGCCCAGCGCCAAGCGTCGAGCAGCAAGTCGGGAACGACGCCCGAGACCTCGCCCAACAGCAACGTTACGCTCGAAACGCGACGCACGCCATGAGCGCGCGCTACATTCTCGACATCGCGAATGATGTGGTAAACGATCCCCAATTCATGCACTATTAATCCTTCCGCCGTTCTAACGAACGGCGGTCGGCTTGACGCTGCGCGAGCCCCAGACGGGCGATCTGCCTTTCAATCGTCGGGCATGGGCAAAAGCCCTATGCCCTCCTCTTTCAAGGCACCTCGCCACGCCTGGGACTCGCTCGCTGTCCAACCGCTCTCTGCGCCGTTCTCCTGCTTGTTGCGTTTCTTACTTCTTCCCAAATTTAATCTTGATGGCGCGCTTGAGCGCGTACTTGCCCAGGCTTGGGAGCTTTTGCTCGTATTTGACCATCGTGGAGCACTCGGGGCGGTCGCGATCCAGATGGATGGCGTCGAACGCGCACTTGGTGGTGCACAGGCCACAGCCGATGCACTTGTTGGGGTCGACGATCGAGGCGCCGCAGCCCAGGCAGCGGGCGGTCTCGGCGCGCACCTGCTCCTCGGAAAAGGTCTCAACATACTCGCTAAACGGTGCAGCCTTCTCGCGCTCGCGGTCCACGTGGGCAACCTCGCGGCTCGCGTTGTCGTAGCTTTCGATCACGGTATCGTCGCGGTCGAGCGAGGTGTAGCGGCGCTGGTTGCGGCCGATGGTGAGCGTGGAGCCCGGCTGCACAAAGCGATGGATGGACACCGCGGCCTCGTGGCCGGCGGCGATGGCGTCGATGGCAAAGCTGGGGCCGGTGTAGACGTCGCCGCCCACAAAGATGTCTGGCTCGGCGGTCTGGTAGGTCTGGGGATCGGCAAGGGCACCCTGGCCGCGGCCGAGCTCCACTTTGGAGCCAGCCAGCAGGTCGCCCCACACAATGGACTGGCCAATCGACATGACGACACGGTCGGCATCGACACGGCGCAGGTCGTTCTCGTCGTACTCGGGCGCAAAACGGCCCTCGTCGTCAAAGACACGCGTGCAGCGCTTGAAGGTGATACCGCACACACGACCGGCCTCGTCCAAGTGAATCTCCTTGGGGCCCCAGCCGCAGCTGATGTGCGCGCCGTCCTCAACGGCCTCGCGACGTTCTTCCTCGCTGGCGGGCATCTGGGCCTCGCTCTCCAGGCAGAACATCTCAACGTGCTCAGAACCCAGACGGCAGGCGTTGCGGGCAACGTCGATAGCCACGTTGCCGCCGCCCACCACAATGGTGCGGCCGGGCAACGCGTCGATCTTGCCACTGTTGACCTCGCGCAAAAAGTCGACGGCTACGGTCACGTCCTCGGCATCCTCGCCCGGAATGCCGGCAAGGCGGCCGCCCTGGCAGCCAATGGCAACGTAGAAGGCCTTAAAGCCCTGCGCGCGCAGCTCGTCGAGCGTCACGTCGCGACCGACTTCCACGCCATAGCGGAACTCGGCACCCATCAGGCGAATGACCTCGACCTCGGCCTCGATAACATCCTTCTGCAGCTTAAAGCTGGGAATGCCGTAGGTAAGCATGCCGCCCGGGTGCTCGTTCTTCTCGAACACGACGGGCCTGTAGCCCTTCTCGGCCAGATAAAAGGCGCAGGACAGACCGGCCGGACCGGCGCCGATGATGGCGATCTTCTGGTCGAAGCCGCCGGCACGCGTTGGGGTCACCACAGGTGGGACATAGCGGGTCGCGGCATCCAGATCGCGCTGGGCGATGAACTTCTTGACCTCGTCGATAGCCACGGCGGCGTCCACACGGCCGCGGGTGCAGGCATCCTCACAGCGGCGGTTGCACACACGGCCGCAGATAGCGGGCAGCGGGTTCTCGCGCTTAATGAGTGCTAGGGCCTCGTCATAGCGACCCTGCGCCGCGAGCTTCAAATAGCCCTGAACGGCAACGTGCGCGGGGCAGGCCGTCTTGCAGGGAGCGGTGCCGGACTCGTGCGTCTCGATGCGGTTGTCGTTGCGGTAGTTGGGCGACCACTTGGTGTGGTCCCACTTGGTGGCATCGGGCAGCTCCTGGCGCGGATACTCGGGCACCTGTCCACCGGCCTTTTTGCTACAGAGCTTCTGGCCCAGTTTGGCGGCGCCGGCCGGACACACCTCAACGCAGCGACCGCAGGCCACGCACTTGTCCTTCTCGACCTTGGCGACATAGGCCGAGCGTGACAGGTTGGGCGTGTTGAACAGCTGAGAGGTGCGCAGGGCATAACACACGTTGACGTTGCAGTTGCAGATAGCGAAGATCTTGTTCTCGCCGTCGATATTGGTGATCTGGTGCACAAAGCCGTTGTCCTCGGCCTGGCGCAGGATGTCGTAGACCTCGTCGCGCGTCACGTAATGGCCGCGGTCGGTCTCAACCACATAGTCGGCCATATCGCCCACGGCAATGCACCAGTCGGCGGGGTCGTCGGCGCAGCCCTCACCCATCACGCGACGGCTCGCGCGGCAGCTGCAGGTGCTGGCGGCATATTTGCCATCGTATTTGTCGAGCCAGTGCTCGATATGCTCGATCGGCACCGAGGTGCTCGCGGCGTCGATGGCCTTCTCGACCGGAATGACGTGCATGCCGATGCCGGCGCCACCGGGCGGCACCATCGGCGTAGCCTTGGACAGCGGCCCCTTGGACGCCTGCTCAAAGAACTTGGCATAGACCGGGTGCTCGTCGAGCTGGCTCACGCGCATGTTGAGGAACTCGGCGGAACCCGGCACCAGCATGGGCAGCACCCACTGCTTGGCGCGCTCGGGATTCTCCCAGTTGTACTCGAGCAGGCCCGTGTAGCTCATATCGTCGAGCATCTTCTCGATATCGGCTTCGGTCATGCCGGTGAGCTTGACCATCTCGGGCAGCGTATAGGGACGGCGCATCTTCATCTTGCAGAGCACTTCGGCCTGCTCGTCAGTCGCGGCCTCGGCAAACGACCAGTACTCGTAGCCCAGCAGCTCATCGCGATGCAGTAGACGGTTGGTGCAGTGCTCGCACAACTTGACGATTGCCTCGCGCGGATGCTCCGGCAGCGGCGGCACGAACTCCGCGCCGATATCGGGCTCGGTATAGCTAATCCCCGGTCCGTTGAGAATCATGGTTGTCCCTTCTCTTGCCACAGCCCGGCGGGACCGCGGCGCCCCTCTTTTTTTGCAGGCCGGGCATGCCCCCATGCCGTTCACCCGCCATTGTTGACATTGTGTCAAAAATAGTATTGACGAACCGTCAACAATATTCAAGACTGTTAGGCGAACGGTCAGGCAAAAGAGGATGAAAGGCGGCAAAACATGGGCAACAACACAGCAGGTACCTCTGTGGCCGATACCCTCCCCGCGCCCGATAGCGCGGCCAAGCGTCTGACGGGCGACGAACGCCGTCGCGAGATCCTCGCCGCCGTGCGCACCGTAAGCTCCGAGCTGGGCGTGTCCCACCTATCGGTATCGGCCGTGACCAAACGCGCCGGCTGCACGCGCTCGCTGTTCTACCACTACTTTGCCGATATGGACGCCGCCGTCACCGCCGTCATGGACGAGGCAATCGACGGTTTTATCTCCGAGCTCGAGCAGTGGAATGCCAGCCGCACCGTCGGCGATATCGAGGGCGCACTCGACACCGTCGCCCCGCTCTTTAAGCGCCTGGTCGCCAGCGGCCACGAGCTGCCGAGCACGCTCACCTCGAGCAGCGGCGCGCTCTACGGCGGCTTTTTGCACAACGTGGTTCAGCGCGTGGCGCAGTATATCTGCGACACCACCGTGGTGGATTTTGTCGCCCATCATGAGCTACGCATCGACCATGTCTACGAAACGTTCTACACCCTCATCATGGGGTTGTTGATGTATATCCGCACGCACCCCGATGTGCCCGACGAGACGGTCAAGGAAATCATCGCCTCGACACTCCACATCGAGGGCTACACCGCCAAGTATCCGGAGCGCAAGCCCCAGAACTGACGACATTTGGCCAAACTGCCCGCGATCAGAAGAGGGGCCGCGGGCGTGTGAAAGGAGAGCAGCATGCTGTTCGATGTTTGGGGTAGCGATACCCTTATCCACTGGGCCGGCTGGGCCATGGTCTTTATTGGCCTGATCGTGCTCAACGAGGTCGGCCGCCGCACCAAGCTGGGCGCGGCAATCATCTTTGGCGTGGCTCCGCTGGCCATGACCATCTACTGCATCGCCATCGCCGTCGGCGTCTCGCAGGGTGCCGAGTGGGCGCTCACCAACCCCACCCATGTGTACCAGAACAGCTGGTTCCACTACGCCAAGGTATACGCGGCGCTCGCCGGTTGCTGGGGCTTCATTGCCATTAAGTACCAGTGGGGCAAGATCGGCAAGGCGCATTGGTTCCGCGCGTGGCCGTTTGTGATCGTCGCCATCAATATCATGATCGCCGTCGTGTCCGACTTTGAGAGCGCCTATCACTTCTTTGTCCTGGGCGAGTCCACCTGGGTCACCTCCGAAGGTGCTACGCAGCTGGCCGGCTGGAACAACGTGTTCAACGGCATCGCCGGTATCATCAACATCTTCTGCATGACCGGTTGGTGGAGCGTCTACGCCAGCGAGGACAAGACCGACATGCTGTGGCCCGACATGACCTGGGTCTACATCATCGCCTACGATATCTGGAACTTCTGCTACACCTACAACTGCCTGCCCACCCACTCTTGGTTCTGCGGCTTTGCGCTGCTGCTGGCCCCCACCGTGGCGGCCTTTATCTGGAACAAGGGCGGCTGGATCCAGAACCGTGCCTTTACCCTGGCCATTTGGTGCATGTTTGCCCAGGTGTTCCCCTACTTCCAGGAGGAGTCCATCTTTGTGACGCACTCCACGCTCGACGCAGGCGCCGCCACCGCGGTTTCGGTTGTCGCGCTGATCGCCAACATCGCCGCCATCATCTACATCGCCTACCGCGCCAAGAAGCTCGGCCGCAACCCCTACAAGCAGGATGTCTTTGAGGGCACCAGCGATTGGGAAAAGGCCACCGCTCGCCGCGCCAAGGTTGATTACGCACACGCCGAGTAACGCGCCTGACGCAAACATCGCTTGAGCACGAAGCAGCATAGCCGGCTCCGCGCAGCTCAACGCATTGCAGAGCCCCCGGAATGTGATTCGTTCGCGTTCCGGGGGCTTTTTGCTGCCGCGAGGATGCGGCTGAACAATGCACTCGGGTTAAATCGGATCTTATATTTCGCACGCGCTTTATATGGCTCCATTTTTGGGTACAGTGTTGTCCCGATATTGAGCTTGGGGGATATATGAAAGATGAGACGATGGGCCAAGAGGATGCGGCCCAAGATGCAGAAGCTTGCGCTGAGGCCTTGGAGAGCTTAGACCGGATTTCACTTGATGAGATTGCGTTTGACGATTCGGGCGTTGATGTGCAGGATGAGTCGGAAGCCGAGGCGCAGTCCGATGATCAGGATGCAGACGACGTTGAGCCTGCCGAAGATGAGGCAGATCACGAAGACACCGAATGCGAGGCCGATGACCAGCCCGAATCCGACACGAGCGAGGAAACCATCTTGCTCGACAGCTTGCCGGCCGAAGATTCGCTGACCCGCGAGCTTCCCGGCCTGGGCTCCGCTCCTGCCGTGGACGAGACCATCGCCATGGGCGATATTCCCCTGCCGTCCGTTCCCTCGGCACGCGAGGCCGAGGTCCGCCATCGCAAGATGTCGCCCAAGCGCCGCAATCTGATGGTCGCCGGTGTCGTGGCCGTCGCGCTCGTCGCCGGCGGTGCAGGCTATGCTGCCTGGAACGGATATCAGCAAGAGCAGGCTGCCGTGCTTGCCGCAAACGCCCATACCATGATGTCGGTGCAGATTGGCGTGCATGCCGCGGGCCTCGACTGCTCAACTGGCTCCAAGATTCCCGTGCAGGTGAGCGGACAAGATTCCGACGGTTCTTCCGTGAGCGAAACGCTCTACGTTGACGAGCACGGCCGCGGCATCAAACTGCTGCCCGGCGATTACACGCTCTCCATCGCTGCCTCCCCCATCGCGGCCGACGGCACCATCTATACCGTCCCGACCACCAAGACGCAGGTCACCGTTAAGAGCGATGGACAGGATTTAAGTGCCCAGGCCACCTTTAAGCTCAAGGTGCCTTCGGCCGACACGGTGACTGACGACCAGATCGATGCCGCCGCCAAGTATGCCGAGGAGGGCGGTGCGAGCTCCGCCGCGGCTGCCAAAGTGCTCCAGCAGGCAGCAACCGCGCGGCGCGACGCCGCCGTCAATGCCGTGAGCGCGCAAAAGGCACAGGCGTCCCGTGATGCTGACGCTCGCCACAAGGCAACCGACCTCTACCAGCTCGATATTCCCGTCGAGTGGTACGGCAAGGTCGCAACTTGGCAAAACGGAAGCACGCTATGCATCTATCTGGGCGACGACGCCAATACGCCGCTCGTGACGCTCGTCGCGGTGCGCGAGGGCGAGAGCTTTACGCCCGATGAAGGCGATACGGTTTTGGGCGCGGCCAATCTAGGCAACGGTTATACCGTCTACGCCAGCGGCCCCGTCTATCCGTACGTGGTGCCCCAGACCATCAACGGACAGACGCAGAACCCCGTGTCAACCTACCCCATGGACACGGCCATTGAGCTTGTCGAGCTTACGACCGGCAACCGCTATACCTATAGCCAGATCAAGAACGTGCTGGTCGGCAAAGACGGCAAGGCCGACGCCGCCGCCAAACTCGAGACCGACTACCTCGCCCAGATTCTGATGCCGAGTATCAAAGCCCAGGACTAGCCTGGCGCAGCAAGGTGCTCCCCAACCGTGATGAGGGAGCCAGGAGGTCCTGACCCCACAGGTCCATAGATGATTAGGCAAGGAGCCACTTCCATGCGGGCACAACGTGGACCACACCGTGCTCGCATGAAATATCGGTCTGTTCATCCATGGTAACGATTGCCGACTCGCCAAGATCGAACTGGGCCATCGAGGCATCAAGCGCGGCAATTTCGCGCTCGCGCGTTTTCTCACGTGCCATATCCGCACTCACCTGAATCAGGCTATAAGCCCGCATGAGAAGCGCGTCCCCAGCCACAAAGTCCACCTCATGGCTTTTGCTCTTCTCTTTGATCAGCAGGCGGCAGACCGAGCCGGTCCTCACCGCGGGAGTCTTTCTTCTTAGCGCATTGAACACTGCGGTCTCGAGCCTCTGGCCCTGGTCCAATGCTGATGCGGGAGAGAATGCTCCAAACATCGCAGGGTCGACAGCGTAGACCTTAGACGCAGACCGCGTGTTATTTGCCAGTGAACGCGTGAACTCCGGCACAGAAAATAACAGGTAGGCGTCCTCATAATACTCAAGTAAATCGCTGAGCGAATTACGACTGGCGGGTATCTGTCTGCTCTTGAACTCGTTGTACACTTTGTTCACTGACAGCTCTCGTCCCGAAGATGCCATACACCGCGTCAAGAACAGCGATGCCAGGCGAGGGTTCTTGACGTCGTAACGCTCAACGACGTCCATAGCGACCGTTCGCGAAGCATATTCCTGTAGCAGCTGAATCGCGTCTGTGGGCGTCTGCTCAAGTGTCGCGATGAATCCCCCTTGTTCAAGATACCCGATCAGATGATGTCGAAGCAGCGCTGCATCGCTCGGGGAAAAGGTCGCATCTGGCTCGAGAACGCTCCCCGTCTTATATCGAACGTATTCCGAAAAACTCAACGGAAAAAGCTCTCGCACAAGAGAACGACCCCTGAACTCGCTCTTAAGTTCTGAGGACAGCATCTTAGAAGAAGATCCCGTCACATAGACGGTCGCTTTCTCCGTATCGACTACACGCCGCAGAAACGCACCCCATTCGGGAATTTCCTGGATCTCGTCAAAGAAAATGTAAGCGCCCTCGGTTCGAGCAACAGGATACAGCGCATAGAACGTGTCGAGCACGTCCGCCAGCAGCGATGGCTCATACGGGCGCAAGCGCTCATCCTCAAAATTGAAGTAAAGCATCCGGTCAAGCTCGACGCCCCGGCTCTGAAGCCGCCGCATCTCCTGATACAGGCGATACGTCTTTCCACAACGGCGGGCCCCCACAATCACATTTACGATGTTGTCGCGCTTTGGCTCCTGTGGGTTTCCTAGATCAAGGTCTCGCTCAAAGACCTGCGGAACCCCCTGCTGTTCAAAGTCCTTTATTTTCTGGGCGATCAAGTCGTTGAATGCCATGATTCTCCAATCTTGCTCTCTAGCTAATCAAAATTATACCGATTCTTGATTAATTAGAGAGCAAGATTGTGTGTAGCTTGATTAACACTTAAGCAAGTTTTATCACCGATATTGCTCCGAAGGATATCGAGTGGCTAAGAGGACAACCGAGCTCGAATGCGACTCCCCGAGCAGTCAATTTGGGACGGGGCTTTTTTGACTACCCTCCCCCTGTAGAAAAATCCCTAACGCAGTTGCGGTGAAATAGGGCTGTTTTTGCTGGTCAAACCGCAAAACAGTCCCTATTTCACCGCAACTTATTGGTGGCCTTTTGGGTGGCACTTAGCGCCAGGGGTCGGCTTCGAACATCGGCTCGCGCTCGGGGCGGCGATCGCTGTAGGGATCGTAGCCGTCATCGTCCTCGTTCTCGGCACGGATGTAGGGGTCGCGCGGCTTGGGCGCCGGTTTGGGAGAAGCCTTCGGTGCGACCGGCGCGGCGGGCGCTGCCTCAGCAACCGGTGCGTGCGTCTTGTTCTCGTCTTTCATCTGCATATCTCCTTGCCATGTGCTCATGCTCAACATCATCGATTGTCGCACGAAAAAGGGCGGCGGACCCGATTGGATCCGCCGCCCTTGGCGTTTTGCGATGAGGTGCGGTTAAAGCCGGCCCCATAATTTACTCTGCGTCGGGGACCTCGTAGGTGGCCGCCGGCGTGTTGTCGCACACGACGGTAAAGCCACCGTCCTTGTCGACATCGACCGTCACCTGATCGCCCTCGCGCACCGTGCCGTCGATGATAGCGGCGGCGATGGCATCCACGACCTCGCGCTGAACCAGACGCTTGAGCGGACGGGCGCCAAAGACCGGGTCCAGGCCGCCCACGGCGAGCATCTGCTTGGCCGCCGGGGTGATGGCAAGCGTCATGCGCTCCTTGGCCAGACGCGCGCGGACGTCGGCGAGCTGGATGTCGACGATCTTCTCGATCTGCGCCATACCGAGCGGATGGAACACCACGATATCGTCGATACGGTTGAGGAACTCGGGGCGGAAGGTCTGAGCCATGGCCGCGTCGACCTGATGGCGCATCTCCTCCTCGTCCTTGCCGGAAAGCTCGGCGATAGCCTTGGAGCCCACGTTAGACGTCATGATGATGATCGTGTTCTTGAAGGACACCTGACGACCCTGGCCATCGGTCAGACGGCCGTCGTCGAGCACCTGCAACAGCACGTTGAAGACATCAGGATGAGCCTTCTCCATCTCGTCGAGCAAGATTACGGAGTACGGGCGACGGCGCACGGCCTCGGTGAGCTGGCCGCCCTCGTCGTAGCCCACGTATCCCGGGGGCGCACCGATCAGACGCTGGACGCTGAACTTCTCCATGTATTCGGACATGTCGATACGCACGAGCGCGCGCTCGTCATCGAACAGGCACTCGGCCAGCGCCTTGGCGAGCTCGGTCTTGCCCACGCCGGTGGGACCCAGGAAGAAGAAGCTTCCGATGGGCTTGCCCGGATCGGAGAGGCCCGCACGGCTGCGGCGCACAGCTGCGGCGACGGCGGAGACGGCCTCGTCCTGGCCGATGACGCGCTTATGCAGCTCGCCCTCCAAGCCCTTGAGCTTGTCGAGTTCGCCCTGCATCATCTTGGACACGGGCACGCCGGTCCAGGCGCTCACGACCTCGGCGATCTCATCGGAGGTCACCTGTTCGTTGAGGCCCTCGCCGTCCTGCTGCTTTTGCGCCTCGAGCGCGGCCTCGGAATCCTGAATCTGCTGCTGCAGGCCCGGAATCACGGAGTAGCGCAGCTCGGACGCACGACCCAAATCGCCATTGCGCGTCGCGCGCTCCTCTTCGCTCTTGGCCTCGTCGAGCTGCCCCTTGAGCTCTTGCACGTGGTCGATGGCGTTCTTCTGGTTGAGCCAGCCGGCCTTTTGCACGTTAAGCTTTTCCTGGACCTCGGCAATCTCCTGGCGCAGGGCCTCCAGACGCTCCTTGGAGGCGTCATCGGTCTCTTTCATGAGCGCCTGTTCCTCGATCTGCAGCTGGGTGAGCTGACGCGTGGTGGCGTCGATCTCGACCGGCATGCTGTCGAGTTCCATGCGCAGGCGGCTTGCCGCCTCATCGACCAGATCGATGGCCTTGTCGGGCAGGAAGCGGTCGGCGATGTAGCGATCGGAGAGGTCGGCAGCTGCCACGAGCGCGCTATCGGTGATATGCACACCGTGGAAGATCTCGTACTTCTCCTTGAGGCCACGCAGGATCGAAATGGTGTCCTCGACGGTAGGCTCGCTCACCATAACGGTCTGGAAACGACGGGCGAGCGCCGCGTCCTTCTCGATGTACTTGCGGTATTCGTCGAGCGTGGTCGCGCCGATCGCGTGCAGGTCGCCACGGGCGAGCGCCGGCTTGAGGATGTTGCCGGCGTCCATGGAGCCCTCGGTGGCACCCGCGCCCACGATGGTGTGGAGCTCATCGATGAACAGGATGACCTTGCCCTCGGACTTCTGGACTTCCTTGAGTACGGCCTTCAAGCGGTCCTCGAACTCGCCGCGGTACTTGGCGCCGGCGACCAGCGCGCTCATGTCGAGCTCGATAAGGTCGCGGTCGCGCAGGGTGCTCGGCACGTCGCCGGCCACGATACGCTGGGCGATGCCCTCGACGATGGCCGTCTTGCCGACGCCCGGCTCACCGATGAGCACGGGGTTGTTCTTGGTGCGACGGGACAGGACCTGGATGGTGCGGCGAATCTCATCGGTACGGCCGATGACCGGGTCGAGCTTGCCGGCGCGGGCCAGATCGCAGATGTTGCGACCGTACTGCTCCAGTGCCTCAAACTGAGTCTTGTCCTCGGCAGACGTCACGCGGTCATCGCCACGCAGCTCCTCGTAGACTTGCTCGATGCGCTCCTTGGTGACGCCGGCGTCGCGCAGCACGCGGCCCGCCTCGCCCTTGTCCTCGGCAAGCGCCATCAGCAGATGCTCAGTCACCACAAAGCTGTCGCCCATCTTGGTGGCCTTCTTCTCGGCCTTTTCGATGACGCGGACGAGCTCGTTGGACAGGCCCATCTGCTGGCCCTCGCCCGAAACCTTGGGCGCGTGGTCGATGGCATCCTGTGTGGAGCGTGCGAGCTGAGCCAGGTCGGCACCGATGCGCTCGATGATCACGGAGATATTGCGCTCGCCGGCACCGAGCAGGGCAGACAGCAGATGAATCGGCTCCACCGCGCCGGCCTGCGCGTCAGCGGCCGTGCTCATGGCGGTCTGCAGCGCCTCGCGCGACGTCATTGCTAGCTTATCGATTCTCATGGAATCACCTCTCTTGGGGCGGCCGCCCTACGGGGCGGCTTCACGTTGTTCGAGAAGTATTGTTGCCAGCTTTGCGCGATCTTATACACAAATCTAAGTCTCTATATATAAGATTTTCTGAGTGATTGAGAGATAGGGGTAAAGATGTCGGCCCGCCGCCGCACAGGTGCGCTACCGTCTCAATCTGTAACATCTATCGACCGTTTCTGGCTCCAGATGTTACAAATCGAGACGAATTGTTCAGCGGCACCCGTTTGTCTCAATCTGTAACATCTACTCGGCAAATAGAGCTCTATCTGTTACAAATCGAGACGAACAGAAAACACCCGGATCAAAAATCTAAATCTGTAACACCAAGCCCACTTTTAGCGGCCAAGATGTTACAGATCGAGACAGACCGCGACCACCACAAAGAGGACAGGCACCTTTGTGGTGGTCGCGGTCTCTACTCCTTCGCCGAACCCGTACTTCCCGATTCGACGGTCCAGGGCATCTCATCCTCGAACAGCCATGTACGGGCAGACCCACTATCGCGTGCAGTCTGCGGGTCAGGCAAGCAGGTCTGTTTATAGGCATCTTGGATACACTGACCCATAAAATCGTTGAGCTCGGTCTGGTCGCCCTCCATGACATAGGCAACATCGCCGTCCATGATGTAGATGCCCGGACCCTCATTGCCCTCGTAGCCCGGATCGTACGAGACATCACATAACTTTGCGCCGTTTGCAGTGTCCAGCTCGATAGAAGAGTGGCATCCGCCAACCATGTCGTTCGCTTTTGCCCGATAGGACGCATATCCGTACCAACGCTTAAATGTTTTGCCCTTGAGTAGCTCGGACGTCCTATCGATCAGGCTTGTATCCGTGGTATAGCGCATGGCCCCAAGCTGAATATGTGGATAATTACTAATGCCAAGCGCAGCCGGTTGCTCATCAAAATCAACGGTAATGGTCTCAGGCTTGTCGTCGCCGGTCAGAAGTTCGACAGATTGAATCACAGGCTTGACCACCGGCTCCGTCACCGCAGCAGGCAGAAACGCCATGCCGACAGCGCCCATGCCAACCACGGTGATCGCAAGCGCCAAAACAATCAATCCAATACGGGCAAAACGGCTCACGGCAAAACACCCCACAATGCAAACCTTCGCCACCTGCACTAATGATACCGCCAGCTAACACTATTACCAAAAGAAGCCGCGCGCTCCTCACCACCACAAAGGGGACAGGCACCTTTGTGGTGGTTTTCGACGCTAACGGTCGACCATCTCGCGCCATGAGATTAAACTTGAATTGTTCTCTGAACATATCCATTTCTGCCTATCCTCAACAGATCTTTGTCTCGAGGAGCGCATATGAAGCCGTCTCATTCCACCGGTCGCAACGTCATTACCATTTTCGCCATACCCATCGTGATGCTCTTCCTTATCGTCATCACGCCCTTTTCTTTTGGTATCGCCTCGCCCTTCGATCTTTGCGGGATGATCGACGCCGGCTCGCGTGCCACCTCGCTCTCCTTTGTCTGCCGTGGCGTGTTCTACGAATATGCAATTCCCACCGGAAGTTGGCAGTCCAAGTTACCGTTGCTCGGCAAGGTCGACGGATGCTCCCCCTATTTCTGCCTTGAACCTCAGGCGCTAAACTATCTGATCGACGACCAGCCACTCGACTCCATCACCCTCGCCTACGACTACGCACCAAACACCGATGAGCGCCACATGAACCAAGTCCTCGACAAGCTGCTTGGACAGTGCGGGCTCACCGCGGAAGCCGGTCGAACCATCTATAGCAACCGGAAATTAAAGCGAACAGAACTCCGCCGTGTCGGAAAAATCAAAGGGCGAAACGGGGCCGCCTACTGGGATGCCTGGGCAACACGCGACAAGGGCGAATTCGGACACAGCACCTATATGGTCACTGTCTACACCAAAGACGGAATTAAGGACAATGTTGACGATTTCGCGTCATCCAAACTCGGCATCCCCAAAACAACCAAGCCCGCCAGCCCAGATGAAATCCTGTAGAGACGCTCATTAACATACCGCTCAACAATCACAACAACATCGAGCTCGTTCCCCACCACCACAAAGGCGCCTGTTCCCTTTGTGGTGGTTTTCGACAAAAAGAAGCCGCCCCATTAACAGAGGCGGCATCAAGCAAGTCTATTTATTGGCGTCCCTCAAGACCCAACGAGAACGCAGAAATGTAGCCCAGGGCTTACCCTTTCCCGAACGCAACCCTCGCGAAGCGCGTGAGCGGGCGGGAAAGGGTAAGCCCCGGGCGGACAATTAAGTGCGTTACTCGGCAGCGGCCTTGAACTTGTTGTAGTTGATCAGGCAGCCGGCCTTGACGATGGCACGCTCCTCTGCCGTCATATCGGCAATGTAGAGCTCAATCTGCTCAACCGCACCGTCGGCACGCACCACGTAGGCAGCGATATTCTTCAGGTCGCCATCGAGCGCGGCACGGATACCCGGCACAAAGACGTAGTCGCCCACCTCAAAGTTGGGCTCCGCCTCCATCTGGAAGGGCACCATGCCCCAGTTCATCACGTTGGAGCGATAGCGCTTGGTGGCGTACTCGTGGACGATGTTGGCCAGGCCGCCAATCACGCGCTGGCAGCTCGCGGCCTGCTCGCGGGCGGAACCGTCGCCGGGCTTCTTGGCATAGAGCATAGAGCCGTACTCGGTCGCCTTGGCATCGGCCGTGACACCCGCGCCGGCCAGTGCCTCAAACACGCTGGCAAGCTCAGCATCGAGTGCCGCCAGGTCGCCCGCGGCTTCACCGGCAACGCGGCGCTTCTCCACCGCATCGACCTCCTTGGAGCGACCCACGTAGGCAGGGTCGCGACGGCTCAGAGTAAACTCGGCCAGACCCAGAGGGTTGGAGCGGAAGGAGCTCGTCTCGCCCGAAGGAATGAGCTCGTCGGTCGTGGTGACCGGGTCCATGATCTTGGAGCACACCTTGAGCAGGATGTCGTCGCCGAGGGGCTCCATCGCGGGCCACGGCTTGATGTTGGGGCCTTCGACCAGCTCGTCGGCAGGCTCCGCCTTGCCAAAGCCCCAGTACACGCGCTTTTTGTACGGCGCGTCGTCAAAGGTGTACTCGCAGGCCTCGTCCCAAGTCTCCTCGGGCAGGTCGGTCGCCGGCGTCAGGACGCCGCCGTTGGCAGCCGTTGCCGCAATGGAGCGGGCGTCCATCAGGGCCACGGCGCTCAGCTGGCCATTACCCGGCTTGGAACCCTCGCGGTTGGGGAAATTGCGCGTGGTGTGGCGGATCGAAAGGCCGTTGTTGGCAGGCGTGTCGCCGGCGCCGAAGCACGGGCCGCAGAATGCCGTGCGCACAATCGCGCCGGCCTCCATAAGGTCGTAAATATAGCCGCGGCGCGTAAGCTCGAGTGCCACGGGCTGGCTCGTAGGATAGACCGACAGCGAGAACTCGCCGCAGCCGGTGTTGGCGCCCTTGAGCACGCGGGCAGCCTGGACCACGGAGTCGTAATTGCCGCCCGAGCAGCCGGCGATAACGCCCTGTTGCACGTGCAGCTTGCCGTCGACGATCTTGTCGAGCAGGCTAAAGTGCGTCTTGCCCTCGCCGATCTTGGCGGCCTCGAGCTCGACCTCATGCAGGATGTCCTCGAGGTTCTCGTTGAGCTCGTCGATCTCAAAGCCGTTGGAAGGATGGAACGGCAGCGCGATCATGGGCTTGATGCTCGACAGGTCGACCTCAACGCAGCCGTCGTAATAGGCGACATCAGCGGGCTTGAGCTCGCGGTAGTCGTCGCCGCGGCCGTGCATGGTCAAAAACGCGTGCGTGTCCTCGTCGGTGGCCCAGATGCTCGACAGGCAGGTGGTCTCGGTGGTCATGACATCGACGCCGTTGCGGTAGTCGGTCGTCATGCTCGCGATGCCCGGGCCCACAAACTCCATGACCTTGTTCTTGACGTAACCCTTGGCAAAGACGGCGCGGATGATGGCAAGCGCAACGTCGTGCGGGCCGACACCGGGACGCGGGGCACCCGTGAGGTAGATGGCAACGACGCCGGGATAGGCAACATCGTAGGTGTCACGCAGCAGCTGCTTTGCCAGCTCGCCACCGCCCTCGCCCACGGCCATGGTGCCCAGAGCGCCGTAGCGGGTATGCGAGTCGGAACCCAGGATCATCTTGCCGCAACCGGCGAAGTTCTCACGCATAAAGGAGTGGATGACGGCGATGTGCGGCGGGACGAAGATGCCGCCGTACTTCTTGGCAGCCGAGAGGCCAAAGACGTGGTCGTCCTCGTTGATGGTGCCGCCCACGGCGCACAGCGAGTTATGGCAGTTGGTGAGCACGTAAGGCAGCGGGAACTGCTCCATCCCCGAGGCGCGCGCCGTCTGGATGATGCCGACAAAGGTGATGTCGTGGCTCGCCATGGCGTCGAAGCGAATCTTGAGCGCCTCGGGGTCGCCGGACGTATTGTGTGCCTGGAGGATCGAATACGCGATGGTGCCGCGCTTGGCATCCTCGGGTGCCTGCGTAATACCGCGCTCGGCAGCCTCGGCCACAGGCACAACCTCGCTGCCGCCGCACAGGTAGATGCCGTCCTCGTACAGCTTAACCATACTGTCTCCCACTCTGCCCGAAAGGCTCGGGCGCATAGCATACATTCGTTCAATATCGTGCCATAGAACAGTTGCGAGTGGGTTACGAATCTGCACGTTCACTTTATCTCGGTAAAGTAAGAGACGAGCCTGGCGAGGGCCGGCAGACTTGGCGCAAGGAGTGTCCCAAAGTGCCGGCGCAAAAGGAACGTCCCCAAGCGCCAGCCAAAAATGGGAGTGGATAATCCCCCGTTTCTAGCCCTCAAGCGGACCAAAAGTGGGAGATTATCCACTCTCATATTGTTAGGATTTGCGTCGTAGAGCCGCCGTAACTAAAGATCGGTTCCCGCGCCTAGCAGCTTGCGCATGACTTGCTCGGGGTTGACTGAGCCGTCGCGCGGGGCCAGGGCGGTGATCTTCTTCTGCATCTTGTACTCGTGCAGCTCGTCCTCGAGCTGGCGCACGCGGGCGCGGAGCTTTTCGTTCTCGCGCTCACGTTCCTCGGCACGCTCCTTCATATCGAGGATGCGCACCACGCCGGCGAGGTTGATGCCCTCGTCGGTCAGTTGGTTGATGAGCTCCAGGCGCTCGATATCGGCACGCGAATACAGGCGCGTGTTGCCGCCCGAGCGCTGGGGGTTCACCAGGCCCTTGGACTCGTAGACGCGCAGAGTCTGCGGATGCATGCCGGTCAGCTCGGCCGCCACGCTGATCATGTACAGCGGTTTGTTCCTATTGTCCTCGGCCATGCTACCTGACCCCTTTCCGTCTCGTTATCGTCCATCATAAGCCCGCGGGCGCGGGCGTGCGCCACGACCGCCCTAGAACGTCGCCTTGTAACGGTTGACCTTCTCGCGATAATCGCGCGTGTCGGCCTCGCGCAGCTTGGTCATGGCATCGCGCTCATCGTCAGACAGGTTCGAGGGAACCTGCACCTTGATCTCGACGAGCAGCGCACCCGTGCGGCCACGGTGCTTAACGTCGGGCGCCCCCATTTCCTTAAAGCGGAACTTCTTGCCCGTCTGGGTGCCAGCGGGCACCTTCAGACGAACCGTCGCGCCGCCGGGCGTGGGCACATCAACCGTGCAGCCGAGCGCCGCCTCGTAGACCGAGATCGGCACCTCCATGGTCACGTCGGCACCCTTGCGCTTAAACAGCGGATGCTCCTCCACGTGCGTGGTCACGACCAGGTCGCCGCGCTCGCCGCCGGCAACGCCGTACTCGCCACGACGCTTGTAGCGCAGTTTGCCGCCGTCGACCGCACCCGCAGGCACCGAGACCGTAATGGTCTGCTGCTCGCCCGTCGAGGGAATGCGGTAGGTAACCTTGTGCGTCACGCCGCGAAACGCGTCCTCGGCCGTCACATCGACGGTCAGCGACAGGTCGCCGCCCTTGCGTGCGCGGTTGCGACCCGCGCCTGCACCGGCAGTGCCCGCGGCCCCGGCAAAGCCCGAGCCCCAGTCGCTGCCCCAGGCGCCGTTGCCGCTAAAGATGCTGTCGAAGATGTCGCCCCAGCCGCTCGCGCCCGCGCCGGCACCGTAGCCGCCGCCATACGCGCCGCCCGCGCCCGGCATGCCGCCAAACATGAGCATCTGGTCGTACTCTTTGCGCTTCTTCTCGTCCGAAAGCGTCTCGTAGGCCTCGCTGATCTCCTTAAACTTGGCCTCGTCGCCGCCGGCATCGGGGTGATATTTTTGCGCGAGCTTGCGAAACGCGCTCTTGATCTCTTTGTCGGAGGCGCTCTTGGATACGCCCAGGATGTCATAGAAGGTTTTGCCTGCAGCCATCGTAGCTCCTCTCCTGTTACGTCCGCCGTCCATGCGGGCGGCGGCCCATGCTTTCATATGGCACTAGGTCAGAAAGGGCCCCGGGTGTTGCCCCGGGGCCCTTCTCAATTACTCCTCGGTGCTCTCGGCCGTATCGGCCGTAGCATCCTCGGGCGCCGCTTCGGGCTCCGGTGCGGGGCGCTTCTCGCCACCGTAGGTCACCGTCACCATCGCGGAGCGCAGGATGCGATCCGCCATGCGGTAGCCCTTCTGGTACACGTCGTTGACGGTCTCATCGTACTGCGATGCGTCCTCGACACGCCCCACGGCCTGGTGCTCGAGCGGGTCGAACGCCTCGCCCTTGGGGTCGATGGGCTCAACGCCCTCGTGCGCAAACACATCGAGCAGCTTGGCATGCACCGCGTCAACGCCATCGACGAACTGCTTAAAATCGTCGGAAAGCTCCTGGCTACGGGCATGGTCGATTGCACGCTCGATATCGTCAACCACCGGCAGCAGCGCAGTGACGAGCTTCTCGGTCGCGCGCTCGCGCTCGGCGATGCGCTCGTTGGCGGTGCGGCGACGGAAGTTCTCCCAGTCGGCCTGCAGACGGGCAGTGCGCTCGGTGGCGTCCTTTGCCTTGTCCTCGGCGGCCTTCTGAGCCTCTGCCGCAGCATCGAGCTCATTGCGCACGTCGGCAAGCTCCTTCTGGGCCTGCTCGAACTTGAGCTTAAAGTCGTTGTCGGCGGCTTCCTCACCGGCGCGGATAGCGGCTTCCACCATCTCGTCCTCGGTCATCGTCGCCTCCTTGTTGGAATCCTCTACTTGGTTCTCGGCAGCCTCGGCGGCCGGGGCCTCGTTGGCCTCGGTAACGTCTGCGGCCTCTACGGGAATCTTCACGTCCTTCTCCTCAGAGTCAACGGGGGCGGCACCAACGGCGGCCGCCTCCGTGCGAGCTTTACGAGCGGACATGATTACTTGTCCTCGTCGTCCACAACCTCGTAGTCGGCGTCGACAACATCATCGTCGGCAGGCTGGGCGCCTGCGGCACCGTCGGTCTGCTGCTGAGCGTCGGCGTAGACAACCTGGGCCAGCTCGTAGGCCACGGACTGCAAGGACTCGCCGGCGGCCTTGATAGCCTCGACGTCAGAGCCCTCGAGCGCCTTCTTGGCGTCGGCGATAGCGGCCTCGGCCTTGGACTTCACATCGGCGGAAACCTTGTCGCCCAGCTCGTTGAGGGTCTGCTCGGTGGAGTAGCACAGGCTGTCGGTCTGGTTGCGGACCTCGACCTCTTCCTTCTGCTTCTTGTCCTCCTCGGCATGAGCCTCGGCGTCCTTGACCATGCGATCGACTTCGTCGTCGGAAAGCGCGGTAGAGCCAGAAATGGTGATCTGCTGCTCCTTGCCGGTGCCCTTGTCCTTAGCGGAGACCTTGACGATACCGTTGGCATCGATGTCGAAGGTGACCTCGATCTGCGGCACGCCGCGGCGGGCAGCCGGGATGCCGGTCAGCTGGAACTTACCGAGCGACTTGTTGTCGCGGGCAAGCTCGCGCTCGCCCTGGAGCACGTTGATCTCGACGCTGGTCTGGTTGTCGGCAGCGGTGGAGTAGACCTCGGTCTTGGAGGTCGGGATCGTGGTGTTGCGGTCGATCATCTTGGTCATGATGCCGCCCATGGTCTCGACGCCCAGCGACAGCGGGGTAACGTCGAGCAGCAGGATGCCCTCGACGTCGCCGGTGAGCACGCCGCCCTGGACGGCAGCGCCGTCGGCAACGACCTCGTCGGGGTTCACGGACATGTTGGGCTGCTTGCCGGTCATGGTCTTGACGAGCTCCTGGACGGCGGGCATACGGGTGGAGCCGCCGACGAGGATGACCTCGGTCAGATCGGAGAGCTTAAGCTTGGCGTCGCGCAGGGCGTTGGTGACAGGCTGCTTGCAGCGCTCGAGCAGGTCGCGGGTGATCTTCTCGAACTCGGCGCGGGTCAGCGTGTAGTTGAGGTGCAGCGGGCCGGACTGGTTCATGGTAATGAACGGCAGGTTGATGGTGGTCTGCTGGGCGGCGGAGAGCTCCTTCTTGGCGTTCTCGGCGGCCTCCTTCAGACGCTGCAGGGCCATGGGGTCCTGACGCAGGTCGACACCGTTCTCCTGCTGGAACTTATCGGCCATCCAATCGATGACGCGCTGATCCCAGTCGTCGCCGCCCAGGTGGTTGTCGCCCGAGGTGGACAGAACCTCAAACACGCCGTCGGCGAGGTCGAGGATGGAGACGTCGAAGGTGCCGCCGCCCAGGTCGAAGACCAGGATGCGCTGGTCGGTGCCCTGCTTGTCCAGGCCATAGGCAAGAGCAGCAGCGGTCGGCTCGTTGACGATACGCTTGACGTTGAGGCCAGCGATCTTGCCGGCGTCCTTGGTGGCCTGACGCTGGGCGTCGTTGAAGTAGGCCGGGACGGTGATGACGGCGTCGGTGACGGTCTCGCCCAGATACTTCTCGGCGTCGGCCTTCATCTTCGCGAGCGTCATGGCGCTCACCTGCTCGGCGGTGTAATCCTTGCCCTCGATGTCGACGACGGCACGGCCACCCTGGCCCTCCTTGACCTCATACGGCACGGTCTTGATCTCGGAGGTGCACTCGGAGTACTTGCGGCCCATGAAGCGCTTGATGGAGAACACGGTGTTCTTGGGGTTGGTGACAGCCTGGTTCTTAGCGGCCTTACCAACGACGCGGTCGCCGTCGGCACGGAAGCCCACAACGGACGGGGTGGTGCGGTCGCCCTCGGCGTTCACGATAATGGTCGGAGAACCGCCCTCGAGAACGGCCATAGCGGAGTTAGTAGTACCAAGGTCGATACCAAGAATCTTGCCCATTAGAAATTCCCTCTCTCTTGTGCGTTTGCACCGACTCGGCGGTCTGCCGAGCGGTGTTTCGGCTTGTCTTTCAGGATGTAGTGTATCCCCTTATGGGCCGGAATATACAAAATCTAAGTCAATTCATATAAGATTTCTTATTGCTGAGAGTTTAGGTTCTTAAATGCGCAGGTAGATGCGCTGAATGAGTTCTCGGCAAATCTATTGAGATCTATGTAGAGATGGCTGAGGTTTGCGTCCGGGGGTGCCTGGGGGCCGTCTTGCGGAAAGCTCATCCCGGTTTGAGCGTGGATTCCGGGTCGCAGTTTCCGTCTGAAGGCTCAACCGGAAACCGTATCCCGTTTTGAGAGCTGATACCGGCTCGCATTTTCCGCTAGCGGGCCTAACCGGAAACTGCAACCCGTTTTTCGACAAAATAATGGGATGCGGTTTCCGCAAGCACGCTCAATCGCCCTATATTTCAAGTCACCTTTAGCTAACATTTGCGCAGCTCAACGGCCCCACCTGCGCATTTTTTAGTAAACCTTGGCATACTCGGCGAACGGTATGAAGATGCCGGTCAGAGGGTATTGCAAACGGTCGCTCCCGTGGTATGTTTTTGCCCGAATCAAACCGGCGCGCATCGCCTGTAGCGTCGGTCAACAGAGAGGAAACTACCATGGCTCATCCCGTAATTGATGCCGACGAGTGCATCGCTTGTGGCGTTTGCGTCGACTCCTGCCCCGCTGGCGTTCTGGAGCTCCAGGACGTCGCTACCGTCGCTGACGAGGACTCCTGCGTCGCCTGTGGCGCTTGCCAGGACGCTTGCCCCGCTGGCGCGATCACCGAGATCGTCGAGGAGTAACAACTCCCCCACTTGCACACTCAAAAGTACACCGTGCACAAAAAAGGAGGCCTCCGCATCGCCGCGGAGGCCTCCTTTTGCATTCGTCGTTACTAGGACAGATCGTCTTCGTAGGGCATTAGGTCCGCCAAGTAGCCTTTCTCCTTGAGCATCGCCTCGATCTCGTCGAGGGTTTGCTCGTCCTCCGCCGCGATGCGATGGAAGTGATAGCCGCTCGTCACCGTTAGTAGCGGGAAACTCTTGCCGCTCTCGATATCGTGCAGGTAGCGCTCAACATCGCGACGATTGCGGATGTCCAGGTCGGCCGTGATCTTGCCGTACACACGATGGTTGACGATCACGTTAAGCACGGCGCCACCCGCGTCGACGATACTCGTAAGTTCGTCGCCCGCCTGCTCCACGCTGTGGCGCACCTTAACAAGACGCGTGGGCACGGCGGGGCTGCTGGGGGCCTCCTGCAGCACATAACCACGGTTGGTCGCCACGACATCGTGCCCATCGGCACGCAGCAGGGCAATATCCTGAACCACGATCTGACGGCTCACGCCAACCTCGCGGGCAAGTGCGCTGCCCGAAACGGGCTCCTTGGCCACCTCGAGCACGTCCATGATGGCACGGCGACGCTCGCGGGCGTTCATTATTTACCGTCCAGCAGACGCAGGTGCTTAAGCGAGAGGTCGAGGATCGGCGCGGAGTGCGTCAGGGCGCCCGAGCTAATAAAGTCAACGCCCAGGTCGGCGAGCGCGCGGATATTGCTGGCATCCACATTGCCCGAGCACTCGGTCTTGGCGCGGCCGGCGATAAGCTCAATCGCGGCAGCCATGTCGTCGTGGGTCATGTTGTCGAACATGATGATATCGGCGCCGGCCTCCACAGCCTCGCGCACCATGTCCAGGTTCTCACACTCGATCTCGACCGTCGTGGTAAACGATGCATGGGCGCGCGCCATCTCGATCGCACGCGTCACGCCACCGGCGGCGTCGATGTGGTTGTCCTTGAGCATGACAGCCGTCGACAGGTTATAGCGGTGGTTGCTGCCACCGCCGATCTCGACTGCCGCCTTTTCAAACACACGCATGCCCGGTGTGGTCTTGCGCGTGTCGACAAGCACGGTCTTGGTGCCCTCGAGCGCAGCCGCCATCCGATGCGTGTAAGTAGCGATGCCGCTCATGCGCTGCAGGTAGTTGAGCGCCACGCGCTCGCCCGAAAGCAACACGCGCGCGTCGCCGCGCACCTGACCCACATGGTCGCCGGCGTGTACCTCGTCGCCATCCGAGACATCGAACAACACGGAGCTCTGCGGATCCAGTAGCTCAAAGGTGCGGGAGAACACGTCTAGGCCGGCGATGATGCCATCGGCTTTGGCGATAAGCTCCACCGTGGCGGGGCGCGCCGTGGGGCACACGCTCGCCGTGCTCACGTCCTCAAAGGTAATGTCCTCGCGCAGGGCCTGCAAAATCAGATCATCGGCGACGAGCTTCATGGTAATGGGATTCATGGTCTATTCCTCCACGGCCTGCGTGCCGGCGGCACGGGCCAAATCATCGATTGACAGGGTGTCGGCGCTCAGGGCGCGATGACGGCCATCGAGCGCGGGCTCGCCCGCCTGCTCCACGGCCAGCGACTTGCCGGTACGCATATACCACGCGGCGCGACGACCCCAGACCAGCGCCTCGAGCAGGCTGTTGGAAGCCAGGCGGTTCTTGCCGTGAACGCCGTTGCAGGCCGTCTCGCCCGCGGCGTAGAGCTCGGGCATCGAGGTGCGGCCGTCCTTGTCGACCCACACGCCGCCCATAAAGTAGTGCTGCGTCGGCGTAACGGGAATGGGCTCGTCCAAGATGTCGCGGCCGTCCTCCAGGCAGCGCGCGCGAATGTTGGCAAAGTGCCCGGTCACCACGTCGCGCTCGACGGGGGCAAAGCTCAGCCACTCGTGCTCGGTGCCGTCCTGCTTCATCTGCTCGCGGATGGCGGCGGCGACAACGTCGCGCGGCTGCAACTCGTCGGTAAAACGCTCGCCGGCGGCGTTGAGCAAAATCGCGCCCTCGCCGCGGCAGCTCTCGCTGATCAGGAACGTGCGACCCGGCTGCGGCGAGAACAGACCCGTGGGATGGATCTGCACGTAGTCCAGGTGCTCCATCTTAATGCCATGCTCCTGAGCGATGTAGCAGGCGTCGCCCGTGAGCTGCGGGTAGTTGGTCGAGTGGTCGTACACGCCGCCAATGCCACCCGTCGCCCACAGCGTGTGGCGGGCATGGATCTTAAACGGCTCGCCGGCATGCGCGCCCTCAGCGGCATTTACCAGCTCGTCGGCGGGACGAACCGAGTTGTCCTCGTCCACGGAAACGGCGACGACACCGGCACACACCGTGTCGCCGTCACGCTCGCCCGTCAGGATGTCGGTCATGGCCACGTGCTCCAAAATCTGCACGTTGTCCAGCTTGCGGACAGCCTGAAGCAGCTTAGTCGTGATCTCCTTGCCGGTGATATCGGCATGGAAGGCAATGCGCGGACGGCTGTGTGCACCCTCGCGGGTAAAGTCGAGGCTGCCGTCGGCCTTGCGCTCAAAATCCACGCCCATCGCTAGCAGGTCGTTGATGACCGAGCGGCTCGAGCGGATCATGATGTCGACGCTCTCGCGGCGGTTCTCGTAATGGCCGGCGTGCATGGTGTCCTCAAAGAAGGCATCGTAGTCCGAGCCTTCGGGCAGCACGCAGATGCCGCCCTGCGCGAGCATCGAATCGCACTCGTCGACAGCGCCCTTGGAGAGCATGATCACGCGCGTGCTCGTCGGCAGGTTGAGAGCTGCGTACAGGCCCGCCACGCCGCAGCCGGCAATAACGACGTCGCACTCCATGTCGGGGTATTGTTTGGTTTCCACAGGAATCCTCTCCCTTGTAATGTGGCATAAGGGACCGTCCCTCATGCAACATTGTTCTAGCGTGCTGCGTACTCGAGCATACGGTCGAGCGTGAGCTTGGCCTGGTCTGCTGCCTCGTCCGAGACGCCGATCTGCACCTCGCCCTCGCCCGTCTCCAGGCAGCGCACGAGCTTTTCGAGCGTGATGAGGTCCATGTTGACGCAGGTGGGCTGCACCGCGGGGAAATAGAACTTCTTGCCGGTGCCCTGGCAGCGGCGCTCGAGCTCGTAGAGCACGCCGCGGACCGTCACGATGATGAACTCGCTCGCGTCCGACTCCTCGGCATACTTGATGATGCCGGCGGTGGAGCCGATGTAGTCGGCCTCGGCCAGAACGTCGGCCTTGCACTCGGGGTGCGCCAGCACGAGCGCGTCGGGGTGGGCCTCCGTCGCGTCGACGATCTGCTCGACGGTGATGATGTGATGGCGCGGGCAGTAGCCGTTGTTGAGGATGACGTGCTTTTGCGGCACCTGCTCGGCTACGAAGCGGCCCAGGTTTTGGTCGGGAATGAACAGGATATGCTGCTGCGGCAGCTCGGACACAATCTTGACGGCGTTGGAGCTGGTGACGCACACGTCACTCCAGCTCTTGATCTCGACCGTCGAGTTGACGTAGCAGACCACGGCAAGGTCGTCACCGTACTCGGCGCGGGCGGCGTCGACCGTCTCGCGCTTGACCATGTGCGCCATGGGGCAGTCCGCGCCCGGCTCGGGCAGCAGCACGGTCTTGGTGGGGTTGAGCAGCTTGGCGCTCTCGCCCATAAACTCCACGCCGCACAGCACGATAGTCTGCTGCGGCAGACTCTTGGCAAGCTTTGCCAGGTAGAAGCTGTCGCCGACGTAATCGGCCACAGCCTGCACCTCGGGCGCCACGTAATAGTGCGCCAGGATCACCGCGTCACGTTGGGTTTTTAGTTGCTGAATGGCCTCGACGAGCTCTGCGGGCACCAGTGCCGCACGCTCCGTTGCCGTCGTTGCCGATGCCAGGCCGGCCGCGATATCGCGTGCAAGCTCCGACGCATCCATGTTCGCGCTCTGTGCCATCAAGGCCCCTCTCTTTTGGCGAATCTTGGGGCTTTAGTATGACACCTAGGTTTACAGCTGACAAGACAGCTGTAAACCTAGGTGTAAAGTTGAAATAAAGATTCAATCATGTGGCAGGTCCATTTTCGAACTGGCAAGCTGAGGATAGCCGGGCTTTCGATAGCGCAGGAGGCATCTTTCGCCACCGCAACACCGCTTGGCGCGAGCTGCACGCCGTGAGGCGCAAACGGTCCGCACCCCCGCAAGCGGCGCGTGCCCGATGTGGCAAAATCGAACTACTTAAGGGGGCCGAATGCTCAAGATTATTGCCTGCGACGATGATGTCGCTTTTCTAGATAGACTGCACCGGATGATCGACCGTTGGTCGACCGAGACGGGCACGACGGTCGATGTTGCGCTCGTCACGCGCGGCGAGGACCTGCTGGCCCGCCATGCCGCATCGCGCGCCGACATCATTCTGCTCGACATGATCATGCCGCTCGTCAACGGCATGGACACCGCACGCGAACTGCGCCAGGCCGACACCGCCGTGCGCCTGGTGTTCCTCACCTCGTCGCCCGAGTTCGCACTGGAATCCTACGAGGTCCGTGCCTTCGACTATCTGCTCAAGCCCATGACTTACGAACGCCTGGCGCAGTTGCTCGACGAGCTTTCGAGCATGCGCCCGGCGGCAACCGACGAGCTCGTGATCAAAACTTCCTTTGGCTACCACGCCCTGCGCCTGTCCGACATCGAATATGCCGAGGCGCGCAACAAGCACGTGGTCTTCCACCTGCGCGACGGACGCGATATCGAGGCACTCGAGTCATTCCGCAGCGTCGAGGACCGTTTGGTGCAAAATGCTAACTTCTTTAAATGCCACCGCAGCTACCAGGTCAACCTGCGCAATATCGATCACTTTGACCGCACGGACATCGTCATGCGCTCGGGCGCGTGCATCCCGCTTTCGCGCAGCTGCAAGCAGGGATTCCAAGACGCCTACTTTGCGGCGCGCTTTGAGGGTGGGAGACACTGATGGTCTCATCGGTCGAAATGGTCCTTTGGGCAATCCACCACGCCACGACGCTGCTCTTTGGCGTCTTTGCCTCGGCGGCGCTGTGCGGTGTCGAGATCAACCGGCGTCATGCGCTTGAACTGGTGTTGGTCGGTGCCGTAACCGGATGCGCATTTGGCCTCGCCAATGCCGTCGGCGGCGAGCTTTTTGCCCGCCAGGTATATCCGCTCGTCGTGCATCTGCCGCTCGTCATCTATTTGTGCGCGCGCTACCGCCTGAGCCCGCTGCTTGCCGTGCTCGGCATTACGAGTGCCTATCTGAGCTGCCAGTTCAGCAATTGGATGGGCATCGCCGCATTTGCCGCAACCGATTCTCAGATCGCGTACTATCTGGCGCGCATCGCGACCACACTCGCCGTCTTTGCCGTCCTGTTGCATTGGGCCGGCGACATCGGTCCGCGCTTGGCGATTAAAAGCACCACCGAGCTGGGCATCCTTTTAATCCTGCCGCTTGTCTATTACGTCTTTGACTATGCCACCAACGTCTACACCACGCTGTTCCACTCGGGCTCGGTGGTAACGGTTGAGTTTTTGGCATTTGCGCTCTGTGCCTTCTATCTTATGTTTCTTGCCGTTTACCTGCGCGAATACGAAGAAAAGGAAACCGCCGAGCGAGAGCGCTGGATGCTCGAAACCCGCGACAGCGCCGCCATCAAAGAGCTCGAGGCTTGGCGTCAATCTGGGCGCGAGCTGTCGATTCTTCGCCACGATATGCGCCACTTCCTACGCGGCCTGGCCGCTTTAATTGAGGAGGGCCACACCGACGAGGCGCTCAAACGCATCGATGAACTCTGCGAAGCCGGCGATCGCACCGCCGTACGCCGCTTCTGCGCCAACGAGACCGTAAACATCGCGCTTTCGTCATTTAACTCGGATATCAATAGAAACGGCATTACCGCCAACCTGCGCGCCGCCGTACCCGAAACCATCCACGTAGGTGACGCCGACCTGTTTAGCGTGCTCTCAAATGCCTTGGAAAACGCTATCACCGCCGCAAGCGCCGCACCCCAAGGAAAGCGATTCGTCGACTTTGACCTGCGATTAGAGGACGGCCAGCTGCTGCTGTTAGTTTCCAACACGTTTGGCCGCGCGCCGCGCATGGTCGACGGCATGCCCGTAGCCGGGCACACCGGACACGGCTTTGGAACCAAGAGCATTAAGCTTGCCGTCGAACGCATGAACGGCAACTGCCAGTTCCGCATCAACGGCAACCGGTTTGAGCTTCGCGCCGTGATGTAGGGCGCGATAAGCCGGTGCCGCGCTCGACCCGTCAGGGCCGCCTTACCGGCTCCGGTCCGCTACAGCGGTGCAGCCGCCGGGGTCAGCTGCTTGATGTATGCCCACATGCGCTGCTTAGCGGCCCTGTCGGTGAGTGCCGCCTCAAAGCCGTCGAGCGCGAGCACGCGGCGGCCCTGCACATGGGCGACCAGGCCGGGCTTGAGCATGGCGGTGTCGAAGTCATCGATCGCCACGAGCATATCGGCGTAGGTCTCGCGCATGGCGTCAGCCGCGTTGTTGTCGAGCAGTAGCACTGCCTCGGGGTCCAAAGCCTCAAGCGCCTCGCGGAACAGCTCGCACGGCAGAGTCTCGCCCACCGCGACCGCTCCGTCACCCACGCCGGCGACGCTTGCCAGCACGCAAAAATCCTCGGGCGCGTAGCCGATGGCCCCAAGCGCCTTGCGCAACGCCGCGCCATCCGGGCCGGCGGCAAGCTCGCCACCCGAACGCTCGGCCTCGTCCAAATCGCCTTTGACCAGCACGATCGGCGAGCACGCGTTGCCCGCGATACGCACGCCACGGCCCGCGAGCGATGCGAGCTCCTGCTCGGTCGCCTGGGCGATGGCTTCTTTTTTCTGGCTTTGTGACGTGGGCATGCGCTCTCCAATCGTTTGCGTGCCCACCATTATATAAAAGAGCCGCCCGCGAGTGGTTGCTTTGCGGGCGGCTGGGTATAAGCACGGTCGTACTGAGTTTTACGCGGCCGAGCCGCGTCGCATTATGGAGGTCACCATGGCTGACATTAAGCAGATTACCCCCGAGAACTTCGATTCCGTCGTTAACGACAGCCTGCCCGTGCTGGTCGATTTTTGGGCACCGTGGTGCGGTCCCTGCCGCTCCCTCTCGCCCATCGTTGACGAGGTTGCCGATGAGCTGGCGGGCAAGCTTGCCGTTGCCAAATGCAACGTCGACGACAACCAGGACCTGGCCATGAAGTATGGCGTCATGAGCATCCCCACGCTGATTGTGTTTAAGAACGGCGAGGAGATTGACCGCTCGGTTGGCGCTCTGCCCAAGACGAGGCTGCAGGCGCTGCTGGAGAAGCATCTGTAATACGCTTGTTACTTACCCGCCGTCCATGAGCGCTTTTGCACCGCTCGCCGGACTTCTGGATGCACCGAGTGCAACCACGGATAGTATGGTAGTCACAAACAGCCCCCAGTGAACGGGTGCGGGTCGCACAGACTCGTACCCGTTTTCTTATGCAGCTGCGCGCAGAGCGGGCGTAGTAAAATCTGAACCACTGAACTGCCCCATACAAAAGGAGATTTTCCATGCATGATGTTGGAATGAACATGAGCCAGCTTGCCATGAGCGTCAAACAGGTCGACGACACCATCGAGCTCGCTCATGAGTGGAGCCATCAGCTGCTGCATGCGACCGAGAATTTTGACATGGAGCGCATCGGCGCCAAGCTCGAGGCCGCCATGGCCGCGCTGCACGAGGCGCATGACGCGCTCGAGGGCTACGAGGAAGCCATCGAGGCCGACCACAACTCCGTCGGCTCCGTGAAGCTGGTGTAACGTGGCCGAACATGAGCACGGCTGCGGGTACGAGCACGAGCATCCGCACGGGGCGGATGGTGACGCAGGCTGCCACTGTAGTGGCTCCGGCTCCGAGCTGGTCCGCTTTTCGGTTACCGCACCGGACGACCTGCTGCGCCGTTTTGACGAACAGATCGCGCGCCGCGGCGACGTGGCCAACCGCTCCGAGGCCGTGCGCGACCTGATTCGCGCCTCGATCGCCAAGGAGCAGATGCGCACGCCCGATGAGCATGTTATCGGGTCGCTCACCATGATCTACGACCACCATACCGGCGACCTGACGCGCCGTCTGGACGAAGTGCAGCACGACTACACCGACGAGATCGTATCGACCATGCATGTGCATCTGGATCACCACAACTGCTTGGAGATTCTGGCGCTCAAGGGTCGCGGCGAACGTGTCTACGAGCTGGCTGACCGTCTGCTGGGCCTGCGCGGCGTTAAGCACGGCGAGCTCACGTGCGCCGCCACCAAGCAGAGCCTGGGGCTGTAGCGGGATTTCCCGCAGCGCACCTGCCAAATAGGGACAGGTTTGTTTTGGCAGGTTTAGAAGTTTTACCTACCAAAATAAACCTGTCCCTTTTTGGTCGGTTTTGATGAGGGGTGTCGCATGCGGCATGCGCATATTCATGTGACGGGCATTGTGCAGGGCGTTGGCATGCGACCGTTTGTGTATCGCGAGGCCATGGCACATGGCATTTGTGGATGGGTGCTCAATGCGGGCGACGGCGTGCATATCGAGGCGCACGCTTTGGCCGATGCGCTCGATGCTTTTGTTGCCGCGCTTTCTGAGCATGCGCCTGCGGCAGCTCGCGTTGAGCGAGTCGATATTGCGGATTTGGAGCCTGGCGGCTGGAGCGCTGCCGATGAGCAGGGCTTTCACATTGTGGCGTCGCAGGACCAGACCGCGCACACGACGCTCGTCTCGCCCGATATCGCCACCTGTGACGATTGCCTGCGCGAGTTGTTCGATCCCGCCGACCGACGCTATCACTACCCCTTTATCAACTGCACTAACTGCGGCCCACGCTTTACCATCATCCGATCGCTGCCTTATGACCGAGCGGCCACGTCGATGGATTGTTTTCCCATGTGTCCCAAGTGCGCTGCGGAGTATGTCGACCCACTCGACCGGCGTTTTCACGCGCAGCCCGATGCCTGCTTTGATTGCGGGCCGCATATTACGTGGCGCGAGGCTGTAAACGGCAATGCGTGCGGGAATTCGTCCGCGACACCGGCCGTCGGCACCACACGCGAGGCCAGCGACGCTATCATCGAGCGCTGCGTTGAGCTGCTGGCCAGCGGTGGCATCGTCGCCATCAAGGGCCTGGGCGGATTCCATCTAGCCTGTGACGCTGCCAACGAGCAGGCGGTGGCCGAGTTGCGCCGTCGCAAACGCCGCAGCAACAAACCACTTGCCGTCATGGTACGTAGTCTTGCTGATACCGAGCGCCTGTGTCATATCGATGATGCTGAACGCGATCTGCTCGCTGGCAGTATCCGCCCCATCGTGCTGCTGCGCCGGCGCACTGTTAGCGAGGACAACGACGGTTCCCCCGACATCCTCGCCCTCGCGCCATCTGTCGCGCACGACCTGCCCAAGCTCGGCGTCATGCTCCCCTATACGCCGCTTCAACATCTGTTGCTTGCCGCGGCAGAAGTCTGCGGTATGCACGCGCTCGTCATGACCAGCGGAAACCTGAGCGAAGAACCCATCGAGACCGACGACGACCTTGCCTGGGAACACCTCGTTGCCGCCGGCATCGCCGACGCGTTGCTCGGTAACGACCGCGCGATTCTCTCGCGCTATGACGATTCCGTGGTGCGCGTGGTCGACGGCGCCGTTATGCCCGTGCGCCGCGCTCGGGGATATGCACCCCAGCCGCTGCCGTTGCCGGCGCTCGACGGCGCTCCGTCCTGCGTGCTCGCCTGCGGGCCACAACAAAAGGCCACGATTGCGCTCACACGTGAAGGGACGAACGGCGAGGCGCCCTGTTTTGTGTCGCAGCATATCGGCGATGTTGAAAACGGCGGGACCTTCGATGCCTGGAACGCCGCGCGCACGCGCTTGGAAGATCTCTTTGATTTGGCGCCCGCCGCCTTGGCCTGCGATGTACACCCCAGCTATCTATCGGGCCAGTGGGCGCGCGAGCAGGCGCGAAAATGCAATCTGCCGCTCGTCGAGGTGCAGCACCATCATGCGCATATCGCGAGCGTAATGGCCGAGGCCATCGCCGCGGGCCAGCTTACAACCGACGCGCGCGTCCTTGGCATCGCCTTTGACGGCACCGGCGCCGGCACCGATGGGACCATTTGGGGCGGCGAGTTTCTTGTTGCCAGCCTTGGCGGCTTTGAACGCGCCGCGCATTTGCGCACCTGGGCGCTCCCCGGCGGGGCGGCCTCCGTGCGCGACGCCCGCCGCAACGCCTTTGCCCTGCTCAGTGAGCTCGGTCTGCTCGAGCACCCAGGTGCCGCTCGGCTTTTGGACAGCCTCGACGAGCAAACGCGCAGCGTGACAGCCACCATGATCGAGCGCGGCATCAACAGCCCGCGTACCAGCAGCATGGGGCGTCTCTTTGATGCCGCGGCAGCAATTCTGGGCATCTGCGACAAGGCAACCTACGAGGGCGAACCCGCCATCGAGCTCGAAGCCGCCGCCTGGCGCGCGCTCGACAGCGAAATCGCCCATTTTCCCGACGACAACGCCGGCTACTCCGCATCTGACCCATCGTGGCTGGACGGCCCCGATGTTCTGGACCAGAAAGCACTCTTTGAGGCACTTTTGGAGGGAATTGAAGCCGGAGCGCCCGCCGACAAGCTCGCGCTCGACTTCCATGTCGCCATCGCACGCTCCTCGGCACACATCGCCAGCGATATCTGCGTACGCGAGGGCATCGACACCGTCGCGCTCTCGGGCGGCGTGTTCATGAACCGACTTCTGCTTCAGCTCCTCACCCGCGAGCTCAAAAGCGCGAGCCTTGCTGTCTTGGTCCCCCACACCGTACCCGTCAATGACGGCTGCATCGCCTACGGTCAGGCGGCGGTCGCAAGCGCTCGTCTTGCGCAGATTGCATCGCAGTAGCTCGCCCTCGCACGCCGCTGTGCCCAGCCGTCTCACAGGCGTAACGCGTTTGCCCGCGAACCCCGCGAGCGCTACCATCAACTGATGGATTATTAAGCGCCCGTCCAGCGCAAAGCGTATAAAAGGGGAACAATATGTGCCTTGCCGTTCCCGGTAAAGTAGTCAAACGCGACGACGACCTCAAGGCCACCGTCGACATGATGGGCATCGAGCGCCCTGTGTCGCTGCGACTCGTACCGACGGCGCAGGTTGGCGACTATATTCTCGTACACGCCGGCTTTGGCATCCAGATTGTCGACGAGCAGGAAGCGCAGGAAACGCTCGAGCTTGTTAATGCTATGTCCGAGCTGGTCGAAGAAGACCAGCTTGCCACCAACCCGGCGGAGGCTTACTAGTGGCGCCCGAGCAGCCGGCTCGCTCCGGTATCGACTTCTCGGCATTCCGCAATCCCAAGCTGGCTCGCGAGCTCATCGAGCGCATTCATGAGCTTGTCGGCGACCGCGCCATCAACCTTATGGAAGTCTGCGGCACGCATACCGTGAGCATCGGGCGCTATGGCTTTCGCTCCATTATGCCGGCCGGGCTCAAGCTGCTGAGCGGCCCGGGCTGCCCCGTCTGCGTCACCGCCAACCGCGACATCGACCACGCAATCGCACTCGCCAACATAGACGGCGCCATCATCACCACCTTTGGCGACATGATGCGCGTGCCCGGATCGTCCACCTCACTTTCTGCGCAAAAGGCGGCGGGGCGCGATATTCGCATTGTGTACTCCCCGCTCGACGCGCTCGACATTGCCGAGCAAAACCCCGATCGCCCGGTCATCTTTATGGGCGTCGGCTTTGAGACCACAACGCCCACCATCGCCGCCGCCATTTTGGAGGCCGATGCACGCGGACTCCAGAACTTCTCGGTCTATTGCGCCCACAAGACCACGCCGCCGGCGTTGCGCGCGATTGCCAACGATCCCGAGACCACCATCGACGGCTTTATCCTGCCGGGACACGTCGCCACCATCACGGGCTTGGCGCCCTTTAGCTTTTTGGTCGACGAGTTCAATACCCCGGGCGTGGTCACGGGATTTGAACCGGTCGATATCCTGCAGGGCATCTGCATGCTGGTCCAGATGGTTGTTGAGGACAGGCCCGCGATCGACAACGCCTACCGCCGTGGCGTCAACGCAGACGGCAACCCCGTGGCGCGCCAGCTGGTCGAGCAGGTGTTTGAGCCATGCGACACCACGTGGCGCGGACTGGGGCCGATTGCCAACTCGGGCCTTTCCATCCGCCCCGAGTTCTCGCGCTTTGATGCCCGCACTCGCTTTGACGTGCCCGTTGAGGCGACGGTCGAGCCGCGTGGGTGCCGCTGCGGCGACGTGCTGCGCGGGGCCATTACGCCGAGCGACTGCCCGCTCTTTGGCCGCACCTGCACGCCCGAGCACCCCGTCGGCCCGTGTATGGTGAGCTCCGAAGGCAGCTGCGCGGCACACTACCGTTATCGCGACTAGCCCGGACGAACCCGCACACCGGCACCACCCACGATTGGAGTTTTGGATATGTCCCATAGCGTTACCGATAGCACCGTCCTGCTGGGCCACGGCTCTGGCGGACAGATGATGAAGCGCATCATCGATGAGGTCTTTCTGGATGCCTTTGGGTCGCCCGAGCTGCTCGAGGGCAACGATGCCGGCGTCGCCGCGCTACCCGCGAGCGGGCGCATCGCCATGTCGACCGACGGCTTTGTAGTCTCGCCGCAGTTCTTCCCCGGTGGCAACATCGGCCGCCTCGCCGTGTGCGGAACCGTCAACGACGTCGCGACCTCGGGCGCCAACGTGCGCTACCTATCGTGCGGCTTTATCCTCGAAGAGGGCTATCCCATGGATAAGCTCCACCAGATTGTGCAGACGATGGCCGAAACGGCGCACGAGGCGGGCGTGTCCATAATCACGGGCGACACTAAGGTGGTCGAGCGCGGCGGGGCCGACGGCGTCTATATCAATACCGCCGGCGTGGGCGAGGTACCCGCGGGCGTAGCGCTCAGCGGCGCCAACTGTCAGCCCGGCGATGTCATTCTGGTATCGGGTACACTGGGCGACCACGGTATCGCCATCATGAGCCAACGCGAGGGCCTGGCGTTTTCGAGCACGATCGAAAGCGACGCCGCGCCGCTCAACCACCTGATTGCCGATGTGCTTGCTGCAGCACCCGACACACGCTGCTTTCGCGACCCCACGCGCGGTGGCTTGGCCTCGACGCTCAACGAGTTTGCGCAGGCCAGCGGCGTTACCATGGAGATCGACGAGGACGATGTGCCCGTGCGTCCCGACGTGCAGGCCGCCTGCGAGATGCTCGGCTACGATGTGCTGCAGGTGGCAAACGAGGGCAAGATGGTTGCCGTCGTGCCGGCCGAGCAAGCCGATGCCGCGCTGAGCGCCATGCGCGCCGCCCGCTACGGCGAGAATGCCGCCATCATCGGCCGCGTGCTGCCACTTGCCGAGGGCGCCCATCCCGCCGTGCGCGTGCGCACCGGCTGGGGCTCGACCCGCATCCTCGACATGCTCGTAGGAGAGCAGCTGCCGAGAATTTGCTAACGACAAAGGCTCAGGGCTATTAAAGATATTCAGATTCCAAACATGCCCGGCACGCATGCCCAGTATTATGAGGTGCGTTTTGAAACCCAATGACGGGAGCTTTCATGGCAGCAGCTTTTTCCCATGTGATTTTTGATCTGGACGGCACCATCCTCAACACGCTCGAAGACCTGGCGGCCGCCGGCAACCATACCTGCGAGATGCACGGCTGGCCCACGTTTGCCGTTGACGAGTACCGCTACAAGGTGGGAAACGGCATGCTCAAGCTGGTTGAGCGCTTTATGCCTGCCGAGTATGCGGGCGACGGCCGTATGTTTGAGCAGACGCTTGCCGAGTTTAGGGCTTACTACGGCGAGCACAAGGAGGACCACACCGCCCCCTATGCCGGCACAATCGAGATGCTCGACCGTTTGCGCGCCGCGGGTGTGCAGCTTGCCGTGCTCACCAACAAGGACCACGTCTCGGCGGCTCCGCTTATCGAGAAGTATTTTGGTTCCGAGCGCTTTGCGCTGGTGCAGGGCCGTGTTGACGCGTTTCCGCCTAAGCCCGAAGCACCCGTCACGCTGCATGTGATGGAGGAGCTGGGCGCCGATCCGGCAACCACGCTCTATGTGGGCGATTCCAATGTCGATATCCTGACCGGTCACAACGCCGGCCTTAAGAGTGCGGGCGTCAGCTGGGGCTTCCGCGGCCGCGCAGAGCTGGAGTCCGCCGGCGCCGACTACGTGGTGGACACCCAGGACGAGCTAGCGGCGCTGATTCTGGGCGAGTAACGAGCGACACTGCTTAACGCAGCTGCGACAATTCTTCCGCGCGGAAAGCGCATCCCGTTTTGGAGCTCCGGAATGGGATATGCTTTCCGTTTGAGGCGCATCAGGGAAACCGCATCCCGTTTCAGAGCAATATTCCGGGTCGCACTTTCCGTAACCCACCCCATCCGGAAAATGCGACCCGCTATTCGGCCAAAAACCGGGTCGCGGTTTCCCAAGCACTCGATGCAACGCTAGCACAAGGAATGTCCCCAACTGCCGGCAGAGACGATATGAGCAGGACATAAAAACAT